>NZ_JANUEX010000001.1:0-1095181 GCF_024808755.1 Rahnella sp. BIGb0603 | reverse complement strand
TAAACTCTTCGGGATAACGTTTACCGCTCATGGGCACCTCTCTTTAAGTCATCTTAAATGACTCCGAGGTGTCTGTTAAACCCGTGGCGATTCAGTAATGAAAAAAGCAGTGGCGACTATCAAAATCTGCGCAAGAAGCTGGAAAAAGTGGCGGAAAGAAAAGTCACGGTGCTTGCCAAGGGAGAGCTCAAGTTAGGTGAAGTCGCAAATGAATGGGACTTTGTTGAGTCTGAGGCTAATTTTTCCGCTCTTTTTAAAGGAGATTACAACCCTTACTTGTATGCTTCTTTTTTTCTCTACCACTGGGGGTTGTACATTTATTCGACAGGTGAATGCTTGAGCAGTGCGCGATTTATGATTCAGGCGTCAACATATGCCGGATATTGGAAGGGGGCAAGAGAACGTGATGAGTGGCTGCAGGCACAGGAGGTTGCCAAAAAAACTAAAATTGATAGTGGTAAAAAAGTAGGTGAGGGGAGAGCTGCCTACTCCAGCCTTTTGGCTGTTTGGTGCGATTGACCCTGTTGATACTGCTTTCCCTGAGTACATTACCTGGTGTGCCTTGATGGCACAGGGACATGAATCTGAGTCGTGAGCAAGGTGATGGAGTCAAGAAAGACGGCTGGATATGGCAACGACCGCCTACGTGTGTCAAACCGCACGCATGCGTGCAGGTTCAAATCTGGAAACCGGGCCGAGGATGCCTAGGATGTGGAAAAGTGGCGAATGCCAGTCCCTTAAGGAATAAACAGGGAGCGAACTTGGAACAGTGCGATTCGCGAAACGTGGGCGTGAGCATTGTATTTTGCTTGTCAATTATTTGCGTTAATGATTTTTTTCTCCCAGAATCAGTTGTTTAATATATCTCTTTAGTTAACCGCATTGAGAATGGATTGACGTCATCCAATTCTGTCAGATTGGCGACTGCAGAGATAAAAACCGAAATTTCTCTATTTAATAACGACGAGTTATTGATTCTCATGCAGAAAAAGTTACGCCTGAAGCAGGCAGATGATTATGACTATCGTGTTGCAACTCTGTACGCTGTTAAAGCTGTTATTGCCTATATGGACGGTATGGAGCAATGCCAGCGTATTGGCAACGAGCAGGGTGACGTAGATGAGTGGGATGATATCGTTTTACATGGAGCAGCAAATGTAACGATCCACTGCCAAGTGAAACGTCAGATGGGCAATTTTTCTGATGATGAGCCAATACGTGGTGTGAAAACGAGTGGCAAAAATAAGGGAGAATTAAAGAATCTTACTGCCCTCGACTCCGCGTTCGAAAAGTTGGCTAAACATTTCGCGAAGCCTGTTTCTGAACGCGGTGGTTCGAAGATATTCCGCTTGGCAATTCCGAATGCAAATATTCAGATTAAGAAAAATCTAACAATTGTGCACCTTCGAGCCGTCTGTACAGAGTGGAGCAAGGCTGGAGCTAACGTAGAGGGCTTTTCCAAGGCGGGGAACCCAACCGCAACAGTTCGAACTTGGTTGTCTTCCTGGTGTGATTTCTCAAGTGACGAGGCGATGTTTGAATGCTTGCGCGCTTTGGAAATAAGGGAGCATGGGGATGAGGAACGTGTTGATGGGGACTGCTGCAGTAGTCTCATTGATTGGTATTCATCTCCTGATGATGTCCGGCGTGAAGTTCGGGATTTTCTGGTAATGAATGCTTCCTCTGATCAGTCAATCACTCCCCGAATGATTGCTTGTCAGATTGAGCGGTACGTCCGCCCGCAAAAACGTGCTTGGGCGCGCTATAACATGGCGAGCCCACTTGAGTGGGAGATATCTGGCACGTTGTCGGGACACGGTACTGATATAGAGTTTCCAGAAACGGTGGTTGATCGGTTATGGGAGCCCTTAAGGGACCGTAGCTATGAACTACAATTTGGGCACAAATGTAATAGTGAGCCTTTTAGTCCCTTGCAGCTGTCGCTTATGCGACTTGCACTACATGTTGCTCAAGGTGTTGCTGTCTCTGCCTCTGGTGTTGATGGTTGGCATGCAATGGTAGCCCAAATCGTGCGCAGGACGCTTGGGCAGTCTGCGGACGAGCTCTCTGCACTGAGGTGGTCTAACTGGGGGGCTACTTCTACTCCTGCCGACCATAGAAAACTACGTAATACCTCGCTTATGGATGGAGAAGCTTCGCAGTTGAACATGCGAATGACCGCTTTGACTTGGAAATATGTGAATAATCGGGTGAGTGAAAAAATTTCCCGAGGTCAATCAAGCGAAGTACGCGATGCCGTAGAAGCCCTCTGGTGTGAATGGCAAGACGAAATAAATGCTGACACTATGCTCCAGCAAGAACTTCTAACAGATATGCTCTATGCCAAGAGCGAGGGTAGTTTCATTATCGGTGAACTGCGTTCGGGACTTCGTACTGTTATCTTGATTGCAGATGCACTCTTCATGCTTCTACATCTTGCGATTGCATTAGACACGAAGGACCGAAGTTGGCGAAAGTTTTGCGATGACTTTTCTGTAAGGGCGGTAGCGCTAATGTATTGGGCTGGTCCAAATCAGCAAACCGAGGACTTACGGAGATTTTTCGATGATGATGACAGATCTCAGAGAGCGGAGTTCCTAGGTAAAGAGACAGCGCGTGTGCTGGTGTTGCCACAAGCTCGTTCGTCGGTATCTGCTATCTACGGTAAGACACTGGCTGATGGTCGGGATGGAGGGGACAGCATCGCAGAGCCGCGCGCGCCAACATCGATTGTTACGGATTCACAGGAGTATAAGGATGCTCTTGGCCAGAAGACCATTGCGAGCTTAAAAGATTTTCTTGCTAAAGCGCTGCAAGGGCGCGAAGCACAGCGCGCGCTGCATATTAACATGCTTACGACGGAGAATCCTGATGCAGATTGAACATTGGATTGCTAGCTGGCGGGATTTTGCCAATCCCCGATTTAAATTCTGCGAACCAACCAGACAGTCGGCCGATTTGGAAAAACTGGCGGGCGAAGAATTTTTAGCCCGTGTCTTGTTGGTCCGTCGTACTGGCATTGAACATGGGGGTTTTCGCACCATTCTGGTAGCCCATGCGGAAACACTGCATGCCTCTGGCTCTGCACTGCGTTGGGCGGCAGATGTACGCGATGTTTTAGCTGAGCCCGCCACCGCAGATATCTATCTCTTTTTGGAGATCGCATCGGCATCTTTAGATGATTGTCTTAGGCTTGAGGCCGACGATCAATATTGCAGAAAGTATGTCAAGCGACCGAACGAAAGTGGAGAGGTGTTCTTGAGGCGTACTTTCCTTGCTGCACCAGTCGCCCCTAGGAGAGTGGGGGATATGGCAGACCCACTGTCAGCCTCACTTGTGCAAGCAGCCAAGCTACACAGTTGGTTTTCGCCCGAGGAGCAGGCACATTGGCGTCAGGCTTTAATGTCTGGCGTCACAGGCCAGGAACTTGCGGCACAAATCCTTGAGAATGTTTCCGGGGAAGACGCATGACGGTTTTGAAGAATATAACACTTAGCAACATCAGGAGATTCGCTGCGGACGTTACGGTCCCCATCTCTTCACAAGCGACGATATTTTTAGCTCCGAATGGTACTGGAAAAACAGCGTTGTTTGAGGCGATCGAATTGGCATTGACTGGCACTGTAGCCCGTCTTAATGAGGATATGTTCGCTCTTGTGCGGGAAGGTGCGCAGCGAGCAGAAGTTAACCTGGATTTCGGGGATTTTGAACACAGAGCTATCGTTACCACAGATGCGACGCCAGTATACTGGAGTGGGCGATCCCAATTGCATGGTAACGTCAATCAGGAAGACCTTGGGTACTTACTACGACTGACTCATTTGCTTGATCAACGCGATAAGCACTGGTTCACCCAAGAAGAATCATCAAGCGCTGGTGATCAGCTGACTAGGCTGCCGATTGGAAAGGATGCCCAATATGCTAGTGGTTTAATAACAGGCCTTAAGCAGGCTGTGACTAAAGTGCGGACGGAGCAGGAACGGAACACAGTCGATGCTCAGAACAAAGTTCAGATTTGGAATAACCTCTTGCAACAGCGTAACGAGGCGAAAGAGCGGGTCAGTGGAGAATTGCCCACGTTTGAGCAAATTGCTATAGCACTGCAATTATATTCTTCAGACCAGATAAGCGCAGATAATCTGGATAGTTTAGAAGCTGCTCAGGCCGTTTGCACGAGTAACATTCAGACGGAATTGCTGGGGCTGAGAGAAAAGTATGTTGCGCTGAAACAGATGAACGAGGTCTGTAGTGCATTTACATTAGCGGTGGATGCATCAAACCGACTAGCAGAATTGAAGTCTCTGCGTCAACAAGCCCATGAAGAAGCGCAGCGAATACGTGATGCGTCTGCGGTTAAAGTTACACAAGCTGCTGCTGCGCACATTGAAGCGGATCTTGAACTGAGGCGCGTCAGGGACGAGCTTATTAAGGTAGAGGAGCGGGAGCGGCTGCATCAAACCCTTCAAATCGAAAACGAAGCGTTGGAAAGAGAGCGCCAAGCATACGTTCAGTGCGTCTCAGTCCGCGCATCGACTGCTAGTACACTGAAAGAGGCGGAAGATGTTGAAGACGCCTATATACAGTGGACTGCCGTACGAGCCGATTGGCAAACCAAGGCAGCCGAGCTCGAAGTGGCTTCTCGCATGTGGTTTGAGTGGAGTGCCGATGCCGAGCAGATTCGAGTCATCGACGAGCAGATTAAAAGCTTCAACCAATCAATAGGAGATCAACAGCGAGTGCTCGGCGAAAAAGTGGCTGAGCATGAAATAGCTGTTAAGCGTGCGACTGAAGCAAGAGGGCGTCTGCACACCTTGCAACAATCCAGCGATAGTATCAGGGCCGCAGTGGCAGCAATCGCCGCAGATCTATCGGATAAACGAGGAGACTGTCCTGTTTGTGGGGTCGAGCACGGAGTGGCTGAGCTTAGGCGCCGAATTGACAACCAGTTGCAGGCGGTCGACCCAGTTTTGCGCAGCCTTGCAGAACATGAGCGCGAATGTCGGGATGCAGTTGCACAGTCTGAGCGGAATAAGGATGAAGCCACACAATTGCACGGTCAAAGCGTCGCCTTACGCGATCGCGCGATCAGTGACCGAGATTTTCTTCTGGGGCGAGTCGATTTAGTGCGCCAACTTCAAATCTTCGAGGAAGCGAATCTTGAGATCGCAAGCGAACGGCTGGCTGCACGACGTAAGGAACTCGACTTGGCTAAGGTGGCACTTGATGAGTTTTCACAGCAGCTAGCGCCACGCCACTCGGTTGAGGCGGTTACGCAATATCGCCAACATGCTCATCGCGCGGTTGAAAACGAAAACCAAACAGCGCAAACCTTACACCGTCGCGAAACGATAGTTTCAATGCTCCAGCAACAGTTTGAGGAGTTCTCATCACTAACAACACCGCCTCGCTCCCTAGAATTGATTAAAGAAGATGTGGCTAGGTTGGGGGAACTCGCAGATACTAAGCTATTTGAACGGCGGCAAGCCGAAGCACTCGTCGATGTCGGGGAAGCGAATCTGCGCCAATCTAAATCGCTTTTTGATAGTACGCATGTAGAGTGGCAATCCTACTTTAATCGGGTAGTGGAATGCCGTGAACGTTGGACATTACAACATCTTTCCGGTGAACCAGAACAGTCTATTTTGACCACAACGTTGGCTGATTGTGAGTTGGCAACGTCGCGCTTAGTCGGTTCACTCTCCGAGCTTGGTGAGATTAGACGGGATATCGCACGATTGCGCGGCTCCGTTGACTATCGGAAGTCGCAGGAAATCATCGACACCCAGCGGGGAGATCGTAGTGAGTTGGAACACGGTATTTATCTCATACAAAATCTTGACGCAGCATCAAATGAATTGAAGCGTATTGATGAAAGAAGATTGACGCTGGATACCTTCTCAACAGCTTTAACGAATGAAGTTGAGCAGATCCATACTCGCTTGCTTGATATCGAACCATTATGGCAATCGCTCCTTAGTCGAATTGTTCGCGAGCCAAGATTTAGTCAGACTGGCCTTCAATACCTTCGCCGCCGTAATAAACCTCATGCCCATGTACAGGTGCCTGTTGGAGAGCGTGAGGCACCGGCTTACAAAGTGGCCAGCGAAGCGCAGAAAGCGGACTTACAGCTTTCATTCCTATTATCAATGGCACAGGTTCATCGTTGGTCGCCCTGGAAAGCTTTACTGCTGGATGACCCAACGCAGCATCATGACTTGGTACATGCCTCAGCCGTGTTTGATGTGCTTCGCGACTATATTGTTGACTATGGGTTTCAAACGATTGTAACGACGCATGACCCTGTGCAAGCCCGATTCTTTGCTCGCAAGCTTTCAAATGATGGCGTGCAAGTACAACTAGTGACACTGGCTCCGGTTGGCGGAGGTGTTGGAGTACGGTCACTTTGAGCCGACTACGTTGTTGAAAATATAGCTCTGAACGAAGGGATCACTATATATGACTGGGGCGCAAATTAAAGCCACGCTCGGCAAGTGTGACAATGCTCATTCCGGCTACGATGACATGTCCAACGTGTTTAATTCGAACTTGTCCGCAACTGGATACGCATTCACGCTTTTAAACTGAACGCAGACATCGTGTTTTTATCAGCCCAGCCCAGCCCAAAACCCTGAGCTGGTCTTGGTTCACGTAAGTCATCCAACCAACCGCATTCCTTTTATCCCACTCTCAATCACACTTCCATTATCTGCTGTTTTCACAAAGTCAGCCCACCATTGCATCATTGGACGACGTTGCTCGAGATAATCGCTGCGGTTATATGCGCGGCGTACTTCGTTTTTGTCTACGTGTGCCAATGCTGCCTCAATAACATCAGGCGGAAAGCCTTGCTCATTTAGGGCCGTACTAGCAATAGATCGCAGACCGTGTGAAACAAGTACACCACCAAAACCTGCACGTTTTAGTGATGCGTTAACGGTTTGGCTATTCATGGGCTGGTTGGGCTTGATACGGCTAGGGAATATAAATTCTCGGTTGCCGCTTAACGGCTTCATCATTTCCAGAACAGCTAATGCCTCATCTGACAATGGAACAGTATGGTCGCGGTTCATTTTCATGCGTGCTGCAGGAATCTTCCACTCTCGCGCTTCTATGTCTACCTCTTCCCAGCGAGCTTCAGCAGCTTCGGCGGGGCGGGTAATAGTAAGAAGTTGCCACATGAATAGGCAGCGTGTGGAAAGGCTAATGCTGGCTGTTCGCATTGTCTGCATCAGTTGTGGTAGCTGATCCGGTCGAATGCTGGGCATGTTCTTTTTCTGAGGCTTCTCGAAGGCTTTACCGATATTAACGCTGGGAACAGCATCAATCAGCCCTGTGTTTTGGGCATAGATCATGACCTCATTAATGCGCTGGCACAGGCGACGAACGGTTTCCAGTGCTCCTCTGGCTTGAACCGGTTGGACGGCCTGAACCAGTGTGTGAGCTTTAATATCTGTAACGCTAATGTCGCCAATCGCAGGAAAAACATCTCTCTCAAGAGAGCGCCAGATATCCTCTGCGTAGTCTTCGGTCACACTGGCTTTCTTCACATTCCACCAACGTTCAGCCACGAGCTGGAAAGTATTGGTTTTAGCTTCAAGCGAACTACGAAGTTGTTCTTGCTGATGTTCCTGTGGATCGATTTGTTTCGCAAGGAGAGAGCGAGACTCTGCCCGATAGTTTCTGGCATCGGCAAGGGTAACTGACGGGTAGGGGCCTACGCTCTTCTTCGCACGTTTCTTGGTAACAGGTCGAATGTAGCGAAACTGCCAGATTTTACTCCCGCTGAATTTGATGAGTAGCTCAAGTCCATCACCATCATAGAGAACGTAGTCCGCTTCCTTGGGTTTAGCAGATTCGATTTCCTTCACGGATAGAGGTTTAGTTTGTCTTGCCATTGCCGGGTTTCCATAGTTTTAGGCACCTCAAAAACAATAATGCTTTATGAGGTGCCTAACAAGGTGCCTAAAAGGTTCGGATTTAATTAGTTGGCATCAGACTTCGCGGGACAAATTGCAGGCACAAAAAAGCCCGCAGGGCTTGCGCCGTGCGGGCTCTCAGGACTTCATCGGATGACTCTGGTAATCACCGATGGAGAATTTTGGTGGAGCTGGGGGGATTTGAACCCCCGTCCGAAATTACTACACCGTCGGCACTACATGCTTAGTCCAATCTTTACATTCGCCGGTTAGCTGCGGATGGACACGCCACTAACAAACTATCCTGATTGGGTTTAACGCTTTCACCCCAGGCAAGGTGTCCACGCGATCTCTTTTGGGTTTGACCTCTCTTGATCCCCGTCCTAAGAGCGGAGGCTAGGGAGAGAGGGCTCTAAGCAGGGTATTAAGCTGCTAGGGCGTAGTTTTCGTCGTTTGCGACTATTTTTTTGCGGCTTTTTACGAGGCCAACCGCCCCTCGGCATGCTCCTTGGGCTTCGCAAATCCCGTCGAATCCAGAATCAGCCCCAAGTACTATTTAGCAGTATATCAGAAAAACTGTATGTTAAGCCAGAGACTTAGCGGTTTGAGTTCTTCATGATACGTGCTTTGTCTACTTTCCATTCACGATCTTTAATGTCATCGCGCTTGTCGTGCTCTTTCTTACCTTTTGCCAGGCCGATTTTCACTTTCGACCAGGCATTTTTCCAGTACATAGAAAGCGCGACGACGGTGTAACCATCGCGTGTCACTTTACCGAACAGCGTTTCTAACTCACGTTTGTTCAGCAGTAATTTTCTTGTGCGGGTCGGATCACAAACCACATGACTTGACGCCACGTTGAGAGGTTGAATGGTTGCGCCGAATAAAAAGGCTTCACCGTCGCGGAATGTGACATAGCTGTCAGTGATGTTTGCTTTTCCAGCGCGCATCGATTTGACTTCCCATCCCTGCAAAGCAAGCCCCGCCTCGATCTCATCTTCGATGAAGTATTCATGGCGAGCGCGTTTGTTCATCGCGATAGTCGCGGAACCGGGTTTATGTGCTTTTTTCTTTGTCATAGTGACACTTATTATACTGTAAGCGATGCCGAATGAAATCCCCACGCGGTCAGAGTCAGATGTTTTTCCTGTTTGTGGCGCGCTATGCTTCGTAGTTTTTATTACCGCGCAGATAAATGGTATTATCTGTACGTTTTATGACTCCTGGAAAATGATATGCCACAGATAAGTCGTTCTGCGCTTGTGCCGTTCAGCGTGGAACAGATGTACACCCTGGTTAATGATGTCGATGCTTACCCGCAATTTCTGCCCGGTTGTACCGGCAGTCGGATTTTAGAAAACAGTGACACGTCGATGACAGCCGCTGTCGATGTTTCTAAAGCTGGCATCAGTAAAACGTTTACCACGAAAAATACGCTGATAAGCAATAAACGTATTGATATGCAGCTGGTTGATGGCCCTTTCCGGAAGCTAACCGGCGGATGGGATTTCATCGAACTGAGCCCTGAAGCCTGCAAAGTTCAGCTCAGTCTGGATTTCGAATTTACGAATAAGCTGATTGAGCTCGCGTTCGGTAAAATCTTCAAAGAGCTGGCAGGAAGCATGGTTCAGGCGTTCACTTTACGTGCAAAAGAGGTCTACAGTGCCTGAAATCCGCGTTGAAGTGGTCTATGCGTTGCCAGAACGTCAGTATCTGCGAACCGTCAAACTGGAAGAAGGCAGCAATGTTGAACAGGCGGTTATTGCTTCAGGCTTGCTTGAACTGCGTCAGGACATTGATTTAAAGAAGAACAAGCTGGGGATTTACAGCCGGCCCGTAAAATTGGTGGACACGGTGAGCGACGGTGATCGGATTGAAATTTACCGGCCGCTGATTGCGGATCCGAAAGAGCTGCGGCGTATTCGTGCCGAACGTTCAAAAAAATAAGGCGCCTGAGGCGCCTTATTTTTTTACCCTGAAAGATGATTTTTGGTAGCTACCAACGACCATCACACCCGGGCGATTTATTGCTGATCGTTCAACTTCGGTTTGTTATCGATGTTGGTCAGCTCGCCACCCTGGTTGAAGGTCAGCGTTAATGTTTGCTGAGTTATACCTTCATGACCTGGCTCCTGACGGAACACGTAATACCAAACATCACTGCCAAACGGGTCGTGCAACATCGGCGTGCCAAGAACATAAGCAACTTGTTGCTTAGTCATGCCGGTATGAATTTTTTGTACATCAGCAGGAGACAAGTAGTTCCCCTGATTGATGTCAGGCCGATAAACCACCTTTTCCAGAGTGGAACAGCCCGCAGTAAGCATTAGAAGAGCTACAGCGGCGGCAGTTAGCGTTTTACAGCGCATAGTCATTACATTCCTTTAGGGCATAAGATGCCGATGATAATAGACCTTTCATCAGTTTGAAACCTTTGCGGGGCACCTGTATGACCGCTTAAATGTAAAAAAGTTGAGCTTTTTACGCTGCGAGCAACTCTTTTGCATTGGCTAACGTGTTTCGGGTGACTTCACTTCCGCCCAGCAAGCGTGCCAGTTCCTGCAAACGCGCCTTCTTATCAAGACGATTCATTTGGGTTTCTGTCACTTCGCCGTCGGTTTCCTTGCTGACAAAATAATGCTGATGACCACATCCTGCAACCTGAGGTAGGTGAGTTACGCACATTACTTGTGTCGATTCACCCAATTGGCGTAACAGGCGGCCGACAATTGCGGCAGTTGGTCCGCTGATACCGACGTCCACTTCATCAAAGATCAGTGCCGGAGTTTCCATTTTTTGTGCAGTAATGACCTGAATCGCCAACGCGATACGCGACAGCTCACCGCCGGATGCCACTTTAGCCAGCGCCTGAAGAGGCTGGCCCGGGTTAGTCGTAACCTGGAATTCCAGGCGATCCGCACCTTCGATGCTTAGATGTTCAGGTTCGAACTGAACCTGAATTTTAAATTTACCGTGCGGCATGGACAGTGCCTGCATACTTTGCGTGATCAGTTGAGTTAATTCATCAGCAAAATACTGGCGTTTTTCGTGAAGTTGTTCGGCAATGGTCACGGCCTTCTGATAATGACGTTGTACCGCTTCGCTAAGCTCGGCCTGATTCGTTTCCTGCTCATCCAGTGCCTTTTGTTCTTCCAGTAACTGACGATGCAATTCTGGCAGCTCTTCAGCGCTGACATGATGCTTACGTGCGAGGTTCATCTGGCGGGACAGGCGCTGTTCCAGTTCGTACAAGCGGTTCGGATCCATATCCAGACGTTCGCTGTAATGACGCAGTTCGTCGCTGGCTTCGCTAACCTGAATCGAGGCCTCATCCAGCATAATGATCAGCTCGTTCATTTTGCTGTCGAGTTCAGCCAGTTCAGTTAACTGATTACGGGCGGTGTAGAGCATGCTGACAATATTCTGTTCTTCACCATCGGCCAGCAAATACAGAGCACTCTGGCTGAGAGACAACAGCTGTCCGCTGTTTGCCAGACGCTTATATTCTTCATCAATTTGCTCGTATTCACCCGGCTGAGGGGAAAACTCATTGAGCTCTTTTAACTGGTATTGCAGGAGCTGGCGGCGTGATTCACGCTCATTCATCTGCTGCTGATATTGTGCCAGCTGGCGGCAGCTTTGGTGCCAGTTCTGGTAAGCGGTGCGCATTTCTGCCAGTAACAAAGGCTGGTCTGAATATGCATCGAGCAGGTCTTTCTGATGCTCAGGTTTGAGCAGAAGCTGATGGGCGTGCTGGCCGTGAATCTGAATAAGATGCTGGCCCAGTTCGCGCAGTTGGGACAACGGCACAGGCGTTCCGTTGATAAAGCCACGTGAGCGACCATCGCTGCTGATCGTGCGGCGCAGCAGGCAATCATGCCCTTCATCCAGCTGATTATCGGCCAGCCAGTGTTTTGCGGAAGGTGTATCGGCAAGGGTGAAACGAGCGCAAATATCTGCACGGCTTGCGCCAAGGCGAACCATGCTGCCATCGGCGCGGTTGCCTAGGCAAAGGCCCAGTGCGTCAATAGCAATGGATTTACCTGCACCGGTTTCGCCGGTGATTGCCGTCATACCGGCATGAAAATCGATTTCTAATTCACGGACAATGGCAAAGTTACTGATAGTTAATTGCGCCAGCATGATCACCTTCCTGTACATAACAACAGACCTGTAATTACATACAGTATAAACTGGTTTTATATACAGTAAAGGGGCTGGCGAACTATTTTTTATCAAATCAGAAGAGTTTTTTTGACCATCCGAGTTTGGTGCTTAATGTATTGAAATAACTGTAATCCTTTGGATGGATTAAGTTTAGATGGAATTCACTTCGGCGGATCACCACTTCTTCACCCGGCTGGATGGGAAGGGCGATCTGGCTGTCACAGCTGATTTCCAGATCATTGCTCATATGTGAAAAACGCAGACAAATGGTGCTGCTGCTATTGATGACCAGCGGGCGCGCGGAAAGCGTGTGCGGGAACATTGGCACCAGCGCGATAGCTTCAAGCGTCGGTGTAAGGATAGGGCCGCCACCTGAAAGAGAATAGGCGGTAGAACCGGTCGGGGTTGAAATAATCAAACCGTCGGAGCGTTGAGAGAAGGCGAATTTGTCGTCAATATAGACTTCAAATTCAATCATGTGCGCGACTTTCCCCGGATGGAGAACGACTTCATTAATGGCCGTGCTCACGCGACATTGCTGGTCTTTGCAGCGTACCATGGCCTCCAGCAGGAAACGCTGTTCGCTGATGTATTCGCCCTGCAGAACATCATCGAGTTGCTGAAGGGCGTTATCCGGATCAAGATCGGTCAGAAAACCGAGATTACCGCGGTTAATGCCGATGACTTTGATGTCATAGCGTGCCAGAACGCGCGCGGCGCCCAGCATATTACCGTCACCGCCAACTACAACGGCAAGATCGGCCAGTTTGCCAATCTCCGCCAGGCTGCCGGTTTGTGCGCCTTCCAGGGCTAAATCCTGTGCCACCTGCCGTTCAACGACGACCTGATAACCTTTTGAGATTAACCAATGGTAAAGCATTTCATGGGTGGCAAGTGCCGAAGGATGGCGTGGGTGCCCGACGATCCCAATGCACTCAAATTTTTTATTCATCGCTGTGGTTATCCTCAGCAGGGTGTGATGACACCTGCATTATGACCGGTTTCATTCAAAACCAAACCTTGAAACCCCGGTTTTGATCCCCATAATAAGCCAACTAGCAAGATTAATGCTAAAACGCGGAGAGATTCATGAGTAGTAAAGAACATAAGACACCTGACGAGCAAGTCTCTGAAGAACTGAATCAGGAACAAGAGCTGCATGCGGAAGCGGAAACTCAGGCGGCAGATGTCGTTGACCCGCGCGATGAACGTATTGCTGAACTGGAAGCACAACTGAAAGAACTCCAGCAGCGTGAGCGTGACAGCCTGCTGCGTGCCAAAGCGGAAGTGGAAAACATCCGTCGCCGTACTGAGCAAGATATCGAGAAAGCGCATAAATTCGCTCTGGAGAAATTCTCCGGTGAGCTGCTGCCAGTTATCGATAATCTGGAACGTGCACTGGATCTGGCTGATAAATCCAATTCAGAGCTGGCAGGTTTGATTGAAGGTGTCGAGCTGACCCTGAAATCTCTGCTGGATGCTGTGCGCAAATTCGGTATGGAAGTGGTGAGCGATATCCACGTGCCTTTCAATCCGGAACTGCATCAGGCGATGACGATGATGGAATCAGAAGAGCTGGAACCTAATCACGTGATGATGGTGATGCAGAAGGGTTACACTCTGAACGGCCGTCTGTTACGCCCTGCAATGGTTGCGGTTTCTAAAGCCAAAGCCTGATTCTGTTTTTCACAGACTGATATGACGAAAGAGGCACCTTCGCGGGTGCCTCTTTTTTATGCCTGTTCGGGTAATACTGGTACCCAGTCAATCGGTGCCAGACCTTGTTGTTCCAGTAAAGCATTCGCCTGCGAGAAGTGCTTACATCCCAGAAAACCGCGATGTGCCGAAAGCGGAGAAGGGTGCGGCGCTTTCAAAACATGGTGGCGGTTGCGGTCAATAATGTTGCCTTTCTTTTGTGCATGAGAGCCCCAAAGCAAGAAAACAATCCCTTCACGGTTTTCGTTAAGCGCGGCTATGACTTTGTCGGTGAAGGTTTCCCAGCCCAGTTTGGCATGGGAATGCGCCTGACCGCCTTCAACGGTCAACACCGTGTTCAGCAGCATTACGCCCTGATCGGCCCAGCTTTGCAGATAGCCGTGAGACGGTCGTTCGAAGCCGGGAATATCAGTGGCCAGTTCTTTGTACATGTTCACTAAAGAAGGCGGAGCAGGGATCCCGGGGCGTACGGAAAAAGATAAACCATGAGCCTGATTGGGACCGTGGTAAGGATCCTGACCCAGGATCACCACCTTGACGTCTGCCAGCTCAGTGGAGCGGAAGGCGTTAAACACATCCTGCTGTGGCGGATATATAGTTTTGCCCGCTGCGCGTTCAGCTGCGACAAACTTCAAGGTATCAACGAAATAGGGCTGTTCTTTTTCCTGACCAATCACGTCATGCCAGGTGAGAGTAGTGGACATTGACGCTCTCCTTTTGAGGGTAATTTTAAACTGGCAGTAGCTTACCTGCTCATCCTGCTGAGTGAAACCCGCGTGAGCTTTTACCGATGTTTATCTGCAACTTAACGTTCTATGCAAAATTTGTTGATAATTTACAAAAATAATTTAACCGGCCATCTTGGAAAAATTGATATAAAACATAAATATGCTGAGGGTATGAAATACCCACACGGAAAAGATTGATATTTATCAAAGAATGCGGGGTGCTCTGCTGTTATATCTGACAACAGGAAAACAGGTTGTGGTCCGGCCTGACATCAATCATTTAACAGTATCGTAGCCAACTTGGAGGCAACATATGATCACCGGGATCCAAATTACTAAAACTGACAACGAAGCGCTGAAAAACTCTTTCTGGCTGCTCGACGATGAAAAAGCTGAAGCGCGTTGTGTATGTGCTAAAGCGGGTTTTGCGGAAGACCAGATCGTAGCTGTCAGCGATCTTGGCAAATTCGAATACCGTGAAGTGCCAATGGAAGTTCAGCCAACCGTGCGCGTGGAAGGCGGCCAGCACCTGAATGTTAACGTACTGCGCCGTGAAACTCTGGAAGATGCAGTGAAACATCCTGAAAAATACCCACAGCTGACTATTCGTGTGTCTGGCTATGCGGTACGTTTCAACTCACTGACTGCTGAACAGCAGCGTGACGTCATTACCCGTACCTTCACTGAAAGCCTGTAATCGCTGCTGAGCCTTTCAGGTTCCTGTGATTGACGGATATAAAAAAACCGCCTTTCGGGGCGGTTTTTCTTTGCATCAAATCAGGCTTTATTTGGATGCGTCTTTCGCAGCGTCAGGTTTAACGCGGCGCTTACCAACGTTTTTACTGTCACGATGGCGAACTTTCACTTTCACCTTTGATTTTTCCTGATCCGCTTTCTGCTTCTCTTTGCGTTTCGCCAGCACTTTCTTCGAGGGTTTACCGGTGACTTTTTCGCTAGGTGCTTTGGTCTTAGGACGGAAGCCTTCGAGCACGCGTGCTTTCAGCGGTTCGTTCAGGTAACGACCGATTTTACCGAGCAGCAGATGGTCATGCGCTTCCACGAAGGAGATCGCGGTGCCTTTGCGGCCAGCACGACCGGTACGGCCGATACGGTGCAAATAGATATCAGCGGTCAGCGGCAGGTCAAAGTTAAAGACGTGGCTGATGTCGTTAATATCCAGACCGCGGGCAGCAATATCGGTGGCAACCAGCACGTTAACGCGATCTTCGACCATACGTTTCACGGCTTCGGTACGTTTAACCTGTACCATTTCGCCTTCCAGGTAGCAGGAGTTAATCCCTGCCTCACGCAGCCAGGCAACCAGCTCATGCACACGCTCACGCTTACGCACGAAGATCACTGATTTAGTGACGTCTTCCTGTTTCAGCAAATGGATGAGCATCTGGGTTTTATGCGCCAGATCGTCAGCACGGTAATACCATTGCAGGATTTTTTTGCGTTCGCGGCGTGACGGATCGGCTTCAATTTCTACCGGTTCAGTCAGAATGCGTTCTGCGAATTCACGGATGGCTTCCCCTTCCAGCGTTGCGGAGAACAGCAACGTCTGTTTACGCCAGCGTGCTTCGGCAGAAATCGTTTCGATATCCTGAGCAAAACCCATGTCCAGCATGCGGTCGGCTTCGTCTAGGATCAGCGTTTCAATTGCACGGCAATCAAAGTTTTCTTCTTTGATGTATTGCAGCAAACGGCCGGTCGTCGCAACGACGATATCCTGGTTTTCGCTGAACACTTCGGCGTGGTTCATATATGCCACACCGCCGGTGATCGTCGCGATATCCAGATCGGTATGTTTTGCCAGCTCACGCGCCTGTTCAGCAACCTGCATGGCAAGTTCACGTGTTGGCGTGAGGATCAGAATACGGGGAGGACCAGATTTCTTACGCGGGAAATCCAGCAAATGCTGCAAGGCTGGCAACAGGAATGCCGCGGTTTTGCCGGTGCCGGTAGGAGCCGAACCCAACACATCGCGTCCGTCCATTGCTGGCGGAATTGCCTCTGCCTGTATGACAGTCGGGCGGCTATAGCCTTTGTCGCCTAAGGCGTCAATCAGGCGTTCATCGAGTTCGAGTTCGGAAAAAGTGGTTACAGTCATGGTCTACCTCTACTTGGGGCGCCGATTATAGACGTGTTAGACGCGATCTTCACCTATTTAAGCGGTTTACGTGCCTTTTCCTCCACATCTCTTTACCCTATGCTACGACAGTTTTCGTTCAGAGGCCTGATGGCCGGCGTAATTACGGTGAAATGAGTGGCAAAAGAAGTCAGTTCGGCCCGGCCTTTGCGGCGCAACGGGTTTACCTTTAAACAGTTTTTTGTCGCGCATGACCGCTGCGCGATGAAAGTTGGTACCGATGGTGTTCTACTGGGCGCGACGGCTCCCGTCAGCGGGGCTAAACGCATTCTGGATATCGGCTGCGGCAGCGGCCTTATTGCCATAATGCTGGCTCAGCGCAGTGACCCTCAAACCGCTATTGATGCCGTTGAACTCGAACCTGCCGCTGCTGAACAAGCTGCGGAAAATTTTGGCGAATCTATCTGGGCACAACGACTGTCTGTATTCGCGCAGGATATTAATGATTACGCACGGCAGCATCCGGCTGAGTATGATCTGATTGTCAGCAATCCGCCTTATTTTGAATCGGCGGTAGCCTGCCGAGATGAAGCGCGAAATGCGGCCCGTTATACCGAAACCCTCACACACGCATCGCTGCTTGAATGCGCCGGAAAGCTGATTACGCCGCAAGGATTATTCAGTGTTGTGCTGCCTTATGACATTGGCCTGGCATTTGAAACGCTGGCGCATCAGCAGGGCTGGTTCAGCGCATGGCGGATGGCCGTGCGCGATCGTCCGGGAAAACCCCTTAACCGCCTGTTACTGACGTTATCGAAGCAGCCCGTTGAGAGAGAGGAAGTAGAACTGGATTTACGGAAATCTGAAGGTATTTACAGCGAAGCGTTCTGCGCGCTGATTGCGGATTTTTATCTGAATTACTGACGGATTTTGTATCTTTTAAAGTGCGTTCCTTCGCACTTTTTAGCGACTAAGGCTGCAAGATTGTCGGCTGAGGGTTTTCCTCTAAATCGGGATAATCTAGCGTGAAGTGCAGCCCGCGGCTTTCTTTACGTTCCAGTGCGCTGCGGACGATGAGTTCAGCCACCAGTACCAGATTTCTCAATTCCAGCAGATTATTAGAAATACGGAAGTTGGCGTAATACTCGTCAATTTCCTGTTGCAGCGTCATGATGCGACGCAGGGCACGCTCAAGGCGTTTGGTCGTGCGCACAATTCCCACGTAGTCCCACATAAACAGGCGCAGTTCATGCCAGTTATGCTGGATAACCACCTGCTCATCGGAATTGTCCACCCGGCTTTCATCCCATTGCGGAATGTTTTTCGCCAGTTTTGCGTGAGGCAGGCGCTTAATGATGTCCTCCGCCGCAGACCAGCCATACACCACACATTCCAGCAGTGAGTTAGACGCCAGGCGGTTTGCGCCATGCAGACCGGTGTAGCTGACTTCGCCAATCGCATACAAACCGTCGAGATCGGTACGCCCGTGCTGATCCACCATGACACCGCCGCAGGTGTAATGCGCAGCAGGTACAATCGGAATTGGCTGTTTGGTCAGGTCGATGCCCAGTGTTTGCAGCTTTTCATCAATCATTGGGAAATGATGCTTGATGAATTCCGGCGGACGATGGCTGATATCAAGATACATGCAGTCCGCGCCAAGACGCTTCATTTCATGGTCGATTGCCCGAGCCACTACATCACGCGGTGCCAGTTCGCCACGTGCATCGAAATCAGGCATAAATCGTGAGCCGTCAGGGCGTTTGAGCAGAGCACCTTCGCCACGCAAAGCTTCAGTCAGCAGGAAGTTACGCGCCTGCGGGTGATACAGGCAGGTCGGATGAAACTGATTAAATTCCAGATTGGCCACACGACAGCCTGCACGCCACGCCATCGCCACGCCATCACCGGAAGAGATATCCGGATTCGTGGTGTACTGATAGACCTTCGCTGCACCGCCAGTGGCCAGCACAACCGCTTTGGCCCGCAGTGTTTCCACGTGCTCTTTATCACGGTTCCAGACATAAGCACCGACGACGCGTTGTGTGCCCGGTAATCCGAGTTTGCTTGAAGTAATTAAATCAACCGCATTATAGCGTTCTTTAACGCAAATATTGGCGTGCGCCCTTGCTTTCCCAACCAGCGTAGTCTCTACTTCTTTACCTGTAGCATCAGCAGCATGCAGGATCCTACGGTGGCTGTGACCGCCCTCGCGCGTCAGATGATAACGCTCTTCTGAACTCGCGTTAGTTTCGGTATCAAACAGCACGCCCTGGTCGATCAACCACTGGACACAATGACGTGCGTTGCTGGCGATAAATTCCACCGCTTCTTTATCGCACAAACCTGCGCCGGCAACTAATGTGTCATCAACGTGTGAGGCAATGCTGTCTGTTTCGTCGAAAACGGCGGCGATCCCGCCCTGTGCGTAAAACGTTGAGCCTTCGTTGAGCGGGCCCTTACTGAGAACAGTGACGTGACAGTGGTCTGCAAGTCGCAAAGCCAGAGAAAGGCCCGCAGCGCCACTTCCGATTATCAATACATCGCTAACAAATTCAGATGAAGGTTGCATAACGTATGATGTTTGCAGAAGAAGAGGGAAATTCATGTTAGCCTAAACCTCCGTGAAAAAGCCACGGGCATGAGACTTCAATAGAAAAAACAATGGCGATGTGGAACTTTATGTTTCATGTGAACTCCAAGCAGTACTTGCTCAGGAATATAATGATGAAAGCTGGCAGTACGACTTTAAGCGCGGAGATGGTTTTGGGGAGATTTTACCTCGGATGAGCGAGCAGTTAGCCGATCAAGTTCTGGTTGAGCGGGTCCAGAAGGGTGATCAAAAATCGTTCAATTTACTGGTTGTTCGTTACCAGCATAAGGTAGCGAGCCTTGTATCCCGCTATGTGCCACAGGGCGATGTGCCTGACGTGGTTCAGGAATCTTTTATTAAAGCGTATCGCGCGCTGGAATCTTTCCGCGGCGACAGTGCTTTTTATACCTGGTTGTACCGTATTGCAGTCAACACAGCGAAAAATTATCTGGTTGCTCAGGGACGACGTCCGCCTTCAAGTGACGTCGACGCAAATGAAGCCGAAAACTTCGAAAGTGGTGGTGCCCTGAAAGAAATTTCGAACCCAGAGAACTTGATGTTGTCTGAAGAGTTACGACAGATAGTTTTCCGTACTATTGAAGCGCTTCCTGAAGATCTTCGCATGGCGATTACCTTGAGGGAGTTGGATGGGCTGAGCTATGAAGAAATAGCTGCCATCATGGATTGTCCGGTGGGTACGGTCAGATCCCGTATATTCCGTGCCCGGGAAGCAATTGATAACAAAGTTCAACCGCTCATCCAGCGTTAGAGATGACGGACACAGGAAGGGTACTTAGGCATGCAGAAAGAAAAGCTTTCCGCTCTGATGGATGGTGAAGCGATTGATTCAGAACTGTTAAGTTCTTTATCAACGGATAATAAGCTTCAGCAAAGCTGGCAGAGTTATCATTTGATCCGCGATACCTTACGCGGTGATATTGGGAATGTAGTGCATCTGGATATCGCAGACCGTGTGGCCGCAGCGCTGGCAAACGAGCCGGTTAAACTGGTGCCGGGTTCTGCTACAGAATCGCAGCCTCAGCCTCATACCTGGCAGAAAATGCCTTTCTGGCACAAAGTTCGTCCTTGGGCGAGCCAGCTGACCCAGATTGGTGTGGCCGCGTGTGTGTCTCTGGCCGTGATTGTGGGTGTGCAGCACTACAATCAGCCTGACGCAACGGGTGCTTCTCCGGAAACTCCTGCGTTCAATACGTTGCCTATGATGGGTAAAGCTTCTCCGGTGAGCTTCGGCGTGCCAAATGAAGGCAATACCACCAGCGGGCAACAAAATGTGCAGGAGCAACGTAAACGCATCAATGCTATGTTGCAGGATTACGAACTGCAGCGCCGCTTGCACTCTGAGCAGCTTCAGCTCGAACCGATCACGCCACAGCAAGCTGCTGTTCAGGTCCCCGGAACTCAGTCTTTAGGAACGCAAACGCAGTAATGAAGCAATTTTGGTTTGCCGTTTGTTTAGCGACGGGCAGCCTGCTTTCTTCAAGTATCGCCTCGGCAGAACCGACTTCCGAGGCGTTATTACAAGAAATGGGTAAAGCCAGCCAGTCGCTGAATTATGAAATGGGTTTTATCAACATCACGAAGCAGGGGATTGACTCCTTTCGCTATCGTCATGCTGTCTCGAAGGAAGTCTTACTCGCTCAGCTGGTTCTGATGGATGGGCCGCGCCGTGAAATTGTCCAGCGTGGAAAAGACATCAGCTACTTTGAGACCGGGTTACAGCCTTTCACTCTGGATGGCGATCATATCGTTGATTCCCTTCCTTCCATCGTTTTCAGTGATTTCTCCCTGCTTTCAAAATACTACGACTTTATTGCCGTAGGTCGCGCCCGTGCTGCCGATCGCCTGAGTCAGGTTATCCGCGTTGTTTCGCGGGATGGTACGCGTTTCAGCTATGTCATCTGGGTGGACGAGCAGACGAAATTGCCTATGCGTGTTGATCTGTTAGACAGAGACGGTGAAACACTGGAGCAGTTCCGTGTCATCAGTTTTGATGATGGAAAGCAAGCCATTGGCATGCTGGCTGATTTGGAAAAAGCAAGTTTACCGCCTGTGCTTTCTTTACCTGCTTCCGAGCAGGCGAAATTTAGCTGGCAGGTGAAATGGCTTCCGGCGGGTGTCACGGAAGTGGCAAGCAGTCGCAGAAACTTGCCAAATATGCCCGTCACGATAGAATCACGTCTGTATACTGATGGATTATTCAGTTTCTCCGTCAATATCAGCTCTACGACCAGCGGGCCCTCTGAGCAGTTAATCAGGCAGGGGCGCAGAACGGTGCAGACAGAAATTCGCAACGGCAATGAAATTACCGTTGTCGGAGAATTGCCACCTTCAACAGCCAAACGTATTGCTGACAGTATCGTCTTCTCCGCAAAATGACTTTTGACTAAAAAAACGGGTGATCACATGATGAAAGAATGGGCCACAGTTATCTCGTGGCAAAATGGTATTGCAACGCTGCGTTGTGAAACGCAGGCGGGTTGCAGTAGCTGCCATTCACGCTCAGGTTGTGGTGCCCGCGTATTGAATGAGTTAGGGCCACAAACCGAGCATAATCTTCAGGTCAGCATCAATGAACGTCTGGAACCGGGTCAGAAAGTCGAACTTGGGATCCCCGAGGGAAGCCTTCTTCGTTCGGCATTTTTGGTTTATATGACGCCATTGTTTGGTGTCATTGCTGGCGGCGGGTTGCTACAGGCCCTGCTGAAAGAAGATATGTATGCAGTGATTGGTGCTGTGCTCGGCGGTGGATTGGGCTTCCTGATTGCAAAAGCGCTGGCGGCAAAAGTCGACGGCAAAGCTGGTTATCAGCCGGTGGTCTTGCAGGTCGGGTTACCACCGAATGCATTCCGCTACTCTGCTGACAGCTAAAACCTCTCCATTCGTGATCCGTATAAATGCCACTGTTTCTTTTGATTCAGTGGCATTTTTAGTTTCTGACAGGTATCCGGTTCTGAATCATATGCTCAATCAGCGCGATGAAAAGATCTGCGCTTGAGAGCGAGGTATAGTGCACGGAAAACAGGATCCTGCCGTGTTTATCTAGCAATCGAATCAGCGGGCTGTTGCTGCCACCGCTGATAAACTGAATGTCTTCAACCGGCACCGTTTTCCCTTCATCCGTGGTCAGCATCAGCGCGCTCAACCTGATTCGTTTTTCGTGCGTTGCCAGAAGGTTAGAGCTGAGAAACCGTTTAAATCCGCAGCGGGCATTGAGCAGACGGGTAAAAAGAATATCGCCACCCTGAGCCAATGTATTTAATGCCCACGGACCACGAAACATCAGTTGTTCGTTTTTAATAACTTCAATTAACCGCTCGGAATGAGCAATGTTTGGCGTGATCCGATGCCAGGTTTTGCTATTTTCTTCACGAAATATCATCGTGTTTAAAATGCGACGTGTATATTTACCGGTTCTGAAACGATATATATCTATAATCCTTTCGAACGGAATAAAACGATTCTTTTTATCCGTCTGGCTTATAACTAAAATACCGTTTTCATGCAGCTGATAGATTTGATGTGGACGGATGAAGCGTCTTAGCATGATGAGGACAATCCCCAGCGCAATGCTGAGCAAAGCAGACAGCACAACGCTGTGCAGCCCGGCTGCGGTATGCCCGAAAGCCAGCAGGAATGCAATTTGCACCGCGCCGCCGATCAGTAACAGAACTGACAGGACCAGAGTGATCCACGAGTTGGCTTTGGCAAAGCCATGCTGACTGAGCAGCCGCCCTTCATTGATCATATCGCTAACCTTGTGACCGGATTGAATTAAAATAAAAAAGTTGTTTAAAGAAGACAGTAATTAAAACCTAAGTAGGTTGGGGGAGAGTTATTTCTTTTTATAACAATATATTAAGTCGCGGTGTCTGTTTTTGTATATGGGCATTTTCCTAAAATAAACAGAAGGCGTTTGTATTTTCCCGACTCGGATTAATGGACGTTGCTGGCAGGCGCAAAGAGGCGACAAATGAAAATAAATGAAAAGTTGACCTCTTCCTGATGGGAAAGCTCGCATAATCTGGAGTTAGGGTGTGCCGAGACTAGGTTTTCCCAGTGCTGGCATGTAGAATGCTGCGACTTAGGCGAAAGACAGCCAACCTACAAACCGTCGCTGTATGTTCATGGCGAATGATTCAGAAATACCAAGGCAGAAAAACTTTTATAATGAAGCATATACGAAATTTCTCCATTATTGCCCACATTGACCACGGTAAGTCGACGCTGTCAGACCGTATTATTCAAATTTGCGGTGGCTTGTCCGATCGTGAAATGGAAGCGCAGGTTCTCGATTCAATGGATCTGGAACGTGAACGCGGCATCACCATTAAAGCGCAAAGCGTCACCCTCGATTACAAAGCGAAAGACGGTCAGGTTTATCATCTGAACTTTATCGACACCCCGGGGCACGTTGACTTCTCTTATGAAGTTTCCCGTTCTCTGGCCGCCTGTGAAGGTGCGTTGTTGGTGGTCGATGCCGGTCAGGGCGTAGAAGCGCAGACCCTGGCAAACTGTTACACCGCGATGGAAATGGATCTGGAAGTGGTTCCGGTTCTTAACAAAATCGATTTGCCAGCCGCTGATCCCGATCGTGCTGCACAGGAAATCGAAGACATCGTGGGTATCGATGCGACCGACGCGGTACGTTGCTCGGCGAAAACCGGTGTTGGCGTGCCAGAAGTGCTGGAACGTCTGGTTCGTGATGTTCCGCCGCCGGAAGGTGATCCTGAAGCGCCGCTGCAGGCACTGATCATCGACTCCTGGTTCGATAACTACCTTGGCGTGGTTTCTCTGGTGCGTATCAAAAACGGCACCATGAGAAAAGGCGACAAAATTAAAGTCATGAGTACCGGACAGGTGTATAACGCCGATCGTCTGGGTATTTTCACGCCTAAACGTGTTGATAAAGACATCCTGAACTGCGGCGAAGTTGGCTGGTTGGTTTGCGCGATCAAAGACATCCTGGGCGCGCCGGTAGGCGATACCCTGACATTAGCGCGTCAGCCTGCGGACAAAGCGTTGCCTGGTTTCAAAAAAGTGAAACCTCAGGTTTATGCCGGCCTGTTCCCGGTCAGCTCTGATGATTATGAAAACTTCCGTGACGCGCTGGGTAAACTCAGCCTGAACGACGCCTCCCTGTTCTATGAACCAGAAAGTTCTACCGCGCTGGGCTTCGGCTTCCGCTGTGGTTTCCTGGGCTTACTGCACATGGAAATCATTCAGGAACGTCTGGAACGTGAATACGATTTGGATCTGATCACCACCGCACCGACGGTAGTGTATGAAGTCCTGACCACCGGTAACGAAACCGTTTATGTCGACAGCCCCTCTAAATTGCCTGCGCTGAACAACATTCTCGAATTACGCGAGCCTATCGCCGAATGTCACATGCTGATGCCGCAGGAATATCTGGGCAGCGTGATCACGTTATGTATTGAGAAACGTGGCGTGCAGACCAATATGGTTTATCACGGCAATCAGGTTGCGCTGACTTACGAAATTCCAATGGCGGAAGTCGTGCTCGATTTCTTTGACCGTCTGAAGTCCACTTCGCGCGGTTATGCGTCTCTTGATTACAATTTCAAACGTTTCCAGACTTCTGACATGGTGCGTGTTGATGTTCTAATCAATGGCGACCGTGTGGATGCGCTGGCGCTGATCACTCACCGTGGCAACTCACAGTTCCGTGGACGCCAGCTGGTTGAGAAGATGCAGGAATTAATCCCGCGTCAGCAGTTCGACATTGCAATCCAGGCGGCGATTGGTGCTCACATCATTGCCCGTTCGACGGTTAAGCAATTACGTAAAAACGTTCTCGCCAAGTGTTATGGCGGTGACGTAAGCCGTAAGAAAAAACTGTTGCAGAAACAGAAAGATGGTAAGAAACGCATGAAGCAAGTGGGTAACGTTGAGTTACCACAGGAAGCGTTCCTGGCCATTCTTCACGTAGGCAAAGACAGCAAATAAATCCTTAATTGAGTTGTAGGGAGTATGCATGGCTAACATGTTTGCCCTGATTCTGGCGATTGCAACGCTGGTATCAGGGATTATCTGGTGCCTTGATCGTTTCAAGCTGGCACCCGCACGTCGGGCGAAAATTGCTAAAATTAAGGCCGAAACTGGCGGTGCAGTTGACGACGTCACGCTGAGCAAGGTCGCGAAGCAGCCAGGCTGGGTGGAAACCTGTGCTTCTGTATTCCCGGTACTGTTAGTCGTGTTCGTGGTGCGTTCATTTATTTATGAACCCTTCCAGATCCCGTCCGGTTCAATGATGCCAACGCTGTTGATTGGCGATTTCATTGTGGTGGAAAAATACGCCTATGGTCTGAAAGATCCGATCACTCAGACCAAGCTTATTCCGACTGGCGAACCAAAACGTGGCGATGTGGTGGTATTTAAATACCCACGTGATCCGAGCGTTGACTATATTAAACGTTTAGTGGGGCTGCCGGGCGATCGCGTAACCTATGATCCCTTCAGCAAGCAGGTGACCGTTCAGCCTGCCTGTGAAAATGGACAGAGTTGCAATACGGCGCTTGCGGTGACTTACGACACGGGCACAGCCAGTGATTTTGTACAGACTTTCGGCCAGTCTTCTGGAGGCGAAGCAAGCAGCGGTTTCTTTGAGACTCCGCCGACCGGCAACGTTCCGCAGGACGGCGTTCGTCTGGTGCAACGCAATGAAACGCTGGGCAATGTGACTCACCGTATTCTGACCGTGCCTGGCGCGCGTGACCAACTGGGTGCGTATTATCAGCAACCGGGTCAGCCTCTGGGAACCTGGGTTGTTCCGGCCGGCCATTATTTCATGATGGGCGACAACCGTGATAACAGTGCCGATAGCCGTTATTGGGGCTTCGTGCCAGAGCAGAATTTAGTGGGCAGAGCCTCTGCAATCTGGATGAGCTTTAAAAAGCAGGAAGGTGAATGGCCGACCGGTGTTCGTTTAAGCCGTATTGGTGGGATTCATTAATCTGCTGGCGTCAGCAGCCCGATAATTCAAGTTGCAGGAAGCTCTGGCTCCTGCAACTTCTGTTTTGGCGGCTATATTAGCGCAGCATTATATTTTCACCCGTTGTAGAATATCCTTTCGGGCGATAAAAGTTGGCCCCCTGATTTTTAGTTTTTCTTTGAAAAGAACAAAAACACAAAAGAACAGAGGGAGCCACTGCAAACGAAACAGCTTTGGATTGGCTTAGGGCGAAGCAGGCCTGTTCCGTATGCTGAAGTTTTTGACGCATTCTTGATCTATTGGTAACTCATGAATCCCATTGTAATAAACAGGCTTCAGCGGAAGCTGGGCTACACTTTTCAACAGCAGGAGCTTTTATTGCAGGCACTGACTCACCGCAGCGCCAGCAGTAAGCACAATGAGCGTTTAGAGTTCCTGGGTGACTCAATTCTTAGTTATGTAATTGCTAACGCTTTGTACCATCGCTTTCCTCGCGTAGACGAGGGCGATATGAGTCGTATGCGTGCCACGCTGGTACGCGGAAATACGTTAGCTGAAATGGCACGTGAATTCGATCTCGGCGAATGCCTGCGTTTAGGGCCGGGCGAATTGAAAAGTGGTGGTTTCCGCCGTGAGTCAATTCTCGCGGATACGGTGGAGGCACTCATTGGCGGCGTGTTCCTGGACAGTGATATCCAGACCGTCGAAAAGCTGATTCTCGATTGGTACCGTAGTCGTTTAGACGAAATCAGTCCCGGTGATAAGCAGAAAGACCCAAAAACCCGTTTACAGGAGTTTTTGCAAGGTCGCCATCTGCCGTTGCCTTCTTATCTGGTTGTGCAGGTTCGCGGTGAAGCGCACGATCAGGAGTTTACCATCCACTGCCAGGTCAGTGGCTTGAACCAGCCGGTTGTAGGAACCGGTTCAAGTCGCCGAAAAGCCGAGCAGGCGGCAGCGGAACAAGCGCTGATACAGCTGGAGCTTGAATGAGCGAAGAAAAAAGTTACTGTGGTTTTGTTGCAATCGTAGGCCGTCCTAACGTCGGCAAATCTACATTGCTTAATGAATTATTGGGGCAAAAAATCTCCATTACTTCACGCAAACCACAAACCACGCGTCACCGCATCATGGGCATCCATACCGAAGGGCCATATCAGGCTATTTACGTGGATACCCCGGGGCTGCACATCGAAGAAAAACGTGCAATCAACCGCCTGATGAACCGTGCTGCAAGCAGCTCAATTGGTGATGTTGAACTGGTGATCTTCGTGGTTGAAGGCACAAACTGGACTGCTGATGACGAAATGGTCGTCAACAAACTGCGTGATTTGAAATCGCCGGTTCTGCTGGCTATCAACAAGATTGATAACGTCACCGATAAATCTAAATTACTGCCGCATTTGCAGTTCCTTAGCGAGCAAATGAACTTCGTCGATATCGTGCCTATCTCTGCTGAGAAAGGGACCAACGTAGACACCATCGCTGCTCTGGTTCGCAAACGTCTGCCGGAAGCGATTCATCACTTCCCGGAAGACTACATTACCGACCGTTCACAGCGCTTTATGGCCTCTGAAATCATCCGTGAAAAACTGATGCGTTTCCTGGGCGAAGAGCTGCCGTATTCAGTCACCGTTGAAATCGAACGTTTCGTCACTAACGAGCGTGGTGGTTACGATATCAATGGCCTGATTTTGGTAGAACGTGAAGGCCAGAAGAAAATGGTTATCGGTAACAAAGGCTCTAAAATCAAGACGATTGGCATCGAAGCCCGCCAGGACATGGAAAACATGTTCGAAGCGAAAGTCCATCTTGAGTTGTGGGTTAAGGTCAAATCCGGCTGGGCAGATGACGAACGTGCATTGCGCAGCCTGGGTTATGTAGACGACTTATAAGGTCCGCGCCTATGGAAGGCTGGCAACGCGCATTTGTTTTGCATGGGCGACCTTACAGTGAAACCAGCCTGATGCTGGATCTCTTCACTGAGGGACAAGGGCGGGTACGCATACTGGCTAAAGGTGCGCGTGGCCGCCGGTCCAATCTGAAAGGCTGCCTGCAGCCTTTTACGCCTTTACTGGTTCGCTGGAGCGGTCGCGGAGAAGTCAAAACCCTGCGCAACGCCGAGCCGGTTTCTCTGGCACTTCCCCTTTCTGGTTTGATGCTTTATAGCGGCCTGTACGTTAATGAACTGGTTTCCCGCGTACTCGAGCAGGAAGCGAACTATTCCGCCTTATTCTTCGATTATCTGAATTGCCTGCAAAATCTGGCCGGTGCCACAGGCTCGCCGGAATATGCCCTGCGCCAGTTCGAATTATCCCTATTGTACCATCTGGGCTACGGCGTGGATTTTCTGCATTGCGCTGGCAGCGGCGAAGAAGTCAGTGACACCATGACTTACCGTTACCGCGAAGAGAAAGGGTTTATCGCCAGCCTGGTTATCGACAATTCCAGTTTCACCGGCAGGGATTTAAAAGCCCTCGCCAGCCGTGAATTTGACGTCGTTACCTTGCGCGCTGCCAAACGTTTCACGCGCATGGCGCTGAAGCCGTATCTCGGCGGGAAACCGCTGAAAAGCCGTGAGCTGTTCCGCCAGTTTCAGGTTAAAAAGCCCGTCTCATCTTCTGACAATTCTGTCGGTTAATTCAGACTCTGCTCTACACCCCGACATCCGCTAAGGTGTAAACTGCGTAAAACGTTTTTGTTCCATTCTTAAATCAATCCATTCAAAAATCTGGAGCTGTTATGGCTGAGTTGCTGTTGGGCGTTAACATTGATCACATCGCGACACTGCGTAATGCGCGTGGTACGGCTTATCCTGATCCGGTCCAGGCTGCGTTTATCGCCGAGCAGGCGGGGGCGGACGGCATTACTGTTCACCTGCGAGAAGATCGCCGCCATATCACCGACCGTGATGTGCGTCTTTTGCGCCAGACTATCCAGACCCGTATGAATCTGGAAATGGCCGTGACCGATGAAATGGTCGGGATCGCCTGTGAAATTCTGCCGCATTTCTGCTGCCTGGTGCCGGAAAAACGCGAAGAAGTGACCACCGAAGGCGGGCTGGACGTGGCTGGTCAGCTCGACAAAATGACAGTCGCCGTTTCCCGTCTCAGCGAAGCGGGCATTCTGGTTTCCCTGTTTATCGACCCGGATTTGCGTCAGATTGACGCCGCAGTTGCCGTCGGTGCGCCTTATATTGAAATTCACACCGGTGCTTACGCTGAAGCCCAAACTGATCTTGAGCGTCTGGCTGAACTGGAACGCATCAAACAAGGTGCAGCGTACGCCGCAGGCAAAGGCCTGAAGGTTAATGCGGGCCACGGTCTGACTTACCATAACGTGCAGCCGATTGCGGCGCTGCCGGAAATGCATGAGCTGAATATCGGCCACGCGATTATCGGTCAGGCGGTGATTGACGGGTTGTCTGGTGCCGTGCGCGAAATGAAAAACCTGATGCGGGAAGCACGCCGTTAATGAGCATTTTAGGTTTAGGTACGGATATCGTTGAAATAACCCGTATCGAAGCTGTGATTGAACGCAGTGGTGACCGGCTGGCGCGCCGTATTCTGTGCGCGAATGAATGGGCTGTTTACCAGCAACATCAGCAGCCGGTTCGCTTTCTGGCCAAGCGTTTTGCCGTCAAAGAAGCCGCAGCAAAAGCGCTGGGAACCGGGATCCGCAACGGTCTGGCGTTTGAGCAGTTTGAAGTGGTCAATGACAGTCTCGGGAAACCGGGGCTGGTATTCCATGCGCGCGCAGCGGAAATGGCGGCAGAAATGGGCGTGAAATCGGTGCATGTCACACTGGCTGATGAACGCCGTTATGCCTGTGCAACCGTAATTATCGAAAATTAATTCAGTGCATCACGCCGTGAATTATACGGTGTGATGCAGTATCACGAATTTATCCCACAGCTCTTCGTTAGTTTCTTTATGTGCTGGATTGATGATGATCGTATTGTCGATCGGGCAGACACTCTGACAGGTCGGTTTATCGTAATGACCGATACATTCCGTACAGCGATCGCTGTCGATTTCATAGATCTCATTGCCCATCGAGATCGCCTGATTCGGGCACTCCGGTTCGCACATATCGCAATTTATGCATTTGTGTGTGATCAGCAGGGCCATAGTCTTTCTCGTATCTTCAATAATCAGGGCGCGCAGTATAGCAGAATTGCGCTGGCGTAGGATCCGCACCCGCGCCTTTCCACATCTCAAATGATCCTGATCAAACCAGCTTTTTCACCAGCTCTTCGCTGTGGCGGATCCGTTCCGGCGCATGCTCTGTATCCTGCTGAACCAGTGCAACAAACAGTAAATCTGTCAGGGAAGATTGCGCGGTGGTAGCCGAAAGAGCCGCGCCGCGCGTTGCCGGTAATTCGGCGACCGTATACAGGCAATGGTCAGCCTGCTGCTGCAATGAATTTGGCGAGAAGCCGGTCAGTGCCAGCACTTTTGCGCCGCTCTCTTTCGCCACCCGTGCCGCCAGATTGATTTCACTGCGCTCACCGCTGGAAGAAATCGCCAGCAATAAATCGTCTTTTGACAGTGCCTGAACGGTGGCAATCAGCACGTGCGTATCGGATTCCGCGATGGCTGTGACGCCGATTTTCAGCAATTTATACGCCAGATCTCTCGCGACCAGCCCTGACGCGCCGATGCCCGTCAGCACAATTTTTCTGGCATCTGTCAGCATTGAAAGGGCTATTTGCAGACGCGGCTCGCTGTTGATATCCAGCGTAGCACGCAGCGCAGACTGCTTTTCGGCCAGCAGCTTTTCCCCGACAACGTGCAGGCTGTCCGTACTCAGAATCTGATTATGGACGGTAACCGGCTCACTGTTATTGGGAGATGCCAGCGATTCACTCATGGCCAGTTTCAGCGCGGGGAAGCCTTTGTAGCCCAGCTTCTGAGCGAATTTCACCACGCCGGACTGGCTGACACCGGCCATTTCAGCCAGTTTTTGTGAACTCAGATGGCGCGCCTGTTCCGGCTGCGCCAGTAAAAAGTCAGCCAGTTTTCGGTCATTTTGTGCCAGTGTCGGGTAAAGCTGGCGGATGCGGATCATGCAGCTCATGGTGGTTTTTCCCAGCCTCTCTGAATACTGACATCACGTTTTACGGATTATGTTATCTAAAATAGCAAATATTCCTCGCAATGATGAATAAAATATTCAAATATCACGTAACTAATTTGAATTAAATATTCAGGAGAACATCATGAGCCATAACGCTAACCTGGGAACCCTTGTTTCAGAAACACGTAACCCGGAAACCATGAATCTGGATGAGATGTCCACGCTTGAACTGGTGACCTGCTTCAACCAGCAGGATCGTAAAGTGCCGGAAGCGATTCAGAAAGTTTTACCGGAAATTGCGAAAGCGGTAGACAGCGCGGCGGCCTCTTTTAAAGCCGGTGGCCGGTTGATTTATCTCGGTGCCGGAACCAGTGGCCGCCTCGGCGTTCTCGATGCATCTGAATGTCCGCCGACTTTTGGCGTGCCGCACGGGATGGTCGTCGGGCTGATTGCCGGCGGCCCTGGCGCGATGCTGAAAGCCGTGGAAGGTGCGGAAGACAGCGAAACGCTGGGCGTTGAAGATTTAAAAAAACTCAACCTTACGGACAAAGATACCGTCGTCGGGCTTGCTGCCAGCGGCCGCACGCCTTACGTGATTGGCGCACTGCGCTACGCAACGGACCTGGGATGCGCGACGGTCGCCATTTCCTGTAACCCGGATTCCCCGATTGCCCGCGAGGCAAACATCGAAATTTCACCGGTGGTTGGCCCGGAAGCCCTGACCGGTTCGACCCGTCTGAAATCCGGCACGGCGCAAAAACTGGTGCTGAATATGATTTCGACCGGTGCGATGGTCAAAACCGGCAAGGTTTACCAGAACCTGATGGTCGATGTAAAAGCCACCAACGTGAAGCTCGTCGACCGCGCCTGCCGCATTGTGGTGGAAGCCACCGGAGCCTCGCGCGCAGACGCTGAACAGGCATTATCGCAAACCGATTTCGACGTTAAACCGGCTATCCTGATGCTGCTGGCAGGTATTGATGCGTCCGAAGCGAAGGCACGCCTGAGTCACCATAATGGATTCCTGCGCGCTGCTCTGGCGGAATAATACGGAGAGAAAAGCATGGCGATGGATAAAACGAATCTCTTGGCTTCACAGATTTTGCAGGGTGTCGGCGGCGAAGGAAATATCAGTAAACTGGAAAACTGCATGACCCGCGTACGTGTGGAAGTGCATGACGACGCGCGTCTGGATCTGACCCGCCTGAAAACACTGGAAGGCATTAAAGGCTACCTTAAGCAGGGGGATCAGCATCAGTTTATCGTCGGGCCGGGTGCGGCGGCGAAAGTCGTGGATGCCATGCGCACATTGCTCAGAACCACCGATGCGCCGGTTCAGAATGATATCGCGCGTAACAAAGCCAGCGCGAAAGCCAAATACTCCGCGCCGATGAGCGGGGCGCTGCGCAAACTGGCTGATGTCTTTATTCCGCTGATACCGGCCTTTATCGCGTCGGGGCTGATCATGGGCATTATCAACCTGCTCAAGCGGCCAGATATTGCCGGTTCCATTGCCACGGATTTCCCGAATATTCTCGGGCTGTTAGCGATTTTTGGCGGCGCGGTTTTCGCCATCATGAATATTCTCGTGGGCGTGAATGCGGCCCGCGTGTTCGGCGGTTCACAGGCGATGGGCGGCGTAATGGCCGGCATTCTCTCCAGCCCGGCGCTGGCGCAAATTACGCTGTTTGGCGAAACGTTGCAGCCGGGACGCGGCGGAGTAATTGCCGTGCTTTTAGTGGTAGCCCTGATGTGCTGGCTTGAAAAACGGCTGCGTAATTTACTGCCGGAATCGGTGGAGCTGATCCTGAATCCGCTGATTACCACGCTGATTACTGCCACGCTCGCTATTGTCATCCTGCAACCGATCGGCGGTTTCATTTCTGACGGCATCGCGCACGGCGTTAATATCGCGATAGATAAAGGCGGTTTGCTGGTTGGCGCAGTGCTGGCGGGCGCTTTCCTGCCGCTGGTCTTGTCGGGGTTACATCAGGGGCTTGTGCCGATCCACGTTGAACTGATTCAGGCGCACGGTTCTAACCCGTTACTGCCTATTCTGGCGATGGCAGGCGTCGGGCAGGTTGGGGCGGCCATGGCGGTATACATGAAAACCCGCAATGCGCGGCTGAAAAAAGTGATTAAAGGCGCGCTGCCGGTCGGTATTTTAGGTATCGGCGAACCGCTGATTTTCGGGGTGACATTACCGCTGGGGCGGCCTTTTATCGGTGCCTGTTTAGGCGGCGCGGTCGGCGGTGCGCTAATCTGTTACTGGAAAGTCGCGACGGTGATCACTTTTGGTATTTCCGGATTGCCGCTGGCGCTGACCATTATTTCCGGCAAAGTCATGTTGTATCTCGCCGGTTTAGTCATTACGGTATTGGCTGGTTTTATTTTTACCTGGCTGATGGGGTTCAACGATCCCGAGGAGTAACGGATTGAGTACGAAGCCTGATCGACGGGTCGTGTTTTTTGATCTTGATGGAACACTGCACCAGCAGGACATGTTCGGGAGTTTTTTGCGGTTTTTGCTCCGGCGGATGCCGCAGAACCTGATTCTGGTGATCCCGGTCTTGCCGCTGGTGGCGATTGGATTGCTGATGCACGGGCGGGCCGCGCGCTGGCCGATGAGTTTGCTACTTTGGTCGATCACTTTTGGTCACAGCGAAGCCCGGCTTAAAGCGCTGGAATTGCAGTTTGTCACCGCGTTTCGCCACAAAGTGGTGGAGTTCCCGGTTGTACAGCGGCGGCTGCGTGAATACCTCGACAGTGATGATACCGAAGTGTGGCTGATCACCGGATCGCCGGAAAATCTGGTTCAGCAGGTGTATAACGCGTCGCTGTTTCTGCCTAAAGTGCGTCTGGTGGGCAGCCGCATTGCGCGCGGTAAAGGCGGCTGGGTGCTGCCTCTGCGCTGCCTGGGTGAGGAGAAAGTGGTTCAGCTTGAACGCCGCATCGGTTCTCCGCTGAAACTTTACAGTGGCTACAGCGACAGCAAACAGGACAACCCGCTGCTGTTTTTCTGCGAGCACCGCTTTCGCGTCAGCAAGCAGGGCGAACTCCAGCAACTGGAATAATTCCGCCGCCGGACCTTCGTCTTAACTATCATTCTAAAACAGGCCGGTTTCCGGCCTGTTTGCATTGGGATGACGCAGGTATACTGCTGGCCGCTAAAAAGAGATTGAGGTTGAAGTGTCGGACGCAGAGTTATGTAACGGGTTTGCAGAAATGAAAGAACACGAACACTGGATGCGATATGCCATGAATCTGGCGCTGAAAGCGCAGGATGAAGGCGAAGTGCCGGTGGGGGCTGTGCTGGTTTTGGATAATCAGGTGATTGGCGAAGGCTGGAACCGGTCTATCGGGCATCATGATCCGACTGCGCATGCGGAAATTATGGCGCTGCGCCTCGGCGGAAGTGCTGTACAAAATTACCGTCTGCTGGACGCCACGCTGTACGTCACGCTTGAGCCTTGCGTTATGTGCGCAGGGGCGATGATCCACAGCCGTATCCGTCGCGTGGTGTATGGCGCAGCGGATGCCAAAACCGGTGCCGCCGGTTCCCTGCTGGACGTTTTGCGCCATCCGGGCATGAATCATCGAGTAGAAATTCTGCCGGGCGTCTTAGCGGAAGAATGTTCCGAACAGCTGAGCGCGTTCTTTCGTTTACGCCGCAGCCAGAAAAAGGCGCTGCGGCTGGCAGAGCGCGCTGCGCAAGCCGGTAATACCTCTGAAGAATAAGCCCGCTCGTTGCTATAAATGCTACGGCGCCAGGGCTTCTTTTGCGTCCACGACCGGATAACCCTGGCCCAGCTGAGCCTGCAACGCCGCTTTCTGCGCCTGTTGCTTCTCTTTCTCCATCAGATACCCGACCAGACTGAGCTGATAGCGGCGGATGTTTTCCACATAATTGTACGCCTGCGTGCCGCGCGCGTAGCCATACGTTGTGCGGCTGAAATAGCGCTTCTGGTTGAGCATCGGCAGACGCTGCTTCACATCGGCCCAGCTGTCCGGATTGGCTTTTTGCTGCGCCGTCAGCTTACGGGCGTCGAGCATGTGGCTGTAACCCATGTTGTATGCTGCCAGCGCAAACCAGATCCGTTCATCTTCAGGAATCGATTCCGGCATCTTATCCATCAGGTGCGACAGATACAGAGCGCCTCCGCGAATACTTTGCTCGGCATCGGTCCGGTCATCGACATTCAGGCCATCCGCTGTGGTGCGAGTCAGCATCATCACGCCGCGCACGCCGGTCGGAGATTTTGCCTGCGGATCCCAATGGGATTCCTGATAGGCAATCGCCGCCAGCAGCCGCCAGTCAATTTTATCCGCGTATTTTTCAAACAGTGGTTGTAAAACCGGCAGCGTACTGTCGATGGCGTTCAGGAAAGTTCGCGTATCGACATAATCAAAATCGCCGACGTGCCCGAGGTATTTCTCCTCAAGTTTCTCCAGCGTACCGTCTTCGGAAATCTGGCTGAAAAAGTCCAGCATCGCCGCAGAAAGGCTGTCGTCATCCGGTTCCTTGCGGTAATACCAGGTCACCGGCTCATCTTCCGTGGCATCAAAAGCCACGGCCAGACGCGGATAAACGCGCTGCATCAGGGCGATGGTGACGGAATCCCCCAGCGTGTAATCCAGTTTGCCGTTCTCAACCTGTTGCAACAGATCGCGCGGCGAGAGCTTGTCCGTCGTAGTCCACGTCAGATTGGGGTATTTTTTGGCGGCGGCTTCCAGCGTCAGGATGTGCGCACTGCCGGCGGAAACCACCAGCGTACCTTTCACATCCGCAAAACTTTTCGGGCGCGCGGTTCCCTGCCGGTAAACCAGTTGCTGAGAAACGGAATAGTATTCCGGCCCGGCACGGTAGTTTTTCAGGCGCGCATTGTTATACACCAGCCCGGAAGCCAGCATGTCGGTTTTGTTGTTGTCCAGATCGTCGAACATGGACTCGATCGTGGTGTGCTGATTCACCACCAGCTTTACGCCCAGATAATCTGCGAAGCGTTTAGCCAGTTCGTAATCGAAGCCGAGATTTCCTTCCGGGGAGTCCATAAAAGTCAGTGGAGAATTGAGCGTGCTTACGCGCAATTCTCCACGGGATTTTATCTGATCCAACTGGTCGCCTTCGCCTCTGTGCCACGGGACGGCAGGCCATAAGGCCAGCGCCAGCAACAGGGCGGCAATCCCCATCAGAACATAGTTAATTTTTAGTCGCGTCAAATAGTTATCTCGCTGCGGCGCTCTTGTTTTTTTACGATGTGCTGTGCAGTTTCTATGGTTATATCCCCAGTGCTGACGCATTTTGCTCAACAAAACGGCAGTCTGCAACATTATTCATATTAACCGCAATATTTATAAGGTTATGAGTGAATATCAATATTCCCGACGCAAACGGTTTCGTATGCCGCAAGCTTTCTTTATAATAGCCCGCGTTTTCCCCCTGTTGCGCCCAATGAAGCACTGTGGTCAGTGTCTTCGAAGACGAGAGATCTGTGATTATGGAAATACTGCGTGGTTCGCCCGCTTTGTCGGCTTTTCGCATTAACAAATTATTATCCCGCTGTCAGGAAGCACGCCTTCCGGTCAATGATATTTACGCCGAATATGTACACTTTGCCGATGTCAGCGCGCCGCTGAATTCGGACGAACAAACCAAGCTGCAACGCCTCCTGAAATACGGTCCTTCTCTCGCTGAACATGCGCCAACAGGTCGTTTACTGCTGGTTACCCCGCGTCCTGGCACCATTTCTCCGTGGTCTTCCAAGGCGACTGATATTGCACACAACTGCGGTTTATCTCAGGTTCTTCGCCTTGAGCGCGGTCTGGCGTTTTATGTTCAGGCTCCTGAACTGACCGAAGCACAATGGTCGCAGCTGGGCGCATTGCTGCATGATCGCATGATGGAAACCGTCTTTGGCAAACTCGAAGACGCCAGCGCGCTGTTCGCGCAGCAACAGCCTGCACCGGTTCAGCATGTCGATATTCTCGGCGAAGGCCGTATCGCGCTGGAAACCGCTAATACCAAACTGGGTCTGGCGCTGGCGCAGGACGAAATTGATTACCTGATGGAGGCCTTTACGTCGTTGGGGCGCAACCCGACTGACATCGAACTGTATATGTTCGCACAGGCAAACTCAGAGCATTGTCGCCATAAAATCTTCAACGCTGACTGGATTATCGACGGCGAAACGCAGCCGAAATCCCTGTTCAAGATGATCAAAAACACCTTCGAACAGACGCCTGATCACGTGCTTTCTGCGTACAAAGATAACGCTGCCGTGATGGAAGGTTCGCAGGTCGGCCGTTTCTACGCCGATGCGAAAGACGGTCTGTACGATTTCCATCAGGAGCAGGCGCACATCCTGATGAAGGTTGAAACCCATAACCACCCGACGGCGATCTCTCCGTGGCCGGGTGCGGCGACAGGTTCCGGCGGCGAAATCCGTGACGAAGGCGCAACCGGTCGCGGTGCAAAACCGAAAGCCGGTCTGGTCGGTTTCTCGGTTTCTAACCTGCGTATTCCGGGCTTCGAACAGCCGTGGGAAGAAGATTTCGGTAAGCCGGATCGTATCGTTACCGCGCTGGATATTATGACTGACGGCCCGCTGGGCGGCGCAGCCTTCAACAACGAATTTGGTCGTCCGGCGCTGCTGGGATACTTCCGTACTTACGAAGAAAACGTCAACAGCCACAATGGCCCTGAGCTGCGCGGTTATCACAAACCGATCATGCTGGCGGGCGGTATCGGCAACATCCGTGCTGATCACGTGCAGAAAGGTGAAATCACCGTTGGCGCGAAACTGATTGTGCTCGGCGGCCCGGCGATGAATATCGGTCTGGGCGGCGGTGCGGCTTCTTCAATGGCCTCCGGCCAGTCTGACGCGGATCTGGATTTTGCTTCCGTACAGCGCGATAACCCGGAAATGGAACGCCGTTGCCAGGAAGTGATCGACCGCTGCTGGCAGCTCGGTGAAGCCAACCCGATTCTGTTTATCCATGACGTTGGCGCTGGCGGTTTATCCAACGCGATGCCGGAACTGGTCAGCGACGGCAACCGTGGCGGCCGCTTCCAGCTGCGTGACATCCTGAACGACGAGCCGGGCATGAGCCCGCTGGAAGTCTGGTGTAACGAATCGCAGGAACGTTACGTCATGGCGGTTGCACCGGCTCAGCTGGCGCAGTTCGATGCGATCTGTAAACGCGAGCGCGCACCGTACGCGGTGATCGGTGAAGCCACAGAAGAAATGCATCTGTCTCTGGAAGACAGCCATTTCGATAACCAGCCGATTGATATGCCGCTGGACGTACTGCTGGGTAAAACCCCGAAAATGACCCGTGACGTCACCACGCTCAAAGCGAAGGGCGATGATCTCAACGGCGAAAATATTCAGATTGCCGAAGCGGTAAACCGCGTTCTGCATCTGCCTGCTGTGGCGGAGAAAACCTTCCTGATCACCATCGGCGACCGCACCGTGACCGGTATGGTTGCACGCGATCAGATGGTGGGACCGTGGCAGATCCCGGTGGCTGACTGCGCGGTCACTACCGCCAGCCTCGACAGCTATCACGGTGAAGCGATGTCTCTGGGCGAACGTGCGCCAATCGCCTTGCTGGACTTTGCCGCTTCCGGCCGCATGGCCGTCGGTGAAGCACTGACGAACCTGGCCGCGGTCGAAATCGGCAGCCTGAAACGCGTTAAGCTTTCTGCTAACTGGATGTCTGCGGCCGGTCACCCGGGCGAAGATGCCGGTTTGTATGCCGCGGTGAAAGCGGTGGGCGAAGAGCTTTGCCCGGCACTGGGTATCACCATTCCGGTGGGCAAAGACTCCATGTCGATGAAAACCCGCTGGCAGGAAGGCAACGAACAACGCGAGATGACGTCACCGTTGTCTCTGGTCATCACGGCATTTGCCCGCGTCGAAGACGTGCGTCATACCGTGACGCCGCAACTGCGCACCGATAAAGGCGACACCGCATTGCTGCTGGTGGATCTGGGTGCCGGTCACAACGCACTGGGCGCGACGGCGCTGGCGCAGGTTTATCGTCAGCTCGGCAACACGCCAGCGGATGTGCGCAGTGCTGAACAGCTAGGTGGCTTCTTCAACGCCATGCAGGCGCTGGTTTCTGAACAGAAACTGCTGGCCTACCATGACCGTTCCGACGGTGGTTTGCTGGTCACGCTGGCGGAAATGGCCTTTGCCGGTCACTGCGGCCTGACGGCGGATATCGCCGCTCTGGGCAACGATTCTCTGGCGGCGCTGTTTAACGAAGAGCTGGGTGCAGTGATTCAGGTTCGCGCTTCTGACCGTGAAGCCGTCGAACATACGCTGGCACAGTTCGGTCTGGCAGACTGCACGCATTACCTCGGTACTGTTGAAACCGGTGACCGCTTCATCATCACGCAGGACGATAAGCCGGTATACAGCGAAAGCCGCACCACGTTGCGTACCTGGTGGGCAGAAACCACCTGGCAGATGCAGCGCCTGCGCGATAACCCCGAATGTGCCGATCAGGAACATCAGGCCAAAACCCGCGATCTTGATCCTGGCCTGAACGTGAAACTGAATTTTGCGCCGGACGAAGACGTGGCTGCGCCTTATATTGCGAAAGGTGCGCGTCCGAAAGTGGCCGTGCTGCGTGAGCAGGGCGTTAACTCCCACGTTGAAATGGCGGCGGCTTTCCATCGCGCCGGTTTCGATGCGGTTGACGTGCATATGAGCGATTTGCTGGCCGGTCGCCGTGATTTGCAGGACTTCCACACGCTGGTGGCGTGCGGCGGTTTCTCTTACGGTGACGTGCTGGGCGCGGGCGAAGGCTGGGCGAAGTCTGTCCTGTTCAACGACCGCGTGCGTGAAGAGTTCGCTGAATTCTTCCACCGTCCGCAGACTCTGGCGCTTGGCGTGTGTAACGGTTGCCAGATGATGTCGAATCTGAAAGAACTGATCCCGGGCGCTGAACACTGGCCGCGCTTTGTGCGCAACCTGTCTGATCGCTTTGAAGCGCGTTTCAGCCTGGTAGAAGTGACCGCCAGCCCGTCAATGTTCATGCAGGGCATGGCCGGTTCACGTATGCCAATCGCCGTTTCCCATGGCGAAGGCCATGTGGAAGTGCGTGATGCTGCGCATCTGGCACAGATCGAACACAGCAATCTGGTGGCGCTGCGTTTTGTCGACAACAACGGTCAGGCGACTGAAAACTATCCGGCCAACCCTAACGGTTCTCCGAACGGTATCACCGCTGTCACTAACCTCTCAGGCCGCGTCACCGTCATGATGCCGCACCCTGAGCGTGTCTTCCGCACCGTCAGCAACTCATGGCACCCGGAAGAGTGGGGTGAAGACAGCCCGTGGATGCGCATGTTCCGCAACGCGCGTAAACAGCTGGGCTAATCATTAAAAAACTTCAGTAATAAAAATCCGTAGTGCGAAAGCCTGCGGATTTTTTTTATGTCTGAATATCAAAAAATAAACTAATCATGATATTAATTTCGTGAGTGTAAGAAGATATGTCAAAAACGGCCGCTGGGTAAATTTGTAACCGGCTGTTTTACAATGAAATAGCATTTCTTGGTCTCTGTAGTTTATATTTACTGAATATATTATTAAATATTTATATGTGTTAAGCGCCATATAATGCCCTGGTCAACTCAACAGGGCATTTACGCCAATGGAAAATATAATCTCCGCGAATTCTCGCGCAATACTCTCTTATTCACTTTTGACGTGTACATTATTAATGTCCATTAATGGACAGGCGCAGGAAAATGTTGCTAATTATCAGCAGCAGGAAATGTCTTCACACGAAAAAAATGACGGGCTGTGGTCTTCATTTAAAAATAATATCGCTGAAACCTGGAATAAACCTCAACAGCAAGATCTCTTTATTCCGGTATTAACCCGCCATAATCGTCACACGCACAGTAAAAAACAAATTGACGGATATAATGAACATCCGTGGGGAGGCGGTTACGGCGTTTCACGTTATGACGATAAAGGAAACTGGCACGCGCTTTATGCCATGGCGTTTAAAGATTCCTTTAATCATTGGGAACCCGTTGCCGGATATGGATATGAAAAGATATGGCAGCCTTTCAGCGATCAGGAATTTCGCCTGGGAGCCGGATACATTGCTGCCATCTCTGCACGTGACAACTATGATTACGTGCCTTTCCCTATGGTGTTACCGCTGGTGTCTGCCGGATATTCGCGGGTGACATTCCAGGCGACCTACGTGCCGGGGACGAATACAAAAGGCAATGTTCTGTTTGGCTGGTTCCGCTTTCAGTTTTAACTGAATTTCTTTACTTAATAAATACCTTTATTAAATTTAAAACAGTCAGAAGCATTACAGACTATTCTGATAATTTAAGTTTGCACCCCTTAATTTTCAGGTAATTAAGTGTCTAAACGTTTTTTGTTACAACCCTGTTTAACCTGTTTTCTTATGCTTTGTTTATGATATTGCTTCGATAAGGAGTGACGTTGAATATGGTAAATAAGAAAAATCTCAGGGATGTCGGTTTATTAATGTCTGTAATTTTTAGCCCAAACCTGTGGGCCAACAACAGTGGAATACATCCGGTCAGCGATCCGGATACCGTGCAATACAAATCGCTGGCAGCCAATGTCTGGTCCGATTTTAAAGACAAGGTCTCCACCACCTGGAATGACTCTGATTCTCAGGATTTGTATCTGCCGGTTATTACCTGGCATAACCGGCTGACCTACGATAAAGAGAAAACTGACAAATATAACGAGCGACCATGGGGCGGCGGTTACGGTATTTCCCGTTATGATGATAAAGGAAACTGGAACGGCATTTATTTTATGGCGTTTAAAGACTCGCACAATAAATGGGAGCCGATCGGCGGTTATGGCTGGGAGAAAATATGGACACCTGCGCAGGATAAAGATTTCCGTTTAGGTCTGGGTTATACGGCCGCCGTGACGGCGCGTGATGACTATAAGTATATTCCTATTCCTATCGTTTTACCGCTGGCCTCCATCGGTTATAACAAGCTGACTTTCCAGGCCACGTATATTCCGGGAACCTACAACAACGGGAACGTGTTCTTCGCCTGGCTGAGGTATCAGTTCTGATGCTCTGCATTGTTACACTTTTGTGACAATGCAGGCCGGGGTTGTGAGCACGATCTCCCTCTTTTTCTCAATATTCACCTATGCTGAAAATTCACCGCACTTATCAATCTGTTGAACGCAGAATGAGTGCGGTACTTTTTTATTTCAGGGAATATTCATAAAGAGGATCACTCGTGAAAACAACGCCGCGTTATCTCGCTTTAACCGCACTTGCCTGCTTGTTACCACTCTCACTGCCCGCCGCTCAGGCCGCACAATCCGATAACCTGGAACTGCAACAGGTACTGGTTCTCAGCCGTCACGGCATCCGTGCACCGCTGGTGAATTATGGTGATGTCCTGGCGGAATCTACCACGCACACCTGGCCGGTCTGGAAAACAGAAGGGGGTTTACTGACCCCGAAAGGCGGCCAAATCTCCGAGCATATGGGGCATTACCTTCGCGCATGGCTGGCGAAAGATAAGCTTCTGCCTGCTGCGGGTTGCCCGGAAACTCAGCAGGTTTTCGCCTATGCCAACAGCCTGCCGCGTACAATTGATACCGCGAAACATATCACCACCGGCGCATTTCCAGGCTGTGATGTGCCGGTCATCAACCGTGTAGAAATTGGCAAAATGGATCCGGTATTCAACCCGATCATTACCGCCGAAGTGAATGACAGTTTTAAAACCAGTGCGCTGAATTCCATCAGCCAGCACGCGGGCGAGGGCGGTTTGCCGGGCCTGAATCAGCGTCTGAAGCCGAACTATGCGTTGCTCGAAAATATTCTCGATTATAAAAACAGCAAAATCTGCAAAGAGAAACAGCAATGCGATCTGGCGTCTCAGCCTTCGGATGTAGTGCTGACGCAGGGTAAAGAACCGGGAATTACCGGGCCGTTGCGTATGGCAACCGGTGCGGCAGATGCATTCATGCTGCAGTATTACGAAGGTTTCCCGCTGAAGGATGTAGCGTGGGGGAAAATCAGCACAGACGATCAGTGGACGAAACTGGAAACCATCAAAAATCTGTATCACGAAACGCTGTTTGGCTCTCCGGCGATTGCTGCCAATGCCGCGAAGCCTTTACTGACGTTCATCTCCGGCGCGCTTGATCCGAAACAGGCCTCGACCGCGGATGAGAAAGCTGCACAGCAGGCAAAACTGGCTCTGCTGGTCGGGCATGATTCGAACATCGCTTCATTGCTTGCGGCACTGAAAACGCAGGATTACACCCTGCCGGGACAATTTGAACGTACGCCAATCAGCGGTACGGTGGTCTTCCAGCGCTGGCATGACAAGAAAGCGGATAAAGATCTGATGAAGATCGAATACGTTTATCCGACAGCACGTCAGATCCGTAACAACGTAGCCCTGAGCCTGAAAAATCCTCCTGAGCGCGTCACGTTGCAAATCGAAGGCTGCAAAGTGGATAAGCAGGGCTTCTGCCCGATGGAACAGTTCACTCAGGCCGTACGGAAAGATTTGCAGGGCTGAGCCGGCTTTAACCGCTAACTGGCAATAGATAGTGTTTTAAGTTAGTTAGCGGCAGCAAACTGTCATCCGATAATGTGCCGACGTTTTCTTACTCCGGCACATTATGGCGTCCTCTTCTTTCTATCTTAGCCCGCACCAACGGGGCGAAATTAAAGCGCGTTCCCGCAGCCTTTGGTGGCGGCTGGAAATACCGACGTGGTGCCTGATTTTCGCCATTTACGGCGGCTGGTTTTCCGTGGTGTACTTCTGGAACAGCCTCGGTCCGTGGCTCGGCACGCCTTTGCTCATCGGGTTTACCGCCTGGTATATGTCGCTGCAACACGAACTTATTCACGGCCATCCCACACGTAAAGCCTGGCTGAACCAGCTGCTCGGCACCTTGCCGCTGGCGGTCTGGTATCCCTACGGGCTTTACCGCGACACGCATTTGCAGCATCACAAAAATGAACATCTGACGATCCCCGGTGACGATCCCGAAGCCTATTATTTCAGCCGCAGAAGCTGGGAAAGCCTGACGCCTGCGATGATGGCCGTTGTCCGTCTGCGCAATACCTTGCCTGGCCGGATGATACTCGGCCCGCTGATGGATATTTTCAGCACGCTGACTGGCGCACTGCTGGCCGTCTTTCGCGGTGAATGGCGTACCGTCGCGATGTGGCTGGTTCATGGGATTTTGCTGGCGCTGTTGCTGGTCTGGATGGCGCGCCAGGGGGTATCTCCGGGCTGGTTTGTGCTGGCAATCAGCTATCCGGCCCTGAGCCTGACGAAAGTGCGCTCGTTCTATGAGCATCGCGCTGAACACTCACCCGAAACACGTTCCACGCTCAACGAAGCCGGTTTTGTCTGGCGCCTGTTATTTCTGAATCTCAACTATCATCTGGTACATCATGATTTGCCGGGCGTGCCGTGGTTTGCGCTGAGGCAGATATATTTTGCTGACCGCGATGCGTATATCCGGCGCAGCGAAGGGTTTGTCGTAAAAGGCTACCGCGAGTGGTTCCGGCAGCATACGCGCGCGCCGGTCGCGGTGGAAATGCATCCGTTTGCTGCGGGAGATCCGGCAGCAGAAAACAGTCACAGCGACTATGATTATCAGCAGGACACCCCCTGACGGAGCTGCCAGATCATGCTGATGTCTTTACCGATGTACGCCATTTCTCCGCTGGACGTGGAAATTTTCACCGTCGCTTTACTGGGTAAACTCAAGCGGCTGGGCATGAAACCGCTGCCGGTTTCACTGAGCTGGCCGACGAATTTGCTGGCGCACTGGCAGAGTAAAGATTTGTTGCTGAGCCAGACCTGCGGTTTCCCGCTGGTGGAAAGCCTGCCGCAGGTGCAGCTGGTTGGCACATTCAGTTACCGTGCGCCCGGTTGTGATGGTTTTCGCTACCGCAGCTTTCTGCTGGCGCGTGAAGAACACAGCGGCTTACATCTGACCAGCTTTCGCCATCGCAGGCTGGCTTTCAACAGCACAGATTCGCAGTCAGGCTACAACAGCCTGCGCGCACTGGTTGCGCCGCTGGCCGAAAACGGAAAATACTTCTCTGAGGCGCTGGCAACCGGCAGCCATCTCGAATCACTTCTGTACGTGCAGCAGCATAAAGCCGACATTGCGGCGATTGACTGCGTGACTCTCGAACTGCTGCGTCGCACCGATCCTGAACGGGTCAGCGGGCTGGTTGTCGTCGGGCAAACGGCTGCCGTGCCGGGGCTTCCGCTGATCACCTCCGCGCAGACGTCCCCTGAACATCTGGCGATGCTGAGACAGGCATTGCATGAAGTTTCCCGCGAACCGGTGAGTAAACCGTTGCTGATTGAAGCGTTTACCGAGGTGCCGCGACCGGCGTATGAAGTGATCAGGCAGATGAAAAGAATTGCTGAGGAGTTTGGCGTGCGTGAGCTGATGCCGGAATCTGTCAGCTAAAAAAACCGGGCTTCAGCGTCCGGTTTTGTCTGTCAGATCCCGCGGATAATCAGTGCGTTTCTATCGGGAAATCTTCGTTCACATCGCCCCATTCGGCCCATGAACCGTCATACAACAGCACATCTTTCACGCCCAGCGCGTCAAGCCCGAAAGCCAGCGCCGCGGCGGTAACGCCGGAACCGCAGCTGGTGATCACCGGTTTATTCAGATCCACCCCCAACCGTTCAAATGTTGCTTTCAGCTCCTGCGGCGATTTCATGCGACCTTCCTGCGTCAGTTCGGTAAACGGTACGCTGAGGCTCTGTGGAATATGCCCGCCGTGCAGTCCCGGACGCGGTTCCGGTGCTTCGGCTTTGAAACGCGCCTGCGAGCGTGCATCGATAATCTGCACTTTACCGATGGCATCTTTCACCTGCTGCGCGCTGGCGACGACCGGGCGCACCAGTCTGGCATTGAACGTCGACGGCACGCGGGTGTGTTCGCCGCTCTGAGTTGGTTTACCTTCGGCAATCCAGGCATTCAGCCCGCCATCGAGCACGCGCACGCTTTTCGCGCCGAAACTGGTCAGCATCCACCAGACACGCGGGGCGGAGAACAAATCCCCTTCATCGTAAAGCACGATGGTTTGCGTATCGGCCACGCCAAGGCGGCTCATCGACGCGGAGAATTCTTCTGCTGTTGGCATCATGTGCGGCAGGCCGGTGGTGCAGTCGGAAATACTGTCGACCTCGACATAAATGGCGCCGGGAATGTGCGCCTCGAGATATTTGCCATGAAAATCAATCGGCGGAGTAATACCCGGTTTCGATTTACGGCAATCGATAATGACCACGTCCGGTGAATTCAGATTCTTCGCCAGCCAGTCGGTAGAAACGGTATGGGTAGAGAAAGTCATGTTCTGTTGCCTTATCTTTTTTGTGGAGCCAGCCTCAGAGATCGCCAGGGATCAGGGAATACATCCAGGCGTCGCGCGGCTGACCATGATAATAAAGCCGGTTGCGGTGTAAACCTTCGGACGTCGCGCCCGCTTTTTCCGCGACGCGGCGGCTGCGGTCATTGCCGTCCATCGCGACGATTTCCAGTCGCGTCAGTTCGAGCTCTTTAAACGCGAACTGCGCCGTGGCCCTGACCGCCAGCGTGGCCAGACCCTGACCGGTATAACCGGTGCGGATCCAGTAGCCGAGATTAGAAAACTTATAATCCTGACTGATGCGGTTGATGCCCACGCTGCCAATCAGATTGCCGGTGGCGCGTTCAAACAGACAGAAATTGAATTCTGTGCCGCGATGACGTTTGTGCTCGCTGTCGGTGAGATATTTCCGGCTGTCTTCCAGCGAATATTTATCTGTGCACCAGGATTCCCACTCGCCAATCTCGGCGACGGAAGCCTGAACGGCAGCAAAATGCGTGATCGCTTCCAGTTCGGTTGCGGCGCGGATCTCGATTTTTTCGTCCTGATAAATCTGGCGTGTCATCATCTGCGGTGTCCTGGAAGCCGGAAATCATCTATGAAACCAATCAAATCAGCCTCACATATCCGGCCGCTGGATGTCAATTAGCGTAGAGATCAAATAAGTGAGAAAAAACAGCAGGCTGTCCGTCAGCGCAATTCAGCTTTCCGGCACCAGCATCACCAGTTTGCAATCGGCATAACCCGCCGGGAAAAACGTTTGCTGCCGGTACCGCGTTTCGCCACTGAGCGGGTGGTTAAAACGCCGCGCGCCGCCTTCGCGCGCCAGCACTTCCTGCTGCGTCCACCACTGATTGAATTCGCTGCTTTGCCCGCGCAGGCTGATCACTTTCTGACGCACGGCGTCGGAATGAGCGTAATGACTGGTCTCAGCACGAAATTCTGCCACCACGCGTTTAGCGCGTTCTGCCCAGTCGGGTACCAGCTGCCGGGAAAGCGGATGCAGAAACATAAAATCCAGCAGATTAGGCCGTTCAACTTTTCCCAGCCAGCCGCTGAATAACGCACCTGCGGGGGGATTCCACGCCAGCACATTCCAGCAACTGTCGAGCAGATAACCGGGGCCTGTGATCTGATTGACGCAATTTTTCAGGCTGTCATCCGGTGCGCCGGACAGGGGCACGGCAAGCGGATCTTTCACCGACGCAAGACTGAACAAATATTCGCGGGCGGCCGGTTCCATTTGCAGGGATTTCGCCAGCCTGTCCAGCGTGGCGGCAGAAATAGACACATCGCGCCCCTGTTCAATCCAGGTATACCACGTGGCGCTGATGCCGCTGATTTGTGCCAGCTCCTCGCGCCGCAGCCCGCTGGTTCTGCGTCGTGCAGAACCGGGAAGGCCCACCATTTCCGGCGTGACGCGTTCGCGATGCGTGCGTAAAAAGGCGCCTAAAGCTCCCGGGCCGCTGAGCGACTCTACGTTATCAATCATATTTTTTCTCAGGCTGGAAGTAACTCATACCAGTATAAATGCTCATATTGTACCCGTATAGAACAATGCCTATAGTGATTTTGAGGTCATCTGAAACCGGCGTTTCGACGAAAATAATAAGGCAAACAGGAGCAATGAAAATGACAACAAATACCCACAGTCAGGCGGTCGATAAGCAATTTGGTTCGCAGGCGCAAAATTACCTGACGAGCGCCGTTCACTCGCAGGGCGCAGATTTACAACGTCTGGCCGTTTTACTGGCGCCATTCCCGGATGCGCAGGTCATTGATCTGGGCTGCGGCGCAGGGCACGCCAGTTTTGTTGCAGCGCGCGCCGTAAAAAATGTGATTGCCTATGATTTGTCGGCGCAAATGCTGGAAGTGGTGGCGCAGGCGGCGAAAGATAAGCAACTGGAAAATATCACCACTCAGCAGGGGGTGGCAGAATCACTGCCGTTCGCCAGCGCCAGTGCAGATATCATTATCAGCCGGTATTCCGCGCACCACTGGCACGATGTCGGGCTGGCGCTGCGTGAAGTGGCGCGTGTGCTGAAACCGGGCGGCAAATTTATCATGATGGACGTGGTGTCGCCGGGGCATCCGCTGCTGGATATCTATCTGCAAACGGTCGAGGTTTTGCGCGACACCTCGCACGTCCGCAACTATTCTCCGGGCGAATGGCTGGAAATGGCGTCCGGAGCCGGTCTGATTGCCGGCGAAGTCACGACCGACCGTCTGGTGCTGGAATTCACCAGCTGGATTGCCCGCATGCGCACGCCGGAGCATTTCTCCGTCGCCATCCGCGAGTTGCAAAAAAAGATGTCAGACGACGTTGCCCGCCACTTTGAGATCCAGCCCGACGGTTCGTTTACCAGCGACATTATGATGCTGGTGGCTTCTAAGGGGTAAAGTGCCTGAAAGGGGTTTCGCCCTCCGGTGAGAGGAGGGCGAAACCTATGCTGCGCTATTTCTTCCCGAACATCTTCTGCCCGAGCATTACCAGTGCCAGAACGGCGGCACCGACGATAAGGCCGACTACTAAATCCGTTGCGCCGGTAATCAGCGTGCTGATCCAGCTTTCGTGGCCGTGGGTCAGCGGTTCAATCAGGCTGTGCATAAACGGCAAACCGTGGCTGATAATACTGCCGCCCACCAGGAACATCGCGATTGTGCCAACGACAGAAAGGGTTTTCATCAGCCACGGGGCGGCGTTCACGATGACGCGGCCGAACGCGCGTACGCCATTCATCACACTGCTCTCGCCCGACAGCTTACTGAGATACAAACCCGCGTCGTCAATTTTGACTATCGCGCCGACCAGCCCGTAAACGCCGATGGTCATGGCGACGGCAATCAGCACCATAACGGTGACCTGATTGATAAACGGCGCGGATGAGACGATACCCAGCGAAATCACGATAATTTCAGCAGAAAGAATGAAATCGGTACGCACGGCACCTTTTACCTTTTCTTTCTCCCGTTTTTTGGCATCGGCCTCATCTTTTACCTGCGGTGTCGCCGGTTTCTCTTCATGATGATCGCCGGGCATCAGTTTGTGCGCGATTTTCTCGAAGCCTTCGTAACATAAGTACGCACCGCCAATCATCAGCAGCGGCGTAATTGCCCACGGAATGAACGCGCTGATCAGCAGCGCCAGCGGTACCAGAATGGCCTTATTGACCATCGAACCTTTTGCCACCGCCCAGACAATCGGCAATTCCCTGTCGGCTTTAACACCGGAAACTTGTTGCGCGTTCAGTGCCAGATCGTCTCCCAACACACTGGCTGTTTTTTTTGCCGCGACCTTACTCATTGCGGCTACATCATCAAGTATGGATGCAATATCGTCGATCAAGGCCAGAAGGCTGCCACCCGCCATAAACACTCCCTTATGTCCCGGTCATCATTCCGCAGAGAAGATGCAGGGAATTTTGTTGTTAAAATCAGTTTTCGCACACGCGAAAACCGTTCTTCTGTCGCCACGGCTGTGCAGGTGATCACGGCGACAAGTAAAACCCTAAAAAATAATCATAACAGCGATTGCACTCTCTCGTCGATTTGTGCGAATGTTGTGCAGGTTATAAATAACTTTGAAAACTCTCCATACTTTCTCCATTAAATATCTTTGAATTTCGGCCAGTTATCTGGCAGGAAATGTTTACTTTCATTCTCTCCTTATTTTTACCACAATGGTTAAACTTCTTTACGTTGCATTACGTCCCCTTTCATTGATTCGCCGATAATTAATTCCACGGATTACTTCCGCTCCATTAATTAACGAAACTAACAAAAGAAAGGTGCGTATTATGAAACTCTTACCTATGTTTACTGCAGTTGTAATTACCGTCGCTTCATTCTCAGCACTTGCCGCAACGCCTATCTCTGAAATGCAGGCGCAAAGTGGTAACTACCAGTCACTGGGTATGGTTTCAGTGAGTGCACCAAGCACAGTCCCTGGCAGCCTGCATGACCAGCTGGAACAGATTGCCAGCGATAAAGGCGCGACACATTACCGCGTAGTCGGTGCCGGTACTCCCGGTGATTCCAGCCTGACCCGTGCGAACGTTGAGCTGTATAAATAAGATTAAAATTATCTGCTGATAACGAAAAATTTTTATTAAGACGTTATTTAGCTAATAAGTGTGAGAAGGCCAATGTCACCTGACATTGGCCTTTTTATTATTTGTGCCACCTCTGTTATTTTTGACCTTTTTGAGAATCATCCCATGTGATTTTTCTGAGTTAAAAATTTCTGATGTTTATTCCCCTTATTAATCATTTCTTAAGAATTTTTTGGCTTAATGGGGGTCTGATTCCTCAGGAGGAGTTAATATGTTGAATACCGCAAGAATGACAATTAAGAACACCGGTCTTTCGCTTCAGAACCAGTTTTTTTATCTGCAGAATTTTATTACCTCACCACGGACGATGGGGACGCTGATGCCGTCCTCGCCATGGTTGTGCCATGCGATGCTGAGCCAGATTGACTGGACGACGTCGCTGGATATCGCAGAGCTGGGCGCCGCAGATGGCGTACTGACCCGGCGGATCCTCAGCCGGATGCGCGCTGATGCGAAGCTGGAAGCGTTTGAAATTCAGCCCGCGTTTGTCCGAAAGCTTAATCAGATGGAAGACCGGCGTTTGCAGGTGATGGCGCATTCTGCCGAGCACATGAGCACGGATTACGACGCGGTGTTTTCGTGCCTGCCGCTGTTGTCGATGCCGGTGCGAACCAGCATGAAGATTTTGCAAAAAACGCAGCAGCAGCTGAAAAGCAAAGACGGCGTGCTGGTTCTGTTTCAGTACAGCCAGATGTCTGAGAAACTGCTGTCGCGCTATTTCATCTGGAAAAAAATCCGCGTGGTGAAGAATTTTCCACCGGCCATTGTGTATATCTGTAAACCCCGCTGATACAGCCACTTAGACATTCTTGCTGTCTGAGAGGTTTGCAGGGCATTGCGCTACAAGGATTTTTCAGTATGATGCCCTGAATGGCGTAAATAAAACGCTACAGAAGCTTCACCGGCAGGTGACAAAAATCTGCCAGTGAGGCTTTTTTGTTGTACTATCTCGCGAGTACAGCGCAAACCAGTACACCAGACCACTTTTTGCGACAAAGACTTCATATTGATGATGGATTTTCATCAGGTGAGATACGGGACTTTCGGGGAATAAAGGATAGCGGTAATGACACAACCCATTTTCATGGTAGGCGCGCGTGGCGCGGGTAAAACGACAGTTGGCAGTGAGCTTGCAAAAGCGCTGGGCTACAAATTTGTCGATACCGATCTGTACCTGTTACGCACCTCAGGCCTCAGCGTGGCAGATATTGTCGACCGTGAAGGCTGGGAGGGGTTCCGTCGCCGTGAAACCGAAGCCTTGAAAGCTGTCTGCTCACCGCTGACTGTGATCGCGACCGGGGGCGGCGCGGTGCTGGCGCAGGAAAACCGTGATTTTATGCGGGAAGCCGGAACGGTTATTTATCTGCGTTCACCAGCAACGACGCTGGCAAATCGTCTGGAAGATGCTCCGCAGGAAGATCAGCGTCCGACACTGACCGGCAGGCCTATCACCGAAGAAATGATGCAGGTGCTGAACGAACGCGAAGCGCTATATCAGGAAGCCGCTCACCACGTGGTGGATGGTACTCAGGATCCTGCGCGGGTAGTGAATTCTGTCATGAATGCACTGGCGTTGCCGATGGCGCGCTAACGTCATCGGCGGTAAAACGTCATCACGACGGGTCCTCTGAGGCCCGTTTTTTTTTGCCTGAAATCCGGTGTTAAGCTGTAAACAAAACGGGCCATTTCTCGTGACAGGGATCACATTCGCCTAAGTATTGTACTGGTGTATGAGCGGGCGTAAACTAATAACTCAGGTGATTACTTAGACGCAGCGCCGTGACGCTGAAAACCCACAACGGACCCGATGATGAAACCCCTGATGTCTTTCTTTAACCAGCACAGTAAAGCCATGCCCGCGATCTGGTCGATCACGATCATTCTGGTCGAAGCTTCTATCGCGTTGTATATTTTGCGTAATATTTAATCAAAATAATCTGCTGAGTTTTACATCGTTCACTTCATAAATACTCGGCATTCATTTCCCTCTCCTCGCCATTCGATTGCTTTAGGAATTTCTTTAAGCATATTCATTTATCTGTCTTCTTCTGGCGGTTAAATAAACGTCTTGACGCTGACACGTATCAGCTTTAGTTTTTATTTAACTTAACAGGAACCCTGTTCCATATACCGGAACTTACTCCTTTATGACCACTTTAGAAAATGCGGCTGCGGTGCTGAAGTTATTTTCAACCCAGGGGATCCGGCAGGGACATCCCGGCTTGTCATTCAGTGACGTGGTCGAAAATTTAAAATTACCGAAAAGTACCGTTTCACGTTTACTGATGACGATGGAAACGCAAGGGCTTTTGGAACGCGATCAGGACAGCCGCTTATACCGGATCGGTAAATTATTGCTGGCAGTCTCCAGCCATTATTTATCCGTGCCGCTGGTGGATTCTGTTTCACCGTATATGACGCAACTGAGTCAGTTGACGCAATGCACGGGCTATGTGTCGATGCTGGAAGGGCGCGACATTATGGTCATGCGTATGTTCCCCGGCAGAACCTATTTACAAGTAGTGACGCCAGCCGGAAGCCTGCTGCCAGCGCATGAGACCGCCATTGGCCGTGCGATCCTGGCGCGTTTTAGCGACGAAGACGTGGTTCAGCGTTTTAACGGGGAATATCAGGTTAACTCCGTCAATTCCCCTGCAAATATGGATCTTCTTTTGACCAGGCTGGCGGAAGTCCGGCAGACAGGATTATCGTTTGCCAATAATGAAACGCTTCAGGGCATCAGTTCTTTAGCGACCAGCATTTTTAATAAACACAGAAATGAAACGGTAGGGCTTTGTTTGTCATTCCCTTCTCCCGAACAGGGTAAAAATATTCCGAAAGGCATAAAAGAAGGATTAATTGCTGTGACCCGGCAAGTCGCCGAAAAATTGGGTGATGAGTACTGGCAATGATTTTTCATCGCAAGGACCAGTAACGGACCCGGATTATTTATTCATTTTTAGCCAACACCAGGGGCCTTATGTCAGACCAACGTGCAAAAGATAATAAGGAAAATCCGCTAAAGGATATTGGCACGCTCATCGTGATGATTATTCTGTCTATTTTAGGCGCTATCATCGGGGTCCAGTTAATAACGACGTTAGGTGTTACGCCTAATACCTCTATTATCGGCGCGCTGTTTGCCATGCTGCTGGCCCGCATTCCGATGCAGGCTTTTCAGCGCTACCGTTCAATCCACACCCAGAATCTGGCGCAAACCGTCATTTCTTCCGCAACTTTTGGCGCAGCAAATAGCCTGCTGATGCCGATTGCCGTGCCTTATGTTCTCGGACAGCCGCAGCTGATTATGCCGATGTTTATCGGTGTTGCCGCCGCGATGCTGCTGGACGCCTATCTGCTTTACCGACTCTTCGATACCAAAGTTTTCCCGGCCAGTAACGCCTGGCCTCCGGGCGTGGCGGCGGCGGAAGCGATCAAAGCCGGCGATAACGGCGGGCGTCAGGCGTGGTTGCTGGTGGCGGGCGTGGTGATCGGGCTCGGTGGCGCGGTACTGAAAATTCCGATGGCGGCGTTTGGGACGGCATTCATCGGTAATATCTGGGCGCTCAGTATGTTCGGCATCGGATTGCTGATCCGCGCTTACGCACAACCGGTGGGCGGGCTGGATCTTAATGCCCTGTACATTCCGCACGGCATGATGGTCGGCGCGGGGCTGGTTTCGCTGATTCAGGTGATTCAGGTGGTTCGCGCTAAAAATGCCGATGCCCGCACGACATTTACTCAGCCGGCGAAAGAAGTGCGTACGGCGCTGGGGTTGGGCGCATTCGGCTATATCGCGATTGCTGCGTTGCTGGCACTGGCCGGGGGGTTATACAGCGAAATGTCCGTCGGCATGCTGATTGCGTTCGTGGCATACGCCGCCTTTGCCGCTTTCTTCCACGAGCTGATCGTCGGCATTGCGGCCATGCATTCCGGCTGGTTCCCGGCGTTTGCCGTGGCGCTGATCACGCTGATTATCGGCATTCTGATTGGTTTCCCGCCGCTGGCACTTTGCGTGCTGACCGGCTTTACCGCCGCGACCGGCCCGGCGTTTGCCGATATGGGCTTCGACCTGAAAGCCGGATTCATTCTGCGCGGTTATGGTAAAGACTTACGGGCCGAACTGGCGGGGCGTCGCATTCAGTTATTCGCCGCGTTGCTGGCTTTTATCATTGCGATCCCTGTGGTGTGGTACGCCCATTACGGCTACTTCGCGCAGGATTTAGTGCCGCCGGTCGCACGCGTTTACGCCAAAACAATACAGGCGGGCGCTCAACCGGGTATTGCCCACAGCCTGCTTATCTGGGCGATTCCGGGCGCGCTGATTCAGTTGATTGGCGGCCCAAAACGCCAGCTCGGCGTACTGCTGGCGACCGGGCTTCTGATCAACAGCGTGATGGCGGGCTGGGCGGTAGTCTGCGGTATCGTGCTGCGCATCATCATTATTCGTATCTGGGGTGAAAAAGGGCGTACGCCAATGGAAGTGCTGGCGGCAGGTTTTATTGCCGGTGACGCACTTTACAGCTTCTTCACCTCGGTTTTCAGTGCCAAAAAGTAAAGCGTTATTGCCAACACCAGGGCCGTTATCTGGCCAGCATTAAACACTGACTGTTCCGATGATGAACAGCGTTCGTGACCGTTTTGGCTTTTGCGCCTGTGCGCCGGTCACGAAGTTTTAAGAGGATTTTGTGATGAGTTTGCAACAGATATTAACGGTATTTGAACTGATGGATAGCGCACACGTCAGCGGTCAGGATGTTGTGGATTTATTTGCCCGTTATCCGGGCGTCATCGCCAGAACAAACCGTGCGGATGGCCCGAAAGGCGGCACGGATTTCGTCCGTATCACCGTGCCTGGCAGCAAAGGAAAAAGCAGCGGCGGCACTGCACCGACACTGGGGATTATCGGCCGTCTGGGCGGGATTGGTGCACGCCCGACGCGTATTGGTCTGGTGTCCGACGCGGACGGAGCGATTGCTGCAGTAACCTGTGCGCTGAAACTGGCGGACATGCAGCGTAAAGGCGATACGCTGGAAGGCGATGTCATTATCACTACCCACATCTGCCCGAACGCGCCAACCCGCCCGCACGATCCGGTAGATTTCATGGATTCGCCGATCGACGACGTGACTATGAATGACAACGAAGTCGTCGACGGCGTGGATGCGATCCTTTCCATCGATACCACCAAGGGCAACCGCATTATCAATCACAAGGGTTACGCCATTTCGCCGACGGTGAAAGAGGGCTACATCCTGCGTGTTTCCGAAGACCTTGTGCGCATTATGGAGATGACCAGCGGCAAGCCGGCGGTCACTTTCCCTGTCACCACACAGGACATTACGCCCTACGGCAACGGCGTTCATCACCTCAACAGCATTTTGCAGCCGTCAACGGCGACCAGCGTTCCGGTGGTTGGCGTTGCGATCACGGCAGAATCTGTGGTGCCGGGCTGCGGTACCGGCGCGAGCCATGAAGTGGATATCGCCCTGGCGGCGAAGTTTGCCGTGGAAGTCGCAAAAGAATTCGGGCGCGGTACGTGCCAGTTCTTTGATGCCGACGAATATCAACTCCTGTTGTCGCTGTACGGAAGCTTGCGCCACCTGCAAAACCGGAAGTAAGCCTTATGATCACGACCTTTGCGACGTTAACCATTGGACAGGCGCCGCGCAGCGATATTATGCCGCTGCTGATGGCGCATCTGCCGGCCAAATCAGTGACCCACGTGGGCCTGCTGGACGGAATGAGCACGGAGCAAATTGAGCAGCGATATGCGCCTGCGGAAGGCGATGCGGTGCTGGTTTCGCGTTTGCTGGACGGTTCGCAGGTCACCATGGCGGCGCATCGGGTTGAGCGCGGATTACAGGAAAAAATCGACGTTCTGGAAGCGCTCGGCTGCATGACTATTTTGCTGCTGTGTACCGGCGAATTTAAAAAGCTGCACGCCCGCAATGCGCTTCTGCTCGAGCCTGACCGGATTATCCCGCCACTGATTGGTGCGATTGTCGGCGGGCATCGCGCAGGAATTGTCGTGCCGATCGAAGAGCAGATCGTCGAGCAGTCTGGCAAATGGCGGAAGCTGTCCAAACCGCCGTGCTTTGCGGTGGCCAGCCCGTATATTTCCGATGACCAGACCATTATCGAAGCGGCGATGCGTCTGGCGCAGCAGGGTGCGGAAGTGGTGGTACTCGATTGTATTGGTTACACGCGGCATCACGCCGAATTGCTGAAAAAACATCTCAGCATTCCGGTTCTGTTGTCGAACGTGCTGATGGCAAAACTGGCGGCGGAACTGATCGTCTGACGCCGGGGAGTAAAGCGGTTATGTGCGGAGCGGATAGCCACCCACAATGGCACTGTGCGACGCTAAAATCAAATCAGCGACGCCGCTTTGCGGGCGGTGTCGTCTGGTGCAGATAAAGCGGTAATAATCAGTGACAGAATGAGGTTTGTGCCCCTAATATGGAGGCTCTGAAAATTATCGCAAAGGGCCAATCTATGTTGAAAAATAATGAGTATTTTGACGGGAAAGTTAAGTCGATTGGTTTTGACAGCGACAGTACGGGTTCAGCCAGCGTTGGCGTGATGGCCGTCGGCGAATACACTTTCGGCACCGCTAAGCCGGAAGAAATGACCGTCATCAGCGGCTCGCTGAAAGTGCTGATCCCGGGTTCTCCGGACTGGCAGGTCTTCAAACCGGGCGAAACCTTCTACATTCCGGGTAAAAGTGAATTCAATTTGCAGGTCGGCGAAACCACGTCGTATCTCTGCAAGTATCTGACCAAATAAATCATTCAGACACAGCAAAAAAAGAAAAGGCGCCAATGAGCGCCTTTTCTTATTCTTGCAGACCTGAAATTAACGTTGGGCTTCGCCGCCCAGCGCCTCAATCAGATTCTGGATTAATGCAGCCAGTTCACCGGTCATCAGCACGAAATCAGCATCGAAACGTCCGGCGAAATCTTCGCGATCGATGTCTTCGTTCTGGTCACGGATCACGTCGCTGAATTTCAGACGTTTGATGCTGCCGTCGTCGGCCAGAACAACGGCAATGCGTTCCTGCCAGTCGACGGCCAGCTTGGTGACCAGTTTGCCATTCTCGATGTGCGTGGCGATTTCGTCGCTGACCAGCGCCTGTTTCTTACAGCGGATCACGCCGCCTTCTTCAAGAATCGCTTTCAGCTCGGCTTCGTCCTGCAGGGCAAAACCGGCAGGCGTCTGGCCTGAACGCACCCATTCGGTCAGCGTCAGTTCGATCGGGCTTTCCATGGTTAATGGCACAACCGGCAGTGAACCGAGGCTTTTACGCAGCAGCGCCAGCATGTCTTCCGCTTTTTTCGCGCTGGCGGCATCGACCATGATCAGGCCGTTAACGGTGTCGATCCACATGAATGTCTGGCTGAAACGGCTGAATGCGCGCGGCATCAGGCTGTGCAGCACTTCGTCTTTCAGGGAATCTTTTTCGGTTTTCTTCAGCTTACGGTGTTGCTCACCTTCAAGCTGATCAATCTTCGCCTGTAACTCCTGTTTGATGACCGGAGAAGGCAGGATTTTTTCTTCTTTACGGGCGCAGATCAGGATCTGACCGCCGTTAACGTGAGTCAGCGCGTCGCCACCGTGGGAACCCATCGGTGAAACCCAGCCGGTTTTCGCCATATCCTGGCTGCCGCACGGGGTAAAGGTGAAAGCGCTGAGCTGTTTTTCCATTTCGTCAGCAGATAACGAAACTTCACGGCTCAAACGGTATACCAACAAATTCTTAAACCATAACATGGCGTTATCCCTGTCCCGGCGCACTCGTGGTACGCTGATTAAATGAATGCAGGGCGGCATGATAACCAATTGAGCGCCGGTCGTCGTTAAGAAATCACCGCAGCATGAAACATTGCATAACAGCTTATTCTGGTGACGACAGCAGCGAGCTTCTACACTGATTTAACCTCAAAAATAACTGACCCTACCGGCAGAAACAGGAGAGAAAACGTGCGAATTGGCATTGATTTAGGCGGCACAAAAATAGAAGTCATCGCGTTATCCGGCGAAGGGAAAGAACTGTTCCGCAAGCGGGTGGATACGCCAAGAAATGATTACGAACGCACGCTGAAAGCGATTGAAGGACTGGTGCTGGATGCTGAGAAAGGCACCGGCCAGCGCGGCAGCGTAGGACTCGGGATCCCAGGCACGTTGTCGCCGTTCACCGGTAAAGTGAAGAATGCCAATTCGGTCTGGCTGAACGGTCAGCAACTGGATGAAGATCTGGCGCTGTTGCTCAAACGCGAAGTGCATATTGCTAACGACGCGAACTGTCTGGCGGTTTCCGAAGCCACTGATGGCGCAGGCGCAGGCCGTCACACCGTGTTTGCCGTGATTATTGGTACCGGCTGCGGCTCCGGTATTGCGCTTAACGGCGTGGCGCACGCGGGCGGCAACGGCAATGCAGGCGAATGGGGACACAACCCGCTGCCGTGGCAGGATGAAGACGAAATTCAGTTTGCCCGCGACGTGCCGTGCTATTGCGGCAAATCCGGCTGCGTGGAGACGTTTGTGTCGGGCACCGGTTTTGCAGAAGATTATTTCCGGCTGTCAGGCCAGCGGCTGAAAGGTGCGGAAATTATTGAGCTTGTTGAGCAGGGCGACGAAACGGCGGAGCTGGCGCTGGGCCGCTACGAGCGTCGTCTGGCTAAAGCGCTGGCCAACGTGGTGAATATTCTGGATCCGGATGTCATCGTTTTTGGCGGCGGCATGAGCAACGTCGATCGTCTGTACCAGACCGTTCCCGTGCTGATCAAACAGTGGGTCTTTGGCGGCGAATGTGAAACGCCGATCCTTAAAGCGGTTCACGGCGATTCCAGCGGTGTTCGCGGTGCAGCCTGGTTGTGGCCGCAGTCGCGCTTCGCGTTGTAATTTTCTGGCAGACAAAAGCCGCATGATGTCACGGCATCATGCGGCTGTATCGTTTACTGCGACGGGACTTTAAATTCACTGCTCAGGCGGCTGACGCCCAGCCCGTTCACCTTGGTCACTTTGATTTGCACCGGAATGCGGTCTTTCATCGCTTCAACGTGGCTGATCACGCCAATGGTTTTACCGGAGGCGTTCAGGCTGTCGAGGGCGTCCAGCGCGGTGTCCAGCGTGTCGGCGTCGAGCGTACCGAAACCTTCGTCGAGGAACAGCGAATCGATGCGGGTTTTATCGCTCACCAGATCTGACAACGCCAGCGCCAGCGCCAGACTGACCAGGAAGCTCTCGCCGCCGGATAACGTGCGGGTATCACGCACGGCGTCTGCCTGCCACGTATCGACAACCTGCAACTCCAGCGCGTCGCTGGTTTTACGCTGCAACAGATAACGGCCATGCAGTTTTTCCAGCTGGCGGTTCGCCAGATACACCAGATGATCCAGCGTCAGCCCCTGCGCGAACTTACGGAATTTCGCGCCATCGCTGGAGCCAATCATCTGATTGAGATATCCCCAGTCATCACAGGTCAGCTGCGCCTGCGCAATCTGCGCGATTAACTGCTGCTGGCTGCCGCTGCGTTCCTTATCGAATTTAAGCTGATTACTCACTTCGCCGGTGCGCTGTTGCAGCGCTTTCAGGCTTTGTGACAGCGACTCCTGCTCGGCCATCAGCGCCGTGAGATCGCTTTCGTATTCACTCACATGCGCCGGGCGTGCGAGCCGCTGTTTCTCCAGTGTCTCTTTCGCGTCGCTTAACAACGCCTGAGCCTGTACCCGCTGTTTCTGCAACTGGTCTTTACGCTGAAGGAGTTGCTGGCGTAATGCGTCGTCGAGCATCGCGAGTTTCACTGCGTCTTCATCCGCAAACTCGCTGTGGGCCAGCGCCTGTTGCCAGTCTGTTTGTGCCTGATGCAGACGGGCCGTGGCCTGCTGATGTTGCAGTTGCGTGCTGGCGAGCTGACCGGCCAGTTTGTCGCGAAGTTCCTGCGCCCGGTGAAGGGCAGTCTCGGCTTCGCTGACCGCTTTCTCGGCGGCTTGTTGTTGCTGATGTAAGTGCTCGCGAACCTGCGTAACCTGACGGGCGCCGAAGAGTTCTGTGCGCTGCGCCGTCAGTTCCTTCAGCGTTTTCTCGCCATCCGCATACTGGGTTTGCAGGCGTTCAAGCTGTTCCAGAGACTTCGTCAGGTTTTGCTGCGTCAGCGTAAAACGCTCTGCCAGCAATGCACTCTGCTGCTGGACTTTTTGTTGTTCGCCGGCGGCTTCGCTGAGGGCATCTTTCGCCTGTTGCAGCGCACGGGCCAGCTGTTCATGCTGGCGGAGGGTTTCCTGCGTTTGCTGTTCTTCCTGATCGCATGACGCCAGCCATTGCTGAATGTCCGCCGCATCATTCAGGGTGAACGTCAGACCATGCGGAGCGCTGATTTTCTTCCAGTTTTCGAGATGCGCGTTCAGTTGCTGCTGGTCGTGCTCAAGCTGCGTTTGCAGGCGCAATTGGTGTTCTTTCAGGCTTTTAATTTTCGCGGCCAGCTCGATTCCGCTGGCTTTCGCTGCATCAAATTCCAGCTGCATTTTCTCAACACGCTGCGCGGTTTCAGACGGTTTGATCTCCTGATAACTTTCAATCGCCGGATGCGAGGTGGAACCGCACAGCGGGCAGGGTAGGCCGCTTTGCAGATTCGCGCGTTCTGCCGTCAGGCTGACGATCAGTTCCTCGCTTTTCAGCCGCGCTTTGACATCATTCAGATGCTCGAGCTGTTTCTGGCATTGCAGACGGATTTTGCCAAGGCGTTCTTCTTCTTCCGCGATTGCCGTCTGATTCTGCGCAAAATCCTGATGCTGCTGACGGACACGTGAGTCGAGCTGAGGGAAAATCTGTGCGAGTGAGAACAGCTGCTGGCGTACCGGACGCAGTTGCGCCAGTTCAGATTGCCGCTTCTGCAACGCCGTCAGCGGCTGCTGTTTTTCCAGTTCAACCTGACGCTGTTGCTGAGTCTCAAGCGCGGCGGTCAGCGTGGTGTGTTTCGCCTGATGCTGCTGACTCTGTACCTCCAGTTTCTGCCGTTCTTCGGTGATTTTCGCCAGCGTCGCGTTATGCTCACTGGCCTGTTTCTGTACTTCACTGACGGCCTGCTGCGTGTCAGTCAGTGATTTGTGCCACCGGGCAATTTCGCTATCCAGCGGCAGAACTTTTTCGTCCATCAGCGTCTGTAGCTGGCGCTGCTCTCCGGCCTGTTTCTGGCGAGCGGTTTTCGCCTGTTCCAGCGCCAAAGCCAGCGGTGTCATCTGTGCGGCCTGTTGTTGCTGTTGCTGAACCAGTTGCGTGAGCGCTTGCTGTAACTCCTGTGTTTCTTTCTCACAGCGCAACCGGTCGCTGAGCAGCGGACGCAGCTTTTCAGCCGGTTCACTGCGCGCGAGTTGTTGCAACTGCGGCGCTGCGGCGAGGTTTTCCTGCTCTGCCGCCGTCAGCTGCTGCTGAGATTGCTGATATTTTTGCTGCACCTGTTGCCATTGTTGCAGCCAGTTCAGATCCTGCTGGCGCTGAAGCGCCTGCTGGCTGAGGATAATTTCCTGCGCGTTCAGCGCGGCCAGTTCCGTTTCGAACGCCTGACGCTGCTCTTCGCTGAGCAACTCGATACCTGCCATACGCTGATACAAACCGTCGAGCTGATTTTTGGCTTCTTTATGTTGTTCAAACACGCGCTCAGAAAGCCGCCCGTAGATTTCGGTGCCGGTGAGTTCTTCCAGCAATTCCGCGCGGTCGTTGGCATCGGCATTCAGGAACGCGGCGAACTGGCCTTGTGAAAGCATCATTGATTTGGTGAAACGGCCAAAATCCAGCCCGGTCAGCTCGGCGATGGCATCAAGTTTATCGCGCACTTTGTCGGCCAGAATTTTTCCATCGGCCAGCAGTGCCAGTTCCACTTTCGGCGCCTGTAAATTGCCGTCCGGCGAGTTTTTGGCCCGGCGCTGGCTCCAGAACGCGCGGTAGCCAATGCCTTTGACCTCAAACTCGACTTCCGCCAGCGATTCGGCGGTGTGGCGGGTCATCAGTTCATTCTGACTCGGCGTGACGTTCAGACGCGGTGTCTGGTGATAAAGCGCCAGACAAATGGCGTCGAGCAGGGTGGTTTTCCCCGCGCCGGTCGGGCCGGTGATGGCAAATAAACCGTTGCTGGCAAACGGCTCAGCGGTGAAATCAATTTTCCATTCGCCTTCCAGCGAGTTCAGGTTTTTTAATCGCAGGCTGAGAATTTTCATTGTGCGCCGTCCTCCGCATTCTGACCGCTGGTGATCTGTTCAACGACCTGCGCAAACAGCGTGCGCATCCGCGCCTGACGCGGCTCATCAGGATCCGGTTCCAGCGCCAGACGTCGTTCAAACACGTCACTGACGCTCAGCTCGCTGAGCGTTTCTTTTTCCTGTTGTTCGATGCTGCTGATGCGCTGTTCTTTACTGCGGCGCAGCAGAACGACTTCCACCGGCAAATCTGCGGTCAGCGTCTGAATGCGTCGCTGAATATCGCTGAGATAATCCTGCGTGGCGACTTCGATATCCAGCCAGACCGGCTTTTGCATATCGCCGCCTGCAAACTGCGCCAGCTGTTTTTCGATTTCAGCCAGCGAACCTTTGATGATCTGCATAGGCTGGAAAACCGGGATTTCCAGCGTGTCGATGGCGTTAAGCGTAGCGCCGTCGAAATCGAGTAAGTACACACTTTTGGCTTTGCTCAGTTCGTCAAAACTCAGGGCAATCGGCGAGCCGCTGTAACGGATATGTTCGGTTTTTGCGACGCACTGGGCGCGGTGAATATGCCCGAGCGCCACGTAATCTACCGGCGGAAATGCCTGGGCCGGGAAGGCGTCGAGCGTGCCTATATAGATGTCGCGCACGGAGTCAGACGTGCTGACGCCGACGGTGGTCAGATGGCCGGTAGCGATAATGGGCAACGGCATACCAAGTTTCTGACGCTTCGCCAGTGCGGCCTGATATAGCGCGTCATAATGCGCCGCAATGGCTTCCTGCAACGCGAGCTGTTTGTCGCTGCCGGACTGTCCGGCCTGGCTGGCGAGTAAATCGCGCGGACGCAAAAACGGAATGGCACACAACACCGCGCCGGGCTGGCCTTCACGCGTGTTCAGCACTAAAACCTGTTCCTCCAGATTTTCGCCTACGGTGGCGATCACCCGTGTATTCAGGCACGAAAGCAGTTCGCGGGATTCATTGAGGGTGGCGACGGAATCGTGATTCCCGGCCAGCACCACCAGCTGACAGCCGGTTTGTTGTAATTCCACCACGAAGCGGTTGTACAACTCGCGGGCGTAACTGGGCGGCGAACCGGTATCAAAGATGTCCCCGGCGACAATGACGGCGTCCACCTGATGCTGCTGCACCTGACCGGTCAGCCAGCGCAAAAATGCCTGATGTTCAGCGGCGCGGCTTTTGGTAAAAAAGTACTGGCCGAGGTGCCAGTCGGAGGTGTGGATCAGGCGCATGAGACTCCCGTGTGAACCCTGTATGACGACAATGGTGCAAAGTATAAACGTCGGCGGGGGAACCTGTCCCCGATAAATCAGACCAATTTCAGCAGGATGGCGGGAATTTATCTGTCATATTTGCCTTAAATGAACCATCATTTTCATTCATAAATCTGTCACAAAACTGACGCATAATGGCGCCCGCAATCAAATAAAAGATCGCTAACCTATTGGCAGGACCTACGATGGCTAGACGTATATTGGTGGTTGAAGACGAAGCTCCAATCCGTGAAATGGTGTGTTTTGTACTGGAACAGAATGGATATCAGGCAGTAGAAGCTGAAGATTTTGATTCAGCGATTGGCCAGTTAGTGGAACCTTACCCAGAACTGATCCTGCTCGACTGGATGCTACCCGGCGGTTCCGGTATTCAGTTTATTAAGCACCTTAAACGTGAAGCACTGACCCGCGAAATTCCGGTGATGATGCTGACCGCTCGCGGTGAAGAAGAAGATCGGGTGCGCGGCCTGGAAGTCGGTGCCGATGATTACATCACTAAACCGTTTTCACCAAAAGAACTGGTTGCCCGTATTAAAGCGGTGATGCGCCGGATTTCGCCAATGGCGGTCGAAGAAGTGATCGACATGCAGGGGCTCAGTCTGGATCCGTCGTCTCACCGGGTGATGGCCAACGAGCAGGCGCTCGATATGGGGCCGACCGAATTTAAGTTGTTACACTTCTTTATGACCCATTCCGAACGCGTTTACAGCAGAGAACAGTTGCTCAATAACGTGTGGGGCACTAACGTTTATGTGGAAGATCGCACGGTAGACGTGCATATTCGTCGTTTGCGTAAAGCGCTGGAAACCAGTGGACATGACAGAATGATCCAGACTGTTCGTGGTACCGGATATCGTTTCTCAACGCGTTATTGAGTCCCCCACAGCGGAGAACCTGTGTGTTAGAACGTTTGTCATGGAAACGTCTGGCCGGCGAATTTTTTCTCTTTTGTCTGCCAGCCCTGATCCTCGGAATTTTCGTCGGCCATTTCGGCTGGCTCCTCTTTGCGTCGCTGGTCGCGGCGCTGGGCTGGAATTATTACAATCAGCTTAAACTCTCTCACTGGCTGTGGCTTGACCGCAGCATCACCCCGCCGAACGGGCGCTGGAGCTGGGAACCGCTGTTTTACGGGCTGAACCAGATGCAGATGCGTAACCGGCGACGTCGTCGTGAATTAGGTCAGTTGATCAAACGTTTCCGCAGCGGTGCCGAATCGCTGCCGGATGCGGTGGTTCTGGCGACGGAAGAAGGCAATATCTTCTGGTGTAACGGACTGGCGCAGGATCTGCTCGGTTTCCGCTGGCCGGAAGATAACGGCCAGCATATTTTTAACCTGCTGCGTTATCCGGAATTCCGCACCTGGATCCAGACCCGTGACTTCAGCCGTGCCCTGAATCTGCAACTCAATAATGAACATTACGTCGAGTTTCGCGTGATGCCGTATTCCGAGGGGCAGCTTCTGATGGTGGCGCGTGACGTCACGCAGATGCGTCAGCTCGAAGGCGCGCGACGTAACTTCTTTGCCAACGTCAGCCATGAACTTCGCACGCCGCTCACTGTGTTGCAGGGGTATCTGGAAATGATGGAAGACGCCAAGCTGGAAGAGCCGTTCCGCACCAAAGCGCTGGATACGATGCAGGAGCAGACGAGGCGTATGGACGGGCTGGTGAAGCAGCTTCTGACCCTGTCGAAAATCGAAGCATCCGCCAATATCGATATGCACGAGAAGGTCGATATTCCGGTGATGCTCAGCATGCTTGAGCGGGAAGTGCAGACGTTAAGCGGCGGGAAACATGAAGTGGTGTTTCGCGTAAACGAAAAGCTGAAAGTCTTTGGCAATGAAGATCAGCTGCGCAGTGCGGTATCGAATCTGGTGTATAACGCCGTGAATCACACCCCGCCGGGCACGCGGATTGAAGTCAGCTGGCAGCAAATTCAACATGGCGCGCAGTTTCAGATAAGTGACAACGGGCCGGGCATTGCGCCGCAGCACTTACCGCGTCTGACCGAACGTTTTTACCGTGTGGATAAGGCGCGCTCACGCCAGACCGGCGGCAGCGGACTGGGGCTCGCCATCGTAAAACATGCGCTCAGCCACCATAATTCGAAACTCGAAGTTCTCAGCGAAGTCGGCGTCGGCACGCGGTTTATGTTCACGCTGGCACCAAAATTGATTGTTCCTCAGGGTTCAGACTCCCCGGTCACCGTAAAACCTTAATTTCAGCAATTTACATAAAGTCTGTTATCAGCCGATAGCAGGCTTTTTCATTTCTATTTATGGCGCGATTCTGCCTGATGATCATGAATTTATTTCACGTCCCATGAAAATTCCTCTGTTGTGAGTGAAGAGGCTGCATGACAGTATGGCCTTAAAGCCGTTTAGACATCCAGATGTCTATAAATAACGCAACGTAATTATTTACTTTGTAAATCATTCGCATTCCGCCAGGGGCGTGATGCCATAAGGAGTTTTCATGCAACGTACTACCCCTCCGTTCCGCGCTGACGTCGTTGGCAGTTTCCTGCGTCCGGCCGCGATCAAAGAAGCCCGCAAACAGTTTCAGGCCGGTGAAATTAATGCAGTACAGCTGCGCGCGGTGGAAGACACTGAAATCCGCCGTGTGGTGGATTTGCAGCGTGAAGCCGGTCTGCAGGTGGTGACGGATGGCGAGTTCCGCCGTGCGTGGTGGCACTTTGACTTCTTCGAAGGCCTGGAAGGGGTGGAAGGTTATGATGCGGTTCAGGGGATCCAGTTCAACGGCGTACAGACGAAAGCGCGCAGTATCAAAGTGGTGAGCAAACTCGGTTTTGGTTCGCACCCGATGCTGGAAGATTTCCGTTTCCTGAAAAGTATCAGCGGAACGGCTGTGCCGAAAATGACTATTCCCAGCCCGAGCGTGATGCATTTTCGCGGTGGCCGAAATGCTATCAGCAAAGACGTTTATCCTGATCTGAAAGACTATTTTGACGATCTGGCACAGGTTTACCGGGACGCGATCAAAGCTTTTTACGATGCCGGCTGTCGTTATCTGCAACTCGACGATACCGTCTGGGCGTATCTGTGTTCTGAAGATCAGAAGAAACAAATCCGCGAACGGGGTGACTCTCCGGAAGAGTTAGCACGTACTTACGCTGACGTGCTCAACAAAGCCATCGCCGGTAAACCTGACGATCTGGTGATTGGCCTGCATGTTTGCCGCGGTAACTTCCGTTCAACCTGGATTTCTGAAGGTGGCTATGAGCCGGTGGCAGAGATTCTGTTTGGCGGTGTGAATATCGACGCCTTCTTCCTGGAATATGACAATGAACGTTCAGGCGGTTTTGAGCCACTGCGTTTCATCAAAAAAGGTCATCAGCAGGCGGTTCTGGGGCTGATCACCACCAAATCCGGTGAACTTGAGCTGGCGAAAACCGTGGAAGCACGGATCGCAGAGGCGGCTGAATATCTGGACATTAACCAGATTTGCCTGAGCCCGCAGTGTGGCTTCGCGTCTACGGAAGAAGGCAATAGCCTGACCGAAGCGCAGCAGTGGGAAAAACTTAAACTGGTGGTGGATATCGCCGCCCGCGTCTGGTAAATCCGGAAAGCGGCTAAATTTTGCCCTCGTAAAAATGCTGGATATTGTGCGTGAAATGACCTGTGGATGGTGATTTCACGCATTTTTAATCTTATCGGAGCATATCTTGTGCTTTGTTCGTTCAAAAATCATACATATCATATTGCGTGTTTTGGAAGGTATTTAGTGATTGTTACTGCTTTGCCGTATTAATCTGGTTGAACACTCTGCTTTTTCGATCACGGCTTGCCTTTCTACGCTATAAACGTTTACCTTAAGCCCCGCTGTCGCTCGATACTCCCTGCATAACAACGTAATCATCTGCATATCATCAGGCGTTTTTAGCTCACTCCGATCCTCACATTGGTGTTCTCTGGCTATGACAACGCCATTCATCCTTCTGACGGAGTAGCACGACGACAGCATCGGACACTTTATTCATTTGAACAGGCAACACGACACCAATCATGAGTACTCGTTTAACAAATAAAGATATTCTGGCGCTGGGTTTCATGACCTTCGCCTTATTCGTCGGGGCAGGAAACATCATTTTCCCGCCGATGGTAGGCTTGCAGGCCGGTCATGAAGTCTGGTGGGCAGCTGCCGGGTTTATGATCACGGCGGTAGGGCTTCCTGTGATGACCGTGATTGCGCTTGCGCGCGTCGGTGGCGGTGTTGACGCCCTGAGTACGCCTATTGGTCGTGGTGCCGGTATTCTTCTGGCGACTGTCTGTTATCTGGCTGTGGGCCCGCTGTTTGCCACACCACGTACGGCGACGGTTTCCTTTGAAGTCGGTATCGCACCGATGACCGGTGACGGCCCGCTGCCTCTGCTGATTTACAGCGTGATTTATTTCGCTCTGGTGATTGGTATCTCCCTGTATCCGGGCCGTCTGCTCGATACCGTCGGGCATTTCCTTGCACCGCTGAAAATGGTGGCGCTGGGCGCGCTGGGTATCGCTGCACTGCTATGGCCTGCCGGTCAGTCCATGCCTGCGGTTGACGCTTACCAGACGGTGCCGTTCTCCAGCGGTTTTGTTAACGGCTATCTGACGATGGATACGCTGGGCGCGCTGGTCTTCGGGATTGTTATCGTTAACGCCGCACGTTCGCGTGGCGTGACCGATGCCAAACTGCTGACCCGTTATACGGTTCTGGCAGGGCTGATTGCCGGTCTGGGCCTGATGCTGGTCTATCTGAGTCTGTTCAAACTGGGCGAAAACAGTGCCTCGCTGGTGCCAAATGCAACAAACGGCGCGGTGATCCTGCATGCTTACGTGGCACATACTTTTGGCAGCGTGGGTAGTTTCTTCCTCGGTGCGCTGATTTTCATCGCCTGTATGGTCACCGCGGTTGGTCTGACCTGCGCCTGTGCTGAGTTCTTCGCTCAGTATCTGCCGTTGTCATATAAAACGCTGGTCTTCATTCTGGGTCTGTTCTCAATGCTGGTGTCCAACCTGGGCCTGAGCCATCTGATTCAGATTTCCGTACCGGTTCTGACTGCGATTTATCCGCCGTGTATTGCGCTGGTTGTACTGAGCTTTACCCTGCGCTGGTGGAACAGCACTACGCGTATCGTCGCACCTGTGATGGTTGTCAGCCTGGTCTTCGGTATTGTTGACGGCATCAAAGCTTCTGCTTTTGCAGATCTGATGCCAGCCTGGACTGCGAACCTGCCGCTGGCGGCGCAAGGTCTGGCCTGGTTACCACCGTCATTATTAATGCTGGTGCTGGCCGGTATTTATGACAAAATCAGCGGTCCGCGTAGCGTCACTGCGCACCAATGATCATTTGGTGAATGTTCAACGGCATAAAATATAATTAGTCTGCTGAATGTTTCGCCAATCGGGCCACGGAGAATCTTCCGTGGCTTTTTCATTGGCAGGTAAAAAAGTTAATTTCTTAAAATACGCACTTTTGATATTTAAAAAACATACGGGTTAATGCACATGCAGCAAGAAGCTGAACAACCAACAGAGCAAAAAGAAGCGCCAGGCACGAAGCTAAAACGTGGCCTGACAACGCGCCATATTCGCTTTATGGCACTGGGATCAGCCATCGGTACCGGGTTATTTTACGGATCTGCCGATGCCATCAAAATGGCCGGACCAAGCGTGCTGCTTGCCTATCTGGTCGGCGGGATCATCGCATTTATCATCATGCGTGCATTGGGTGAGATGTCCGTTAATAATCCGCAGAGCGGGTCGTTCTCCCGTTACGCGCAGGATTATCTCGGGCCGATGGCCGGCTACATCACCGGCTGGACGTATTGTTTTGAGATTCTGATTGTCGCGATTGCCGATGTTACGGCGTTCGGTATTTACATGGGCGTGTGGTTCCCGGATGTACCACAATGGACCTGGGTGCTGAGTGTGGTGCTGATTATCGGCGCTATCAATCTGGTGAGCGTGAAGGTGTTTGGTGAACTGGAGTTCTGGTTCTCCTTCTTCAAAGTTTTCACCATCATCATCATGATCATTGCCGGTTTCGGTATTATCTTCTGGGGCATTGGCAACGGTGGGCAGGCGACCGGTATCCACAATCTGTGGACGAACGGCGGCTTCTTCAGCCAGGGCATCATGGGCACGATCCTGTCGTTGCAACTGGTGATGTTTGCCTATGGCGGTATCGAGATCATCGGTATTACCGCCGGTGAAGCGGAAGACCCGAAGAAATCTATTCCGAAAGCCATCAACTCCGTTCCACTGCGTATTCTGGTGTTCTACGTGGGTACGCTGTTTGTGATTATGTCGATTTTCCCATGGAATCAGGTGGGGACGCAGGGCAGCCCGTTCGTGCTGACGTTCCAGCACATGGGGATTGCGGCGGCGGCAACCATTCTGAACTTCGTGGTGATCACCGCGTCTCTTTCTGCGATTAACAGTGACGTGTTCGGCGTGGGCCGTATGCTGCACGGTATGGCAGAGCAGGGGCAGGCGCCTAAAATGTTCAGCAAAGTTTCGCGTCTTGGCACGCCGTGGGTCACAGTTCTGGTGATGATGGCGGCGCTGCTGGTGGCGGTTTATCTGAACTACATCATGCCGTCCAGCGTATTCCTGGTGATTGCGTCTCTGGCGACATTCGCGACCGTTTGGGTGTGGATTATGATCCTGTTCTCCCAGATCGGTTTCCGTCGCAAGCTCAGCAAACAGCAGATTAAAGAGCTGGAATTCCCGCTACGCGGCGGCGTTTATACCTCGGTCTTCGGGATCATTTTCCTGGTGTTTATTATCGGGCTGATTGGTTACTTCCCGGATACCCGCGTGTCGCTGTATGTCGGTCTGGTTTGGGTTGTGGCGCTGCTGGTCGGTTACCGCTTCAAATTGCGTAACGACCGTAAGAAAGCAGCACTGGCGCTCAGCAACAAAGCGTAAGCAAGCACTTACCTTCCGGTAAAGAAACGCCCCCGATATCATCGAGATAGCGGGGGCGTTTTTTTTCTACGCAGGAAGATTAATAACCTATTGCTGCACCTGCCGGCCGGCGCACATCATTCGCGCCGTACAGATAGCCTTCGCGCACTTTACCCGATACTGCAGAGTCGTTACCTGAAGTGGCCGGTGTCACGCCAGCAGCACCCGGCAATCCCACCATAATCAGTTCTGCTGCGCCCCACGGTGTTTGTTCAACCATTTTATAGCCCATCTTTTGCAGGATGTTCAGGCTGTCCTGAGAAACGCCACGCTGCTCGTAATAGACTTCATCCGGCAACCACTGATGGTGAATACGCGGCGCATTCACGGCTTCCTGCGGTGGCATTCCGTGATCGATTACATTCAGCGCCGTCTGCAGGGTAATGGTGATGATGCGTGAACCGCCCGGTGAACCCAGAACCATGAAGGTTTTACCGTCCTTAGTCACCAGGCTCGGGCTCATTGACGATAGTGGGCGCTTACCGGGGGCGATTGAATTTTTCGGCCCCTGCACCAGACCGAACAGATTTTTCTCACCAATTTTGGTGGTGAAATCATCCATTTCGTCGTTAAGGAAGAAACCGGTGCCCGGTGCAATGACCACAGAACCAAACAGACCATTGATAGTGTAAGTGGTGGAGACCGCATTACCCATTTTATCGACGATAGAATAATGGGTGGTTTCCGGTTTCTCGTGGGGTTCCATACCGGGCTGAACCTGTGTAGAAGGCGTGGCTTTATCCGCTTCTATTTTCTTACGGATTTCCTCCGCGTAACTTTTGCTGACCAGACGATCGATCGGGTTTTTTACAAATTCCGGATCGCCGAGATAGGTATTGCGGTCCATGTAGGCATGGCGCATGGCTTCGGTGAGGACGTGAATTGAAGCCGCCGAGTTGAAGCCCATACTTTTCAGGTCATAACCTTCGACGATGTTGAGAATTTCACACATCGTCACACCGCCGGAACTCGGAGGAGGGGCGGACACAAATTTATAGCCGCGATAGCTGCAAGTGATCGGCGCGTCTTCAGTGACTTTATAGTTTGCGAAATCCGCCGCTGTCAGGATGCCGCCCCCTTTTTTTGATGCCGCTTCGACAGCTGCCGGGATTTTGCCTTTATAGAAAGCATCCGGCCCGTTTTTTGATATAGATTCCAGCGTATTGGCTAAATCGGTTTGCACCAGTGTATCGCCGGGCTGGAATGCGCTGCCGTCTTTATGCAGGAAGATACGCGCCGCTTCAGGATCTTCTTTGAAGCGGTCGACCTTGGTATCGAGAATATCGGTATCGCCACGGGTGAGCACAAAACCTTCGCGCGCCAGTTTAATCGCCGGCGCCATGACTTGCTGGCGGGTCAGTTTGCCGTATTCCTTCTGCACCGTATCTAATCCTAAAACCGTACCCGGTACACCGGCGGCAAGATAGCCGTAGAGGCTGGCGCCTTTTTTTACGTTACCGTCGGCGTCGAGATACATATTGGCGCTGGCGGCAGCTGGTGCCGTTTCGCGAAAGTTAATAAAGGTGTCTTTACCATTGGCAAGATGCACCGTCATGAAGCCACCGCCGCCGATATTGCCACAACACGGGTTGACGACGGCCTGCGCATAACCGACTGCTACGGCGGCATCAATGGCATTACCGCCCATTTTGAGAATATCGACGCCAACCTGCGACGCCAGATGTTGCGAGGTGACAACCATGCCATTTTTGGCTTCAACCGCAGGACCGGATGCGGCGTACAACGGGAAGCTGGTCAGTAAAGCCAGCGCGATGAGTGATTTCCGTAACATAGGGGCTCCTGTTTATTACCCTGTCTTATGAGTCATAACCTTCAGGTTATTGTGTGATAACGCTTTTTTGTTTTTTAATCCGGCAGTATTTCGACAAATAACTATGCAAACTGCACGCCATAATGACGCGACCGGGACGTTTTCAGCGTAGACGCAAAACAGGAATAACGGGGAGCAGGAAGAGGAAATTGTGATCGTGCCGGACGGCAGCCAAAAAAAAACGGCCAGCTAAGCTGACCGTTGATAACCGTTAAATCCGTGAAGGGATTACAGGTTTGAAGCGTTTTCAGACAGGTATTTAGCCACGCCATCCGGAGATGCGCCCATGCCTTTTTTGCCTTTTTCCCACTGAGCCGGGCACACTTCGCCGTGCTCTTCGTGGAATTGCAGTGCGTCAACCATACGCAGCATTTCGTCGATGTTACGGCCCAGTGGCAGATCGTTCACTACCTGGTGACGAACAACGCCTTCTTTGTCAATCAGGAAAGAGCCGCGCAGTGCAACGCCAGCGTCCGGATGTTCGATACCGTAGGCTTTCTGAATTTCGCGTTTGATATCAGCAACCATTGCGTATTTAACAGGACCGATACCGCCTTTCTCAACCGGCGTGTTACGCCATGCGTTGTGAACGAACTCGGAGTCGAAGGAAACACCAACAACTTCTACGCCACGATTCTGGAATTCTTCGTAACGGTGATCGAAAGCGATCAGCTCAGAAGGACACACAAAAGTGAAGTCCATTGGCCAGAAGAAGATAACAGTTGGTTTGCCTGCTGTGTGTTTTTTGAAGTTGAAGTTTTCAACTACTTCGCCGCTACCAAGTACTGCTGCTGCGGTAAAGTCAGGGGCTGGGCGAGTTACCAGAACCATAAATTACTCCTTTAAGACCCTTGAGGGTGTCGTAGGTGAGTGGAAAGGGTGAACAAAACGACTGCCAGTATAGGGGCAACCCTCAGGTGAATAAACCCCTTCAGACCAATCAATCAGATAGCACTCGGCTATCAGTCTTTGACGTAAGTCTCAATCTTCTTTAACAACAACCCGCTGTTTTGCAGGGGATCGTGCCGTCACTCACAACTTTATGGAGTTATTCAGAGTTCGCGGTCTTTCGCCTGCTGCATCATGACCGGATAAAATTGCCAGAAGAGTTGCTCAAGTGCGTCGTAATTGAGCTCTATATCGTGGAAAGAGCCGCTCAGTGCGCTGAGTTTTGGGCGGCGGTTCGCCATGCCCTGCAAGACTTCGCCGATGAACGGCAGAACGGCATAACGCTCCAGCCAGCGCTGTGGCCAGATAAAGTTATTCAGGTTCTGAAAACGTTCCGGCATGCCCGGAAGCTGCGGCTCGATTTCCTGCTGACAGGCGGCGATAAAATCTTCCAGCGGCTGTTGCGGATGCAGGGAATTCCAGTGGCGCGACAGGAAGTGATCCCACACCACGTCGAGCGTAATCGGCGAGACGCGGCGGAAATCATCCCGAAAATAGCTGCGGGCAATTTTCACTTCGGGCAGGGAATCCGTCATGACATCGACGCGACGATGCATGCGGATCCCACTGACAATTTCCGGGCTGTATTGCCCGTCAGGATTACCCCGAACAAAATCCGCCAGCAGATTGCCCAGCAGGGAACTGTCGGCCAGAGAGGCCAGATGGAGGTGCGCTAAAAAATTCATCGGGCGAGTATAACGCAGGAAAGTTGATCCCTGACAGGGCAGCGGGTGCCTTTCTTCGTTCATAAGCTTGCAGGGGATGCCCCGTCCCACTAGACTAAGCCGCCTGTTTTTGTCGTTAAAGTGAAGTGAAAAGCCATGCGTGTTGCCGATTTTTCTTTTGAACTCCCGGAATCCCTGATTGCCCGCTATCCGCAGACCCAGCGCAGCGGCTGTCGTTTGTTGTCTCTTGACGGGCCGAGCGGTGAGTTAACGCACGGCGTGTTCACCGATATTCTCGATAAAATCCTGCCCGGCGATCTGCTGGTCTTCAATAATACCCGCGTGATCCCGGCCCGCGTTTTTGGCCGTAAAGTCAGCGGTGGTAAAATTGAAGTGCTGGTTGAGCGCGTGCTCGATTCGCACCGCGTTCTGGCGCACGTTCGCGCGTCGAAATCGCCAAAGCCGGGCGCTGAACTGCTGCTGGGTGATAACGAAGATATTAAAGCCACGATGGTGGCGCGTCACGACACCCTGTTTGAGCTGCAATTTAATGAAGACCGCGATGTCTTTACGCTGCTCAATGAAATCGGCCATATGCCGTTGCCGCCTTATATTGATCGTCCGGATGAAGATGCTGACCGCGAGCTGTATCAGACGGTTTACAGCGAACGCCCGGGCGCCGTTGCCGCACCGACCGCCGGTCTGCACTTTGACCAGCCGCTGCTGGATGCGCTGAAAGAAAAAGGCGTTGAGCTGGCGTTTGTCACGCTGCACGTCGGCGCGGGGACTTTCCAGCCGGTGCGCGTTGACACCATTGAAGACCACATCATGCACGCTGAGTACGCCGAAGTGCCTCAGGAAGTAGTCGATGCGGTTCTGGCGTGTAAAGCGCGCGGCAATAAAGTGGTGGCTGTGGGCACTACGTCAGTTCGTTCTCTGGAAAGCGCGGCGAAAGCCAGTGAAAGCGCGCTGATCGCGCCATTCTTCGGCGATACTAAAATCTTCATTTATCCGGGATACCATTATCAGGTGATTGATTGCCTGATTACCAATTTCCATCTGCCTGAATCCACGCTGATCATGCTGGTGTCGGCGTTTGCCGGATACAAAAATACCATGAATGCCTACCACCAGGCGGTGGCAGAGCAGTACCGTTTCTTCAGTTATGGCGATGCGATGTTCATCAACCGTAACCCACTGGCGCCGCAGGAAGTGGTGGGTCAGTAAACCTGAATCAGCAGTTAACGGCCTGGACGCACTCGGTGTATTCAGGCTTTCTTTTCCGGGCGTCATGCCACGGACTTAACCTCATCAGACTGTTTCTCTGATGCTGGAGGCAATGTGAAATACGAATTAAGCACTACCGATGGCCGTGCGCGTCGCGGACGTCTGGTCTTTGAACGTGGCGTGGTTGAAACTCCGGCATTTATGCCTGTGGGCACTTACGGCACCGTAAAAGGCATGACTCCGGAAGAAGTCAAAGAAACCGGCGCACAGATTTTACTGGGCAACACGTTCCACCTGTGGCTGCGTCCGGGGCAGGAGATCATGAAACTGCACGGCGATCTGCATGATTTCATGAACTGGCATGGCCCGATCCTCACCGACTCCGGCGGCTTCCAGGTTTTCAGCCTGGGCGCGATGCGTAAGATTAAAGAAGAAGGTGTGCATTTCCGCAATCCGATCAACGGTGATCCGGTGTTCCTGAGCCCGGAAAAATCCATGGAGATCCAAAACGATCTGGGTTCTGACATTGTGATGATCTTCGATGAATGTACGCCATATCCTGCTGACTGGGATTACGCAAAACGTTCGATGGAAATGTCTTTACGCTGGGCAAAACGTAGCCGCGATCGCTTCAACGAGTTGAATAATAAGAATGCTTTGTTCGGGATTATTCAGGGAAGCGTTTACGAAGATTTACGAGATGTATCATTAAAAGGGCTGGTAGATATCGGCTTTGATGGTTACGCTGTGGGCGGTTTGGCAGTAGGCGAGCCGAAAGAAGACATGCACCGTATCCTTGAGCACGTTTGCCCGCAAATCCCGGAAGACAAACCACGTTATCTGATGGGCGTGGGTAAACCGGAAGATTTGGTTGAAGGCGTACGTCGCGGTATCGATATGTTTGACTGCGTCATGCCAACGCGTAATGCGCGTAACGGCCACCTGTTTGTCACCGACGGTATCGTAAAAATCCGTAACGCCAAGCATAAAGATGACACCTCGACGCTCGACGAACACTGTGATTGTTACACATGTCGCAATTATAGCCGCGCCTACTTGCATCATCTCGACCGTTGCAACGAAATTCTCGGTGCGCGGTTGAATACCATCCATAACCTGCGCTATTACCAGCGTCTGATGGCCGGTTTACGCCAGGCTATCGAAGAAGGTAAATTAGAGCAGTTTGTGACAGACTTCTACGAGCGCAAAGGCAAGCCAGTTCCGCCTTTAAACTTCTGATTTCTTTGCCGTGTCGGCATCTCCACAAGGTGGTGCCGATTTTATCATTTGTTGAACCGGCATTATGGGGTATTGTGCGAGACGTTTCATCGCCAGACTCCGGCTTGGATCACTGTTATTTTCTAAAACAATTTTGCTTCACAACAACAATGAGGGAATTTAAATGAGTCTTTTCATTTCCGATGCTGTCGCAGCGACTGGCGCACCATCACAGGGAAGTCCTTACTCTCTGGTTATTATGCTGGTGGTATTTGGTCTGATTTTCTATTTCATGATCCTGCGCCCGCAGCAAAAGCGTTCTAAAGAACACAAAAAACTGATGGATTCCATCGGTAAAGGTGACGAAGTCATGACCACGGGTGGTTTGATCGGTCGCGTAACGAAAGTAGCCGAAACTGGCTATGTGGTTATCGCACTGAACGACACTAACGAAGTGATGATCAAGCGTGACTTCGTGGCAGCAGTTCTGCCAAAAGGCACGATGAAGTCTATCTAATTTTCGATTTTCCCGAAGGGAACTGCCGTGTTAAACCGTTATCCTGCGTGGAAGTATCTGATGCTGGTCGTTGTGATCATCGTCGGGCTGCTTTATGCACTTCCCAACCTTTATGGTGAGGATCCGGCTGTTCAAATCACTGGTGCTCGGGGTTCCGACGCCAGTGCAGTAACGCTGGACCAAGTCCGTAACGCTTTAGATCAAAATAACATTCAGAGCAAATCTATTGCTCTGGAGAATGGCGCTATTCTTGCCCGTTTTAAAGATACGGATGTTCAGCTTCGCGCTCGTGAAGTGCTGAACGGCGTTCTGGGCGACAAATTTGTGATTGCACTTAACCTGGCTCCGGCAACGCCGCGCTGGTTGAGCATGCTGGGTGCTGAGCCGATGAAGCTGGGCCTCGACTTGCGTGGTGGTGTTCACTTCCTGATGGAAGTGGATATGGATACCGCGTTAAGCAAGCTGCAAGAACAAACGATGGACAACATGCGCAGCGATTTGCGCGACAAGAATATCCCTTATGCCACGGTGCGTAAGCTCGACAACTATGGCGTTGAGGTGCGTTTCCGTGATGCTGCGACCCGCGATGCGGCCGTCAGCTATCTGACCCCACGTCACCGCGATTTAGTCATCACCAACAGCGGCGATACTGCTGTTAATGTGGTGATGACGGATGCCCGTCTGAATGAGGCGCGCGAGTATGCGGTTCAGCAAAACATCACTATCCTGCGTAACCGTGTAAACCAATTGGGTGTGGCCGAGCCGCTGGTACAGCGTCAGGGCGCAGACCGTATTGTGGTTGAGTTGCCAGGTATTCAGGATACTGCCCGCGCTAAAGAAATCTTAGGCGCAACGGCAACGCTGGAATTCCGTCTGGTTAACACCAATGTGGACGCCTCTGCAGCGGCAACAGGCCGTGTTCCGGGTGACAGCGAAGTGAAAAATACCCGTGATGGTCGCCCGGTTGTCCTGTACAAACGTGTGATTCTGACCGGTGACCATATCACTGACTCCACATCCAGCATGGATGAATACAATCAGCCACAGGTTAACATTTCTCTCGACAGCGCTGGCGGTAACGCCATGTCTAACTTCACCAAGGATAACATTGGCAAACCGATGGCAACCTTGTTCGTGGAGTACAAAGACAGCGGTAAGAAAGATGCCAATGGCCGTTCGATTCTGGCGAAACAGGAAGAAGTGATTAACGTCGCGACGATTCAGTCACGTCTGGGTAACAGCTTCCGTATTACCGGTGTGAACGATCCGAATGAAGCCCGCCAGCTTTCTCTGCTGCTGCGCGCCGGTGCGTTGATTGCGCCAATTCAGATCGTTGAAGAACGTACCATCGGCCCGACCCTGGGTATGGAAAATATCAAGCAAGGTCTGGAAGCCTGTCTGGCAGGACTTGTGGTTTCAATTATCTTCATGCTGTTCTTCTATAAGAAGTTTGGCCTGATTGCGACCACTGCGCTGATTGCTAACCTGGTGCTTATTGTGGGGATCATGTCCCTGATACCGGGTGCAACACTGACCATGCCGGGGATTGCGGGTATCGTATTAACCCTTGCCGTAGCGGTTGATGCCAACGTACTGATTAACGAACGTATTAAGGAAGAGCTTAGTAACGGACGTTCAGTACAGCAGGCTATCGAAGAAGGTTACAAAGGCGCGTTCAGCTCCATCTTTGATGCCAACGTTACGACGCTCATCAAGGTTATCATCCTGTATGCCGTCGGCACCGGGGCAATTAAAGGCTTTGCGATTACAACCGGTATTGGTGTAGCGACGTCAATGTTTACCGCAATCATCGGTACCCGTGCCATCGTAAACCTGTTGTACGGCGGCAAGCGCATCAAAAAGCTGTCTATCTGAGGAGTGCGTTGTGGCACAGGAATATACTGTTGAACAATTAAACCATGGTCGTAAAGTCTATGACTTTATGCGATGGGATTACTGGGCTTTCGGTATCTCTGGTTTCCTTTTGATCCTTTCTATCGCCATTATCGGTGTGAAAGGTTTCAACTGGGGTCTGGATTTCACCGGCGGTACGGTCATTGAAATCTCGCTGGAGAAACCTGCGGATTTGGACGTGATGCGCGCAGCGCTTGAGAAATCAGGCTTTGCCGATCCGCTGGTACAGAACTTTGGTAGCAGCCGTGACATCATGGTACGCATGCCACCGACTCAGGGTGAAACCGGCGGCCAGGTTCTGGGTACCAAAGTTCTTAGCGTGATTAACGAAACGACCAGCCAGAATGCTCAGGTGAAACGTATCGAGTTCGTCGGGCCGAGCGTAGGGGCCGATCTGGCGCAGAATGGTGCTATGGCGCTGTTAGTGGCGCTGATCGCTATCCTGATTTACGTCGGTTTCCGCTTCGAGTGGCGTCTTGCCGCAGGTGTTGTTATCGCGCTTGCTCACGACGTTGTGATCACCATGGGTGTACTCTCGTTGTTCCATATCGAAGTTGACTTGACCATCGTCGCTTCACTGATGTCGGTTATTGGTTACTCACTTAACGACAGCATCGTGGTATCGGACCGTATTCGTGAGAACTTCCGCAAGATCCGTCGCGGGACACCTTACGAAATCTTTAACGTGTCGCTGACCCAGACGCTGCACCGTACATTAATCACATCCGGTACCACGTTAGTCGTGATCCTGATGTTGTATCTGTTTGGCGGTGCATTGCTCAGTGGTTTCTCACTGACCATGTTGATTGGTGTTTCAATCGGTACGGCTTCATCAATCTACGTTGCGTCCGCGCTGGCTCTGAAACTGGGCATGAAGCGTGAACATATGTTGCAGCAGAAAGTGGAAAAAGAAGGTGCAGATCAGCCTTCGATTCTGCCGTAATCTGCCGGTAGCGTAGAAAGTAAAAACCCCGCAATGCGGGGTTTTTTTATGTCTGATTCCTAAAACTGAAAGCCCAATTTTTACTTCGCCGGAACCGGTTCTGCGGCCTGAGCGGGTTTCTGCGTGGCGACAATATTATGCAGATGAACAAAGCCCAGCGTTTCAACGGTCACCTGATCGAATTTCACCTCTATCGTTTTCACCGGACCCGGTAATAAATCCGGTTCAACCGTGATGGTCTGCGTTTGCATATCTACAGTCAGCGGCTTGCCTGTCACTGGATCCAACTGGCCCCAGTTCAGTGTGGCGGTAAATGCAGGCAGCGGCTGGCCGGCATTATTTTTAATCTCTAATACGGCCTGAACACCGCTGGCATCCGGGGCAACGCGGGTCAGTGCAAGGCTCAGTTCGCCAATTTCACTCTTCACCAGTGCAGCGCTTTTCGCCGCAGGAAGCAAATAGACCCCGTTAGTGGACTGGCGGTTCAGCGTAGTTTGCTGTTCCAGCGCTGTCGCCAGATCGGTCAGGCGGGAGAGTTTTTGGTTCAGTTGGCCTACTTCGGCTTTCAGTTCCGGTAACTTGGGATCTTGCTGTGCGCAGCCCGCAAGGCTGAACAATGCGGCAAAGGCCAGTAAGAGGCGGGGAGGTTTTGTCATATCAGAGACTTCCTTTCATCTGCCCGTTGAAACATTCGTTCCGGGCACCAATATAAGATGAGTAAGTTTAACCTGATGTCTATGAAAGTAGCGACAGCCTTTGTTGTCGGCACACTTCGGGGTAAACTGGTGTCCAATTATGCTCGCTGTCAGGAAGTGCTATGCATTGCCCATTTTGTGCCGCTGTTGATACTAAAGTCATCGATTCCCGCCTGGTAGGTGATGGATCTCAGGTCCGCCGACGCCGCCAGTGTCTGGACTGCCATGAACGCTTCACGACTTTTGAAGTGGCGGAACTGGTGATGCCGCGCGTCATTAAAAGCAATGAAGTTCGCGAACCTTTCAACGAAGACAAGCTTCGCAGCGGCTTTCTGAAAGCGCTGGAAAAAAGACCAGTCAGCTCCGACGACGTCGAAACGGCCATCAGCCACATTAAATCGCAGTTACGGGCTACCGGTGAACGTGAAATTCCTGCCAAAATGATTGGTAATCTGGTGATGGATGCCCTGAAAGGGCTGGATAAAGTCGCCTACATCCGCTTCGCATCGGTTTATCGCAGCTTTGAAGATATCCGTGAATTTGGCGAAGAGATTGCCCGTCTTCAGGACTAAGGAACGTTAATGCTCCCCGAACAGCCTGCCGGAACATCGTCTGACGAATTACACCGTGATGAACGCTTTATGGCGCGTGCTTTTGAGCTGGCGCGTCGCGGACGTTTCACCACCACACCCAATCCGAACGTCGGCTGCGTGATCGTCCTTAATGGCGAAATCGTCGGTGAAGGCTATCATTTGCGTGCCGGTGAACCGCATGCGGAAGTTCATGCATTACGCATGGCCGGTGAGAAAGCCCGGGGCGCGACCGCGTATGTCACGCTCGAGCCGTGCAGCCATCACGGGCGTACGCCGCCTTGTGCCGATGCCCTGCTGGCTGCCGGTGTGACCCGCGTAGTCGCCGCGATGCAGGATCCCAATCCGGAAGTTGCCGGGCGCGGTTTGTATCGCCTCAAACAGAACGGCATTGACGTCAGCCACGGGCTGATGCATTCCCAGGCGGAAGCCGTGAATCTCGGTTTCCTCAAACGTATGCGTACCGGTTTTCCTTACGTGCAGCTCAAAATGGGCGCGTCGGTGGATGGCAGAACCGCGATGGCCTCCGGAGAAAGTCAGTGGATAACTTCCCCGGCAGCCCGTGCGGATGTTCAGCGTTTTCGTGCTGAAAGCTCGGCGATTCTGAGCACCAGTGCCACCGTCCTGGCCGATAATCCTTCGCTGAATGTTCGCTGGAGCGAACTGGGCAGCGATGTGCAGGCGGTTTATCCGCAGGAAAATCTGCGTCAGCCGCTGCGCATTATTCTCGACAGTCAGAACCGCGTCACGCTAGAGCATCAGCTGGTGAATTTACCCGGCGACGTGTTGCTGGCGCGTCTGGACACTGATACGCAAATCTGGCCTGAATCCGTCGAACAATGGCGTGTGGCCGGACGCGATAATCGTATAGATCTGGTTCTGCTGATGATGCAACTGGCAAAACGCCAGATAAATTCCATCTGGGTAGAAGCGGGGCCGCAACTGGCGGGTGCCTTATTACAGGCAGGTCTGGTGGATGAATTAATCGTTTATATGGCACCGAAACTATTAGGTAATAATGGCCTGGCGCTGTGTGAACTGCCCGGCTTAACGTACCTGGCCGATGCCCCTGAATTTGCTTTCAGCGATGTCAGGCAAATTGGCCCGGATTTACGTTTGCGCCTGAAACCAGTGTACTAAACAACACGTACTGAGAATTTTACGCCTCTCTGTCTGAATGGGTTTGAAAAGCGCATGTCCAGACAGGGTAATTTTATGATAGAATCCGCCCCCCTGCGGCGGGGGTTAGAAACTCCTGAACCCACTTTAAGGAAAACTATGAACGTTATCGAAGGTGCTGTAGCCACGCCGAACGCGCGCGTAGCGATCGCGATTGCTCGTTTTAATAATTTCATCAACGACAGCCTGCTGTCAGGTGCTGTTGATGCGTTGAAACGTATCGGTCAGGTCAGCGATGACAACATCACCGTAGTCTGGGTCCCTGGCGCATACGAATTGCCTCTGGCAACCCGTGCACTGGCTGAAAGCGGTAAGTACGACGCCGTTGTTGCGCTCGGAACTGTGATCCGCGGGGGCACTGCCCATTTTGAATTCGTAGCGGGCGAATGCAGCTCTGGCCTGTCCAGCGTTGCAATGAACAGCGAAATCCCGGTTGCCTTTGGTGTGTTGACGACAGAAAGCATCGAACAAGCCATCGAACGCGCAGGGACAAAAGCCGGTAACAAAGGTGCAGAAGCTGCACTGACCGCGCTTGAAATGATTAATGTTATCAAGGCTATTAAGGCCTGAATCTAGTTAAGGGGAAATCCGTGAAACCTGCTGCTCGTCGCCGCGCCCGTGAATGTGCCGTCCAGGCGCTTTACTCCTGGCAGTTGTCGAAAAATGACATCGCCGATGTTGAATTAGAATTCCTGACCGAGCAGGATGTCAAAGACGTAGACATTGCCTATTTCCGCGAACTGCTGTCTGGTGTGGCAAACAGTGCAGAGAAACTCGATGCATTGATGGCGCCATACCTGTCCCGCCAGTTGGACGAATTGGGCCAGGTGGAAAGAGCGATTTTGCGTCTGGCTCTGTTTGAGCTGAGCAAACGCCAGGACGTCCCTTACAAAGTGGCGATCAACGAAGCTATCGAACTGGCTAAAACCTTCGGTGCTGAAGACAGTCATAAGTTTGTCAATGGTGTGCTGGATAAAGCGGGCCCGCACATTCGTAAAAAATGATCGTCAGCCAGGGTCAGTGGCATTCATAAATGGCGACAGTCATTTTCGGTGCAATACTGAGTCTGTTGATAATCTGGTGATGTCACCTCGCTTATCCTCTGTGTGACACCCCTTTTTAAGGCCGGGCTTCCGGCCTTAAGTCATTCTAACGATTTGGAATTGTACTATGGCATGCGGCGAATTTGATGTAATCACTCGCTACTTCAACAGGTTCAGAACCGCCCGACAGGATGTTCAGTTAGGCATTGGTGATGATTGTGCCTTGCTGACGGTGGGCGAGAAGCAACTTTTAGCAGTCAGTACCGATACTCTGGTCGAAGGCATCCATTTTCTCAAAACGATTTCACCGGCTGATCTTGGCTACAAAGCGCTGGCCGTTAACCTCAGCGATCTGGCTGCTATGGGCGCCGATCCTGCCTGGGTTTCTCTGGCGCTGACGCTTCCTGAAGTGAACCCTGACTGGTTGCAGGCATTCAGTGACAGCCTCTTCGACCAGCTCAATTATTACGGTATGCAGCTGATTGGCGGTGATACCACCCGCGGTCCGCTGAGCATGACCCTGACTATTCAGGGGTTAGTGCCCGCTGGTCGCGCATTAACACGCGGTGGCGCTGGTGTCGGAGACTGGATTTTCGTCACCGGCACGCTGGGCGACAGCGCGGCGGGTCTGGCAATCCTTCTCCAGGAGCTGAATGTCACTGATATTCCAACCCGCGATTTCCTGCTGAAACGCCATCTGCGTCCGTCACCCCGCGTTTTGCACGGGCAGGGATTGCGCGATTTAGCGACCTCAGCGATCGACCTGTCCGACGGGCTGATTTCTGATCTTAAACATATACTGAATGCCAGCGAATGTGGCGCGCGTCTGGATCTCGATGCGATCCCGTTCTCCGATGCCATGAAGTCGGTTGCTGACCATGAACAGGCGCTGAAATGGGCGCTGACGGGCGGCGAAGATTACGAGCTGTGCTTTACCGTACCGGAAATCAACCGTGGCGCGCTGGATGTTGCGCTCAGCCATCTGGGCGTTGATTTTACCTGTGTCGGGCAAATTGCTCCGCATTCCGAAGGCCTCAAATTTATGCGTTCCGGGGCTGCCGTTGAACTTGAATGGCAGGGGTTCGATCATTTTGCCGGTAGGGAGTTGTTGTGAATATAAGCCGTAAAAAACGCCCGGCAGGGTACAAAGGAAAAACCGGTGATCCGGTGCAGGACATGGCGGCCGCGAAAAAGCGTCTGAACCTGCGTAATCCGTGGCACTTACTGGCAACCGGTTTTGGCAGCGGATTATTCCCTGTCGGACCGGGCACCGCAGGCTCCATCGCCGCGATCCCATTCTGGATTGTCATGACATATCTGCCGTGGCAGGTATATTCCATGATCGTCATGTTCAGTATCTGTATCGGCGTATATTTGTGTCGCCAGACTGCGCGTGACATGCGGGTTCATGACCACGGCAGTATCGTGTGGGATGAGTTTGTTGGCATGTGGATCACGCTGATGGCGATCCCGGTAAACGACTGGCGCTGGGTGCTGATCGGATTTATCGTTTTCCGCGTGCTGGATATCTGGAAACCGTGGCCGATCCGCTGGTTTGATCGCAACGTTCAGGGCGGGATGGGGATCATGATCGATGATGTGGTCGCCGGTGTTCTGGCTGCCGCAATTATCTATCTGGTGGGACATCACTGGCCGTTGTTCTGAACTGATTTGCTGTGACGTGATGTCAAAGGCGCTGCCGGTTTCGCGCAGCGCCTTTTTACCTTTCAACCACGTATCAGCCGCTGTGATTATTTAAAACCAGTGGCCTCGTGCGGTACATACGCCATTTCCAGCTCTGCAATTTCTTCTGCTGACAACGTAACGTCTAGCGCGCCAATAGCATCCGTCAGATGCGCAGGGCGGGATGCACCGATAATCGGTGCGGTCACGACGCGCTTACTCAGGATCCACGCCAGCGCGATCTGCGCACGCGCCACCCCGTGATCTTCAGCGATTTTACCCACGCGTTCAGCAATTTTACCGTCGGCCTCATCGGTGGCGTCATATAGCGTTTTGGCAAAATTATCGGAAACAGAACGCGCCGTGGTTTCTCCCCACGGACGGGTCAGTTTGCCGCGTGCCAGCGGACTCCATGGCAGCACCGCAATATTCCTTTCCAGGCACAGCGGATACATTTCATTTTCTTCTTCACGCTGGATAAGATTGTATTGATCCTGCATCGATACAAAGCTCGCCCAGCCGTTTTGTGCCGAGACATCCAGCGCCTGTTTAAACTGATGGGCGTGCATGGAAGATGCGCCGATAAAACGTGCCTTACCGGCTTTGACGACGTCATTCAGCGCTTCCAGCGTTTCTTCAATGGGCGTTTCGTAATCCCAGCGGTGGATTTGCAGCAGATCGACATACTCCATGCCGAGACGGCGCAGGCTGTCATCAATGGATTGCATAATCGAAGCGCGTGACAGCCCCGGCTTCAGACCGGTGACGGCGTTGTAAACCTTGGTCGCCACGACAATCTCATCACGCTTTGCAAAGTCCTTCAGCGCGCGGCCGACGATTTCTTCGCTGCTGCCGTCGGAATAGCTGTTGGCGGTATCAAAGAAATTTATTCCCGCCTCAAGAGCCTGTTTAATGATCGGGCGGCTGCTTTCTTCGGGCAGTGTCCATGCGTGGGTTCCGCGATCCGGTTCACCGAACGTCATACAGCCAAGGCACAGGCGTGAGACGTTCAGGCCGGTTTTTCCGAGAATAGTGTATTGCATGACATCTCCTGGTCAGGATGAATTGAAATCAGAAAGTCGTGAAAATGATTAGCACGCTATAACTGTAGCTTACTGAACGCCAGGATTGGGTGACGGGGGAAAAAGTTAGAAAGGAAAATCCCCTCTTTCAGGCTGAAAGAGGGGAAAAGGCTAGGCCAGCCAGTCGGTGATCTGACGGTCGATGCCTTCAGCGTCCAGCCCCAGATCGTGACGGATTTCGTCCTGTGTGCCTTGCGGAACAAAGTTGTCCGCCAGGCCGATATTGAGCACCGGCACCAGAATGCGTTTGGACATCAGCAACTCATTCACGCCGCTGCCCGCACCACCCATAATGGCGTTTTCTTCCAGCGTCACCAGCACTTCATGGCTGGCCGCCAGTTCCTGAATCAGAGCCTCATCCAGCGGTTTCACAAAACGCATATCCACGACGGTGGCATTACGTTTTTCAGCCGCTGCCAGCGCGTCCGGCAGTAAAGTACCGAAGTTCAGGATGGCAACTTTCTCGCCTTCACGACGCACAACGCCTTTGCCAATTGGCAGCGACGCCAGCGGTTCACAGGTTGCGCCCGTGCCGTTGCCGCGCGGATAACGCACGGCAACCGGGCCGCTGTTATGGTGATAACCGGTATGCAGCATCTGGCGACATTCGTTTTCATCGCTTGGCGTCATGATGGTCATGTTCGGAATGCAGCGCAGGAAAGACAGGTCGAAAGCCCCCTGATGCGTCTGACCATCTGCCCCGACGATGCCGCCACGGTCAATGGCAAACAGCACGGGCAGATTCTGGATCGCCACATCGTGGATCACCTGATCGTACGCGCGTTGCAGGAACGTCGAGTAAATCGCGACAATCGGCTTGTAGCCGCCAATAGCCAGACCGGCGGCGAACGTCACCGCGTGCTGCTCGGCTATCGCCACATCGAAATACTGCTGCGGATATTCACGCGAGAAGCGCACCATGCCGGAGCCTTCACGCATCGCAGGCGTAACCGCCATCAGTTTGCTGTCTTTGGCTGCGGTCTCGCACAACCAGTCACCGAAAATTTTCGAGTAAGTTGGCAGACCTTCTTTGCTTTTTGGCAGCGTGCCGGAAGCCGGATCGAATTTCGGCACTGCGTGGAAACTGATTGGATCCTTTTCCGCTGGTGCGTAACCTTTGCCTTTTTTAGTCATGATGTGCAGCAATTGCGGGCCTTTCAGCTCGCGCATGTTTTTCAGCGTTTGCGCCAGCGCAACGACATCGTGCCCGTCAACCGGCCCGATATAGTTAAAGCCCAGCTCTTCAAACAAGGTACCCGGCACCATCATGCCTTTCAGATGTTCTTCGGTACGGCGCACCAGTTCTCTAATCGGTGGCAGACCGGACAACACTTTTTTACCGCCTTCACGCAGGTGCGAGTAAAGTTTTCCGGACAAAAGTTGCGCCAGATGATTGTTCAGCGCACCGACGTTTTCGGAAATCGACATTTCGTTGTCGTTGAGGATAACCAGCATGTCGGGTTTGATATCGCCCGCATGGTTCATCGCCTCGAAAGCCATCCCGGCGGTGATTGCGCCATCGCCAATCACGCAAACGGTGCGCCGGCCTTTGCCTTCACGCTCGGCGGCAACGGCCATGCCGAGACCCGCACTGATAGATGTCGAGGAGTGGCCCACGGACAACGTGTCATATTCGCTTTCGCCGCGCCAGGGGAACGGATGCAGCCCGCCTTTCTGGCGGATGGTGGAAATGCGTTCGCGACGGCCGGTCAGAATCTTGTGCGGATAGGCCTGATGGCCGACATCCCAGACAACGTGGTCGAATGGCGTGTTGTAGACATAGTGCATCGCAACGGTCAGTTCTACCGTTCCCAGACCGGACGCAAAGTGTCCGCTGGACTGGCTGACGCTGGCCAATAAATATTGACGCAGTTCGTCACAGAGCTTGGGCAGACTCTCTTTAGGGAGTGAGCGGAGATCTTCGGGATTCTCCGCCAGCGCCAGTGTCGGGTATTTGGCTAATTCAAGACTCATCAGTTGCTCATAGTAAGTTTAATTATCGCGTTCAATGATAAAGCTGGCTAACGCGAGAAGTGGCGCTGTGTTGTAAGAAAGTGCAGCCAGCTGATCCAGTGCGGAAACGGCTTCCTGATACAGAACCATCGCTTTGGCTTTTGCGCCGTCCAGCCCCAGCAGGGCCGGGTAGGTACTCTTCCCGAGCTGCTGATCAGCGCCCTGACGTTTGCCGAGCGTAGCGGTGTCGCCAATCACATCCAGAATATCGTCCTGAACCTGAAAAGCTAAGCCGATAGCTTGTGCGTAGTTATCCAGTATAGGCAAAACGGCACGGCCGGTTTCACCGGCAGCCAGCGCACCCATGCGCACGGCGGCGCGGATCAGCGCACCGGTTTTATGGCGGTGGATTTTTTCTAACGCTTCAAGACCCACCTGCTGGCCTTCTGCGGCTAAATCCAGTGCCTGACCGCCACACATGCCGCTGGCTCCGCTGGCGCTGGCCAGTTCGGAAATCATCGACAGGCGGTCTTTCACGGCCACGTCCGGCATATCACCATCGGCGAGAATCGAAAATGCCAGTGTCTGTAGTGCGTCACCGGCAAGAACAGCATTGGCTTCGCCAAATTTAATGTGGCAGGTCGGCTGGCCACGGCGCAAATCGTCGTCGTCCATCGCAGGTAAATCATCGTGGATCAGCGAATACGCGTGAATACATTCCACGGCGGCGGCTGGCGCATCCAGATTCTTCAAATCAAGGTTGAACAGTTGTCCGCTGGCGTAAACCAGATACGGGCGCAGGCGTTTACCGCCCAGCAGCGAACCGTAACGCATCGCGTCCACCAGCGGTAAATCCGCCAAAGGTTGTGCGCTGACGTAGGCCGTCAGAACGCCATCGACACGCTTTTGCATGGCACGAAGTTCGCCAGTAAAGCTGTCAGAAGAAGATAAGGAGATCGCTTCAGACATGACCAGTTACTCTGCTTCCGGGGTGAACGGAGTCAGCGGAGCATCGTTGTCGCTGTCGAGCAGGATCTGAACACGCTGTTCTGCCTGTTGCAGCTTTTGCTGCCCCTGACGTGCCAGCTGGACGCCTTGTTCAAATTCGTTCAGCGCATCTTCCAGAGGCAGCTCGCCAGACTCAAGGCGGGAAACGATCTGTTCCAGTTCGGCCAGGGCCGTTTCAAAATTGGCAGGTGGTGCAGATTTTTTTGGCATAATTCTCTTTTGATATCGTTGATCAGAATTGATGATCAGAGGTCTGAGCCGCAGAGCCGGTTTTCAGCCTCGAGAGACATTCCTGTTCAGCATGACATCTGCTGTCGGGTTTTGTGCACAGAGTACGCATTTTAAGTGATATACTCTGCGCCGCAGATATTATTGCTAAGCCCAATGTGGCACATAACATACATCTGGCTTAGCAATAATAGGATCCTAGATCCTTATTCAGCGACTTACTACCCCGTTTTTTCACCCGCTAACAAAAGACTGCCATGAAGTTTATCATTAAATTGTTCCCTGAAATCACCATCAAGAGCCAATCTGTGCGTTTGCGCTTCATTAAGATCCTCTCAAGCAGCATCCGCAACGTTGTGCGGCCGCATGATGAGACGCTGGCAGTAGTCCGCCATTGGGATCATATCGAAGTTCGCAGCAAAGACGAAAGCAAACACGATCTGATTCAGGAATTACTCTGCCGTATTCCAGGTATCCGTTATGTTGAAGAAGTGGAAGACCGTCCTTACACGGATCTTCACCATATTTTCGAACAAACGCTGGAAGCCTATCGTGCTGAAGTAGAAGGAAAAACGTTCTGCGTACGCGTTAAGCGTCGCGGTAAACATGATTTTTCTTCAACCGAAGCGGAACGCTACATCGGCGGCGGCCTGAATCAGCACGTCGAATCTGCGAAGGTCAGCCTGAAAGATCCGCAAGTGACGGTGAAACTCGAAATCAACGACGATCAGCTGGTGTTGGTGAAAAGCCGGCTCGAAGGTCAGGGCGGTTACCCGATTGGCACGCAGGAAGATGTGCTTTCGCTGATTTCCGGCGGTTTCGATTCCGGCGTGTCCAGTTATATGCTGATGCGTCGCGGCTGTCGTGTGCATTATTGCTTCTTCAATCTGGGCGGCGCGGCGCATGAAATCGGCGTGAAACAGGTAGCACATTATCTGTGGAACCGTTTTGGCAGCTCACACCGCGTGCGTTTCATCTCTGTCGATTTCGAACCGGTGGTGGGTGAAATCCTCGAAAAAGTCGAAGACGGTCAGATGGGCGTTGTCCTGAAACGTATGATGATTCGTGCCGCCTCTTCCATTGCCGAGCGCTACGGCGTTCAGGCGCTGGTCACTGGTGAAGCGCTCGGTCAGGTGTCCAGCCAGACACTGACCAACTTACGCCTGATCGACAACGTGTCTGACACGCTTATCCTGCGTCCGCTGATTTCCCACGATAAAGAACACATCATCAAGATTGCCCGTGAAATCGGCACGGAAGATTTTGCGAAAACTATGCCTGAATATTGTGGCGTGATTTCCAAAAGCCCGACCGTGAAAGCCGTGAAAGCGAAAATCGAAGCCGAAGAAGCGATGTTCGATTTCAGCGTGCTGGATAAAGTCGTCAGCGAAGCGCGAAATGTCGATATCCGCGAAATTGCAGCGCAAGCCGCAGAGGTCGTGCCGGAAATTGAAACGGTCGCTGAATTTACGTCAACCGATATCGTGCTGGATGTCCGTGCGCCGGATGAAGCCGACGCGCAGCCGCTGACACTGGAAAACGTTGAGGTTAAACCTCTGGCGTTCTACAAACTTGCGACTCAGTTTGGCGATCTCGACCAGACCAAAACCTATCTGTTGTATTGTGACCGTGGCGTAATGAGCCGTTTGCAGGCGCTGTATCTGAAAGAACAGGGCTTTGATAATGTAAAAGTCTATCGCCCATAGTCATTAAGCGTTAGCCAAAATAAAGGGGTTCAGCCATGCTGAGCCCCTTTTGCTTTGCAGCATCCGGATTAGGATTCGCGTGCGCCTTCGTCGGTGTAGTTATAAATACCTGGCGCCAGAACCAGTTGTGCGGCAATTTCTGCGGCTTTGGTTTTGCCCAGAAGCAGGTCGATAATTTTAAGTGCGAACTCCATGGACGTTCCCGGCCCCTGGCTGGTGAGCAGGTTTACGCGCGGATCGAAAATCACCCGGCGATCGGACCATTTGTTCGGATCGATTTTGTCTTTCAGGCCCGGAAAACCGGTCATGTTACCGACAGGGAATAAATCGTGATATTCCAGCACCAGCGCGGGTGCGGCGCAGATCGCCGCCACGATTTTACCGCTGACGTGCATCTGACGGACTTTCTCCACCAACAGCGGGCTTTCGCTAAAACAGGTCGCGCCGCCAAGGCCGCCGGGCAGAACAACGACGTCGTGGTCGTCATCGGCGACATCCACCAGCGCGGCGTCTGCCAGAATACGCACACCGCGTGAACAGCGGATTTCAAGATTGCCATCCCCCGCGACGCTGGCGGTGGTGACGTGAATACCGGCGCGAACCAGCAAATCAATCACGGTGACGGCTTCAATTTCCTCGCTACCAGGTGCCAGGCAGACCAGTACCGATGCGCTCATAGTCGTTTTCCTTTCTTTTAATTTGTTCAAATAATCGGGTATTAACCGGCAGGTTGAGTCCGTATTTGCGTCCGCGACGCAGCAGATAGCCAGTAATGTAATCAATCTCAGTGTGACGCTGGTTGCGGATATCCTGCAACATGGAAGAGTGATTGGCGGCGGTGGAATCAATCACCTGATAAATAAAGCTCAGCAGCGATTCACTGTGAATTTCCACGCCTTCAATCGCCATGACCTGCGCGACTTCCTGACAGATTTGTTCAATCTGGTCGGCATACGCCAGCAAATCCCCGTTGGTACATTCGTAGGTGGCGGTCAGAGGATTAATCACGCAGTTCACCGCCAGTTTATTCCACAGCGACGGCTTGATGTTGTCGTGCCACGCGACGTCCGGCAGTGCGTGATGCAGCACATCTGCCAGCGAACTCAGCGCCGCAGCGCGTGGCGAAACTGGCCCGATATGTGTGGCACCAGTGGCAACGTGGAGAATGGCATTGCCTTCGTGACGCGCCGCGTGCGTGGTTGCGCCCTGCAAAATCGCCAGCCGGTTTGGCGGCAATTCATCGACGGTTCCCATGCCGTTGTGCAGCAGTAATATCGCGCAATTATCGTTCAGCATCGGCATCAGCGCACTGACGGCTCCGGAAACCTGCCAGGCTTTGAGGGTTACGAGCAGTAATTCGCTTTGCGCCAGATGCTCAGGATCGTTGGTGGGCAGGTTACGGTTAAAGGCGATGCCTTCGGGGGAAATCACGTTGACGGCACAAAATGGCTGCGGAATACGTATCCAGCCCTGAACGTCGTGGCCTTGCTGATAAAGTGCTGAAAGCCAAAGTTGCCCCAGCGCACCACAACCAAGAACTGTTATTTTCATTGTGCCTCCCCGGGAATGCGGCGAAAACCGCCGTTAAAGCCGGTTGTAGAAAGAATATTCTGCTGTCCGGTTATCTTATTAGTATAGACATTTGTGCTGTACATCACATTTCCACCTGTACTTTTTGACCATTGGAGCATTTTATGTTCGGTGGTTTGCTGTTGTTTGGCATCGACGGTTGAAGGCGGTATTATGCACGCCATATAACGTGCAATACAAAAACTACAGGGAGAAGCGATTATGCCGTCTTTTGACATTGTTTCCGAAATCGACATGCAGGAAGTGCGCAACGCCGTGGAAAATGCCAGCCGTGAACTGCAAACCCGCTGGGATTTCCGCAATATTCCGGCCAGCTTCGATCTCAACGAGAAAAACGAGAGTATCAAAGTGGCCAGTGAATCTGATTTTCAGGTCAATCAGCTGGTTGATATTCTGCGTGAGAAGTTAGCTAAACGCGGCATTGAAGGCGGGGCACTGGAAATTCCTGAGCAGATGGATCACAGCGGTAAAACGTACAGCGTTGAAGCTAAACTGCATTCTGGGATTGAATCCGCGCTGGCGAAGAAAATCGTCAAGCTGATCAAAGACAGTAAAATCAAAGTGCAGGCGCAGGTACAGGGCGACGAAGTTCGCGTCACCGGCAAAGCGCGTGATGATTTGCAGGCCGTGATGGCGTTAATCCGTAACGGCGATTTAGGCCAGCCCTTCCAGTTTAAAAACTTCCGCGACTAATAGCCTTCGACCTTCGCGCTGCAGATGCGTTGACTGGCGGGAATATTAAAGGGGCGCTGTGCGTCCCTTTTTTATGGTGGTCACTTCGGCTGGCGTAGCCTTTTCACCAGTTCGAAGTCTTTAAAGTAGATCGGTTTATCGTGCTGCATTGAAAGATTTCCGGCGACCCCGGTCAGGATCGACATCGCTCCGGCCCGATGATCGGCCGCGCGTTTTAACGGATCATCTTTGCGCTCGCCGAACAGGTCTTCCAGCATGGCATTATCGCCGCCGCCATGACCGCCTTCTCCCAGCTGGAATTGGGCTTTCCACGGTTGTGCAAATAACGGGTAAACCGTGATTTCTGCTGTTTCGATACTGCCTTCATTCTCACGTTTACCACCGGCATTCACGTAAGACATTTCGACGATTTTCATTTCAATGCGGCCTTTGGTGCCGTTGAACACCACGTTCAGTCCTTCCCACGGCAGATACGCATTCAGCGAATAAGTCAGCTGCACTTTGTTGTGGTATTTCACCAGCACCGATAGCGTATCTTCAATATTAATGCCGTCGCTGAATACGCTCTGGTCGCGGAAATAGTTATCCTCATGCTCGGCATCCAGGTACAGCGCTTTGAGCTGCGCATTATCTTCCATGTGCAGAGCAAACGGATCGTTCTGCGCCTGCGGATAGCCATGTGCACGCGGATAAAATTGAGTCACGCCGCGCTTCTCGGCATTCTCTTTTCCATAAAAACGCAAATCACCCTGGGCATACACTTTTTCCGGTGTGCTGTTCAGCCAGAAGTTCATCAGGTCGAAGTGGTGGGTGGATTTATGCACCAGCAGGCCGCCGGAATTGCGTTTTTCACGGTGCCAGCGACGGAAATAATCTGCGCCGTGTTCGGTATTGAGCAGCCATTCAAAGTGCACAGAAAGCACTTCGCCGATGGTTTCCTGCATCAGCAGTTCACGTATTTTGCTGTGATGCGGGGCGTAGCGGTAATTGAACGCGACGCGAACCTGATAGCCCGTGGCATCGACAGCATCCAGAATGCGCAGCGCGCGCTGTTCATCAATGGTCATTGGCTTTTCAGTGATGACGTCACAACCGGCGTGCAGGGCGCGGACGATGTAGTCGTCGTGGGTGCGATCCATGCTGGTGACAATCACGATGTCCGGTTTAGTTTCGTCGAGCATTGCAGAGAAATCGGCAGCTTTCCATGTTGATACACGGGCGATGCCACTCTGCTCAAGCTGGCGGTTTGCATAATCCATTCGCGTCTGGTTTGTATCGCAGAAGGCCACAAATTTTGCGTTGTGGCGGTATTTGCCGGTGATCGCTTCAATGTACAAACCTGAGCGACCACCGGTGCCAACGAGAGCATATGTTTTCATGAGATCCTCAATAGGCCCGAAAGCCGTCATCACTGACAAAATTTTGTTAAGGAATTCTTGAGGATAATGATTACTGGGTTTTTTTAAGTGAGGAGAGTCACGCGGTGGGGATAAAATTGAAACGCTGTGCCAGTTTGCAGGCACAGCATTTATTAACGTCAGAGGGCGTCAGGCAGCGCTGACCAGTTGTTCGAGAGCCTGGCGGTTGGTCTGTTTGGTATCGACCTTCACGTAAGCACTGAATTCTTCCGGTACGACTACCGCTTCTGCCACGCCCGGCTGGGCCAGAATGCGCGCCTGAAGGGCGGAATCTTTTACCGCCAGTTCAGACAGCGTAATGCGCAGGCTGCTGACGTACGGCGGTTCGGTCATAGTAGAACTGACCAGCAACCAGACAATGGCGATCGCTGCGCAAACCAGGAACACTGCGCCAGCACCTGAGTTTCCGTATACGTAACCGCCTAAGCTGCCGCCGATCGCCACGCCGATAAACTGGCTGGTGGAATACAAGCCCATCGCGGTGCCTTTGTATCCTGCCGGAGATTCTTTGCTGATAAGCGAGGGCAGAATAGCTTCCATGACGTTAAACGCCAGGAAGAACAGCTGGATACCGGCAATCACGGCCCATAAATGCAGACCCGCCGACCACAGCACGATTTCCGCCAGCAACAGTACTGCGACACAACCCATGAATACCTGTTTCATGTGGCGTTTTTTCTCGGCGTAGATAATGACCGGAATGACGGCAACGAAAGACGTAAGCATGGTGATCAGGTAAACGCGCCAGTGTTCGCTTGGCGGGAAACCTGCGTGTTCCATCACTTGCGGTAACACCACAAAACTCGACATCAGCAGGATATGCAGACACAAAATTCCGAAATTGAGTTTCAGCAATTTGGCGTTGCTCAGCACTTTACCGAAGCTGCCTTTCACCATGCTCGATTCACGATTAAGAATGTGCGTGGCAGGGGAGGGCACCACGGCAACGGTAATAATGATGCCGAGAATAGTCAGTACTGCGATGGCCCAGAACAGGGCGTGTAAGCCCCAGGCGTGCGTAATAATCGGGCCGAGGACCATCGCAATTGCAAAGGTAATGCCGAAGCTGATGCCGATAAACGCCATTGCTTTGGTGCGGTTCTGTTCGCGGGTCAGGTCAGACAGCAGGGCCATGACGGCGGCGGCAATCGCGCCGGAGCCTTGCAGGGCACGACCAATGATCACGCCCCAGATAGATTCGGTTGAAGCAGCCACAATGCTGCCGATGCAGAAGATGACCAGACCAAAGACGATCAGGGGTTTGCGGCCCACGCGGTCAGAAAGCAGTCCAAACGGGATCTGGAAAACGGCCTGTGCCAGTCCGTAAATGCCTATGGCGATGCCGATCAGTGCTTCGCTGGCGCCGGAGAGTTTCATGCCATAAGTGGTCAGTACTGGCAGAACCATGAACATGCCAAGCATGCGCAAAGAAAATACTGTCCCTAGTCCCCATGTAGCCCGACTTTCCTGCGGGGTCATCTGGTTATCGTTCACATTACTACCTCAAAATAACAATCCGACATTTTAATGATTAAGCCGGCCTGGGTAAAACGATGGATCTTTAGCAGATATTACGGGATTTGCCTGATGCTCAAAGCAAAAGAAAAGGCCAGTATTGCTACTGGCCTTTCGCTATGATTTCAGAGCGTTACACTGAAATTGTGTGTTACCAAACGTAGGTCAGCAACGATGTTGGCGCAGAATTAAAATCCACGGACATCATGAAGCTCAGCGACATGATAGTGATGATGGAGAAACCAAACAGTTTTCTCGCCCACACCACGTCGTTTTCCGTTTTGTAACCCTTCAGTGCCATGCCCAGCCACCAGATACTGACAGCGGCGGCAACGACCAGGTATTTATACCCTGCGTAACCGCTCAGGGTCAGCATCAGCGTCGCAATCATAAACGCCAGAATGTAGACGATAATATGATGCTTGGCGACAGAGATGCCTTTCACCACTGGCAGTACCGGGATGCCTGCTGCCTGATAATCTTTGAAGCGGAAGATGGCAATCGCGTACGAATGCGGCATCTGCCACAGGCTGAAGATCAGAAGCAGGATCAGGGCACCGGTATCGAACTGGCCTGAAACGGCGCAGTAACCGATAACCGGTGGCGCTGCGCCAGACAAGCTGCCGATCAACGTGCCGTATACCGAGTTGCGTTTCATGTACAGGCTGTAAACGCCGACATAAACCACAAAGCCCATCACTGCCAGCCACATCGCCAGCGGATTTGCTCCGATATACAACAACGCAAAGCCCGCAATACCCAGAATGGTCGCGTAAACCAGGCTTGTTTTCGGCGGAATAAGCCCTTTCACCAGGACCCGGTTCTTCGTTCTTTCCATGATCCGGTCGATGTCGCGGTCGATAAAGTTGTTAAATACACAACCCGATGCGACAACCAGCGAAACACCCACCAAAGTGGCGAGAAAGAGTGGGAAGTCGATGCTGCCTTTGGCAGCAAGGAGGAATCCCCCGATGACAGAAATTAAGTTGCCGAAAATAATTCCTGGTTTCGTTACTTGCAGGTATTGCTTAATCATCACGTGCAGCTCGGCTCTTTAACTGACCATCATATTGAGGTTGAGGTTATACATAATCCACAATGAGCCCACAACGACGATAAAGATAATCACAGCGGTGAACAGAAGTGCCACCAGGTTCCAGCGCTCTTCCGACGACGTATTCATGTGCAGGAAGAACACCAGATGGACAACGATCTGGATGATTGCGGACGCAACCACGGTACCCAGGATCAGTGAATGTGATGCCGTGTCGGTCATGACCATGGCAAACGGGATCACCGTCAGGATAACCGACAAGATGAAGCCAATCGCATATGACTTCAGGCTGCCGTGGCTTGCGCCACCATGGGAAGTAGCAGAATGACTCATTACATCGCTCCCATCAGATAAACAACGGTAAACACGCAGATCCATACTACGTCCAGGAAGTGCCAGAACAGGCTCAGACACATCAGACGGGTTTTGTTAACTTCAGTCAGACCGCGACGTGAAACCTGAACCATCATGGTCAGGATCCAAATCAGGCCACAGGTCACGTGCAGACCGTGGGTGGCGACCAGTGCAAAGAAGCCAGACAAGAAACCACTGCGCTGCGGGCCATAGCCTTCAGCAATCAGGTGATGGAATTCATAGAGTTCCATCCCGATGAAGCCTAAACCGAACAGGAATGTCAGGAACAACCAGCCGTTAACGCCTGCTTTGTTACCCTTGTTCATGGCAAGCATTGCAAAGCCGTAAGTGATACTACTGAACAGCAGGCAGAAGGTTTCTACCAGCACGAACGGCAGTTCAAAAATGTCTTTACCAGTGGGACCGCCAGCGGTCCCGTTTACCAGTACTGCATACGTTGCGAACAGGCTCGCAAACAAGATGCAGTCACTCATCAGGTAGATCCAGAAGCCGAAGACTTTGGTTGCACCTGCGTCGTGGTGCCCATGCTCAGCATGGGCTTCATCGTGGTGAGTCAGAGTATCAGTTGCCATGTTTCACACCTGCTTTACGGATTTGTTCAAAATGCTGGTTTTCAATACGTTCCACTTCTTCAACTGGCACGTAGTAATCAACATCTTCGTCGAAGCTTTTCGCAATCCAGGTCGCAGCCAGGGCAATGAAGCTCACTGCTGCCAGCCACCAGATATCCCAGATTAATGCGAAACCACAAACCAGGCTCAGCATAGCGATGATGAAACCGGCGCCGCTGTTACGTGGCATATGAATCGGTTCATATTTAGCAGGCTGCTTGTAAGCGGTACCTTTCTCTTTCATGTCCCAGAACTCATCACGGTCGTGAATTTGCGGCACGATAGCGAAGTTGTAGAACGGAGGAGGAGAAGAGGTTGACCACTCCAGAGTACGTGCGCCCCACGGGTCACCGGTCAGATCACGGTTCTGGTCGCGGTCGCGAACAGAGACGAAGATCATGATCAGCTGGCAGAGGATACCGATAGCAATCAGTGCAGCACCACATGCCGCAACAACCAGCAGCGGGTGGAACTCAGGATCGATATTCTGGCTGACGCGACGGGTCATCCCCATGAAGCCCAGTGCATACAGAGGCATGAACGCGACGAAGAAACCGATGATCCAGAACCAGAATGAACGCACACCCCATTTTTCGTTCAGCGTGAAGCCGAAGGATTTAGGGAACCAGTAAGTCAGACCAGCGAAGCAACCGAAGACCACACCACCGATGATAACGTTATGGAAGTGGGCAATCAGGAACAGACTGTTGTGCAGCACGAAGTCAGCACCCGGAACCGCCAGCAGAACGCCAGTCATACCACCAACAGAGAAGGTGATGATGAAGCCAACGGTCCAAAGCATCGCCGCGTTAAGCGTGATACGGCCCTGATACATGGTGAACAGCCAGTTGAAGATTTTTACCCCAGTCGGGATAGAAATGATCATCGTCATGATGCCGAAGAAGGCATTGACGTTGGCGCCTGAACCCATGGTAAAGAAGTGGTGCAGCCAAACGATGAACGACAACACGGTGATGGCGATGGTTGCCCATACCAGCGAGGTGTAACCGAACAGACGTTTTTTGGAGAAAGTTGCAGTAACTTCCGAGAACACACCAAATACTGGCAGAACCAAAATGTACACTTCCGGATGGCCCCAGGCCCAAATCAGGTTGATGTACATCATCATGTTGCCGCCCATATCATTCGTGAAGAAATGGGTGCCCAGATAACGGTCTAATGTCAGCAGTGCAACAGTCACGGTCAGAATCGGGAAGGACACGATAATCAACACGTTGGTGCACAGTGCGGCCCAGGTAAATACCGGCATTTTCATCAGCGGCATGCCTGGTGCGCGCATCTTCAGGATGGTCGCAAAGAAGTTAACACCGGTCAGCAAGGTCCCGACACCGGATATCTGGAGACTCCAGATCCAGTAATCTACCCCGACCCCCGGACTGTATTCCTTACCTGACAGTGGCGGATAAGCCAGCCAGCCGGTCTGTGCGAACTCGCCAACACCCAGAGAGATGTTGATAAGCACAACAGCCGCGGCGGTGAACCAGAAGCTCACGTTGTTCAGGAACGGGAACGCAACGTCGCGCGCACCGATTTGCAAAGGAACCACCACGTTCATCAGACCGATTACGAAAGGCATCGCCATGAAGAAGATCATGATAACGCCGTGCGCGGTAAAGATTTGGTCATAGTGATGAGGCGGCAGGAAGCCCGGTTCACCTGCAGAAGCAAGAACCTGCTGGCTACGCATCATGATCGCATCGGCAAAGCCACGCAGCAGCATGACGAAGGCCAGAATGATGTACATGATACCTAATTTTTTGTGGTCGACAGACGTCAGCCACTCGGTCCACAGATACTTCCACTTACCGAAATAGGTGATGCCGGCAAGAACTGCCAGGCCACCAATGATAATCGCGGCAACTGTGACCATGATAATCGGTTCATGATACGGAACCGAATCAAGCGTTAATTTTCCGAACATCGTTTATTCCTCGGCTCCGGCTGCGTGAGACTGTCCACCCATATCCATGCCTTTCATGTCACTGCCGGCTGGCATTGGCATGGTATGACCTTCTGGCGCTGCCTTCATGTCATGCATGGAGTATTTGCCAATGATTTCTTTGAACAAACCAGGTTTTGCTACAGAGAAGTATTCGACCGGGTTGTCGATACTCTGTGCAGCCAGTTTGTTGAAGTCATCAGTGGTTGCCAGCTGGTTCGGTGCGCTTTTCACTTTTGCTACCCAGGTGTCGAAATCGGCACGGGTTGGAGTCGCAATTGTGTTGAACTTCATGCCAGAGAAGCCGCGGCCGCTGAAGCTTGCTGAGATGCCCTTATAGGTACCCGCCTCATTTGCAATCAAGTGCAACTGAGTCTGCATACCGGCCATCGCATAAATCTGCCCGCCTAACTGAGGAATAAAGAACGAGTTCATCACAGAGTCAGAAGTGACTTTGAACTGAACCGGCACATCTTTAGGAATGACGAGCTCGTTAACGGTAGCGATGCCCTGTTCCGGATAAATGAACAACCATTTCCAGTCCAGAGAAACGACTTCAACCGTCATCGGTTTTTCGTCAGTCACGATAGGCTTGAACGGATCAAGCGAGTGGGTGGTTTTCCAGGTAATCGTTGCCAGAATGGCAATGATTATAATTGGAACTGTCCAGACGACGGCTTCAATTTTGTTGGAGTGGGACCAATCAGGACTGTATTTTGCTTTTGTGTTGGAAGCACGATACTTCCACGCAAAGGCAAACGCCATGATAATAACTGGTATAACGACGATCAGCATTAAACCAATCGCTGTTAAAATCAGCGTTCTCTGCTCAAGTCCAATTGCTCCCTTGGGATCCATCAATGCCGTATTGCAACCGCTCAACATTAACGCGGAGGCAAATAAGGACAACATCCCAATACTTTTATTGTATTTCTTAAGTCTCATCTAACGACCTCAATAACTAGGGCTCTATTGTCGCTTCAGGTGTGCGGGCATTTTACGGGAAGGTTGCAGGACTGTAAACACGCTTAAACAAGTGTCAAAGCGCTGTTGACACTTTATGTTAACGCAGTCACACATGTCACGGATCGTGACAATTTACAGTGGGCAACAATATGTTGCGTATAGATTTTTTTCTATAGTGATGAAAAACAAGGGGTGATACATTTTCAAATATTTATGGCCGTCCATAATCCCGGCAATAGGTTTAATTAATGTTAAATTAATGTAGAAACCAAGTGAAATAAAACACACAAAAAGAACCGGAGAAAAATTATCCCAACAAATATAATTTTTCCTGAATTTAATTTATTGGGTGATATTTATAGATCATTTGTTAAATGAAACGCGCCATTCATTTTGATAATGAATGGCGGTAAATCAGGAACGTGCAGTCCTGCGCAGTGAGAGAAAATCGAGCAAACTGCCTAAAATAATACCGATAAGACAAACGAAAACGCCCGCCTCCAGCAAAAATCCGGTAAACCCGTGCCACGACGCCCAGCCTAAACTGTTCACAATCAGCGTCACCAGCCACACCACCAGCAGCAAACTCCCGCCCAGCATGCAGCGTAACGCCCAGCTGTAAGGTTTGGCGAAGTGAATGCGCGGCAGGAAAGTGTCCGTTTTTTGAGTGTATTCGAGCGTCTGGCGGCAAACCGCTAATAACAGCAACCCCGGAACACCGGCAACAATCGAGAAAAGATAGAACCACGGCCAGCCGTAAGCCTCCACGAACCAGCCGGCAATCGGACCCACATAGACACGGCCCACCGCAGAAAGTGCAGAGAGCAGGGCGAACTGGGTTGCGGAGAACGAACGGTTGCAAAGCGTCATCAGCAGGGCCACAAACGCCGCTGTTCCCATCCCGCCGCACAGGTTTTCGAAGAAAATTGCCGCGCCCATGGTATATAGATCTTTATCGGTAATGGCGAGAAGCCAGTAACCCGCATTTGAAACTGCCTGTAAAATACCAAACAGCATCAGCGCGCGGAACAGGCTCAGACGCTGCATCAGCATCCCGCCAAAAAGCGCGCCAATAATCGTGGCCATCAGACCGAGCGTTTTGTTCACCAGCCCGACTTCCCCTGCGTCAAACCCGACACCACGGATTAAGAATGTCGTGCTCAGGCTGCCCGCAAACGCGTCGCCCATTTTGTACATCACGATGAGAAGTAAAATCAGCCAGGCGTTATTGCGGCCAAAGAAGTCTTTCAGAGGTGCCACAACGGCCATTTCAATCGTGCGCGGTGCAGGCTGAGAATTTTGCGGTTCCGGCGATATCAGTGTGGCGAAAACGCCCATCAGCATCAGCACCGCCATCAGCCAGTACATGTGCTGCCAGCCGAGATATCGGTCTGCAAGCCATAACGCCAGCCCGCCGGAAACCAGCATTGCCAGACGATAGCCCAGCACGGAAACTGCGGCACCGTTTCCGCGTTCTTCAGGTGGCAGTAAATCCGTTTTATACGCATCGAATACGATGTCTTGCGAAGCCGATGCGAAAGCAATCAGCACTGCCAGCGCAGCCAGCCAGAACAAATCTTTACCGGGATCCATAAAGCCCATGGCGAAAATCGCCGCGACCAGCAGCAATTGCGTCAGGATCAGCCAGCCGCGGCGGCGTCCGAGAAATGACGGGGTATAGCGGTCCATCATCGGCGACCACAGGAATTTGAACACGTAAGCCTGGCCGACCAGCGAGAAAATCCCAATAGTTTTCAGATCGACATTTTCGACGGTCATCCACGCCTGCAATGTGCCGGACGTGAGCGCCAGCGGTAAACCGGAAGCAAAGCCCAGAAGCAGTAAAATGACGGTATTGCGTTGCGTGAAAATCTTAAAGTACTGACTGATCATGAAAATGTGTTCCTGCGAACCGGTGAGAGAGTGACGCAGGGGCATAATAAAGGAAGCGGGGAGAATAAAGGAAGGAATGCTTGTTCTGAAAAGCATTCTGCCCGGACTGGCCGGGCAGAATAGGTCACACAGATTTCAGCCGGAGCTTATCGGGCGTTAGCCTTGATGAAGTCGCTGATGCTGGTGTCGGAGGCCATGTCGCTGATGACATCACCCAGCGTGGTGTTAACCGCGTTGGTGATTTTGGCGTTGGTGGCGGAAAGCGCACCCTGAACGTTGTACGTTGAGCGGTAATTTTTCACCTGCTTGCTGCCATTTTTCGCTGTAGCGATGATAGAAATATCTGCTTTGGTGGTGATGTTGTAGCGCAGGTTACCTTCCTGAACATCCGCATACAGATTATTGACGACAATCTGGAGATCAACTGCGCCGTCAGCACCGACCATGTAACCGCGTGCGGTCATTTGTTTTTCCAGAGATTCCTGCAACAGGAAACGCAGATCGCGTGAAGGCGTGAGGGAAATCAGCTGGCCGTCACGGTTAACTTTGGCCAGAGCCTGATCCTGGCGCTGGTCAGCACCGTTGATGCTGATCGTGATGCCCTGAAGTGTTGGGTCTTGTGAAGGCAGAACAATTTTCGGGGACACATCCAGCGTGTTAGTGCTGGTTGCGCATCCGGCCAGCATGAACAGTGCCAGCACAGGGAAAATGATTTTTTTTAACATGTGTGTTTTCTCAATATTAATAAAGGAGTAATGCTCAAAAATTTGCCGACATCATAACATCGCCATTTGCGGGTGGAAGTCCCGTCAATCTGTAAAAACGGATATTTAGCGTTTTTTTTCAGCAAGTATGCAGTATCACCGACTCCGGCGTAGCGAAGCCGCGATTTCTTTGACAGACTGAGCGCCATTTTTATCAATCAACTGCATAAATTTTTTAATGTGATTAACGTAGAGCTGTAAAGCAGCCTATTATTTAAATGTAGAGAGTTTTAAGTAGATAGGTGTACCAGACAGGCGCGGTTCTCTGCAGATGCGGTGTGAGGAGATTGCTATGATTCGTGAGCAAATAGAAGCAAAATTAGCTGAGGCATTCGACCCTGCGTTCCTGGAAGTGACTGACGAAAGCTATCGTCATAATGTACCGGCAGGCTCAGAAAGCCATTTCAAAGTCGTGATGGTGTCCGATAAATTCGTCGGCGAACGCTTTTTAGCACGTCATCGTGCCATTTACGGGCGTTTAACCGAAGAACTGGCGGGCAGCGTGCACGCACTGGCTCTCCATACTTACACGCAAAAAGAGTGGGAAGGCTTACAGGACACCGTTCCCGCATCACCGCCTTGCCGCGGTGCGGGAACAATGGCCTGATAGTGAGGATCTGATTCACAAAAGGCACAAATATCAGCATTTGATACGGTAAAACTGGAACTTTCCTTATCAGATGCGGTATTAGTAGAGGCGAATTTCAAGAAACGGCCCGCGGGCCGTTTTTGTTTTTCCTCTGACAGGCAGACGACAAGGTGGTTTACGCCTTTGCATCGACCGCATTTTTCGAAGGATCGAGTCCCGTGTGAGTTTCCCTCCCGCGCGTAGAGATACCGTCCTCGACTCAGTGCGCATGCGTCGCTATAATGTCGCGTCTAATTTTTCCGGAATGGTTTCGGACGCTCTCGAATACAGGGCTACGTTCTGATAACAGAACTGTCCCGGTTCTTAGAAGTCGTTTTCAAGGTAAGTTCGCGCGATTGTGCTTCTCATCTTGAGAACGACTTCTGGAGTTGACCGAGCACTGTGATTTTTTTTTGAGGTAACAAGATGCAAGTTTCTGTTGAAACCACTCAAGGCCTTGGGCGCCGCGTAACGATTACTGTTCCTGCTGAAAGCATTGAAAAAGCAGTGAGCAGTGAACTGATCAACGTCTCTAAAAAAGTACGTATTGACGGCTTCCGTAAAGGCAAAGTACCAAGCCACATCATCGAACAGCGTTATGGCGCGTCAGTACGTCAGGACGTACTGGGTGATCTGATGCAACGCAACTTCGTTGATGCGATCATCAAAGAAAAAATCAATCCAGCTGGCGCACCTAACTATATCCCGGGTGAGTACAAGCAGGGTGAAGACTTCAATTTCTCCGTAGAATTTGAAGTGTACCCGGAAGTTGAGCTGAAAGATCTGGAAAACATCGAAGTTGAAAAACCTGTTGTTGAAGTTAACGATGCTGATGTTGATACCATGCTGGAAACTCTGCGCAAGCAACAAGCTGACTGGAAAGAAACTGACGCTGCAGCCACTGCTGAAGACCGCGTTACCGTTGATTTCTCCGGTTCTATCGACGGTGAAGAATTCGAAGGCGGCAAAGCCTCTGATTTCGTACTGGCTATGGGCCAGGGCCGCATGATCCCAGGCTTCGAAGACGGTCTGGTGGGTCACAAAGCCGGTGAAGAATTCACCATCGACGTAAACTTCCCTGAAGATTACCACGCAGAAAACCTGAAAGGTAAAGCGGCTAAATTCGCGATTACCCTGAAGAAAGTTGAAGAACGTGAACTGCCAGAACTGACGCCAGAATTCATCAAACGTTTCGGCGTGGCTGATGGTTCTGTTGAAGGTCTGCGTGCAGAAGTGCGTAAAAACATGGAACGCGAACTGAAAGGTGCTGTTCGTAACCGCATCAAAACTCAGGCAATCGACGGTCTGGTCAGCGCTAACGAGATCGACGTGCCTGCTGCACTGATCGACGGCGAAGTAGACGTTCTGCGTCGTCAGGCTGCACAACGTTTCGGCGGCAACGAAAAACAAGCGCTGGAACTGCCACGTGAGTTGTTCGAAGAGCAAGCTAAACGTCGCGTTGTTGTCGGTCTGCTGTTGGGCGAAGTGATCAGCCAGCACGAACTGAAAGCTGACGAAGATCGCGTTAAAGCGTTGATCGAAGAAATGGCTTCTGCGTATGAAGATCCACAGGAAGTGGTTGAGTTCTACAGCAAAAATAAAGAGCTGATGAACAACATGCGTAACGTCGCGCTGGAAGAACAAGCGGTCGAAACTCTGTTGTCTAAAGCGAAAGTGACTGAAAAAGCCACCACCTTTACTGAGCTGATGAACCAGACTCAACCTGCATAATCTGATTGCATGTTGCTGAGCCTGTTTACAGGTTCGACACTGAAGCCCGCAGTTTTTACTGCGGGCTTTTTATTTCCTGAAAATGAGATATTTTTGTTTTTGGCTGTTGTTTTTGCACTATATTTATCAATATAAGGCACAGCTCACGTAGACCTGTTCATTCCATTTCACCAATATGGCCTTTCATCCACCCGGTCGGGGTGAAAGAGAAAAGAAATTTTCCGTCAGGCTTGAAAAAAGGGCGTAAATCCCCCAATTAATAATGACGAACCCAGGTAAATTTGCAGTTAAAATCTGACTGATAACGACCGTCAGACGTGTAAATGGCGACTTGGCCGCTTGAGCATAGTCATGTGTGCCTATCTCAAGTAGAATCGGTTTTAAATAGCGCCAAACAGAATCTATTAGGAGACGGTTATGTCATACAGTGGTGAAAGAGAGCAATTTGCACCAAACATGGCGTTGGTACCCATGGTGGTTGAGCAAACTTCACGGGGCGAGCGTTCATACGACATCTTCTCCCGTCTGCTTAAGGAACGAATCATCTTCCTGACGGGGCAGGTTGAAGACCATATGGCTAACCTGATTGTTGCCCAGATGCTGTTCCTGGAAGCAGAAAGCCCGGAAAAAGACATTTACCTTTATATCAACTCACCGGGTGGCGTGATCACTGCGGGGATGTCGATTTACGACACCATGCAATTTATCAAGCCGGACGTCAGCACCATTTGTATGGGCCAGGCGTGTTCAATGGGGGCGTTCCTGTTAACTGCCGGTGCTGAAGGCAAGCGTTTCTGCCTGCCAAACTCCCGTGTGATGATTCACCAGCCGTTGGGTGGTTTCCAGGGGCAGGCCACAGATATCGAAATCCACGCGAAAGAAATTCTGAAAGTGAAATCCCGCATGAATGAGCTGATGGCGAAACATACGGGCAAAACTCTTGAAGAAATAGAGCGTGACACTGAACGAGATCGTTTCCTGTCTGCGAACGAGGCTGTAGAGTACGGGTTAGTCGATTCCGTATTTACCCATCGCGCCTGACGGCTTAGTTCTGCCGGGCTGATGGTCTATAGTTATACTCATACGGATGTCTCAGGGGCAGCGTTTGCCAATTAAACAAACGTTGCTCACTTTGAGTGATAACGGGAACGAACAGACATCAGCCAATCATGCGGCTGTTGTGTAATAGGGTCGTGCCGTGGTGTTTGTTACGCTGCGGGACTGATATTAAAGAAGAGGTTTACTGATGACAGATAAGCGCAAAGACGGTTCAGGAAAGCTGCTGTACTGCTCTTTTTGCGGCAAAAGCCAGCATGAAGTTCGTAAGCTGATTGCCGGGCCGTCAGTGTATATCTGCGATGAGTGTGTCGACTTATGTAACGACATTATTCGCGAAGAGATCAAAGAAGTCGCGCCACATCGTGAACGCAGCGCATTACCGACACCGCATGAAATTCGTCAGCATCTTGACGATTATGTTATCGGTCAGGAGCCTGCGAAGAAAGTGCTGGCAGTGGCAGTTTACAACCACTACAAGCGCCTGCGTAATGGCGATACCAGCAACGGTATCGAATTAGGCAAGAGCAACATTTTGCTGATCGGGCCGACAGGTAGCGGTAAAACGCTTCTGGCTGAAACCCTGGCGCGTTTCCTGGATGTGCCATTCACGATGGCCGATGCCACCACGTTGACCGAAGCCGGTTATGTGGGTGAAGACGTCGAAAACATCATTCAGAAACTACTGCAGAAATGTGATTACGACGTTCAGAAAGCGCAACGCGGTATTGTTTATATTGATGAAATCGACAAGATTTCCCGCAAGTCTGACAACCCATCGATCACACGTGACGTGTCCGGTGAAGGTGTTCAGCAGGCGCTTTTGAAACTGATTGAAGGGACTGTCGCTGCCGTACCTCCGCAAGGCGGACGCAAACACCCTCAGCAGGAATTCCTGCAAGTTGATACTTCTAAAATCCTGTTTATCTGTGGTGGCGCGTTTGCCGGCCTGGATAAAGTGATTGGTCAGCGTATCAATACCAACACCGGTATCGGTTTTGGTGCAGAAGTGAAAGGCAAAGAGCAGAAGGCAACAGAAGGTCAGTTGCTGGCGCAGGCTGAACCAGAAGATTTGATCAAATTTGGTCTGATCCCTGAGTTCATTGGTCGTCTGCCTGTCGTTGCAACACTGAGCGAACTGAATGAAGAAGCTCTGATTCAAATTCTGAAAGAGCCGAAAAATGCCCTGACTAAGCAATATCAGGCATTGTTCAATCTGGAAGGCGTTGAACTGGAATTCCGCGATGAAGCGCTGGTCGCGATTGCGAAAAAAGCCATGGTCCGTAAAACCGGTGCCCGTGGTCTGCGTTCAATCGTTGAAGCCGCATTGCTGGATACGATGTATGATCTGCCATCTCTTGAAGATGTCGAGAAAGTGGTTATTGATGAATCCGTGATTGCGGGCCAGTCAGAACCTCTGATGATTTATGGCAAACCAGAAGCACAACAAGCATCTGGCGAATAATTAGCCAATCTATCCAGAGAGTTAGCCACGAAATGGGGGATTTTGTCCCCCATTTTTTTTTCGCACATTCTTATCGTTGAATGTCGGACATTCATCCCCATATACTCAGTTAACGACTTGCTGAAACCCGTCTGACTCGTGTTTCACGAGATTTCCTTAACCTGGCGGAAGCTAAACTAAGAGAGAGCTCTATGAACCCTGAGCGTTCTGAACGCATAGAAATCCCCGTATTGCCTCTGCGCGATGTGGTGGTTTATCCGCACATGGTGATCCCGTTGTTTGTTGGCAGGGAAAAATCGATTCGGTGCCTCGAAGCCGCGATGGATCACGACAAAAAAATCATGCTGGTGGCGCAGAAAGAAGCGTCAACCGATGAGCCGGGCGTTAACGATCTCTTCTCCGTGGGTACGGTAGCCTCAATATTACAAATGCTGAAGCTCCCGGACGGCACTGTAAAAGTGCTGGTGGAAGGGTTACAACGCGCGCGTATTACGACGCTTTCTGACAGTGGCGAGCATTTTGCTGCCCAGGCGGAATACCTTGAATCTCCGGCCGTGGACGAACGCGAGCAGGAAGTTCTGGTTCGCACAGCGATTAATCAGTTTGAAGGTTATATCAAACTGAACAAAAAGATCCCGCCGGAAGTGCTGACTTCGCTTAACAGCATTGAAGATGCCGCACGTCTGGCTGACACCATCGCTGCACATATGCCGCTGAAACTCGCTGACAAACAATCCGTGCTGGAAATGTTTGATATCACCGAGCGTCTGGAATATCTGATGGCGATGATGGAATCGGAAATCGACCTGTTGCAGGTTGAGAAACGCATTCGTAATCGTGTCAAAAAACAGATGGAGAAAAGCCAGCGCGAGTACTATCTGAATGAGCAAATGAAAGCGATTCAGAAAGAACTTGGCGAAATGGATGACACGCCTGATGAGCATGAGGCGCTGAAACGCAAAATCGAAGCGGCTAAAATGCCGAAAGAAGCGCGTGAAAAAACCGAAGCTGAGCTGCAAAAGCTGAAAATGATGTCACCAATGTCCGCCGAAGCCACAGTTGTTCGTGGTTATATCGACTGGATGCTTCAGGTGCCATGGAACGCCCGCAGCAAAGTGAAAAAAGACCTGCGCAAAGCCCAGGAAGTTCTGGATACCGATCACTTTGGCCTCGAACGTGTCAAAGACCGTATCCTTGAGTATCTTGCCGTGCAGACGCGCGTCAGCAAAATCAAAGGACCAATCCTGTGTCTGGTTGGGCCTCCGGGTGTGGGTAAAACCTCACTGGGTCAGTCCATCGCGCGTGCGACGGGGCGTCAGTATGTGCGTATGGCGCTGGGTGGTGTACGTGATGAAGCGGAAATCCGCGGTCACCGTCGTACCTACATCGGTTCTATGCCGGGCAAACTGATTCAGAAAATGGCGAAAGTTGGGGTGAAAAACCCGCTGTTCCTGCTGGATGAAATCGACAAGATGTCATCTGACATGCGCGGTGACCCGGCTTCAGCGTTGCTGGAAGTGTTGGATCCTGAACAGAACGTGGCGTTCAACGATCACTATCTGGAAGTCGATTACGATCTGTCAGACGTGATGTTTGTGGCGACCTCGAACTCGATGAACATACCGGCACCTTTGCTGGATCGTATGGAAGTGATCCGTCTTTCCGGTTATACCGAAGACGAAAAACTGAACATCGCCAAACAGCACCTGTTGCCAAAACAGCTTGAACGTAATGCGCTCAAGAAGAATGAACTGACTGTTGATGACAGCGCGATTATCGGCATTATCCGTTTCTATACCCGTGAAGCGGGTGTACGTAGTTTAGAACGTGAGTTGTCTAAACTTTGCCGAAAAGCGGTTAAACAATTGCTGATGGATAAAGACCTCAAGCACATTGAAATCAACGGCGACAACCTGAAAGATTTCCTCGGCGTGCAGAAGGTCGATTACGGCCGTGCTGACACCGAAAACCGTGTGGGCCAGGTCACCGGTCTGGCGTGGACCGAAGTGGGCGGCGAATTGCTAACCATCGAAACGGCCTGCGTTCCGGGCAAAGGAAAGCTGACTTACACCGGTTCTCTGGGCGAAGTTATGCAGGAATCTATTCAGGCTGCGCTGACTGTTGTACGTTCGCGTGCGGACAAACTGGGTATCAACCCTGACTTCTACGAAAAACGTGATATTCACGTTCACGTACCAGAAGGGGCAACGCCGAAAGATGGCCCGAGTGCCGGTATCGCAATGTGTACCGCGCTGGTGTCTTGCCTGACAGGTAACCCGGTTCGTGCGGATGTGGCGATGACCGGTGAAATCACTCTGCGTGGTTTGGTTCTGCCAATCGGCGGTTTGAAAGAAAAACTGCTGGCAGCGCATCGTGGTGGCATCAAAGTGGTTCTGATCCCAGATGACAACAAACGCGATCTGGAAGAAATTCCGGCGAACGTGCTGGCAGATCTTGAGATCCACCCGGTTAAACGCATTGATGATGTTCTGAACATCGCACTGCAAAATCCGGCTTATGGCGCATTACCGGTTGCAGCAAAATAGTGACCGCGACAGACACAGTTGAATAAAACTCAGGCTGGCAGGTGAAATCTCACTTGCCAGCTTTTTTTTGTGCCGTTAAGTTAGTCAACTGTCAGAAGGTTTCAGGCTGCTTTCAGTCGCTTGCATAGCCCTGACAAGATTGATATAACAGCAGCGCGGTCACGTCCGTAGGGAAAATGCGCCGTGATGATCGAATTTTAAGAGGGGATGAAAAGAGTGAATAAGTCACAATTGATCGACAAAATTGCTGCCGGTGCTGATATTTCTAAAGCCGCAGCGGGACGTGTTTTAGATGCTGTTCTTGCATCTGTCACTGACACCCTGAAAGCTGGGGATGAAGTCGCTCTGGTTGGTTTCGGTACTTTCTCAGTGCGTGAACGTTCAGCACGTACCGGCCGTAACCCACAGACCGGTAAAGAAATCAGTATTGCAGCGGCTAAAGTACCTGGCTTCCGTGCAGGTAAAGCGCTGAAAGATGCCGTTAACGGTTAATTACCTGCTGACTGACGTCGAAACTGTGTGAGGGGCATTACCGATGCTTTTTCATTCAGGTCTGGTTGTTAAACAATAACCTGACGTCATCGGGCTGGTAAGGTAAGATATAAGGCGCATCGAAAACGGTGCGCTTTTTTTATTACAGCGGAGTGTTGCCTCACTATGATGGACAATTTACGCGCGGCTTCCAATAACGTCGTGCTCAAAATCATTCTGGCCCTGATTATTCTGTCCTTTATTTTGACAGGGGTGGGCAACTACCTGGTCGGCGGTTCAGGCGACTATGCAGCGAAAGTGAATGGTCAGGAAATCGGGCGTGCTCAGTTAGAGCAGGCGGTGCAGAATCAGCGGAGCCGTCTGCAGCAGCAGCTCGGTGATCAATTCTCTGCGCTGGCAGGCAGCGAAGGTTATATGCAGCAGTTGCGTCAGGAATCCCTGAGCAATCTGATTGACGTCACTTTGCTGGATCAGTATTCCAAAAAATTAGGCATTGCCGTCAGCGATCAGCAGATCAAAGACGCGATTTTTGCGACCCCACAATTCCAGACTGATGGCCGTTTCGATAACGCTAAATATCTGCAAAGCATCCAGAGCATGGGTTACACCGCGGATAACTTTGCACAGCTGATGAAACGTCAGCTGATCAGCCAGCAGCTCGAACAAGCCTTCGGTCAGTCCGATTTTGTTCTGCCAGCAGAAAGCAAATCGCTGGGTGAACTGATCCTGCAAAGCCGCGATGTACAGACGGCCACGCTGGACACAAACGCTCTGGCGGCCAAGCAGCAGGTCACTGACGCAGAGTTACAGGCTTTCTACGACCAGAACAAAAACAAGTTTATTTCCCCTGAGCAAGTCAAGATCAGCTACATCGAAATGGATGCTGCGGCGATGCAGGGCAAAACTGACGTGACTGACGCGGATATCAGCGCTTACTACGATCAGCACAAAAACGAATTCGGTCAGCCGGAACGTCGTCGTTACAGCGTTATCGTCCTGAAAACTCAGGCTGATGCCGACGCTGTGGCAGCAGAGCTGGCGAAAGGCACTGATTTCGCAGAGCTGGCGAAAACTAAATCGACCGATGCACTGAGTGCAAAACAAGGCGGTGATCTGGGCTGGATGGAACCTGAAACAACTCTGCCAGAATTTAAAAACGCGAATCTGACCACGAAAGGTCAGGTGTCTGGCGTCATTAAATCTGACAGCGGTTTCTTCATCTTGCGCCTTGAAGATGTGACGCCTGAGAAGGTGAAACCTCTCGCTGAAGTCCGTAACACGATTACCGACAAGCTGAAGCAGGAAAAATCACTGGATGCTTACTACGCGCTGCAACAAAAAGTCAGCGAAGCCGCGACCAATGATAACGAGTCTTTAGCTTCTGCTGAGCAGGTTGCAGGAACCAAAGCGGTTCATACTGACTGGTTCACTCAGAATCAAATCCCTGCAGGTATTAATTTTAAACCTGTTGTGCAGGCGATTTTTGAAGGCGGTCTGATTGGTCAGGACGGTTCACCGGGCAGCAACTCAGACATCATCACCGTAGACGGCGATCGCGCCTTCGTGGTACGTGTCGATGCGCATAAAGCTGAAGGGGTGAAACCGTTCGCTGACGTGAAAGATCAGGTGACGGCGATGCTTAAACATCAAAAAGCACAGGATCAGGCGCGTGTTGATGGTGAGAAACTGCTGACCGCTCTGAAAGACGGTAAAGGCGATGACGCGATGAAAGCCGCAGGTCTGAGCTTTGGCGCAGTACAGAAAGTACAGCGCAGCCAGCAGCCTTCTGCGTTCGAAGAAAACGTCTACGCGTTACCGCACCCGCAAAAAGACCAGCCGGTTTATGGCCTGTCTCAGGATGACAAAGGTAACAGCGTTCTGGTCAAGCTGACCGGCGTGACACCTGGCGTTGTGCCTGAAGCCGATGTGGCACGTTTCACGCAGGAGATGCAACAGACCTCCTCGAACGTGACCTTTGATGCGCTGCTGACAAATCTTCGTCAGGAAGCAAAAATCAAATACGGTTCAGCCGCACAAAACCAGTAAACGCCGCAAAGTTATGCAACGCGTTGCAACAAACAAAGGCCGCTTTCGCGGCCTTTTCCATATTTGAAAGTTGCCCATTGTTCGCTGTTTCGCCCTGATGCACTCTCTCCGTGCTGTCAAACACATGGAGGATACAGCATGAAAAAATTAGGCATTACTTCACTTTCGTTGGCTCTGGCTTTGGGGCTTTCTACTTTACCGGTGATGTTGCAGGCGGCACCGAATGCCGCCAGTAGCGTGGCAACCACGACGGCTGCGCCCGTGACAGCAGCGGGCAAAGTCTCAGGCCCGCAGGTGAAAAAGGAACAGGTGGCGGTGACAGATGAAAGTACCGTCAACATCAATACCGCAACAGCGGAAGAGTTTGCCAAAGTGATGAATGGCGTAGGGATGAAAAAGGCGCAGGCCATTATCAGCTACCGTGAAGAACTCGGGCAATTCACCGACATCGAACAGCTGCGAGAAGTACCGGGGATCGGTGCTGCACTGTTCGAACGTAACAAGGACCGTCTGAAACTGTGACGGATGTCGCGGCGGCAATTCCTGAACGGTTGCCGCCGTTTTCTTCTGCTAATCTCTAAAGACATCTGACCAGTTTGGTTGTATGCCTCAGGCGATTATCAGGAGTTTTTTAACCACTATGCATACGTTTATTAAAGTTCGCGGTTTTCACATCGATGTTTACCAGCACGTTAACAACGCGCGTTATCTTGAATTTCTGGAGACGGCACGCTGGGAATGGCTGGATAATCAGTCCGGCTTCCAGTGGATGAGCGAAAACAAAATCGCTTTCATCGTGGTCAATATCAACATCAATTATCGCAAACCGGCCGTACTCGGCGATGTGCTGCGCATTGACAGCAGTATGCAGCAGTTAAACGGTCGAAGCGGTGTGCTGGAACAGGTGGTAACTTGTGAAGGCGAAGTGGTGGCAGATGCCACGCTGACGTTTGTGTGTATCGATCTGCGGACACAAAAAGCGTTACCGCTGGAAGGTGAGCTGCTGGAAAGATTACGTGAGCTGGAACTGGAGAACGACTGATTCGCGGCTGCACAGTGAAAACAAAAACGGGCAGCTTCAGGCCGCCCGTCATAAAACTTTGCCGTCTGACCGTTAACGCAGACCGGTTTTCTTCTTAAGGCTGGCGGTAACGCCATTTTTATCCAACTGATATTGTTGCAGGCCGTTGGCGCGCAGATGACAGGCTGCACATTCGCCGCAGCCATCTCCGGCAATGCCGTTATAGCAGGTCAGCGTTTTGTGGCGGACCAGATCCAGTTGCTGGTAATAATCCGCCAGCGCCCAGGTTTCCGCTTTGTTCAGCCACATCAGCGGCGTCTCGAAACGAATATCACGCGCAAGACCCAGAGAGACAGCCGTATTCAGCGCCTTCACGAACTCGTCACGGCAATCCGGATAGCCGGAGAAGTCAGTTTCACACACGCCGGTAATCACGGCTTCTGCCTGAATTTGATAGGCATAAATTGCTGCCAGTGTCAGGAACAAAATATTACGGCCGGGAACAAAAGTGCTCGGCAGGCCGCCGTCATTTTCATCGCCAAAGTTAGGTACAGGGATGTTATCGCGCGTCAGGCTGCTGACCGCCAGTTCATTGAGCAAATTCACATCCAGCACTTTGTGTGCGCGGGCACCTAATTCTACGGACAGCTTTTGTGCAATCTCAATTTCAGCACGATGGCGCTGGCCGTAATCAAACGTGACGCAGTGAACTTCGTCATATTGCTTCAATGCCTGAATCAGACAAGTTGTTGAGTCTTGTCCGCCGCTGAAAACCACCACTGCTCTTTTCATTCTGTTTACCTGTATTACGAAACCGACTGCGTCCGGCGCAGTAAAATTGGGTTAATGGTACTTTCCTTTAACGTCATAGTGTAGCGAAACAGCTCGTTCACGCGTTTTCGGATAACAAAGGCGGCGGAACCCAGGCCTGACAAAAATCAAACCAGCCCCACGCCGTGAGCTGAACCCCGCTGATCCGCGGCGGCGCGCTGACCTGATACTGATAGTTAAATAAAGGCGTCACGATCCCGGTTTGCATCCATTGATAGAAATGTTCGCGCAATTCATCGGCGCGACGGTTTTCGAGCGGAATTTGCTGAATATGGAGGAGGCGCTGTTGCTGATTGTGCAGATCATCTTCGCGTAAAATTTCCAGCCAGAGCGGATCCTGCTGCAACCAGTTTTCCAGCGTGGCTTCAGGTGATTCACCGATCAGACGATCGCCGAGCAGCAGATCGGCGGATTTCAACAGTTCTCCGTCTTCCCACAAACGCCCCTCGTGATAAATGACTTCCAGCGCGCAGCCCTCATCAGCCAGTTTTTGCTGCAAAGCCTGAGCGACCAATTCAAATTCCACCGGCGGATGAAACAGGAGCCTCAGCTTTTCCGGCAGAGGAACGTCGGTATCGTCATGCAAAGGAATGGGCCAGCCGGGCAGCATTTCTTTGCTGGCTTTCACCAGGTCATGATCAATCGGAAGATTATCCAGCATGCCACTGCGCTGGATCAGCCGGACAATTTTCCGTGCCTGAGCTTCATTCAGAACGCCCCGCCGCAGATTGGTGGCGATATAACAAAATCCCAAGCTGGTGCTGCGCCTGACTGGTTTGACGCGCGACAATTCTTCCTCTTCTCCCAGAATGATCCTCACCGGATGCTGACAGCTCACATTATTCTTTTGCGCGAATAACTGCGGCGTGATCCAAAATTCTATCGCCGCAAGATAAGGATGTTGCAGGGTATAAAGCGTGTGCTGTTCCAGCCTGACCAGTTCGGGAGAAAAATGCGTCAGCCGGAAAGGACCCGCGCCGATGTGCGGATTTTCAGGATGTGAGAGCAGACAATTAAGATCGGCAAACCGGTGCGCCAGCCAGTAATCAGGAATATCGAGATCAAATTGCAGGCACTGTGCGTGTGGCTGAGATATTTGGATCACAGATGCCAGATTGTGTTGTCCCCGTGCTGAATGGCGCAATTGCTCAAAGCGGGTCAGCAGTTGCGATGTTTTCAGCGGTTCTCCGTTGTGCCAGAAAAGCTGACTGCGCAGAAAGAACTGCCAGGTTTTGCCGTCATTGCTGATTTGCCAGTGATGGGCCAGATCCGGCTGTGGCGTTGGGTTTCCGGGGACAAAGTGCGTCAGACCTGCATGAATGGTATGCGCCAGGTGTTGTTCTGCGCGGCCGGTCAGCGTTAAGGGATCCAGAAACTGGAGAGGGCGGTAATACGGGATCCGCAACGTGGGCGAATCTTCCTGCCATTGTCCGCCAAGGTGCGGCGCAAGCAGGGTATTCAGATGTGTCGGGTCCAGCTGACTGAGTTGCAAAGCTGCCGAATGCTCGCCGTTTTTGAGCAACTCCTGCAAATAAGCACCGCGTAAATCCTCGGGGGATTTAAGGCAGCACAACGACGCGCGTTTTCCGCGACCGGACTGTGAGTGCCAGTTTATCCACCCCGCATCTTTAAAATGGCTCAGCAACGTCCGCGTGTGGCGTTCGCTGCAGCAGAAAATGTCGGCCAGTTCAGTCACAGTCAGTAAAACGGGTTCCTGCCCGGTTTTCACATACAGGCGCTGATACTGGTTAAGCCGGTTTTGCAATCGCATGGAAAATACGGAACCTTATTTTTCTGGTACAGGATTTACTTCAGCATATCGCAGACTTTTGCCGATGGCGCGGGGCCGAAAACCAAAGTGTGAACTAAACCCGGAAGAGTATTCATAAACTGTTCACTATTAGTTCCGCAAATCGCAGTCCATACTTTGAACGTGAAAATCATTCCCGCCCAGAGAGGAAATATGTACCGTTTAGCTGCATTCGATATGGATGGCACACTTCTTTTACCCGACCATACCCTGGGCGAGAAAACGCTGGCAACCCTGCGCCAGTTGGCAGAAAAACCCATGCGACTTACCTTTGCTACCGGACGTCATTATCTTGAAATGAAAGATATTCTGGCCAATATAGGCATGGAAGGTTTTCTGATTACCGGCAATGGCACACGTATTCATGACTTGTCCGGGCATTTACTGCACGCCAGTGATTTACCGGAAGATTGTGCGCATGAATTGCTGCACACGGGCTGGGATACCCCGGCGAGTCAGCATGTTTTTCGTGACGACGGCTGGTTTACCGCTCTGGACGACCCCGACTTGCTGATCCCGCATCAGTTCAGCGGTTTCCGTTATCATTTGCAGGATCTGCGCACATTGCCCGATGCAGGCAACAGCAAAGTGTGTTTCTGCGCACCGCATGAAACCCTGCTGAAACTGGTTCCCCAGCTGAAAGCGCATTTCGGCAATCGTTTGGACCTGTGTTTTTCGGCGCATGATTGCCTGGATGTACAGCCTGCGGGCTGTAACAAAGGCAGCGCGCTGGCACTTCTGACGGGGGGGCTTGAGATCAAAATGTCTGAATGCATGGCCTTTGGCGATGCGATGAATGACAGGGAAATGCTGGAAAGCGTCGGAATGGGGCTGATCATGGGCAATGCATTGCCTGTGCTGAAAGAACAATCGCCGCATCTGCAAGTTATCGGGCACTGCCGGAATCAGGCGGTGTCTCACTTTTTGCAACACTGGCTGCACACACCAAACCTCACCTATTCCCCCGAATATTAAGGTTTTGCAGCAAGCCGGGATTATCTGTCCCGGCTTTTTTCCTTCATACTTCAAGCTGCTGGTGCGTTGGCTAACCTAAAACCTCAGTTAAGGCCTTCTAGCTGCTGTGCGTACACCGAAATATCCCCGATGTTCTTCGCGATCCAGTTCTCGTCAAAATAGGTATTCAGATAACGTTCGCCACTGTCGCAAAGTAACGTGACGATTGAACCTGTCTCTCCATTTTCTCGCATTTGTTTAGCCAGTTGCAGCGCGCCCCAGACATTTGTTCCGGTTGAACCGCCCACTTTACGGCCAAGCACTTTTTCCAGCCAGTGAAGCGTCGCGACGCTGGCCGCATCAGGCACCTGCATCATGCGGTCGATGACGCTGGGAATAAAAGAAGGCTCGGCGCGCGGGCGGCCAATCCCTTCGATACGGCTGCTGCATTGCGCTGTTACGCTGGCATCACGTTGCTGATAGTAATCATAAAATACTGAGTTTTCCGGATCGACCACCACCAGTTCGGTATTATGCCCCTGATAACGAATATAACGCCCCAGTGTGGCTGAGGTGCCGCCTGTTCCGGCGCTCATTACCAGATATCGCGGTACCGGATGCGGCTCGCGGGACATCTGGCGGAAAATACTGTCAGCGATGTTATTGTTTCCCCGCCAGTCGGTAGCGCGCTCAGCAAAGGTAAACTGATCCATGTAATGCCCGTTCAGTTCACGGGCAAGCTGTTCGGAAGCGGCATAAATCTGACCGGAGTTTTCAACAAAGTGGCAGCGGCCGCCATAAAATTCAATTTGCTGAATTTTTCGAGGCGCGGTACAGGCAGGCATCACGGCAATAAAAGGCAGGCCGAGCAGGCGCGCGAAATAGGCCTCAGAAATAGCCGTACTGCCCGACGACGCCTCGATGATCGGCGTATTTTCACGTATCCAGCCGTTGCACAGACCATACAAAAACAGGGACCGCGCCAGACGATGTTTCAGGCTGCCGGACGGATGCGTGCTTTCATCTTTCAGATACAGCGAAATTCCGGGGAAATCATTCAGGGCGAGACGAATTAAATGTGTATCGGCTGAACGCTGAAAATCCGCGTCGATTTCTTTGATAGCGTGATTAACCCAGGCGTTTTGCATAATGAGAGCTCGCAGAAGAAGTTTTGTAGGATTAAGAATAACGCAAGCGGCAGAGAAATAAGTTACCCTTTACCCCATGAACTGCGTGTATTGTAGAAAAATATTCTCCCGGAGTGCGTTATGGTAGATAAAATTGACCTCAGGCTGTTGTCGTTATTGCAAAAGGATTGCACGCTTTCTCTGAATGAACTGGCCGAAGCGGTAAATCTCACCACCACGCCTTGCTGGAAACGGATAAAACGTCTTGAAGACGACGGCATTATTTGTGGAAAAGTGGCCCTGCTGGATGGTGAAAAACTCGGGCTGAGCCTGACAGCGTTTGTCCTGATTAAAACTCAGCATCACAACAGTGAGTGGTATCAGCGATTTGTACAGCAGGTGGAAGCCTTTCCCGAAGTGCTCGGGTTTTACCGGATGGCAGGGGAATACGATTATTTACTCCAGGTTCAGGTTTCCGATATGAAAAGCTATGACAACTTTTACAAGCGGCTTGTGAACGGCATTCCAGGACTGAACGATGTGACCTCAAGTTTTGCGATGGAACGCATAAAATCGACGACCGCATTGCCAATTTAATGCAAAAGTTGCAGTAAAAAGTTTCATCAGAAACGCATGTTAACTCTGGTATCCTTGTCGTCCTGAAGAGAAAACAGGGTTTCTGAAACCTGTTTAACTCAATAAAATCATTATTATTTGTATGGAAAACGCTGCGTGAGATTGTTTGCACAATTAGGCTGGTACTTCCGACGCGAATGGCGCCGGTATCTGGGTGCCGTTGGCTTGCTGATCATTATTGCCATCCTGCAATTACTGCCACCCAAGCTGGTTGGCGTAATTATTGATGGCGTAACGTCAAAACAAATGTCTGCAAGTGTGCTTTTCGCGTGGCTTGGCCTGATGCTGGGCACGGCTGTTGTGGTGTATTTGTTGCGATACGTCTGGCGCGTGCTGTTATTCGGAGCGTCCTATCAGCTTGCTGTCGAACTGCGGCAGGATTTCTTCCGGCAGCTCAGCCGTCAGCATCCGGCCTTTTATCTGCGTCATCGCACTGGCGATTTAATTGCCCGTGCAACCAACGACGTTGACCGCGTGGTCTTTGCAGCCGGCGAGGGCGTTCTGACTCTGGTGGATTCGCTGGTCATGGGGCTGGCGGTGCTGATTGTAATGGCAACGCAGATTAGCTGGGAACTGACACTACTTTCTCTGGTTCCAATGCCGGTGATGGCGATCATCATCAAACGTTATGGCGACCAGCTGCATTCCCGTTTCAAAACGGCGCAGGCGGCGTTCTCCTCACTGAATGACCAGGCGCAGGAAAGCCTCACCAGTATCCGGATGATCAAAGCTTTTGGGCTGGAGAATCATCAGTCCTCGCAGTTTGCCGATGTTGCGGCAGATACCGGCGCTAAAAACATGCGCGTTGCGCGCGTTGATGCGCGTTTTGATCCGACCATATATGTGTCTATCGGCATGGCAAACCTGTTGGCGATTGGCGGCGGGAGCTGGATGGTAGTCAACGGTCACCTGACGCTCGGTGAATTAACCAGCTTTGTGATGTATCTCGGGCTGATGATCTGGCCGATGCTGGCGCTGGCCTGGATGTTTAATATTGTTGAACGCGGAAGTGCGGCCTACAGCCGTATCCGCAGTTTGTTGCAGGAAGCCCCTGCTGTGGCAGACGGAACAAAACCGTTACCGGCTGGCCGGGCCGTGCTTGAAGCTCAGATAACCCGATTCCAGTATCCTGAAAATAGTCAGTCTGCACTGAATGCTGTGGAATTCACCCTGGAGCCGGGCAAAATGCTCGGACTGTGCGGCCCGACCGGCTCCGGGAAGAGTACGCTTCTGGCTCTACTCCAACGTCAGTTTGACGTTACAGAAGGGGACGTGCGCTATCACGGGTTATCTCTTAAAGACATTCAGCTCGACAACTGGCGCGCGCGTCTGGCGATTGTCAGCCAGACACCTTTCCTGTTCTCCGACTCGGTGGCGCAAAACATTGCGCTTGGGCGTCCGGAAGCCACTCAGGAAGAAATTGAAGAAGCGGCGCGGCTTGCCAGTGTACATGACGATATTCTGCGATTGCCCAAGGGATACGAAACCGAAGTCGGTGAGCGCGGCGTAATGCTTTCCGGCGGGCAAAAACAACGTATTTCCATCGCCCGTGCGTTGCTGATGAAAGCAGAAATCCTGATCCTTGACGATGCGCTGTCGGCAGTTGATGGTCGTACGGAACATCAGATCCTGCATAACTTACGGCAGTGGGGAAGTGACCGCACGGTGATCATCAGCGCACACCGCCTTTCTGCCCTGACCGAAGCAAGCGAAATTTTGGTCTTCAACCATGGAAGCATTTCGCAACGTGGCAATCACGATCAGCTTGTTGCGCAGCCCGGCTGGTACCGGGATATGTTCCGCTATCAGCAGCTTGAAGCTGCGCTGGACGACGTGCCGCAGGAAATGGAGACGGAACAACGTGGCTGAACCAAAAACGAATAAAATTCAGAAGTTATGGCCAACGCTTAAACGACTTCTCAAATACGGAAAACCCTACAGCAAGCCACTTTCCTATGCTGTCATAATGTTGTGGGTTGCTGCCGCGGCGGAAGTGACCGGGCCCATTCTGATCAGTTTCTTTATTGATCATTATGTCGCGAAAGGGGAGTTGCCCTGGGGGAAAGTCAGCTTGCTGGCACTTTGCTTTATCTTCCTGCAATTTCTTGCCGCAAGCCTGCACTATTTTCAGGCGTTATTGTTTAACCGTGCCGCCGTGGGTGTGGTCCAGCGTTTACGTACCGATGTTATGGACGCCGCACTCCGGCAGCCGCTCAGTGCGTTCGATACCCAGCCGGTCGGGCAGCTTATTTCCCGTGTGACCAATGATACTGAAGTGATCCGCGATTTATACGTGACCGTGGTGTCGACAGTGTTGCGCAGCATCGCCCTGATTGGCGCAATGTTGATCGCGATGTTCAGCCTGGACTGGCGGCTGGCTTCCGTGGCTATTTGCATTTTCCCGGCAGTATTTGTCGTGATGGGGCTGTATCAGGTCTACAGCACGCCGGTTGTCCGCAAGGTGCGCGCTTATCTGGCGGACATTAATGACGGGTTTAACGAAGTCATTAATGGCATGAACGTCATCCAGCAATTTCGTCAGCAGAAAAGATTCGGCGAACGCCTCACGCGCGCCAGCCAGTCGCACTACATGGCGCGTATGCAAACGCTGAGGCTGGAAGGTTTTCTGCTGCGTCCATTGCTCAGCCTGTTTTCATCGCTGATTCTGTGCGGTTTGTTGCTGCTTTTCGGATTCAGTGCCGAAGGCTCAATTGGTGTGGGCGTGTTGTATGCCTTCATTAACTATCTCGGGCGCCTCAACGAACCGCTGATCGAACTGACTTCGCAGCAATCTATTTTGCAGCAGGCGGTTGTTGCCGGTGAACGTATTTTCGATTTGATGGACAGAACCCAGCAACAATACGGTCCGGACGACAAATTACTCACCAGCGGAGAAATTGAAGTCAGGGACGTCAGCTTCGCTTATCAGCCCGACAAATGGGTACTGGAAAATATCTCCCTGCACGTTCCGTCGCGCGGGTTTGTAGCGCTGGTCGGGCATACGGGTAGTGGCAAAAGTACGCTGGCGAATCTGCTGATGGGATATTACCCGCTCAATAAAGGTGAAATCCGCGTGGACGGACGCAATCTTGCTGACCTGTCGCATACCAGCCTGCGTAAAGGTATCGCAATGGTTCAGCAGGATCCGGTGGTGCTGGCGGAATCGGTGTTCGCCAATGTGACACTGGGGCGGGATATTGATGAAGCTCAGGTCTGGCACGCGCTGGACATCGTGCAGCTTTCGCCGCTGGTGCGTGAAATGCCGGAAGGGCTCAATACGCGTCTGGGTGAACAGGGGAATAATCTTTCCGTGGGCCAGAAACAGTTGCTGGCGATGGCGCGCGTTTTGGTGCAGGCGCCTGAGATTCTGATCCTTGACGAGGCAACGGCCAATATTGATTCCGGAACCGAGCAGGCAATTCAGCGTGCGTTGCGGGCTATCCGTCAGCAAACCACGCTGGTGGTGATCGCCCACCGTCTTTCAACGATTGTCGATGCCGATAATATTTTGGTATTGCATCGGGGTCAGGCGGTTGAACAAGGTAACCATTTTCAGCTTCTGGCAGAAAAAGGCCGTTATTATCAGATGTATCAGTTGCAGCTCGCAGGGCAGGAGCTGGCGTCCACCGGTACGATTATTTCAGCAACAGAAAACGTATAATCTTTTAGCTGGCGCAGCCTGATTGCTGCGCCAGTTCATTTCTTCCTGTTCTTTTAATCCCTCCTTTTCGCGTCTCACGCACCTGATTCATGCAGCCAAAACGTTCCTCTGACTTTCTCTGCACTAAAAGGCAGCGACAGGCACTTAAATGGTGCGCATGGGGTCAGGCTGAATACGGCCTCACAACTGTGCGCCGGGTCACGAATAATCTGAAAATGCCGTATTACGCGGGAATCGCATGAATATTTGCGTGATTTCAACTCTGGCACACCCTTTGCTTTAACCATTCCGTATCGGGCGCGAGGTTTCTCGCGGCAAGCCCTTAATTCGAGGAGTGGCAATATGAAGCTGGTTACTGTGGTGATCAAACCTTTTAAGCTGGAAGACGTGCGTGAAGCACTGTCTGCTGTTGGAATTCAGGGGCTGACCGTAACGGAAGTTAAAGGTTTCGGCCGTCAGAAAGGTCACGCTGAGTTGTATCGCGGTGCGGAATACAGCGTGAACTTCCTGCCAAAAGTAAAAATCGACATTGCTATCGCTGACGATCAGCTGGATGAAGTGATCGACGTGATTAGCAAAGCGGCCTACACCGGCAAGATCGGTGATGGCAAAATTTTCGTTGCAGAATTGCAACGCGTCATCCGTATCCGTACGGGTGAAACTGACGAAGCAGCACTGTAATTTCAGGCCTTTATCTCTGATATAAATCGCTTTGATATAAATCAGGTTAGAAAAAACAGTTTTGAGAAACAGGGGTGGGTTAATAATGAAAAAACTTTTATCCATGATGGGGCTTGGCGCGGTTGCATTGCTGCCTTCGCTTGCCATGGCAGCAGCACCGGCAGCCGCAAACGGTGCTGACAACGCATTTATGATGATCTGTACTGCCTTGGTACTGTTTATGACTGTACCTGGCGTGGCATTGTTCTACGGCGGCTTACTGCGTTCTAAGAACGTTCTGTCCATGCTGACTCAGGTTATCGTGACCTTCGCGCTGGTTTGTGTTCTGTGGATCCTTTATGGCTACAGCCTCGCATTCAGTGAAGGTAACGCCTTCTTCGGCGGCTTCAGCAATGTGATGATGAAAGGCATCGGCCTGGATTCAGTCACGGGCACCTTCTCCCAGATGATTCACGTTGCGTTCCAATGCTCTTTCGCCTGCATCACTGTAGCGCTGATTGTGGGCGGTATCGCTGAACGTGTTCGTTTCTCTGCGGTGCTGATTTTCACTGTGATCTGGCTGACCTTCTCTTACATCCCGATGGCTCATATGGTGTGGGCGGGCGGCTTCCTGGCGGCTGATGGCGCGCTGGACTTCGCGGGTGGTACGGTTGTTCACATCAACGCCGCTATCGCAGGTCTGGTGGGTGCATATCTGCTGGGCAAACGCGCAGGCTTTGGTAAAGAAGCGTTCAAACCACACAACCTGCCGATGGTCTTCACCGGCGCTTCAATCCTGTACGTGGGCTGGTTCGGCTTCAACGCCGGTTCGGCAAGCGCGGCGAGCTCCATTGCAGCCCTGGCATTCCTCAACACCGTTATTGCGACCGCAGGTGCAATCCTGTCCTGGACGCTGGTTGAGTGGATGGTTCGCGGTAAGCCTTCTCTGCTGGGCGCAAGCTCCGGTGCTATCGCAGGTCTGGTTGCTATCACCCCGGCGTGCGGGACTGTTGGCGTGGGCGGTGCTCTGATTATCGGTCTGGTAGGCGGCATTACCGGTCTTTGGGGTGTGGTTACCCTGAAAAAATGGCTGCGTGTGGACGATACCTGTGACGTTTTCGGTGTCCACGGCGTGTGCGGTATCGTAGGTTGTCTGCTGACTGGCGTATTCACTTCCAGCTCTCTGGGCGGTGTGGGTTATGCAGAAGGCGTCACCATGGGCCATCAGGTCTGGGTTCAGTTCTTCAGCGTCTGCGTTACGCTGGTCTGGTCTGGCGTTGTGGCCTTCATCGGTTACAAAGTGGCTGACATGATTGTAGGTCTGCGTGTTCCTGAAGAGCAGGAACGTGAAGGTCTGGACGTGAACAGCCACGGCGAGAATGCTTACAACCAGTAAGTTGATTTCAGAGAAAGTAGTGCGCTAACTCTCTAATTAAGCAGTATAAAATAATAAAGATGAAAAAACAGAAGGGGCGATATCACTATCGCCCCTTTTTTATGTCTGATTTTGCGTAATAGCGGATTTACTCGACCGGTCTTTGGCGGATCACGCCTTCCTGCACCGTAGAGGCCACTAAAACCCCTTCACGCGTATAGAACTGGCCGCGCACAAAACCGCGGGCGCCGGAAGCTGAGGTGCTTTCAACGGCATACAGCAGCCAGTCGTCCATGCGGAAAGGGCGGTGGAACCACATCGAATGGTCGATGGTCGCCACCTGCATTCCCGGCTCCAGGAAGCCAATGCCGTGAGGTTGTAACGCGGTGGGAAGGAAATTGAAATCAGACGCGTAGCCCAGCAAATACTGGTGGATCCGCAGATCGTCAGGCATTTCGCCGTTCGCGCGGAACCACACGGCACGGTGCGGCTCTTCAACACTGCCTTTCAGCGGGTTGTGGAATTTCACCGGGCGCATCTCGATTGGCTTATGGCCGATGAATTTTTCGCGGAATTTTTCCGGAATAAGATGCGCCAGATTTTTAGCAATATCGGATTCCGACACCAGTGATTCCGGCGGTGGCACGTCCGGCATCGTATTTTGGTGCTCAAAACCTTCTTCCTGACTCTGAAAAGAAGCCGTCATATAAAAAATTGGCTTGCCGTGCTGTACGGCTTTCACCCGACGGGCGCTGAAACTGTTGCCATCGCGCAGGATTTCAACGTCATAAATAATCGGTTTGCTGCTGTCGCCCGGGCGCAAAAAGTAACTGTGAAACGAATGAATACCACGATCGACAGGTACGGTTTGTTTGGCGGCATAAAGCGCCTGACCGACAACCTGACCACCAAAGACCTGACGTAAACCCAGATCTTCACTTTGACCACGAAACAGCCCTTCTTCGATTTTTTCCAGATCTAAAAGATCCAGCAGATTTTTTAATGCCTGACTCATAGTGGCCTCATGAAAGTTACCGGCTGATGCATGCCGGGCGGAAAAAAAATGCGGTCTCCGGCACAGGTCTAACCTGTTAATCATAGTGGATCTTCCTGATGCTCAGAAGCCCTGTTTTGTCGTCGGGAGGAAAACTTCAGATTTTTGTGCCATGATTAATAGGTAAGCTGGTTAAAGTCACTAAATTCATCGTCGGCGTTTATTACAGCTTGTCGACAAGCGACTAATAAAAAGGGAGTACGATCAATGAAACTTTGGCAGATAGTAGGTGGAACCGCGCTGTCTCTGACTCTTGCCGGGTGCGCACCGCACCACCAGGACCCAGCGCAACAGCCCCCTGTTAATACGGCGGCCAGTCCGTCGACCGAACCTGCGATCACCGGCCCAAATGTGTCTGGTAGCGTGTTTATCAATCAGCGAGTGGCTTTACCGCCTGATGCGGTTCTGACCGTCACATTGTCTGATGCGTCTCTGGCGGATGCGCCTTCACGCGTGATTTCACAGAAAGTCGCAAGAACCCAGGGTAAACAGGCGCCGTTTACGTTTATCCTGCCGTATAACCCGCAGGAAATTGCGCCAAATGCCCGCGTCCTCCTGAGCGCAGCGGTGACCGTTAATGGTCAGATGACCTTCGTCACCGACAGCATTAAGGAAGTGATTAACCATGGTCAGGGCACCCGTGCCGACCTGCAACTTGTGCCGGTTGTCGCCGTACCGGTTGCCACCAAGCCGGATGCTTCAGGTCCGCTCAGCAACCCGTCTACTCCGGGGCTGGGCACTTCGACGGCACCGATCAGCGCAGTGCCATCACAGTCAACTTACTGATGTAAAGGCTGTCTGCGCACTCAGGCACCGCTCCGGCGGTGCTTTTTTATGGGCGCAGTTCTACCATTTCCAGCCGTATTTCTCTAAATCGACTTTGCCTTTCTTAAAGGCAATCCCTTCAGCCAGTAACGCCTGACGTTGACGTTTAAAATCCTCGCCTTGCAGGGAAATCTCGCCGTGGCGGTTAATCACGCGATGCCAGGGAAGGGTGCTGCCTTCCGGAAGTTTCTTGAGTACGCCGCCGACCTGACGTGCCGCACGCGGAGATCCTGCGAGCTGCGCCACGTTACCGTACGTGGTGACTTGTCCGGTTGGGATGGCGGCGATAATCTGAAATACGCGCTGGCGAAAGTTATCGGGGTCTGACATGACATCCTCCTCAGTGTTTGCCGGACAGTATGACGTAAAAATCGGGGTTCTGTCCGGCCTGATTCAGGCGTATTGTTTAAGAAAACAACGGTTGTCGGCGGTTAACTTGCTTTTGCTCTGGTCATCACAGATAATGCCCACCGCTTCGATTCTCTTGTACAGAGACGCGGGGCCAATAACGACAATGGGGGCCCTGTTGGTTCTCCCGCAACACTAACTTGTTAACTCGGTCAGGTCCGGAAGGAAGCAGCCATGGCAGGTGTCGTGTGTGCCGGGATGTAGCTGGCAGGGCCTCCACCAATTTCAGGCCCTCCCGTTTTACCTCTTCTGCTAACCCGTTCACTCTTTGAGATAAATTTTGCGTCAGCCTTAAAACAACGGGCAAGGTATTTTCGCGCCCGTTATCAGGTGAAATGAAATCAATGATGTACCAGCGTGGCGAAGTAGTACACCAGCGGAACAGCCAGAATATACAACCCCAGCGGGACTTCGCGCCCTTTTCCGGCCACGATTTTAATGAGGATGTAAAACAGTAATCCGCCGGCGATACCGGTGCCGAAGCTGTTCGAAATCAGCGTGATCATGACCATCATCAGCACCGGTAACGCATCGGTGAAGTTGCCCAGATCAACTTTTCGCAGGTTACTGAACATATTCAGGCCGATCAGAATCAGCGCTGGCGCGGTGGCTTCCTTGGGGATCATCAGCGCAACCGGCGTGAATAACAGCATCAGCAGGAACATGACCGCTGCGGCCAGCGCTGTCAGACCGGTTTTCCCCCCTGCTTCGGCCGCGGCGGAAGATTCAATCAGCGCCGTCGCCGCAGGAATGCCGACAACCGGCCCCAGTGCGGCGGCAATCGAATCCACCATGAAAGGCCGGTTGATGTGTTTCATGTTGCCATGCTCATCCAGCAATCCGGCCTCGCCGCCGACGGCCAGAGTCGTGCCCATCGTTGAAAAAAATTCAGATGCAAAAAAGATAAACAGAAACGGCAGGAAAGCGATATTGATTGCGCCTGCCAGATCAACTTTACCGAAAAGCGGTGCGACAGAGTGTGGCAGGGAAAGCCAGTGTTCAGGCAGATGCGTGACGCCGAACGGAATACCCGCAACTGTCGCCAGCAAAATGGCCCACAGAATGGCACCCGGCACTTTTCTCGCCTGTAATCCGATGGCAACCAGCAATCCAAGCAGGGCAATCATCGCACCCGGTGCAGTAAAATCCCCCAATCCGAGAGCCGATGTTTTTGCGTTCGCCATCACCAGCCCGGCATTACGAAAGCCGAGAAGGGCGACAAAAATCCCGATGGACGCCGTCAGCCCTAATTTGATCGACTGCGGAACCGAGCGGGTGACAATTTCGCGCAGGCCGAACACGGTCATGATAAAAAACAAAATCCCAGACCAGCAGGCGATACCCAGCGCGACCGGCCAGGTGACACCGTCGCCAGCCAGTGTAATGCCGACCAAAACCGAGCCACCAATCCCCGGGCCGACCATAAACGGCAGGTTGGCGTAAAAGGCCATCAGCAAAGAACCGAGAACAAACACCACAATCACGCCCGTGGTAGCCGCGCCTTTGTCCATTCCGCCCACCGCCAGCAATCCCGGGATAACGACCAGCAGATATGCCGCGGCCAGAAATCCGGTTATTCCGGCCAGACATTCCGTTTTGACTTTGGTCTGGCGCTGACGTAACTGAAAGCGGCGTTCCAGCCAGCCGCCTTCAGTCGCAGGTGCAACATTTTTTACCGAACTTTCACTCATACAAACTCCCCTGGAAATGCTTTTTATAATGTTGTGTTTGCTATCATTTTTGTGTTTTAGCGCTGAGAACGACTCAGACGTTATCCGGCCAGATTTCCAGAACCGGATCGACGATTTCACGTAAACCACCGTCGGTCAGGCCTAAGTCGGTTAAGTGTGGCCCTGCATTACACGCCAGACAGGTGCCTTCGATGGCTTTGAAGACGCGATAAGGCGGCTCCCAGTCAGCGACCTGTGCGCTGAGTTCGCGCAGATTCTTAAATTCTTTTGCCAGCTGCTCTGCGGGTAAGTCGGAGAGCATTCCGGCAATCGGCATCTCAATTTTGGCCAGAAGCTTGCCGTGCTGACTCAGGGCCATGCCGCCGCCGCTGGCGATGAGTTGGTTTGCCGCCAGCGTCATGTCGGCAGGGTCACGGCCGATCACCACCAGATTGTGTGAATCGTGCGAGTAAGACGTAGCAATCGCACCGCGCAATTCTCCCCAACCTTCAAGCAGAGCCATTTTTGGCGTTGCGTCGTGCCGTCCGTGGCGATGCTGAACCCAAATCAGGCTGAAGCCTTCCGGAAGCTGAACGGTACCGTCCTGCACGCTGACCGTGACTTCGCTCCACTGTGTAAACCGGGCGCCTTTGATGTTGCGCAGACGCGCTTTACCGCTGCTCAAACCGGGTATTTTCAGGCGGAAATCATCTTCGCTGAGCGGCTTAAGTTGCATCGTATCGCGCGGAGGAACCACGCCGCTGGCTGCAGCTGGCGTAAACAGAAGTTTGCCGTTTCTGGCAACGCGAACGCCGGCCACGTACACGGCTTCCGGGTGCAGGTTTTCAAGCGAATCGAAAGCGATAATGTCAGCGGTACGGCCTGAGGCGATCAGCCCTAAATCTGAACGTTTCATCCGGATAGCGGCATTGAACGTGGCCATTCGCAAAACGTCTTCCACGCGTAAACCGTAAGAGATCAGCAGTTTAATCAGTGCGATAAGTCCGCCTTTTTCCAGCAAATGGTCTGGCGGAACATCATCGGTACACAATGTAATTTGCGAGGACAAATGCGGGAGCGCGAGCAACGCGGCGGCGATATCCGGCAAAAGATAAGGATGCGAGCCACGGATCTGAAGCGTCAGACCGGCGCGTAATTTTTCGAGAGCATCTTCTGCGGAAGTCAGTTCGTGATCGGAAGTGACGCCCGCCGCCAGATACGCCTGCAGCTGCTCGTCCTTCAGACCGCGCGCGTGGCCTTCAATCAGCTTGCCGCTATTAATTCCTGCATCAAGGATCTCAAGCATTCTCTCGCTGCCGTTGAGCACGCCGTACATGTCCATGACTTCGGCCACGCCCGCCACCTCTGGCCAGCTCAGCATGGTCTGCATTTCCTGACCTTTGAAATCAGCGCCGGACATTTCCAGCCCCGGCGTTGACGGCACGCTGGAAGGCGCTGCGCAAATCACCCGCAAGGGCAAATTCCGGCTGGCCTGAACGGCGTACTGAACGCCCGGCACGCCCAACACATTCGCCAGTTCATGCGGATCCCAGAACACCGTAGTGGTGCCCTGAGCGACGACGATTTCAGCGTATTTTTCCGGCGGCAGATGTGAGCTTTCAATATGGACGTGTGTATCGATAAAGCCCGGCGACAAATAATGCCCTGATAAATCATCAATGTTGCTTGCCTGCGCGAATTTTCCGCGCGGATGAACGCTGGCAATCATATTGCCGGTGATCCCGACGTCGGCTTCACGAATTTCTCCCGTCACCATATCGATGATTTTTGCGTTTATCAGAAGACGGTCGAAAGGAATTTTCCCTAACGCAGCGCTCACAGCCCGCTGGCGCAGGGAAGCAGAAGTGATGTTATCGGTCATTTCAGAATCCGGATTTGCAGTGTTATCGGGCTAATGTAGGCAGAGGAAACGGCTTTGCACAGATGAATTATTTTATCCGTGTATAAGATGCGGTTATGCTGAGCAAACGTTTTCTATTTTTCGCGGAATGGCTGCATATATGTCTGAACCCTGGCGCCGGTTGCCTGCACTCTCGCTCAAGCAAATCCAGTATTTTGTCACGCTCGCGCAGTTGCGCAGTTTTACAGAAACGGCGAACCGACTGGCAATTAGTCAGCCCGCGCTGAGCAGTGCTCTGCGGCAAATTGAATCGGTGCTGGGCGGAAAGTTGTTGCACCGGACTGCGCAGGGCGTGAGCCTGACAGAGCAGGGCGAAGCTGTTTTGCCATATGCAGAGCGCTTATTGAATACAGCGCATGGCGTATTCGATGATATGCAGCAAATTATGCGGGAGGGGGGCGACGGGACTTTGCGTATCGGGCTTGTGCCTTCGGTCAGTACATTGTTATTTCCTGCTGTGCCGCAATTATTATCCGAATATTTCCCTGACATGCGCGTGGAATTTCACGACCTGACAAACGATGCTTTATTACTGGAACTTGATAACGGTTCCGTGGATTTTGGTATCGGCGCAACCGACAGTACTGTGCCGGGTTCTGTTGCGATTTATCCTCTGCTTGAGGATCCTTTTGTGGCAGTGATGCGGTGCGATGATGCACTGGCAGAAGGGCATAATATTCCATGGCGACAACTGGCAAAAAGGGATATTGCTATGTTTTCAAAGGGGAATGTGAGCAGGCTGGTGACATCGCTTATTGAAAGCCATCGTCTGAATTTGCGTGTGGGTTATCGTGTGGATTTTCAGGAAACACTGTATGGTTTAGTGCGTTCGCGACTGGCGGTGGCAATATTACCAGAGTTATATACGGCAACGCTTAATGATGACGAATTAACAGTGATTCATTTGCAACAGCCGACATTAAGCCGCACGGTAGCGATGATGCGTAAACCCGCGCCATTGAGATCGCCGAAAACTGAACAATGTTTTCAGTTTCTTTTGCAGACATTTCACAACCAGATCAAACAGAACGCAGAGAGAATTATCTGAAAGAAATTGTTAAATAACGCTAACGTTATTTTGTATAAATAATAAGCGTTGGGCCGAAAGTTATTTCGACCCAACTTTATCGATCAACGTACAAACTTCCAAACGGATACCGGGATTTTATCGTAAAGCTTGTTCATCGTCAGCTCCGCTAAACGATGGTCTGCCGCCGAGTAAAACAATTCGAGTTCATCGTCGGAAAGTTCGTACTTATTTTTTTCAATAACACGTTCAAGTGTATCAATAGTGGTGCATTTTCTTAAACGCATCAAATAGTCGATTTTGTTCATCTTCGCCTTTTCATTTTTATCTGATGACTGCATATAAATTATTACTCAAGTCTTCATCAGGGTACAGATGTAGTCCCCTGAGAACATTCTGAATAGTCGCTTCTTGGTTTTCTGCCATTGGCGCAAGTCAGAATCGTTAATTCCATAATTACTGAACAGGGTGTAGGTATCATCCAGATACTCTTCAACCAGGTCACTTAAATGGGTATCGTCCGGATACTTAATTTTAAAACTCATCACGAAAGACGCAATGTGTTCAATCAGTTCATTGAGCTGCAGGTTTACAGCCGAAGTCGGGTCGTTGACCCAGCCATGGTGACTGTCACCCAGTGTCGCAATTCCTTCATCGTACAACATTTCATTCAGGTAGCGTAACTGAGCGATATCGTGCCGCTTAGGCGAGTACTCATCCATATCATCCCCTCCGTAATGGTTTATTCGGTGTTGATAACACTCTGTGAGTAAACAACAAAACTTAGTGGCTTACAGAAAACGGCTCTCACTACAAACGCTATGAACTTACTAAAATTTCAAAGACCCTTACATAGGACAATGTCTTTGAACGGAGGTTTACTCAATTTATATACAGCCAGTAATTTAAATATAATTCATTTTCAGAAAGCTGTGCAAACGTATTACTCAAACTTACAATTCGTCGGCCGTCGTTCCTTTGTTCAATTCAATTATATCAAACTCCAAACCCTCAGGTTTTACATGGAATGTGACACTTTGCGTCATGAACTCTTCGGCATTAATGTCCAGGCAGCCATTGAAGACTGTCCAGCGGAAACGGTAAGTCATTGAATAATAGTTTTTGTCAATTTGTGTTATTGACACGATTTGCAAAGAACTCGGTTCATACTGCGCATTTTCTGAGAAATAACGTAAATCCCCAATTAACGGTGCTTCAATTTCAGATAAAGTGCATTCAATTATCTGTTGCAGTACCTGAGGAGATAGAATTTTCTCATTAATATCGTAAGGGATGATTTTCTTCAACAGTAATTACCTCTTACTCACTTACCTTTTCATTATTGCACATTTTTAACAGGATGTGTTTTGACCAGTGAAAAAAAAAACCTGACAGAAATTTTATAACTTTCTGATTCTCATGAAAATTATCATCAGCACATCAATTTTTACCCTTTTCTGACATTTTTGCCCGCAGTTCGGTGCCAGGGCACCGGCTGAAATCCTCCAGCCGGTAAAAAACTGAAACAGTTCACGTATTGCTCTGCAGTTTGGTTTGTGATGTTATATTGTAACGAATGGAGGGGCCATGACTAAAACACTCTTTACGCTTTCTTCGCCGGTACGCTGCGTTGCGGTACTGGCTGTGCTCGTTGTTTTATGGGCTGCGATTTATTGGGCGATTTCACTACCATGATTTTTGTTAATAATGTCGAAGTCGGTTATGACCGGCATGCGGTTGCCATGCCGTTGAACGGGCAGTTTCGAAGTGGTTCACTGACGGCCATTATCGGCGCGAACGGTGCAGGGAAATCGACGTTTCTGAAAACACTCGCAGGGCTGCAACAGTCTGTGGCGGGCGATATTACGTTTACCAGTGGCAAACGTCCGCGGCTGGCGTATTTACCGCAGCAGGCCGAACTGGATCGCGGATTTCCTATCAGCGTCTTTGATCTGGTCGCTATGGGCTGCTGGCCGCAAAGCGGTTTGTTTGGCGGAATTAACCGCCAGTCTGCGGCGGCGGTGGCAAAGGCGTTAGATACTGTCGGCATTACAGAAATGTCACTGCTTCCTGTGGGGTCGCTTTCCGGCGGTCAGTTGCAGCGCACGTTGTTCGCGCGTTTGCTGGTTCAGCAGGCGCCGTTAATTATGCTCGATGAACCGTTTACCGGCATCGACAGCCAGACGACTGAACTGCTGCTGAAAGTCATTGCGCAGTGGCATCAGGAAGGTAAAACCGTGATCGCAGTTTTACACGACATCTCTATGGTTGCCCGGCATTTTCCCCATGTGCTTTATCTCAGCGCAAGCCAAAATCTGTGGGGAAGTGCGCACGATGTTCTCAGACATTTCCCTCATCAGGCGCATGCCTGCGTCTCGGCAGAACCTTTCTCTCTGGCGGCGGGAGTCGCAAATTCATGATGCTTTTTCATTTGCTGGCCGATCCCTTTATTGAATTCGGCTTTATGCGCCGCGCCTTAATCGCCTGTATCGCATTATCAATCAGCGCCACGCCGTTGGGCGTTTTCCTGTTATTACGTCGTATGAGTCTGGTCGGCGATGCACTTTCGCACGCGGTATTGCCCGGTGCCGCTATCGGTTATCTGATTTCAGGCATGTCGCTGGTCGCAATGGGGATTGGCGGGTTTATCGCAGGGCTGGCGGTTGCCATGTTATCCGGGCTGGTGAGCCGCAGAACGCAGCTTAAAGAAGACGCCAGTTTTGCCGGATTTTATCTCGGCTCGCTGGCGCTCGGCGTCACGCTGGTTTCGCTACGCGGCTCGAGCGTCGACCTTCTGCACGTTTTGTTCGGTTCTATTCTGGCCATCGATTCTTCCGCCATGATTATGGTCGGCATTATCACCAGTCTGTCATTGCTGGTGCTGGCCTGTATTTATCGCGCGCTGGTGATTGAATCTTTCGACGCCTTATTTCTTCGTGTCAGCGCCGGGAAATGGCTGGCGGCGATCCACGGTATTTTTCTGGCGCTGGTCGTCGTCAATCTGGTTGCCGGTTTCCAGATCCTCGGCACGCTGATGTCAGTCGGTTTAATGATGCTGCCTGCGGCCAGCGCACGTTTCTGGGCACGGGATTTACCGCATACCTTACTGAGCGCCATGATCATTGGTGTCATCGCCAGCGTGGTAGGGCTGATCTGGTCTTATTATGCATCGTTGCCGGCGGGACCGGCGATTGTGCTGAGCGCGACCGTTATTTTCTTTATTTCAGTTTTATTTGGAAAGCGCGGCGGGATGTTAACGGCCTCGCGTTGTTAAGAAGTACCACTATTAAGGGGACATGATGAAAGTATTACCTGTATCACTCGCAGTAGCTGCCCTGCTGTCGAGCCCGCTGGCAATGGCGAAAACCGTAGACGCGGTAGCCAGTTTTTCTATTCTGGGTGACATCGTTCAGGAAGTCGGGGGCGAACACGTTAAGGTAACGACGTTAGTCGGGCCGGATGGTGATCCGCACAGTTTTGAACCTTCACCGAAAGACAGCAAAGCCATCAATGCGTCTGACGTCGTGTTTGTCAGCGGTTTGGGGCTGGAAGGGTGGATTGATCGACTGGTGAAAGCTTCCGGTTATAAAGGCCATCTGGTAACGGCCTCTGAAGGTGTTAATTCCCGCAAGATGGAAGAAGACGGTAAGCAAATCACCGATCCTCATGCCTGGAACAGCATGGCGAACGGCGTGATTTACGCGACCAATGTGATGAATGCGCTGATCAAAGCCGATCCGGAAGATGCGGATTATTTCCGCCAGCGCGGCACGGCTTACATTGAGCAGTTACAAAAGCTGGATGCCTGGGCGAAAACGGAATTCACCGGTATCCCTCAGTCAAAACGTAAAGTGCTGACCAGTCATGACGCATTTGGTTATTTCGGTCAGGAATATCACGTCAGCTTTATGGCTCCGGTCGGTTTTTCTACCGAAGCGGAAGCCAGCGCCAGTGGTGTGGCTTCACTGATTAAGCAGATTAAAGAAGAGAAAGTGAAAACTTACTTCATCGAGAACCAAACCGATCCACGTCTGGTGAAGCAGATTGCTGCTGCCAGCGGGGCGCAACCGGGTGGAGAGTTGTATCCGGAAGCATTGTCAGGCCCGCAAGGTCCGGCAACGACTTATGTGAAAGCGTTCAAGCATAACGTTGAGACGATTGTCGCCAGCATGAAATAAGATTTCCCTCCTCACGGTCATACTGTGGGGAGGTTTACATCATGTCTTAATCATAGAAAAAGCCCCGTCGGGCAAGCGGCGGGGCTTTTGTTTTATGGGTAAACGGGCTGGCAGAAAATATTAACGTTTCTTCTTTTTACCCTGTACCGCTTTGAAGCGTGGATTACTTTTACAAATCACATAAATCCGGCCTTTACGACGGACTACGCGGCAATCCGGATGTCGGTTTTTAGCTGAACGTAATGAACTGAGAACCTGCATTTCATTTTCCCTGGAGTTGTTTATTTCTTACCGAGGAAGCTGCCAAAGCGCTGATTGAAGCGCGCGGTGCTGCCTTCTTTGGAATATTCTTTCTGCTTGCCGGTGTAATACGGATGTGACGCTGAAGAGACTTCGATAGTCACATACGGATAGGTTGCGCCTTCCAGTTCAATGGTCCGGTCAGTAGAAATGGTTGAACCGACTTTGAAATATTCGTCTGCGCTGGTGTCGTGAAAAACCACGGTGCGATACGCAGGATGTATAGCGGGTTTCATAATGCCTCGAAATGTTATGTTATACTATAACAATAATTATGCACCCATCTGTTTTCCGGTTCAAGACTCAGGCGAAAAAAAAGGCCGCATAAGCGGCCTTTTCTATGGAGCGTATCCTCTTACAGCGTCGGATGCTCTACTTTGTGGGTATGTTCGATGTCTTCGTTCTTCTTACCAAAGCGGCGGCGAACCACCACGAAGAAGACCGGAACAAAGAAAATCGCCAGCAGTGTTGCAGTGATCATCCCGCCCATTACGCCGGTACCTACGGCGTTCTGAGAACCGGAACCTGCACCGGAGCTGATAACCAGCGGCATTACACCGAGGATAAAGGCCAGTGAGGTCATCAGAATCGGACGCAGACGCATACGAACCGCCTCCAGAGTTGATTCGATGAGACCTTTACCTTCTTTATCCATCAGGTCTTTGGCGAATTCGACAATCAATATGGCGTTCTTCGCGGACAACCCGATGGTGGTCAACAGACCTACCTGGAAGTAAACGTCGTTGCTCAGGCCACGCATTGTCGCGGCCAGAAGCGCACCGACCACACCGAGCGGCACTACCAGCATAACCGAGAACGGTATAGACCAGCTTTCATACAACGCCGCCAGACACAGGAAGACGACAATCAGTGAGATGGCGTACAGTGCCGGAGCCTGGTTACCTGACAGACGTTCCTGATAAGACAAACCAGTCCAGTCAAAGCCGATACCGTTTGGCAGTTTAGAAGCCAGAGACTCCATCATTGCCATCGCATCACCACTACTTTTACCCGGTGCTGGCTGACCCAGGATTTCCATCGAAGGCAGACCATTATAACGTTCCAGACGCGGTGAACCGTATTCCCATTTCGCGCTCGAGAACGCGGAGAACGGTACCATCTGGCCTGCGCTGCCACGGACATACAGATTATTAATATCGGAAGGCAGCATGCGATATTTGTTTTCAGCTTGTACGTACACCTTCTTCACACGACCACGGTCGATGAAGTCGTTGACGTAGCTACCACCAATCGATGCACCTAATGTGGTGTTGATGTCGGAAATTGAAACGCCAAGAGCCGTTGCTTTTTCCTGATCAATTTCGATTTTGAACTGTGGTGTATCTTCCAGACCGTTTGGACGAACCTGAGTCAGTAAGTCAGGATGTTGAGCAACCATGCCCAGCAACTGGTTACGTGCCTGGGTCAGTTTGTCATGCCCAAGGTTAGCCTGGTCAATCAGCTGGAAGTCGAAGCCAGTTGCCGTACCTAACTCAACAATTGCCGGTAAGTTGAACGGGAACACCAGCGCATCTTTGATGGTACTGAAAGCGCCCATTGCACGGCCTGCAATCGCAGGAACCTTGTTCTCAGCTCCGCCACGTTCAGACCAGTCTTTCAGACTGACGAACGCGATACCGGTGTTCTGACCACGACCTGCAAAGCCAAAGCCGTTAACGGTAAACACGGAGTTTACGTTGGCTTTTTCTTTGGTCAGGTAGTAATTGCTGACTTCATCGAGCACTTTCTGCGTACGTTCCTGCGTCGCACCTGCTGGCAACTGCGCCATGGTCAGGAATACGCCCTGGTCTTCTTCCGGCAGGAAGGAGGTTGGCAGGCGAATAAACAGGAACGCCATGCCGACAACGATCAGCAGATAAATCACCAGATAACGACCGGTGCTGCGCAGAATGTTGCCTACGCTGTCGGTGTAGTGATGCGTGCTTTGCTCAAATTTCTTGTTAAACCAGCCGAAGAAGCCTTTCTTCTCGTGATGCTCGCCTTTGGCAACCGGCTTAAGCATGGTCGCACACAGCGCTGGCGTCAGGATCATCGCCACCAGAACAGACAACACCATGGCCGAAACGATAGTGATGGAGAACTGACGGTAGATAACACCGGTAGAACCGCCGAAGAAGGCCATCGGGATGAATACTGCGGACAGCACCATCGCGATACCGACCAGAGCACCCTGGATTTGCTCCATGGATTTCTTGGTGGCTTCTTTTGGCGGCAGGCCGTCTTCGACCATCACGCGCTCGACGTTTTCTACCACCACGATGGCATCATCGACGAGCAAGCCTATCGCAAGCACCATCCCGAACATCGTCAGCGTGTTTATCGAGTATCCGAATGCTGCCAGAATCGCAAATGTACCGAGCAATACGACCGGAACCGCGATGGTTGGGATCAGCGTTGCGCGGAAGTTTTGCAGGAACAGGAACATGACGAGGAACACCAGAACGATAGCTTCGAACAGTGTTTTACCCACTTCCTTGATCGAGATTTTAACGAACGGCGTTGTATCGTACGGGTAAACGACTTCCAGGCCAGCCGGGAAGAATGGCTGAAGCTTAGCCAGCGTTGCCTTGACCGATGCTGCTGTATCAAGGGCGTTAGCGCCGGTCGCCAGTTTGATCCCTAAACCAGAAGCAGGTTGTCCGTTGAAGCGGGCAATAACATCGTAGTTTTCACCACCGAGTTCAATTTTTGCCACATCTTTCAAACGTACCTGAGAGCCATCCTGATTCACTTTCAGAATGATTTTACCGAACTCATCAGCGGACTTCAGACGAGTCTGCGCCACGATAGAGGAGTTCAGCTGTTGGCCCGGAACCGGTGGTGTACCACCGAGCTGGCCTGCGGCAATCTGGTTGTTCTGAATTTTGATTGCGTTGATGACATCAACCGGCGTCAGCTGGAAGTTATTCAGCTTGTTCGGATCCATCCAGATACGCATCGCGTACTGGGCACCAAACAGCTGAACGTCACCCACACCGGCGGTACGGCTGACCGGGTCTTTGATGTTCGAACCGACGTAGTCGGCGATGTCATCCTGGGTCATCGTACCGTTGTTGGAGATAAAGCCCGCTACCATCAGGAAGCTGCTGCTCGATTTCTCAACGGAAATACCCTGTTGCTGAACTTCCTGCGGCAGCAACGGTGTTGCCAACTGCAGTTTGTTCTGTACCTGAACCTGCGCGATATCCGCGTCGGTACCAGAAGCAAAGGTCAGGGTGATCTGAACCGTACCAGAAGAGTCACTGGTCGACGACATGTACATCATGTTGTCGATACCGTTCATGTTCTGTTCGATAACCTGCGTGACCGTATCCTGTACCGTCTGCGCATCCGCACCCGGGTAAGTTGCGGTCAGCTGGATAGCCGGTGGCGCAACGGTTGGATACTGTGCAATAGGCAATTTAAGAATTGCCAGTGCCCCCGCCAACATGATGATGATGGCGATCACCCATGCAAAGATGGGACGATCTATAAAAAACTTAGCCATGAATTACCGGCTCCTATTAAGACTTCGTCGCTGTAGCGGGTGCTGCTGCGTTTTGATCAACTTCCTGTGCAGTAACCGGTACGCCTGGCTTAATTTTTTGCAGACCTGTCACGATAACTTTATCGCCACTTTTCAGGCCATCGGTCACAACCCATTTGTCGCCGATTGCCTGCGTTGTGGTGACAGTGCGAAGTTCAACTTTATTGTCAGCACCTACCACCATCGCTGTCGCATCACCGCGTGGGTTACGGGTGATACCTTGCTGAGGAACCAGCAGAGCGTTGTTGTTTACCCCTTCATCAAGACGTGCGCGCACGAACATGCCCGGCAGCAACGAACCTTGTGGGTTAGGGAAAATGGCACGCAACGTAATGGAGCCCGTCGTTTCATCAACCGTCACATCAGAGAATTCTAATGTACCCGCCTGCGTATATTCTTTACCGTTATCCAACAGCAGCTTGACCTGTGCTTTACCGTCCACCTGTTTCAGGGAGCCATCAGCCAGTTCCTGTTTCAGACGCAGGAAGTCATTGCTCGACTGGGTCACGTCAACATAGATAGGATCCAGTTGCTGCACGGTCGCCATTGCGGTTGTCTGGCCGGTAGAGACCAGCGCGCCTTCGGTCACAGAGGAAATACCAATACGTCCGCTGATAGGGGAGGTCACTTTGGTGTAAGCCAGATTGATACGCGCCGTTTCAACAGCCGCTTTGGCTGTCACAACAGCCGCATCGGCCTGCGCTGCGGTTGCTACAGCAGTATCGTAATCTTGCTTACTGATGTAGTTAGTGCCGAGCAGAGGTTTGTAACGGGTCACGGTAAGACGAGAAATTTGCGCATTAGCCTGCGCTTTTACCAGATCGCCTTTAGCGCTGTCATACGCGGCCTGATAAGTGGCTGGATCAATTTGATATAAAGAGGTCCCGGCTTTAATTTCGCTGCCTTCAACGAAGTTTCGTTTCAGAATAATGCCGCCAACCTGCGGACGTACTTCAGCAATACGGAAAGAAGCAGTACGGCCAGGAAGTTCGGTAGTCACATTAAGCGGTTCTGTTTTCAGTGTAACGACGCCTACCTGAGGGGCTTGCGGCGCACCTTTTTGGGCGTCTTTATCGTTACATCCTGTAAGTGCTAAACTTCCGGATAGCATCAGAACTACCGCCAGAGGCGTTAACCCTCTGTTTTTGTTCATAAATAAACCTCAAGTGTCCGATTTCAAATTGTCCAATGGATCACAAGACTTAAAATCCATTGCTGCGCTCTTAGTATGTGCATGCTATGTTACATACATTCAAGAATGTATGTAAATCAAACTCCCCTGAAAGATAATCCTATGGCACGAAAAACCAAATCACAGGCGCTGGAGACCAGGCAACACATACTGGATGCGGCTGTGCGTGAGTTTTCTGCCCGAGGGGTATCGTCGACATCACTGACTGATATTGCGAATGCAGCCGGTGTGACACGGGGCGCAATTTATTGGCATTTCAGGAACAAAGTGGAACTGTTTAACGCGATTTGGGAGGCCTATGAGTCCCAGATTAAAGTACTCGAACTAGAGTATCAGACAAAGTTTCCGAATAATCCACTGCGTATTTTGCGTGAAATCCTGATTTACATTCTGGTCGCCACGGTCACTGATCCTCAGCGTAAAGCATTGATGGAAATTATATTCCATAAATGTGAATTTGTTGGGGAGATGACGTCCGTTCATGAAGCCAGAAAATCCCTCTATATGGAAGGATACGGTAAAATTGAACGTATTCTTGAGAGATGTATTAAAGAAAAACAATTACCTGCCACACTGGATACCCGTCAGGCCGCCGTTATTTTGCGGGCTTACCTGACCGGGCTGATGGAAAACTGGTTATTTATCCCCGAAAGCTTTGATTTACAAAGTAATGCTGAGCGGTTTGTGGACACTTATCTCGACATGCTGCGCCACTCCTCTTTCCTGGTTCTCCCGACCAAAACCGTGTAATCGTTTTCTCGCAATTAATAAGTCTGCAATCTTTATTGACACCTCAGCCCAAAAATTTCACTTTCTGATGTTGTATTCAGAAACGCTTTTCTCCTTCCTTTAAAGTCGAACGCTGCTATTGTCATCCTTATATTATTCATTCGGCAAATGAGTTGAAGCTGACGTATGTTTATCCGGTGTATGGCCGTTCCTTCAGACAACGTTTCTGTCCTGAAAAAAAATGGGATTTGGCGCGTTTTCACGCTCGTGATTTATCTCTCAATATTGATATTTTCCCTTCCCGGTCATGCCGCCAGCAACGATATTCCGACCCGCAATGAAGTCCAAAATCAGCTGGATGCGTTAAACCGGCAGAAGAACCTGACGCCGGTAGATAAATTGTCGCAGCAGGATTTGATTCACACGCTGGAATATCTGGATGCGTTAGATCGGGTTAAACAGGATGTCACTCAGCTTCATCAGCAGGTTGCCGAAGCGCCGCAGAAACTGCGTGTTGCGATGGACGGGCTTGATCAGTTAAAAAACAGCACCAAAGATGACGTGGATAAAGCGCAGCTTTCCGCGTTGTCGCTGCGTCAGCTGGAGAATCGCCTCAATGATACGCTCGACGATCTCCAGTCCTCTCAGGAAGATTTGTCGACGTTCAACACCCAGCTGATTTCGCTGCAAACCCAGCCCGAACGCGTGCAGAACGCGATGTACAGCTATTCTCTGGCGATTCAGAAAATCCGTAATCAGCTCAACGGAATGTCGCCGGGGCAACAGGACCTTCGCAATACACAACAAACGATGCTGGTGACGCAGCAGGCCTTGCTCAGTGCACAGATTGATTTACAGCGCAAAAGCCTCGAGGCCAACACCACGTTGCAGGATTTACTCCAAAAGCAACGTGACTACACCAACGCGCACATTAACCAGCTCGAACATACCGCGCAGTTATTGCAGGAAGTGGTAAATGGCAAGCGACTGATTTTGTCCGAGCGGACGGCGAAAGAAGCCCAGACGCCGGACGATACCTCGAACATTCAGAACGACCCGCTGGTGGCGCAGGAGTTGGGAATTAACCGCAAGCTCAGCGAACGTCTGATTGCCGCCACGGAAGAAGGCAACCAGCTGGTTCAGAAAAATATCACGGTAAAAAACTGGCTCGACCGTTCTGCGCAGGCCGAGCATGATCTTAAAGAGCAAATTACCGTACTGAAAGGCAGCTTATTGCTTTCGCGGATCCTGTATCAGCAACAGCAAAATACTATTCCGCCGTCCGGCCTAATCACTGACATGAGTGCGCACATTGCCGATTTACGCCTTGAACAGTTCACCATTAACCAGCAGCGTGACGCGTTATTCCAGGGCGACAGTTACATTCAGGGCGTCGTCGCCACCAGCAAAGAAAACATTAACGAAGATATCAGCGACGCGCTCGATCAAATTGTGGACATGCGCCGTGAACTGCTCGATCAACTGAATAAACAGCTCGGAAATCAGCTTTCTCTGGCAATCAATTTGCAGATTAACCAGCAGCAACTGATAAGTATTAACCAGTCGCTGACCGAAACGCTGACGCAGCAGATTTTCTGGGTGAGCAGCAACAAACCGATGAACTGGGAATTCATAAAGTCGCTGCCTGACGATGTGAAAAACCAGCTGAGCAGTCTGAGTTTTAATTTCCCGCGCGGCGAGCTGATGATGGGCGCGCTGCATTCATTGCCCGCCACGATCCCGGTTTTACTGGTCATTCTGCTTTTACTCTGGCGCCGGAAATATATCAACCAGCGCATCGAATCTCTGAGTAATGATGTCGGGCAACTCAAGCGTGACAGCCAGCTGCACACGCCGCAGGCGCTGATTCTTCTCGCGCTCAATGTGCTGCCGGGTGTGTTTCTGACGCTGGGCATCGGCTACTGGCTTTCACAATGCGATATTGATTCGAGTGATTTTTTATGGACGCTGGCGCAGCGGCTGGCCGTCTTCCAGTTTGTGATGGGCTTTTGCTACCGGATGCTCAAACCGGGCGGCATTAATGAACGCCACTTTAATACGCCGGTTGCCACATGCGCACATTACCGGCGTTCGGTGATCCGCCTGAGCCTGGTAATGTTGCCGCTGATCTTCTGGTCGGTACGCGGTGAAAAAGCGCCGCTGGGGCTGGTGGACGACATCATCGGGCAGATAGTGATATTCCTGACCTTACTGGCGCTGAGCGTGCTGGTCTTCCCGATTGCCCGCGACGGCTGGCGTGAAAAAGATTCTCACAGCATTCGTCTCGTGATGGTCACGGCTATTGCGCTGGCACCGGTTTTCCTGACAGGGCTGGTCGTCACCGGCTACTTCTACACCACGCTACGTCTTGCAGGTCGCTGGATTGACAGCCTTTATCTGCTGATTTTCTGGAACATCATGTATCTCACCGCGCTGCGAGGACTGAGTGTGGCGGCGCGACGGCTGGCTTATCGCCGTGCGCTGGCAAGGCGGCAGACTGCCGCTGCGAAAGAGGGCGCGGAAGGGAGTGAACCGGTAGAAGAAGAGCCGCCGCTGGGCTTGGATCAGATTAACCAGCAGTCTTTGCGGCTGACCACCATGGTGTTGTTCTTCATCTTTGCCACCGTGTTTTACTGGATTTGGTCTGATTTACTGACGGTGATTTCCTATCTCGACAGCATTTCACTGTGGCATTACTCCGGCACAGTGGCCGGAACCGTGACGCAACAAACGGTCACACTGGGGAATTTATTGCTTGGATTCCTGGCGGTGATAGTGGCGTATGTTTTAACGCGCAACTTGCCGGGATTGCTGGAAGTTGTGGTGCTTTCGCGCCTCCAACTGCGGCAGGGGACCTCGTACGCCATCACCACGATCCTGACTTATTCGATTACGGTGATTGGCGCGATAACCGCACTCGGATCGCTCGGCGTTTCCTGGGATAAATTGCAGTGGCTGGTGGCAGCACTGTCGGTCGGGCTGGGCTTTGGTTTGCAGGAGATTTTCGCCAACTTCGTATCGGGTCTGATCATATTGTTTGAACGCCCGGTGCGTATTGGCGATACCGTTACTATCGGTACGTTCTCGGGCACGGTCAGCCGCATCCGTATCCGCGCGACGACGATTATCGACTTTGACCGCAAAGAAGTGATCATCCCGAACAAAGCATTCGTTACTGAGCGGCTGATCAACTGGTCGCTGAGCGACACCGTGACCCGCGTGCTGATCAAAATCGGTGTGGCCTACGGATCCGATCTCGACAAAGTGAAAGACATCTTATTGCAAGCGGCGCATGAGAATCCGCGCGTGATGAGTGATCCTTCGCCGCTGGTGTTTTTCCTGAATTTCGGTGCCAGCACGCTGGATCACGAACTGCGGGTTTATGTCCGTGAACTGGGGGATCGCAGTTATACCGTCGATGAGCTTAACCGCAGCATTGATAAACTTTGCCGCGAAAACGACATCAATATCGCCTTCAATCAGTTGGAAGTGTATTTGCATAACCAGGACGGGAATGAAGTGCAGGAACTGAAGCGGTCGCTGAGACAACCGGGAGATGAACCGGACGCGCTGCCGCAGAGCTGATTACCGCCGGACAATTCAGGGGAAAGCGACGGATTCCCCTGAAACAGGCAGCCGGGCGGACGGCTTAGAGATAACTGATAGAAAGCGTGTTTTTGCTGTTTTTCAGCTTTTCCTGATAATCACGCTGAACGATTTCCAGTGCTGCAAGAGCCGTCTCGGGCGCAATTTCATTGCACTCAAGCAGGTAAATCAGATCGACAGCAAGCTGAAGTTCGGGGGGCGCATTTTCTACTGACATATTAGCCAACATTATTAGAAGCAGGTTTTGGACTTATCATTATAGATAAGAAAAGGCGGGCTCTGAATGCCGGATTCAAAAAATGTGATAAAGATTCAAAAACCTTTTTCCTGACGCTCGATTTGTCTCTCAATTTTAGCCAGCGCCTGACGACAACGCATCAGACGGCCTTCCAGTGCAGCCAGTTCTTTCTGTACCCGCTGCTGATCGGCGAAAGTAGCCAGTTGTCCGAGCGTCGTTTCCCGGTCTTCAATCATTGCCACCAGACGGCGCTCAAACTGCTGAGTTTCCGCCAGTCGCGTATAGTTATCATGGCTTTTGCGTTCCGGCGTCTGGTGCGTTTTCCGCAATGTTTGCGTCGCCAGTTCGCGCTGCATGGCGGTAATTTGCGCCACCAGTCGTTCGGCAATAAAAGCCACCTGCGCTGAACGCTTTTCGACAACTTCCTGATTCAGTTGCTGCAAATTGATTTTTATTTCAGCCAGATAATCCCGCAGACGGGTGCCTTTGGTTGAAAACAGGGCGACATCAAAGCGCGCCTGAGAAGCCGAAACGTGGCCAATCGGCTCAATTTCCCGCGCCAGCGTTTCTATCTGCTGATCAAGGACATGTAAAATTCGTTCTGTGCTCACGGCGACTCTCCTTGGATGACGCGCCTAGCTTACCTGTAACCCCCGGCGATACAAGTCTCACCCGGATATGACAGCAATCTCACACTTGTTTACACTGGGACACATCTTTCCTCATTCTAAAACCTTAACCTCTCCATGAAACGTGTTCTGTTGATTATCGGTGGCTGGGTATGTGTCGTGCTGGCCACACTGGGTGTCGTCTTACCGTTGCTACCAACGACGCCTTTTTTGCTGCTCGCCGCCTGGTGTTTCGCCCGATCATCGCCACGCTTCCACCAGTGGTTACTCTATCGTTCATGGTTTGGCGGTTACCTTCGCCACTGGCAGCAACATCGTGCGTTGCCAAAAGGGGCAAAACCCAAAGCAGTGATCCTGATCGCAGTGACTTTCGCCATTTCGATTTATTTTGTCCCGCTATTATGGGTGCGTATTTTATTGGTCTGCATGATGTTTATGTTGCTGATCATGATGTGGCGATTACCAGTGGTTGACCTTGAGCAATAAAAAAGGTGATCATGTCCGGCTGCGGGTTGCTTTTTAAAGCAGCTTTGCATAGATTTGGGCATCTCGTACGTCGGTGCGCTCCCAATTTCCTTCCTTAAACGGCATGCTTTATATGAGCGTGACGGGGGACATTTGACCGCCCGCGTTTAAGTATGAACAGCAGCTTTATCAGGCAATTAACATTATGACCGCTACCGCACAGCAGCTACAGTTTATTAAAGACAGTATTAAGACCATCCCTGACTATCCTAAGCCAGGCATACTGTTCCGTGACGTCACCAGCTTGCTGGAAGACCCGAAAGCTTATGCTGCAAGCATTCAGTTACTGGCCGATCGTTACCGCGACGCCGGTGTGACCAAAGTGGTCGGCACCGAAGCACGGGGTTTCCTGTTTGGCGCACCGGTTGCCCTGGTTCTGGGCGTGGGTTTTGTCCCCGTTCGCAAGCCAGGTAAATTACCGCGTAAAACTATCAGCGAAACGTATGATCTTGAATACGGTACTGACAGCCTTGAAATCCACGTTGATGCTATTCAGCCTGGCGAAAAAATTCTGGTGATCGACGATTTGCTGGCAACAGGTGGCACGATTGAAGCCACCGCGAAACTGATCCGCCGTCTGGGTGGGGAAGTAACCGACGCCGCGTTCATCATCAACCTGCCGGAACTCGGCGGTGAAAAACGCCTCAACGATTTAAGCATCAACTGCTACAGCCTGGTTTCTTTCGACGGGCATTGATCCAGACAAGCCTCGCCTGCTCAGGCGAGGCTGTGATAGCATTGCCTTCATGATCCCCTGACTTTCCCGGTATTAATGAGCTATCAGGTTCTTGCCCGTAAGTGGCGCCCCCAAACTTTTGCCGACGTCGTCGGACAGGAACATGTGCTGACCGCACTGGCTAATGGCCTGTCGCTCGGGCGCATCCATCACGCTTACCTGTTTTCCGGTACCCGCGGCGTGGGGAAAACCACTATTGCCCGCTTGCTGGCGAAAGGGCTCAACTGCGAAACGGGCATCACGTCCACACCTTGTGGCGTTTGTGAAAACTGCCGCGAAATCGAGCAGGGCCGTTTTGTTGACCTGATCGAAATCGACGCCGCTTCCCGCACCAAAGTTGAAGATACCCGCGAATTGCTGGATAACGTGCAATACGCACCGGCTCGTGGCCGCTTCAAGGTTTACCTGATTGACGAAGTCCACATGCTCTCGCGCCACAGCTTTAATGCGCTGTTGAAGACGCTCGAAGAGCCGCCGGAGCACGTGAAATTCCTGCTGGCGACCACCGATCCGCAAAAATTACCGGTCACTATTTTATCGCGTTGTTTGCAGTTCCATCTGAAGGCGCTGGACGCTGAACAGATCCGCAAACAGCTCGAACACGTTTTAACTGAAGAAACCATCACGACTGAACCGCGTGCGCTTCAACTGCTTTCTCGCGCGGCGGACGGCAGTATGCGTGATGCGCTGAGCCTTACCGACCAGGCCATCGCCATGGGGCAGGGCGCGGTGACGACAGAAACCGTAGCGCAGATGCTCGGTACGCTTGACGACGAACAACCGCTGGCCATGCTTGAAGCGCTGGTCAGTGCGGACGGCGGCCAGATGATGGCGCAGGTGGAACAGGCCGCATCGCGTGGCGTGGACTGGGAAAATCTGCTGGTGGAAACGCTGGCATTACTGCACCGCATTGCGATGGTTCAGCTGTTACCTTCCGTCCTCGACAACCATTACGCCGCGATCGAACAACGTTTGCGTGAGCTGGCGCGGGTGATTCCACCAGCCGACGTCCAGCTTTACTACCAGACATTACTGATTGGCCGCAAAGAGCTGGCGTATGCGCCGGACAAACGCATGGGCGTTGAAATGACGTTGCTGCGCGCGCTGGCCTTCCATCCGAAAGTGATTATTGCAGAACCGGCGCCGGTGCCGGTGGCGGCTCCTGCGTACGTTCCACCACAGGCACCGGCGCAGTCCGCCGCGCCGTACAACGCGCCTCAGGCTCCGCAAGCTCCACAGAATTATTCGTCACCGCCGTCGCAGGGCAATGCGGAACCGGCGCAGATGCCGGACACCACCGCCCAGCTTTTGCAGGCGCGAACTCAGTTGCTCAGGCAGGGGAGTACCACCCCAAAAAAAGCTGAGCCGGCAGCGCCAGGAAAAGCGCGGCCGGCAAATTCAGCACTGGAGCGCCTCGCTTCGGTGACTGAACGTGCGCAGACAATGGCCAGCGTGAAGAAAGAACCCGCTGCGCCGGTAAAAGAAGAGGCGTACCGCTGGGTTGCGCAGAACGAACCGGAAGAAGCGCCGGAACCGGTCGCCACGCCAAAAGCATTACGTGCCGCGCTGGAACATGAAAAATCGCCGGAACTGGCTTCGCGTCTCGCCGAAGAAGCTATTGAACGTGACGCCTGGGCCGCTCAGATTAGCCAGATGCCAATGCCAAAACTGGTACAACAGCTGGCACTGAATGCATTTTGTGAGCAACCCGAGCCGGGCAAAATTTGCCTGCATCTGCGTTCATCGCAAAAGCACCTGAATTCACCGTCGGCGCAGAAAGTACTGTCGGATGCCTTATCGGCACTGCATCAGACTCCGGTTGAACTGACCGTAGTGGAAGATGATAATCTGGCGGTGAAAACGCCGCTGGAATGGCGTCAGGCCATTTATGAAGAAAAGCTGGCGCAGGCGCGTCAGTCTATTATTGCGGATAACAACATTCAGACTTTGCGTCGTTTCTTCGATGCAGAGCTGGATGAAGAAAGTATTCGCCCTATTTAAACGCCGCGGTTGTGACGCGGCCATTGCTGAGAGAGAAGACTATGTTTGGAAAAGGCGGCATTGGTAACCTGATGAAACAGGCCCAGCAAATGCAGGAAAAAATGCAACAAGCTCAGGCGGAAATCGCTCAGCTGGAAGTCACCGGTGAATCAGGCGCTGGCCTGGTGAAAATCACCATCAACGGTGCGCACAACGTGCGTCGCGTTGAAATCGATCCAAGCCTGCTGGAAGACGATAAAGACATGCTGGAAGATCTGATCGCTGCGGCGTTCAACGATGCGGCTCGTCGTATCGACGAAACTCAGAAAGAAAAAATGGCAGCGGTGTCTGGCGGCATGCAATTGCCACCAGGCTTTAAGATGCCATTCTGATGCAAACCAGCCCTCTCCTTGAATCTTTAATGGAGGCGTTGCGTTGCCTGCCGGGCGTTGGCCCGAAGTCAGCGCAGCGTATGGCATTCCAGCTGCTGCAACGTGATCGCAGCGGCGGAATGCGGCTGGCGCAGTCTTTAACGCGCGCCATGTCTGAAATCGGTCACTGTGCCGATTGCCGTACTTTTACCGAGCAGGAAATCTGTACGATTTGCGCCAATCCACGGCGTAAAGAGAACGGCCAGATTTGCGTGGTCGAAAGCCCGGCGGACATTCACGCGATAGAACAAACCGGTCAGTTTTCCGGTCGCTATTTTGTGCTGATGGGCCACCTGTCACCGCTGGATGGCATCGGGCCGGACGATATTGGTTTAGGCCGTCTGGAAGAGCGTCTTGAGAGTGAAAACATTCAGGAAGTGATTCTGGCGACTAACCCGACGGTTGAAGGTGAAGCGACCGCTAACTACATCGCAGAAATGTGCGGCCAGTATGGCGTGCTGGCGAGCCGTATCGCGCACGGTGTGCCGGTCGGCGGCGAACTGGATATGGTTGACGGCACCACGCTGTCGCATTCCCTCGCCGGACGCAATCCCTTCCGGTTCTGACTGTTATCGCCGGGCGCACCTTGCTGCCCCGGCTTAATTTCTGCTATCCCTCTGCATTTCTTCTTAAAAATTTTTCCTTATGCTTGAAAACCCCGGTCCATAACCCCACTTACTCCTCAACGTCTGATTTGGTCACTAACAGTATCTGGATTGAGGTAATTTGATGAGTATGAAAGGACAAGAGACACGCGGGTTCCAGTCTGAAGTAAAACAACTGCTTCATCTGATGATCCATTCTCTGTATTCAAACAAAGAAATTTTCCTGCGCGAGTTAATCTCTAACGCTTCCGATGCCGCTGACAAACTGCGCTTCCGTGCGCTGTCTACGCCTGAACTGTATGAAGGCGACGGCGAGCTGCATGTGCGTCTGGCGTTTGATAAAGAAAAACGCACCCTGACGCTGAGCGATAACGGCATCGGGATGACCCGCGATGAAGTCATCGACAACCTCGGGACTATCGCGAAATCCGGCACCAAGGCTTTCCTGCAATCTGTCGGTTCAGAACAGGCTAAAGACAGCCAGCTGATCGGCCAGTTTGGTGTGGGCTTCTACTCTGCCTTCATCGTGGCAGACAAAGTGACCGTGCGTACCCGTGCGGCGGGCGCCAGCGCTGATGAAGGCGTGTTCTGGGAATCCGCCGGTGAAGGCGAGTACACCCTGGCAGACATCGAAAAAGCCGATCGCGGGACCGAAATTACCCTGCACCTGCGTGAAGATCAGGACGAGTTCCTGGATGACTGGCGCGTGCGCTCCATCATCAGCAAATATTCCGACCACATTGCGCTGCCGGTTGAAGTCGAAACCCGCAACGAAGAAGACGGCACCGTGACCTGGGAGCAAATCAACAAAGCGCAGGCTTTGTGGACCCGTGGTAAAGCCGAAGTCACCGATGAAGAATATAAAGAATTCTACAAACACATTTCCCATGACTTCAGCGATCCGCTGAGCTGGAGCCATAACCGCGTTGAAGGTAAACAGGAATACACCAGCCTGTTGTACATCCCTTCGCAGGCACCGTGGGACATGTGGAACCGTGATCACAAACACGGCCTGAAACTCTATGTTCAGCGCGTGTTCATCATGGACGAAGCCGAGCAGTTCATGCCGAACTACCTGCGTTTCGTGCGGGGCCTGATAGATTCCAACGATCTGCCGCTGAACGTTTCGCGTGAAATCCTTCAGGACAGCCGTATTACCCAGAACCTGCGCAGCGCGCTGACCAAGCGTGTTCTGCAAATGCTGGAAAAACTGGCCAAAGACGACAACGAAAAATACCTGCAATTCTGGAAACAGTTTGGTCTGGTATTGAAAGAAGGCCCGGCAGAAGACGGCGCGAACAAAGAAGCGATCGCCAAACTGCTGCGTTTCGCCAGCACCCGCAATGACAACAGCGCGCAAACACTGTCGCTGGAAGAGTATGTGGCGAACATGGTGGAAGGTCAGGACAAGATTTATTACATCACCGCTGACAGCTATGCCGCCGCTAAGAGCAGCCCGCACCTGGAACTGTTCCGCAAAAAAGGCATTGAAGTTCTGCTGCTGTCTGACCGCATCGACGAATGGATGATGAGCTATCTGACTGAGTTCGATGGCAAAACCTTCCAGTCCGTCAGCAAAGCCGACGACACGCTCGACAAACTGGCTGACGAAAGCGAAGAGCAGAAAGAAGCTGAGAAAGCGCTGGAGCCGTTCGTTGAACGTGTGAAAACGCTGCTGGGCGATCGCGTGAAAGAAGTGCGTCTGACGCACCGTCTGACCGACACGCCAGCTATCGTCACCACCGGTGCCGATGAAATGACCACGCAGATGGCAAAACTGTTCGCCGCTGCCGGTCAGGACGCGCCGGAAGTGAAATACATCTTTGAGCTGAACCCGGAACACGCGCTGGTGAAACGCGCGTCGGATGTGGCTGACGAAGACCAGTTCAGCGAATGGATTGAACTGCTGCTGGATCAGGCGCTGTTTGCTGAGCGCGGTACGCTGGAAGATCCAAACCTGTTTATCCGCCGCATGAATACGCTGTTGCAGGCATAATTGGCTGAAATAACACTGAAAAGGGCATCGTGAAAACGAGGCCCTTTTTTTATGGGCGCTGCGTTTTCCGTTGCGTTAACCCGGTGCCCGCAGGGGTTGTTCCTTGAGCAAAAGTGCTCAGAATGGTATGGTTGACCGGTTTTCGAGATTCATAATAATTACATGCAAGGGGATTTACGCAATGCGTATCATTCTGCTGGGCGCTCCGGGCGCAGGTAAGGGTACTCAGGCTCAATTCATCATGGAGAAATTTGGTATTCCTCAGATTTCTACCGGTGATATGTTGCGCGCCGCTGTGAAGGCCGGAAGTGAGCTCGGCAAGAAAGCAAAAGAGATTATGGATGCCGGTAAACTGGTGACCGATGAACTGGTTATCGCACTGGTGAAAGAACGTATTCAGCAGGAAGATTGCCGCAACGGTTTCCTGTTAGACGGTTTCCCGCGCACGATCCCGCAGGCTGACGCCATGAAAGACGCAGGCATCAGCGTGGATTACGTGCTGGAATTCGATGTGCCGGATGAACTGATCGTTGACCGTATCGTTGGCCGTCGTGTACACCCGGGCTCTGGCCGCGTGTATCACATCCAGTACAACCCGCCGAAAGTTGAAGGCAAAGACGATGTCACTGGCGAAGAACTGATCATCCGTAAAGACGATCAGGAAGAAACCGTGCGTAAACGTCTGGTGGAATACCATGAGCTGACTGAGCCGCTGATTTCCTACTACAGCAAAGAAGCAGAAGCGGGTAACACCAAATACGTCAAAATTGACGGCACACAGCAAGTTTCCGCAGTACGTGATGAACTGGCTAAAATTTTAGGCTAATTCTCGCAAGTTCTGCACTATCACGGGGTGACTTCGGTCGCCCCGTTTGTTTTTCTGCAACCCGAAGTATGACGGGTAATTAATAACAATTCGCATTGATAGCTATTGCCGTTGTTCCGATTGTCTTTGTTTTCGCTACAATGACGTGCGCCACTTTGCCATGTCTCAGTTAAACGGCGGCGCCCATCTTTTCACACTGGCTTCAGGGCCTTCAATTTAGGAAATTCCGCATGACGCAGACCAAATTCGGTGTCCTTCTGGTCAATCTCGGGACACCGGAAGCACCAACTCCGCAGGCCGTTAAAAAATATCTGGCTGAGTTTTTGAGTGATATCCGCGTTGTGGATACCCCACGTCTGCTGTGGTGGCCTATTCTGAATTTCGTGATTTTGCCCCTGCGCTCTCCGCGCGTTTCTAAACTGTATAAAGCGGTCTGGATGGAAGAAGGTTCGCCTCTGATGGTGTTCAGCCGCCGTCAGCAAAAGGCACTGGCAGAGCGTCTGCCGGGGACGCCGGTGGAACTGGCGATGAGTTATGGCAAGCCGGGCATGAAAGAGCCGATTGAAAAATTGCTGGCGCAGGGCGTAACGAAAATGGTGGTTCTGCCGCTGTACCCGCAATATTCCTGTTCCACCAGCGCGGCCGTTTTTGACGGCGTGGCGCGTGTGCTGAAATCCCAGCGTCGCCTGCCTTCCCTGAGCTTTATCCGCGATTACGCCACGCATCCGGCGTACATTTCTGCGCTGAAAGCCAGCATCGAACGTTCATTTGCTCAGCATGGTGAACCGGATCGTCTGGTATTGTCCTTCCACGGGATACCGAAACGTTTTGTAGCGGAAGGCGATGATTATGAAAAACGCTGCCATGAAACGGCGCAGGCGCTGACCGAGGCGCTGCAACTTCCCGCCGGCAAAATTATGCTGACGTTCCAGTCGCGCTTTGGCCGCGAACCCTGGCTGACGCCGTATACCGATGAAACGCTGAAAGGCCTTCCGGCTCAGGGCGTTAAGCACATTCAGATTATCTGCCCGGGCTTTGCGGCGGACTGTCTGGAGACGCTGGAAGAAATCAAAGAAGAGAACCGTGAGATTTTTATTCATGCAGGCGGCGAGCGCTTCGAATATATTGACGCCTTAAACGACCAGCCCGAGCATATCGATTTGCTGCAACAGCTGGTCACTCAGCACTTCTGACTGAAGCCTGAGCTTTTTGAATTTCCCGAGAACAATGAATGAAATTTCCTGGTAAACGTAAGTCTAAACACTATTTTCCGGTCAGCGCACGTGACCCCTTATTGCGTGACTCCATGTTGCAGGAGATGCAGCCGGAATCCGAAGGCGGCGCGTCTTATATCGTGGGTATCGACCAGACCATGGTCGATATTGAAGCGCGCGTTGATGAAAGTTTTGTGGCCCGCTACGGGCTGACGCCCGGCGAATCCAACATTCTGAATGATGAAATGTCGGAAGCGCTTTATCAGGAACTGAGAAGTCATGATCTCATTTCTCATCAGTTTGCGGGCGGTACCGTCGGCAATACCTTGCACAACTACTCCGTGCTGGCCGATGACCGTTCCGTCCTGCTCGGCGTGATGTGCAGCAACGTGAAGATTGGCGATTACGCCTACCGGTATCTTTGTAACACCTCCAGCCGTGTTGATCTCAATTACCTGCAAGGCGTGGATGGCGCAATTGGCCGCTGCTTCACGCTGATAAGCGATACCGGCGAGCGTACGTTTGCCATCAGTCCGGGCAAAATGAACGAACTGCACGCCTCAAGCGTGCCGGAAGAGGTCATTGCCGGGGCGTCCGCGCTGCTGCTGACGTCCTATCTGTTGCGCAGCAAACCCGGCGAACCGATGCCGGAAGCTACGATGCAGGCGATTGAATACGCGAAAAAACATCAGGTGCCGGTGGTCTTAACGCTCGGTACGCAATACGTCATTGCCGATGATCCTCAGGCCTGGCGTGATTTCCTGCGTGATCACGTTTCGATTCTGGCGATGAACGAAGACGAGGGTTTCGCACTGACCGGTCTGAAAGACCCGCTGATGGCCGCCGACAAGGCTCTGGAGTGGGTGGATCTGGTGCTGTGTACCGCCGGACCGAACGGCTTATTTATGGCGAGTTATACCGAAGAGGAATTCAAGCGCACCACGCAGCATCCGCTGCTGCCGGGCGCGATTGCTGAATTCAACCAGTATGAATTCAGCCGCGCAATGCGCCGCGACTGCTGCCAGCAGCCAATGAAAATTTATTCGCATATCGCGCCGTATATGGGCGGGCCGGAAAAAATCATGAATACCAACGGGGCGGGCGATGGCGCGCTGTCTGCGCTGCTGCATGACATTGCGGCTAACGGTTTCCACCGTACTTCTGTGCCGAATTCCAGCAAACACGCCCGTGATTATCTGACGTATTCCTCGCTGGCGCAGGTGTGCAAATATGCCAACCGCGTCAGCTATCAGGTACTGAATCAGCATTCTCCGCGTCTGACGCGAGGATTGCCGGAACGTGAAGACAGTCTGGAAGAAAGTTACTGGGAACGATAAACGTGGCCGGGAACGGGAAGTGAAAAGGGCGGGGGGATTTGAACCTCCGCCCTTTTTTTCAGCCCGCCTGAACCTGATTCCTGCCTGACGTTTTCGCGCGATATAACGCGTCATCCACACGTTTAAACAGCCGGGTGAAGTCTTCCCCCGTTTCATACTGCACCACGCCGACGCTCACGGTCATTGCAGGTAAATCATTGTGCGTAAATCCTTCCACGGCTAAGCGCAGCGTCTCAGCGACATGTAATGCGCCTTCCAGGCCGGTCAGCGGCAGCAAAATCAGAAACTCCTCGCCACCCCAGCGAAACACAGTATCGCTTTCGCGGATCCCCGTTTCCAGCGTTCGCGCCAGCATTACCAGCGCATCATCGCCTTTGTTATGACCGTGCTGATCATTAATCGTCTTGAAGTGATCGGCATCCACCAGCATCAGACTGAAATTATGCGTTCGCTGCGGGTTTTGCGTCCGCTCGTTTTCCACCAACTGCATAAACTGGCGGCGGTTGCCCAGCCCGGTCAGCGGATCACGGAGCGCCGCGTGTTCCAGCTCCTGCTCAAGGCGCTTTTGCTCGGTAATATCATGAATGATGCACAGCATCAGCCGCACGCCATCCACGTCCACCGGGCCGGCATAGGTCTGCACATGACGCAGATTGCCGTCTGCCAGTTTGTGCATAAACGTCAGCGGCTTATGCCCGCCGGGCAAACGCGCGATTTCATGCATCACGGGTAATACATCCTGCCCCATCGCATTAATTTCCCATGTGTGTCTCATGCACATTTCATCGCGTGAATAGCCGTAGAATCGTGTCGCCGCCAGATTTGCATCCACAATTTGCCCGTTATTGTCCGGGTCAATCAGCAGCATCGGCGCGGTGTTGGTCTGGAAAAATCGTTCATAGAAACCGCTCTGATCACGGCGGTAAGGTCGGGCTTCGCTCAGGAATGAACCGGGTGCCGGAACATTGGCCGCAGAGGTATGCGTGCCTTCGAACACGATGACCTGTTCCTGCAAGCCAAACTGTGCCAGAGAAAGACGACAGCTCAGAGGGAAGGCACGGCCTTCTTTGTGGATGGTCCAGATTTCAATCACCTGATCGCCTTTTTTCAGATGTGGCAGATAGGACTCGAGGGATTGCAAAGACCGGGCCGAAAACTGACCGTTGCGCAGGGGACCAAGCAAACTGTTACCCGCAAGTTTTCTGGCCGCTGTATTGGCGAAAAGAATTTGCTGGTTATGTAATGAGACAACCCAGACCGGCGTGCTCAAAATGTTCAACGTTTCCAGATGGGATAGCAACATCGCAGTACCGGTCAATTTTTGGCATAAAAAGAGGATACCGCGAAACGATCTGATTTGGTTCTTTTTATGTTGCGCAAGTTAAAGGGAAATTTGTGCGGGAAGGGGACGGGCGCAGCAAAAGTACTGCGCCCGGCATTCAGAAAGAATCAGATGGGGCAAAATGGCCGTTTCTGGTCTTCGGTCAGGGTGTCTATTTGCAGCATATCGATCATGCTGTTGGCGATTTCACGCTCGCCCATCACCACACGGTCCGCGCCGCGCTCCATGATGTAGGTGACTTCATCGTCATAGTGCGCACGGGCGATGATCTCAATATTGGGCCGTTTTGCGCGGGCTGATGCGACGATTTCACCGGCTTCATAACCGTTCGGAATCGTCACCAGCAGCCAGCGGGCACAGTCAAGACGCGCCAGATCCATAATTTCCTGATTGGCGGCATTCCCCAGCACCGTGCTTATTCCCTGATCGCGCAATGCTTCGACGCGCGGACGCGAATTTTCAATCACCACCAGCGGAATACCGGCAGCCTGAAGCTTCTCGCCAAGCAGGCTTCCCACGCGGCCATAACCGACCAGCAGGGCGTGATTGCACAGATCAAACGGGATCTGTTTTTCGTCTTCCACCGCTTCTTCAACGCTCTGATCTTCGATGGTCTCGGTTTTTTCCAGATATTTTTCCAGCAAACTGAACAGCAGCGGGTTAAACATAATCGATAAGATTGCGCCCGCCAGAACCAGATTGCGGCCATGCTCAGACAGCAGCCCCAGCGAAATACCCAGACCGGCGAGGATAAAGGCGAATTCACCAATCTGCGCGAGACTGACTGAAATCGTCAGCGCCGTGCGCCGCGAATGCCCGAACATCTTCACCAGTAAGAAGGCGGCAATCGACTTGCCGAACACAATAATCGCCAGCGTAGCGACGACTGTCAGCGGTTCGCGCACCAGAATCATCGGGTCAAACAACATGCCGACCGACACAAAGAACAGCACGGCGAAAGCATCACGCAGCGGTAACGTATCGTGCGCGGCGCGCTGGCTGAGTTCGGATTCGTTCAGCACCATCCCGGCGAAGAACGCGCCCAGTGCAAACGACACGTCGAAGAATTCTACCGCGCCGTAGGCGATGCCCAGTGCCAGTGCCAGAACCGACAGCGTGAACAGCTCGCGTGAACCGGTGCTGGCGGTTTTTGCCAGGATCCAGGGCACCACGCGGCGGCCGACAACCATCATCAGCACCATAAAGGCAATGACTTTGCCGATAGTAATCGCCAGTTCAGTCAGCAGGCCGGTAATGCTGGCGTGGTTGCTTTCGAGCATGCTGCTGAATGCTGGTAACAAAACCAGCGTCAGTACCATCACCAGATCTTCGACAATCAGCCAGCCGATGGCGATTTGCCCGCGCTGACTTTCAATGAGTTGCCGTTCTTCCAGCGCACGCAGCAGAACTACGGTACTGGCGGTGGACAGGCAGAGGCCAAACACCAGCCCGGTCGCCATGTCCCAGCCGAGTAAACGCGATAAACCCATCCCAAGCAGCGTCGCTACCGCGATTTGCGCTACAGCGCCGGGAATGGCTATCGACTTTACCGCGAGTAAATCTTTCATGGAAAAATGCAAACCGACGCCAAACATCAGCAATATCACGCCGATTTCGGCCAGCTCCGGTGCAAGTGAAGTATCAGCAACAAAGCCCGGTGTAAAAGGACCGGCCAGCACGCCTGCGGCGAGATAGCCAACCAGAGGGGATATTCGCAGGCGGTTGGCGAGCATTCCTAACAGGAAAGCGAGTACCAGACCGCCGACGATGGTAGTGATGAGAGGCGTAGAATGATGCATTCAGTCTCCTTCTGGTTATGCATGGCACAAATGTGTTGCAGATTGTTTCTAAGTTTATGGTAAAAATCGTTCACGCGTTGGTATTTTTTGGCCTTTTTTGCGCTAAATGCACGACAGACCGAAAAAAAAATTCGAACGGGAGATTTAAATGGGTTTTCGCGGGCGAATCTCAAGAGGCAACGGCTTTTTTTGCTGCCGATAAATCATTATCGGCAGTGGAAGGGAATGCTTCAGGCTTGTTTACGTTCAATATTTGGCAGGAATGCCGTCAGTATCCCCAGCAATGGCAGGAAGGCACAAATTTGATAAACCAGCTCGATGCTGGTTCTGTCCGCCACATAGCCCAGCACCGCAGCGCCAAGGCCGCCCATGCCGAACGCCAGGCCAAAGAATAGCCCCGAAACCATACCGACTTTTCCCGGCATCAGTTCCTGGGCAAACACCAGAATTGCCGAAAACGCCGAGGCCAGAATCACGCCGATAATGACGCTGAGAACGCTGGTCCACATCAGATTGGCGTGTGGCAAAAGCAGGGTAAATGGCGCGACGCCGAGAATTGACGCCCATATGACGTATTTGCGCCCAATCTTATCCCCAACCGGACCGCCGATAATGGTTCCGGCTGCCACGGCAAACAGGAAAACGAACAGATGGATTTGCGCATTCTGTACGGAAACACCAAATTTATGAATCAGATAGAAGGTGTAGTAACTGCTCAGGCTGGTCAGGTAAAAATACTTCGAGAACACCAGCACCAGTAAAATCCCCAACGACATCGCCACAGTTTTACGCGGCAACACGGTCACGGTATTTTTCACCGGTCCGCGCTTTTTCGCCATCAGATGCTGCTGGCGATACCACTTACTGATTTGCAGCAGAACGACAATGCCGAGCAGCGCCGCCAGCGAGAACCACGCGACGTTGCCTTTACCGTAGGGCGCGATGATTAACGCCGCCAGCAACGGGCCAAGCGATGCCCCGAAATTCCCGCCGACCTGGAACAGCGATTGCGCCAGCCCGTGACGTCCGCCGGAAGCCATACGCGCCACGCTGGACGATTCAGGATGGAACACCGACGAACCTGTACCGACCAGCGCGGCGGCCAGCAGCACCACCGGGAAACTTTGCGCCACGGCTAGCAAAAGCAAACCAGACAGCGTAAAGCCCATGCCGACAGGCAACGAATATGGCTGCGGATGTTTATCGGTGTAATAACCAATCAGCGGTTGTAGCAGCGACGCGGTAATCTGATACGTCAGCGTGATCAGGCCAATCTGGGTAAAGCTGAGTGAGAATTCGTTTTGCAGCAACGGATAGATCGCCAGAATCAGCGACTGAATCATGTCATTGAGCAGATGAGAAACGCTGATCGCCGCCAGAATAGAAAACGCAGTCTTTTTGACTGCGTCTTTCTGCGGGCTGTCTGGCGTGGCCGTATTGTCGGTCATAGCAGATGAACCTGTCTTATTTGTGCATATAGGAAATGCGTGTAGGTAATCAGTCGATCCGGTCAGTCGGCTTTTGCTATCTCAGCAAACTGGCCTTTCAGTAAGCGGCAAAGATCGCCTGCCGCAAGTTCAAGATCAAGCCCGCGTTTACCACCTGAAACATAAATGGTAGAGAAAGTCTGCGCCGGGCTATCGATCACCGTCGGCAGCAGCTTTTTCTGCCCCAGAGGGCTGATGCCACCCACCAGATAACCGGTGACGCGCTGTGCGATGACGGGATCGGCCATGTCGGCTTTTTTGGCGCCGAGCGCTTTGGCGACTTTCTTCAGATCCAGCATTGAGGCCACCGGCGTGACGGCAACGGCGAGATTTTTGGGATCGCCATTCAGTGAAACCAGCAATGTTTTGTAGACCTGACGCGCATCCAGCCCGAGCTTTTTCACCGCCTCGTCGCCAAAGTTGGTTTCGTCGCTGCTGTGTTCATACGGGTGAAGGGTAAAACTGACTTTATTTTTTTCCAGGAGCAATACGGCAGGGGTCATACCTGTCTCCTTATTTTGTTTTTTGTTCGAAAAAACGTCATCAGCTCAATCTGATGAAATTTAACAACAAAGTATCTTTATTACGCGGAGGGGAAATAGTAGAGCAATGAATGGTTATTGCCAAGACCCGCTACAGGTTGCTACCCTGTGCGCGCCGGTGCTGTGCCTGAAAAGGCCGGTACTGAAGCTATAACAAAAAAATGAAATTCCTCTTTGACTGGCCGGCCTTAAAAACCGGCCATTTTTTTATCCTTTCAGCAATTCCGGCAGATTCCCTTCACCATACAAATGCAGCGCCCCTACGGCGACCACGTAATTTCCCGGCGGAAGTTCGGAAAGCTGTTTTTTCCAGCGCACATTGCGCTGATTCATCAGAATATCGTAGAGATCGTTGCTGAACGTATTCGGCAGCTGTTCAATCGCCAGCCCCGGTTTGGCATCAAGCCACCAGCTGATCATCGTTTGCAGTAATCGGGCGTTGGTGTGCCAGTGTGTCAGCGTATCTTCGAGCAGCGCTCTGCCGCCGTCGGGCAGTTGCTGCAACAGTTCAAACTGTTCCTGCGGCCCTTCAAGTTCGATGACCCGCGTGTTTTGCTGCTTTGCCGATTGCAACAACTGATAGTCGATGCCGTAATCCCCGCGCAATCCCAGACGCTGTGCCTGTGTTGCCTGCAACATCAGCGCGACCTGCCAGGAAGGAAGCGGGTTCAGCGTCCACATTGAAACGCCAAGCTCTTCGCATAAGCGCTCAACGTGGAGATATTCGGATTCGGTCAGACGATCGGCCAGAGGCGGAAATTCGCCGGACATGCTGAAAGGGGATTCTGTTCCGCTGATATCGGCTTCGACAATCAGGGCATCGGCTTTTTGCAGGCGGCGTAACAAAGCCGCGGGCAGCGGTTGCATATCCTGCGTGCCCATATGAATGCTGCCGACCAGATGCAGCGAGCGGTTGCCGGGAAGCCGGATATCCATGGCAGGATATGAATACTCGACAGGAAACAGCCTGCGTAGCCAGCTGAAAGCCTGGTTGAAAAACTGTGCCATATCGCATGGTCTCCCGAAAAATGAGAGACCATGCTAACGCGTCAGCGTTTTAGCGAACAGAGGAAACGTCTTGTTTTTTCGGGGTAAAGCGTAAGAGGCGGTTTGCGTTAGTGACAACGGTAATGGAAGACAACGCCATCGCCGCGCCTGCGACAACCGGGCTGAGCAATGTGCCGGTCAGCGGGTAGAGCACGCCTGCGGCAACCGGAATGCCAATCACGTTATACACAAACGCGCCTAACAGGTTCTGCTTCATATTGCGCAGCGTGGCCTGTGACATGGCCAGTGCATCGGCAACGCCGTTCAGGCTTGGCCGCATCAGCGTGATGGCCGCCGTTTCAATCGCCACATCGCTGCCGCCGCCCATTGCAATCCCGACATCTGCCTGCGCCAGTGCGGGCGCATCGTTAATGCCATCGCCAATCATCGCAACCTGCTGGCCTTTGGCCTGCAACGCTTTAATCGCCTCGGCTTTTCCTTCCGGACGAACACCGGCAATCACCGTATCGATGCCTGCCTGCGCGGCAATAGCTTGTGCCGTGCGCGGATTATCGCCGGTCAGCATCACCAGCTGATAACCCAGCTGATGCAGGCGTTGCAGCGCGGCAATGCTGTCACTGCGCAGCGGATCCCGCAGGGCGAACAGCGCGGCAATTTCACCGTCTGCCGCCAGAAGCACCGGCGTTGCACCTTGCTCAGACATCGCTTCCAGCAGCGCATCGGTCTGCTGTGTATCGACGCCGTTTTCCTGCATCAGCGCCTGATTCCCCAGCAGCAGCGTTTTGCCTTCTGCTTCACCGCGCAGGCCCAGCCCGCCGAGCGTGCGGAAATTCTGCACGTCAGGTATCGCCAGACCCTCCGCTTTATCGACAATCGCCTGCGCGAGCGGGTGGTGCGAGCCCTGTTCCAGCGCGGCGGCAAAGCGCAGCGCCTGCTGTTCACTGACACCGCCGAAGGTGTGAATATCCGTCACTTTCGGCTGGCCTTCTGTCAGCGTCCCGGTTTTATCGAAAACCAGCGTCGAAAGCGTACTGGCTTTTTGCAGGGCATCGGCATCACGAACCAGCACGCCCAACTCAGCGGCGCGCCCGACACCGGCGGTAATCGACATCGGCGTTGCGAGCCCCAGTGCGCAAGGGCAGGCGATGATCAGCACCGTGGTGACGATCACCAGCGTGTACATCAGCTGCGGCTGCGGGCCGAAGAAATACCAGATGGCACCGCTGAACAGGGCAATCAGCACCACGACGGGTACGAAGACGGACGAGATTTTATCCGCCAGTTTGCCGATTTCCGGTTTGCTGCTTTGCGCTTCCCGCACCAGTTTGATGATGCGAGAAAGCGTGGTCTGGCTGCCAATCGCATCCGCGCGGAACAATACGCTGCCGTCTCTGACCAGCGTACCAGCATGCACTTTTTCGCCCTGAGATTTTTGTTGCGGGACAGGTTCGCCGGTCAGCATCGCTTCATCCATCCACGCTTCGCCGCTCTGAATTTCGCCGTCAACCGGAACGCGGTCGCCGGTGGTCAGGCGCAGCGTCATACCTTGCTGCACATCGGCCAGCGGCAGCGTTTTTTCGCCTTCCGGAGTCACCACGCGCGCCGTCGGCGGCGTGAGATCCAGCAGGCGTTCCAGAGCTTGTGACGAGCGCTGACGCCCGCGTTGTTCCAGCGCATGGCCGAGGTTAATCAGGCCGATGATCATCACGCTGGCTTCGTAATAAAGATGCCGCGCCTGCATCGGAAAGGCATCCGGCCAGAGGCTGACAGAAATGGAAAATATCCACGCCGCACCGGTACCAAGTGATACCAGCGTGTCCATATTGGCGCTGCCGTGCATCAGGCTTTTCCACGCGCTGCGGTAGAAGTGGCCGCCTGCGACAATCATGATCAGCAGCGTCAGCAGGCCGACAATCAGCCAGCCGGTCTGGTTGCTGGCGGTGACCATCATTTCGCCGCCCAGCAATCCCCACAACATCAGCGGGATACCCGCCGCCAGCCCGACCGCCGCCTGCCAACTGAAACGGATCATGCTGCTGCGCGCCGTTTGCTGCTGGCGCTCGCGGCGTCTGGTTTCATCAATAATGATTTCAGCGCCGTAACCCGCGCGTTCAACCGCCGCAATCAGGGCATTCTGGTCAGCATCACCGCTGACCAGCGCACTGCGTTCCGCCAGATTGACCCGCGCACGTTCGACGCCGTTCACGCCTTCCAGCGCCCGCTGCACTTTACTGACACAGCTGGCGCAGCTCATACCGCTGAGCAACAGCTGCACGCTGTCATCAGAGGCTGAGGTTTGAAGAATGTGGTTTTCAGCCGGAACAGGTGACGCGGCCGCTGACAGGGGTTCCGGCAAAACACTCGCCTTATCGGTCAGCGGCTCAGATTTTGGGGACGCGTCTTCCACCAGTTGTGCTTCATATCCGGCATTTACGACGGCGTCGATCAGGCTCTGGCTGCTGGCGTCGCCTTTCACAATGGCTTTATCCAGAGAAACTTCAACGGCGGTGGTGCCGTCAACCGCTTCGAGCGCTTTACGCGTTGAAGCCACACAATGCCCGCAGGACAGGCCTTGCAGAGATAATACGGTGGTGGTCATAGTGGTTTTCCTCGGGTTAACTTTCACTAAGAACAGAGGATAAACCTTCCAGCAAGGGGAAGGTCAAGCAACGGTTTCGCCTTACCGGTATTTTTCATTTTTCTCTCATTTACACTTTATTTAGAAATTCCCTTGCAGATTGGCTTATCGTTATCTCCAAAATTATATAACGATGAAGGGTAAGGGGATTTTCAATGGCAAAAATGCAGACAACACTTCTGCTGATGGCAGGACTGATGGCGGCGCAGGCTTCACAAGCCGCTGACGATTTTCGCGTCACCTACGCCGGTTCGATGGGCGTGGTAATGGACAAATATCTGGGGCCGGATTTTGCGAAGCAGAACAAGGTCAATTATCAGGGCCAGGGGCAGGGCGCTTACGGCATGGCGAACTTGCTGGCGTCGAAAAAAGTCGTGGCGGATGTGTTCGTTTCGATAACGCCGGGGCCGGTTGAGATCCTGCAAAAAGCGGGCATGGCCGGGCAGGCAATCCCGGTGGCCAGCACCAGCATGGTCATTGCTTATAATCCGAAAGGCAAATATGCCGAAAAATTTGCCGCGATAAAGGAAGGCAAAGCGGGCGCTGAGCCGTGGTGGAAAGTGCTCCAAACTCCCGGATTACAGTTCGGCCGTACCGATCCGGTCAGCGATCCTCAGGGTCAGAACATTATTTTCACCATGATGCTGGCCGAAAATTACTACAAACAGCCGGGTCTGGAAAAAGCCGTGCTGGGCGATGTACAGAATCCGAAGCAGATTTCGGGCGAGGGCGGTCTTCTGACCCGTCTGGAAGCCGGTCAGGTTGATGCCGCGTCGGGCTACGAAAGTGCCACGATTTCCGCGCACCTGCCGTACATCAAACTGCCGGATGAAATTAACCTGAGCAATCCGCAGATGTCGAAAGACTGGTACAGCAAGGTGACTTTCAACGTGAAAGATTCCACCGGCAAAGAGAAAACGCTGAGCACGCAGCCGCTGGTCTTCTACGCGGTGGTGCTGAACAACGCGCCGCATCCGAAACTGGCGAAAGAATTTATCACTTACCTGCAAAGCGCCAAAGGTCAGAAGCTGTTTGAACAAAACGGCTACGACAAACCTAAAGGCGGAAACCTTTAAGTTGCGTGCGTCAGGAATGGCGGTTCCCGCGCTGGCACTGCTGATGGTGCCTTTTGTCACGCTGCTTTTCCTGACGCCGTGGTCAGATTTTCATCTGGCTTACGGCGACAGCCATGCGGTGGTGGTGTCGCTCGGCCTGAGTCTGATATCGGTCGGCCTGATTATTCTGCTCGGGCTGCCGGTCGCGTTCTGGCTGGCAAAAACGACCTCACGCTGGCGCACTTTGGTGGAAGTGCTGGTGCTGATCCCGCTGCTGACGCCTCCGCTGGCGATGGGGATTTTGCTGGTGTCGGTTTACGGGCCTTACGGTTCGGTCGGTGAAACCCTTTCTGCCATCGGTATGACGCTCAATAACAATGCGCCCGCGTTTGTGCTGGCGCAGATTTATGGGGCGCTGCCTTATTTCATTCTTTCGGCGCGCGGTGCACTTGAAGCGGTGCCGCGCGATGTCGAAGAGGCTGCGCAGACGCTGGGCGCACGGCCTTTTCAGGTGCTTATCCGGCTCACGTTGCCGCTGGCCTCACGCGGAATTGCCGCCGGGATCGCCATTGCCTGGGTTCGGGCGATTGGTGAATTCGGCATTGTCATGGTGTTCTGTTATTTCCCACAGGGTATTCCGGTCAAAATGTTTATCAACCTGCAAAACGACGGCGTGACGTCGGTTTACTCGCTGCTGTGGATCCTGCTTATCGTGACGTTGCCGCTGCCCATGTGGTTGCTGATGCGCACCAAAAAACAGGCCGTGCATTACAGTTGAGGATTTTCGTAAAACCGTAAACACGTATACTGTTCAGATAAAGTGCAAAAACACGGCGACGCGGAGGCGAAATGAATATCAGTGATGTGGCGAAAAAAACCGGGCTGACCAGCAAGGCGATTCGTTTTTACGAAGAGAAAGGGCTGGTGACGGCACCGGCGCGGAGCGAGAACGGATACCGCCGCTATGCACAAAAACATATCGAAGAACTGACGTTGCTTCGTCAGGCGCGGCAGGTGGGGTTTACGCTGGAAGAGTGTCAGGAGTTAGTGGCGTTATTCCATAATCCGGATCGCCACAGTGCAGATGTGAAAGCACGCACTTTAGAAAAGGCCGCCGAAATTGAGCGGCACATTGAAGAACTTCAGCTGATGCGCCAGCGCCTGCTGACGCTGGCGGAATCCTGCCCCGGCGATGACGGCGCAGACTGCCCGATAATCGATAATCTTTCTGGCTGTTGCCACAAACACTAACGTCAGGCGTTACTGCGCAGGGCGTTCTACGCGCAGCGTCGCGCCCTCGACGCCGGTAATTACCACTTTATCACCGACTTCCAGCGGCGAAGCGCAGGACGCCCGCCAGCTGCTGTCGCCGATTTGTACCCGCGTATACTGATTTTTCAGCGGTTCGAGCACGGTGGCGTAAGTACCTACTAACTGCTGTCCGCGCTGGTTCAGCGCCGAATTACCGCTGGTTTTGTCCGTGCGCTGATTCAGCCATTTCCACCACAGCCAGGCGGCGATAATGGTCAGAAGGGCAAAGGCCACGCCCTGCCATTCCCACGGCAGCGGTAAAATCCACGTCACCAGCCCGACCAGCGCCGCCGCTACGCCACTCCACAGTAAGTAACCACTTGCTCCTACCAGCTCTGCCGCCAGCAACAGGCCGCCCAAAGACAGCCAGAACACATGCGGACTTGCCATGAAATCGCGAAGCATTATTTGCCGCCTTTGGTTTCTTTCAGCAGCTCTGCAATCCCGCCAATTGAGCCCATCAGGCTGGTGGCATCCAGCGGCATCATGATGACTTTGCTGTTGTTCGCCGAGCCTATTTTGGTCAGCGCATCGGTATATTTCTGTGCCACGAAGTAGTTAATGGCCTGAACATCCCCGGCAGCAATCGCTTCAGAGACCATTTTGGTGGCCTGCGCTTCCGCTTCTGCCGCACGTTCGCGGGCTTCAGCTTGCAGGAACGCCGACTGACGCTCACCTTCGGCTTTAAGGATCTGCGACTGTTTTTCACCTTCCGCACGCAGGATGGCGGACTGACGAACGCCTTCGGCTTCCAGAATGTCGGCACGTTTTGTACGTTCCGCTTTCATCTGTGCGTTCATCGCAGAAATCAGTTCAGCCGGTGGACGCACATCACGGATTTCGATACGCGTAATTTTCACGCCCCATGGATTGGTGGCTTCATCGACGATATGCAGCAAACGTGCGTTGATGTTGTCGCGTTGTGACAGCATTTCGTCGAGCTCCATCGAACCCAGCACGGTACGGAAGTTGGTCATGGTCAGGTTCACGATCGCCTGTTCCAGATTGCTGACTTCATAGGCGGCACGCGCCGGATCAATAACCTGGATAAAACACACAGCGTCGATGGCGACATTGGCGTTATCGCGGGAAATCACTTCCTGAGAGGGGATATCCAGAACCTGTTCCATCATATTGATTTTGCGGCCAATGCGGTCAACAAATGGCACAACCAGGTTCAGCCCCGGCATCAGGGTTTTGGTATAACGGCCAAAGCGCTCTACGGTCCACTGGTAGCCCTGTGGCACGATTTTGATCCCGGCGTAAACCACCAGCAGCGCCAGTACGATCAGAATAAGGATAGGAATGGGAATGAGGTCAAACATAGTATGAAACTCCTGTAAAACTGTGTCCTGAATATTCCGGCGGAATATTCGAGTAAAAACATGTCCCTGGCGCACTCCCCGAAAGTCAGGCGCGTGCGCAATTGTCGCACAAATAACTTACGCGTCGTATTAATAAAGGATAGTTCAGGGGATAAAAGGCAGGGAAAAAGGCGAAAAAAAACGCACGTCAGGAAGGGGGGAATGCCCGACGCGCGTAAGAAATTTTTAGCGTGAATCAGTACAGCAGGGAATATAACTGGCGACGATATTTAGCCGCCAGCGCGTCGCCGGTGCCGAGTGCCGCCATGATATCCATCAGCGTTTTGCGTGCCGCGCCGTTTGCCGCACCTAAATCTTTTTTTAGCGGAGCCATCAGCAGTTCCAGCGCTTCTTCGTTACGCCCGACCTGATGCAGTTGCAGGCTGAGTTTAACCACCAGCTCGGCGTTGTCAGGATCCTGCTGTAATTCCTGTTGCAGCAGCTGAATTTCAGGGGTGTCAGCCGCCTGTTTCAGTAGTTCAATCTGAGCAATCAGCCCCTGATAACGGGAATCTTTATCCTGCAAGGGAATGGTGGCCAGCACGGCTTCCGCGTCGTCGGAACGATTCAACTGAATCTGAACTTCCGCCAGCGTCATCCCGATATCACTGCGGTAGTTGCTCACTTGCCATGCATCTTTCAGCAGCGGAAGGGCATCGGCGAAGTTACCTTCTTGTATCAGTTCCTGCGCCTGAGCCAGTTTCAGCTCTTCTTCTTTCGGCAGGACTTTCTGCAGCAGTTCGCGGATCACTTCTTCCGGCTGCGGCCCCTGGAAACCATCCACCGGCTGGCCATCTTTGAACAGGTAAACCGCCGGGATAGAACGCAGGCCAAACTGCTGGGCAATCATCTGCTCGGCATCGCAGTCCACTTTCGCCAGAACCAGCTGACCGGCATATTCCGCCGCCAGTTTGTCGAGAATTGGCCCCAGTTGCAGGCAATGCTGGCTGCGCTCAGACCAAAAGTAGAACATCACCGGCACCGACATGGATTGTTCCAGCGTCTGATGCAGATTGGTTTCGTTGATATCGATAACAGTAGGTTGTGCAAGCATGAATTCTGTCTCTCTCGCGCTAAGGCTCAAAGTCATTTAAAGCATTAAATACCAGATGGGGGCAGGTTTTACGGCTTCAACCCCCGGCTGTGTTTACTTAGCTGTTTCCGCGCAATATTTTGTCCAGCAAACGCGAAGGTAAAAGGCGTTTCAGCACAGTGAGCACATGGGCGACCAGCGTAACCGGATACCGCAGACGCGCCTTCGGGTTTTCTAAAGCATGGTGCAATTTCGGCAAAACGGCCTCCGGCGGCAGCGTAAAACGCCGCGCGATCCCCGGGTTTTCGACCGGCCGGTCGGCCTGTGACTGATTCACGTTAGCCGTAAAGTTGCTGCTCAGCGGGCCGGGTTCAATCAGGCTCACCTGAATGCCCGTGCCGTGTAACTCCATGCGTAACGTATCTGACCAGGCTTCGAGCGCGAATTTGCTGGCGGCATAGGTTCCGCGGCCCGGCGTCGTCACCAGCCCCATCACCGAGCTGGTCTGAATAATGCGGCCTTCGCCGTGCGGCAACATTGCGGGCAGTAATAGCTGCGTCAACTGATGCGTGCCGAACAAATTGGTGGAAAATTGTTGCTCAAACTGCTCGCGGCTGATGGTGTTCAGCGGGCCGTAAACACCGTATCCGGCATTGTTGAACAGGCCGTAAAGACGATTGCCGGTCAGCGCGATAACCTCCGCGGCGGCAAGCTCTACGCTGTGTTTGTCATCAAGATCGAGCGCAATAGTTTCAAAACCGAGTTGGCTGAGCGTGTCGATATCTGCACTTTTACGGCAGGCGGCCAGCACCCGGTAGCCGCGAGCCCGTAAATCTTGGGCGGCAACCAGCCCTATTCCGCTGGAGCAACCGGTAATTAATACTGCTTTTTGCATAACTTTACCTGTGAGGTGTCCCTATTTTTCATGGCTGTGATTTACTAGGGAGTCGGGTGAAAAAGGTAACGTCTTGGTTTTAATCACGTCACGGTATTATTTATTGTAACCCTACTGCGTCACCAGCGGCGCGAGTTTGTCGGCCATCCAGTCGGCGATAAAAGACTGTGCCGCCAGTGCGGGATGCAAACCGTCGTCCTGCATCCACTCGGGTTTTGCGGCGACCGGCTCCATAAAGAACGGCACCAGCGGGATGTTTTCCTGCTTCGCCAGCGCCGGATAAATGGCGTAGAACGCATCACCGTAACGGCGGCCATAATTTGGCGGCAGGCGGATTTGCATCAGCAGCGGTTCGGCGTTGGCCCGTTTTACCTGACTGATAATCTGCGTCAGCGTTTGTGAAATGTTTTGTGGCGGAAAGCCGCGCAGTCCGTCATTCGCGCCCAGTTCAATCAGCACCCAGCGCGGATGATGTTGTTGCAGCAAAGTCTGTAAACGGGCCAGCCCCTGTTCGGCGGTATCTCCGCTGATGCTGGCGTTAATAATCGTGGGTTTATCCCCTTCTTTTTGCCACTTATTATTGAGCAACGACGGCCAGGATTCGGCTACCGGAAGGCGATAGACGGCGCTTAAACTGTCGCCGATAATCAGTAAGTTATCAGCAGCTATGGCGCGAAAACTCAGCAATCCCAACAACATAAGGAAGGGGAGATGCCAGCGGAAAACGTTCTTGAAGTTCATCATCTTAGTAAGCACGTCGGTCAGGGTGAAGGACAGCTCACCATCCTGTCCGGTGTCGAGCTGGTTGTCAAACCTGCCCAGACAATTGCCCTGATTGGCGAATCCGGTTCCGGTAAATCGACGCTGCTGGGTATCCTCGCCGGACTCGACGACGGCACCTCGGGCGACGTGATGTTGCTCGGCAAATCCCTGAACTCTCTCAATGAGGAAGGGCGCGCCGCACTGCGGGCAAAAAACGTCGGATTTGTATTTCAATCCTTCATGCTGGTGCCGACGCTAAACGCGCTGGAAAACGTGCAACTTCCGGCGTTGTTGCGCGGTGAAAGCGACAGCAACAGCCGTCAGCAGGCGGTGCAGTTGCTGGAAAGTCTCGGACTGGGCGGGCGTTTGAATCATCTTCCGGCGCAGCTTTCCGGTGGCGAACAGCAACGTGTGGCGCTGGCGCGTGCGTTTATCGGCAAACCTAAACTTCTCTTCGCCGATGAGCCGACCGGTAATCTGGATCGCGCCACCGGCGAACGTATCGTCGATCTGCTGTTCTCACTGAACCGAGATGCGGCCACCACGCTGATTCTGGTCACGCATGACGAACAACTGGCGGCGCGTTGTCAGCGGCGTCTGCGTCTGCGTGACGGGAAATTGTGGGAGGAAGCATGATCTGGCGCTGGTTCTGGCGGGAATGGCGATCGCCTTCGCTGCTGATTGTCTGGCTGGCGCTGACGCTGGCGGTGGCCTGCGTGCTGGCGCTGGGCAGTATCAGCGACCGCATGGACAAAGGGCTGAGCCAGCAAAGTCGTGAGTTTATTGCGGGAGACCGCGTGCTGCGTTCTTCTCATCCGATTACTGAAGCCTGGTTGCAGGATGCCGAAACGCAGGGGCTGAAAGTCAGCCGTCAGCTCTCATTCATGACCATGACCTTTGCCGGAAACACGCCGCAGCTGGCGTCGGTAAAAGCCACCGATCTGGCGTATCCGTTATACGGGGCGTTGCAGACGGAACCGGTGGGGCTGAAACCGCAGCCGGGAACCGTGCTGGTGGCACCCCGTTTGCTGGCGCTGCTGAACGTGAAAGTGGGCGATGATCTGGATGTCGGCGACAGTACGCTGAAAATTGCCGGTGTGATTGTTCAGGAACCGGATGCCGGTTTTAACCCGTTCCAGACCGCGCCGCGCGTAATCATGAATCTTGATGATGTTCCGAAAACCGGCGCGGTTCAGCCGGGCAGCCGCCTGACGTACCGCTATATGTTTGCCGGTTCCCCGCAGGCCATTCAGACCTACGGCGATGCCATTAAAGGGCTGCTGAAACCCGATCAGCGCTGGACCGGCATGGAGGATTCCGAAGGCGCGCTGGGCAAATCATTACAGCGTTCACAACAATTCCTGACGTTGTCAGCCCTGCTGACGCTGATGTTGTCGATTGCCGCCATTGCCGTGTCGATGGGGCATTACTGCCGAAGCCGGTACGATCTGGTGGCAGTGCTGAAAACATTAGGCGCCGGGAAAAAGGCGCTGCGAAAACTGATTATTGGTCAGTGGCTGGCAGTTCTGGTACTGGCGGGAATTTGCGGCAGCATCGTCGGACTGGCCTTTGAAGCCGTTCTGATGAAAGTGCTCGCGCCGGTTCTTCCCGCACAATTGCCGCCTGCCGGTGGCTGGCCGTGGGTCTGGTCGATGGGCGCAATGGTCGTGATTTCACTGCTGATTGGCATCCGTCCTTACCGTCAGTTGCTGGCCACGCAACCGCTGCGCGTGCTGAGAAATGACGTTGTGGCGAACGTCTGGCCGCTGCGCTATTTCCTGCCGGTGATGGTGCTGGTGGTCGTCGGGTTACTGGCGGCGCTGATGGGCGGCAGTTCGCTGCTCTGGTCACTGCTGGCGGGCGTGCTGGTGCTTTCGCTGTTGCTCGGTGTGATTGGCTGGGGCGCTTTGCTTTTGCTGCGCCGCCTGACGTTCCGCCAGCTTCCGTTGCGTCTGGCGGTCAACCGTCTGCTGCGACAGCCGTGGGTAACACTCAGCCAGCTGGCGGCGTTTTCCATGTCGTTCATGCTGCTGGCGCTGTTGCTGGTGATGCGAGGGGATCTGCTGAACCGCTGGGAGCAACAGCTTCCGCCGGACAGTCCGAACTTCTTCCTGCTCAACATCACCAAAGAGCAGGTTCCGCAGGTGACGGATTTCCTGCATCAGCATAACGCGCAGCCGGAAGCGTTCTATCCGATTGTACGGGCGCGTCTGACGAAGATTAACGGCGAAGCCGCGACGGACAAAATCAAGCCGGACGATGCGGGCGGGGAAGCGGTAAACCGTGAACTGAATCTGACCTGGATGGACGGATTGCCGGATCATAATCCGCTGACCGCAGGTAATGGCGCACCGAAAGCGGGTGAAGTGTCCATCGATGAAGGGCTGGCCGGACGTCTCGGACTGAAAATCGGCGATTCGGTGACCTTCACCGGCGATACGCAGGATTTCACCGCTAAGATTACCAGTCTGCGAAAAGTGGACTGGGACAGCCTGAAGCCGAATTTCTACTTTATCTTCCCGACGGGCGCACTGGATGCCCAGCCGCAAAGCTGGCTGACCAGTTTCCGTTATCACGGCGATGACAGCACCATTACGCAACTGAACCGTCAGTTCCCGACGCTCAGTTTGCTGGATGTCGGTTCGATTCTGCGGCAGGTCGGACAGGTCTTACAGCAGGTCAGCCGGGCGCTGGAAGTGATGGTGATTCTGGTGATGCTGTGCGGCGGTTTGCTGTTGCTGGCACAGATTCAGGTCGGGATGCGTCAGCGCCGTCAAGAGTTGATCGTTTATCGCACGTTAGGCGCGAGTAAAAAGATGCTGCACCGTACTCTCTGGTGCGAATTTGCGGTTCTTGGACTCGTGGCGGGCATTGCGGCGGCGATAGGTGCCGAAGTGGCGTTATGGTTGTTGCAGCGAAAAGTGTTTGATTTCCCGTGGGAACCGGATTACCTGATGTGGATCGCCGTTCCGGTGGTCAGCGCGTTGCTGCTGTCTGTCTGCGGAGGCTGGCTGGGTGTACGGTTGCTGCGGGGGCGGGCGCTGTTCAGGCAATACGACTCGTAACCGTCATACTTCGAGCCACAGGTGCGTTGGCTGCGTTCAGTCATCCGAATCACTTACCTGAGTAAGCTCATCGGGATTCCTTGACTTGCCGCCTTCCTGTAACTCGAATTATTTAGGTTACCAGAGCATCTCCTTTTAATAAGGAGGTGCTCAAATCAAAGCTTTTCAACTGCCCATTCAATGCCGCTGGCATATTCGGCCGGCAGCATCGGGATCAGTGCATTCAGGTTTTCTTTCAGCAGGCTGGCGCTGGCATCATTGAGATTCAGGTGTCCGACTTTACGACCCGGACGCACGTCTTTCTCGTACCAGTGCAGATTGACCAGTGGCAGGTTCAGCCACTGTTCTGACACATCCGTGCCAATCAGATTCACCATCACCGACGGCGTACTGACCACCGGTTTTGGCAGCGGCAGACCGAGTATGGCACGTAGGTGCATTTCAAACTGGCTGTAGGATGCGCCGTTTTGCGTCCAGTGCCCGCTGTTATGTACGCGCGGAGCCAGTTCGTTGATGAGCAAACCTTCGCTGACCACGAAACATTCCATCGCCATCACGCCGACATAATTCAGTTCGTTCAGAATCGCCGACAGCATGCTTTCAGCCTGCTGTTGCAGCGCAGCGTCCGGCTCCGGCAGTGCGACGCTGGTGCGCAGAATACCGTCCTGATGCAGATTGTGCGTCAGCGGATAAAAAACGGTTTTCCCGTCGTGACCACGCGCACCTACCAGCGACACTTCACCGGAGAAATTGATGCCCTGCTCAACGATGCATTCGCCGTAGCAATCTTGTGGCAATGTATTTTCTTCGCCGGAACGCAAGCGCCACTGACCACGACCGTCATAACCGCCGACGCGACGTTTCACAATCGCCAGTTCGCCAAGCTGTGAAAAAACCTGCGGCCATTGTGCGGCATCTGCCAGCAATTGCCACGGCGCAGTCGCCAGACCGAGCTGGTCGAGCAACTGTTTCTGCGTCAGGCGATCGGCCAGACGCGGGAAAATATCGCGGTTAACGAACGCATTATGCGTTGCCAGTTCGCGGGTCAGGGCGGTTTCCGGCCAGCGTTCAATTTCAGCCGTAATCACGCTTTGCTGAAAAGGTACGGCCTCCGGTTCGGCATCAAGTCCGACCGGATAAACGGCAATCCCCAGCGGTTCACCCGCCTGACGCAGCATTCTGCCTAACTGACCGTTTCCGAGTACGCAAACCGGTTTCATGCTTCCTCCCGCGGATCGGGATTATTCAGCACTTCATCCGTTTGTGCGACACGCCACGCGGCCAGATTTTTGGCAATTTCAGTATCATGCAGCGCCAGAATTTGTGCCGCCAGCAACGCGGCGTTAGCGGCACCCGCTTTACCAATCGCCAGCGTACCGACCGGAATACCGCGCGGCATTTGTACGATGGAATACAGGCTGTCGATGCCGCTCAGGGCCGCGCTTTGCACCGGCACGCCGAGCACCGGCACCAGCGTTTTCGCCGCCAGCATGCCCGGTAAATGCGCCGCGCCGCCTGCGCCTGCGATGATCACATCAAAACCATTGGCCGACGCCTGTTCAGCAAAGGTGAACAATTTGTCCGGCGTGCGGTGTGCGGAGACGATATCGACATGGAAAGGAATATTCAGCGTTGTGAGCACTTCGGCGGCGAACTGCATGGTCGCCCAGTCACTTTTAGACCCCATAACGATGGCGATTTTTGCCGGGGTAACGTTGGATGACATGTCTGTATAGCTCCTGTGATTCGGATTTAAAGCGTGTGAGGGCGCAAATGATATCACGCTCACGAAGCAAGGAAAACGGTTGCGTAGCCGGAATACGGTGCATTTTTGATGAGAAGTGCGCGACAGATTTGTATAATCCCAGCCACGATAATATTCGCCATCCCCACTGGAAACTGAACTATGACGCAGGCTTTACTGGCACCGATTTATGATTTTCTTCACTGTGCAACACCTGCGTTATGGGTGGATGTGGCGCTTGAAAATCAGACTGTCATGCTGATTGACCACGCTAACTGTGAAAAGAAAGCGGCGGCCACGGCGATGAGCCTGATGACCAAATATCTTGAGCGTACCGAGTTGCTGTTTTGCGCGGCACGTCTGGCGCGCGAAGAGCTTCATCACTTTGAGCAGGTGGTGGAAATCATGCAGAAACGCAATATTACTTATACCCAGCTTTCACCGTCGCGCTACGCCAGTGGTATGATTAAACATACCCGCCATCATGATGACCTGAATATTCTGGTGGACCGTCTGATTATTGGTGCGTACATCGAAGCGCGTTCCTGCGAGCGATTTGCCAAGATTGCTCCGCATCTCGATGAAACCCTGTCACGCTTTTATACGTCGCTGTTGCGCTCAGAATCACGCCATTTTGCCGATTATCTGGCGCTGGCCGAACAGTATGCGGGAACCGATATCAGTGAACGGGTGGAGGAGTTTGGCAGGATTGAAGCGGAACTGATCTTAACGCCAGATGAACAATTCCGCTTCCACAGTGGAGTCCCAGTCTGCGGGCTTAAAACGGGAAGCTGATCAGTTCCACGTTACCGGCGGTGACTTTCACCATCGAGCCTTCTTCGTGCCATGCGCCGAGTACTACGCGGTGGCCGGTTTTATTTTCTAAAGGCACATCATGAATAGCCGGGCGGTGCGTGTGCCCGTGGATCATCCACTCGACGCCTGCCGCCTGCATTTCACTGATCACCGCCTGCGGATTCACGTCCATAATTTCCAGCGATTTTCCCTGATTAGACGCTTTGCTGTTGGCGCGCATTTTTGCGGCAATCGCCAGTCGCCATTTCAGAGGCAGCATCAGGAATAATTTCTGGATAAACGGGTTATGAACTTTTTTGCGGAAATTCTGATAGGCAACGTCATCGGTACACAGCGTGTCGCCGTGCAGGATGAGCACGCGGCGGCCATAAAGCTCGAGAACTTTTTTCTCTGGCAGCAGCGTCATCAGGCTTTCACGCGCAAAACGTCTGCCGAGCAGAAAATCGCGGTTACCGTGGATGAAAAAGCAGGGCACGCCTTGCTGGCGGAGCTGGTTTAACGCCGCAGCGATTTCTGCGTGTAACGGTTCCGGGTCATCGTCACCAATCCAGGCTTCGAATAAATCCCCGAGAATGTACAGCGCATCAGCCTGCGGCGCATCTTCGCGAAGAAAACGCAGAAAACCGGCAGTGATTGCCGGTTCCTGTGCGCAAAGATGGATATCTGCGATAAAAAACGTGGTCATCCCGACGCTAATTATTCGCTGATGGTGACGCTTTTGATCACAACATCTTCTTTTGGAACGTCCTGGTGCATACCGCTGCGGCCCGTTTTAACGGCTTTGATTGCGTCAACCACGTCCTGACCTTCAACCACTTCTGCAAATACGCAGTAGCCCCAACCCTGCGCGTTTTTGCCGCTGTGGTTAAGGAAATCGTTGTCAGTAACGTTGATGAAGAACTGTGCGGTGGCAGAATGCGGATCGTTAGTACGCGCCATCGCCAGCGTGCCTTTGGTGTTTTTCAGGCCGTTATCCGCTTCGTTATCGATAGGTGCGTCGGTGTTTTTCTGGTTCATGCCTGGCTCAAAACCGCCGCCCTGGATCATGAAACCGTTAATCACACGATGGAAAATTGTGTTGTCGTAGAAGCCTTTACGGCAATAGTTCAGGAAGTTTTCAACCGTGGCTGGCGCTTTGTCAGCGAAAGTTTTAATGACGATGTCGCCGTGGTTGGTGTGGAAAGTGACCATAATTATCATCCTGCTAATGTTGATGTGTGCTCTCTGTAAGAGTCGTTACTATAGCCTTTTCTTATACCATAACTCAAAAGTTGCCGTCAGCAGCGCCTTTGTGACCACTAAAGCCCGTCCGGCGGCCTTATGCCGTTTCGGTGAAATCATTTTCGTTATATTATGGCCGTTAGTGTCGCTTAACTGCGCCAACGTCATTTTCTACGCCCAACACACGGAATAGCCTGATGCTGAAGATTTTTAATACCCTGAGTCGCCAAAAAGAGGAATTCAAGCCAATTCATGCCGGTAAAGTCGGGATGTACGTGTGTGGGATCACTGTTTACGACCTGTGTCACATCGGCCACGGTCGCACCTTTGTGTCTTTCGACGTGGTTTCGCGTTACCTGCGTTACCTCGGTTATGACCTGAAATATGTGCGTAACATCACCGATATCGACGACAAAATCATTAAACGTGCCGCTGAAAATGGCGAAACTTTTATGGCATTGACCGACCGTATGATCGCCGAAATGCACGCGGATTTTGCTGCCCTGAATATTCTGCCGCCGGATTCTGAGCCGCGCGCGACCGGACACATTCATGAAATCATCGATATCGTGCAGAAGCTGATCGACCGCGATCACGCTTATGTCGCCTCCAATGGCGACGTGATGTTCTGGGTGGAAAGTGATCCGGATTACGGTGTGTTATCCCGTCAGGATTTGGATCAGTTGCAGGCTGGCGCACGCGTCGAAGTTGAAGCTAACGTGAAGCGTAATCCGATGGATTTCGTGCTGTGGAAAATGTCCAAACCGGGCGAACCGAGCTGGACCTCTCCGTGGGGCGAGGGCCGTCCGGGCTGGCACATCGAATGTTCTGCGATGAACTGCAAGCAGCTGGGCGCGCATTTTGATATTCACGGTGGCGGTTCAGACCTGATGTTCCCGCACCACGAAAACGAAATTGCGCAGTCAAGCTGCGCACACGACGGCCCGTATGTGAACACCTGGATGCACTCCGGCATGGTCATGATTGACCGCGAAAAGATGTCCAAATCACTGGATAACTTCTTTACCGTGCGCGATGTGCTGAAATATTACGATGCGGAAAGCGTGCGTTACTTCCTGATGTCCGGCCACTATCGTAGCCAGCTGAACTACAGCGAAGAGAACCTGAAACTTGCGCGTACCTCGATGGAACGTCTGTACACCTCTCTGCGTGGTACTGACGCCAGCGCAACGCCTGCTGGTGGCGACGCGTTTGTGACGCGTTTTCGTGCGGCAATGGACGACGATTTTAATACGCCGGAAGCCTATTCCGTGCTGTTCGATATGGCGCGCGACATTAACCGTCTGAAAACGGAAGATATGGCGGCGGCAAACGGTCTGGCAGCAGAACTGCGTCAGCTGGCGGGCGTGCTCGGCTTGCTGGAGCAAGATCCGGAGCAGTTCCTGAAATCCGGTGCGCAGGCAGATAATGACGATGAAGTCGCTGAAATCGAAGCGTTAATCAAACAGCGTAACGATGCCCGCGCCAGCAAAGACTGGGGCATGGCGGATAAGGCGCGCGACCGCCTGAATGAAATGGGTATCGTGCTGGAAGATGGGGCAAACGGAACCACCTGGCGCCGTAAATAATCTCCTTCAGACTCCATTTATTTTGGAGATGCAAGATCTCAACAGCCTCCTTTCTGGAGGCTTTTTTATAAGGACTGTCCTGTGACTCAAATGCTTCTGACGTATCAGCCTCCGTATGACTGGCAGTGGATGACCGCGTTTCTTGGCGCACGTGCCTTGCAGGGCATCGAGCAGCAGGACGGCGAATTTTATCAGCGCACACTGGCGGTGATGCACAACGGCGTGCGGCTGAGCGGCTGGTTGCGGTTGCGTCCTTTGCCGGACCTTAACAGTGTCGAACTGGAGGTTTCGCCGTCGCTGGCTCCGGTTGCAGAAAATGTAGCGCAGCAGGTGCGGCGGTTACTGGATCTGGATGCGCAGCCATTACTGATCGCTGAAGGTTTAGGTCCGCTGGCCGAAAACGCCGTGGGACTCCGTCTGCCGGGCTGTATAAATCGTTTTGAGCTGACGGTGAGGGCGATACTGGGTCAGCTGGTCAGTGTGAAAATGGCGGCAACGCTGGCGACGCGGCTGACGGAAAAATGGGGCGAACCGCTGAGCACGCCTTTTGCGGCGCTGACGCATCTGTTTCCGTCTCCGGCGGCAATCGCGAAATTAACGGTCGATGATTTACGCGGTATCGGTGTGCAGGCCAAACGCGCGGCGTGCCTGATTAATATTGCACAATCGGTGGAAGAAGGGCGGTTGCCGCTCGATGACATTACCGATGTGCAGGAAGGTGTCAGACAGTTGCTGGCGATGCCGGGCATTGGCAGCTGGACGGCGAGTTATGTGGCGATGCGCGCGTGGTCTGCGCCTGATGTTTTTCTGGGCGGCGATTATCTGATTAAGCAGCGCTTTCCCGGAATGACGCCGGGGAAAATCGCCCGTTACGCCGAGGTCTGGAAGCCGTGGCGCACTTACGCCACGCTGCATTTATGGTTCAACAATGACTGGCAGCCTGATTTGCCCTGACTATTCCGTTCCGTTCTGAGGCGGCGACACGGATTGCGGGGCGTGGGCGGTTGCGGTTTTCTGGTCGGCTTCGTATTTGAAAACCTGCCCGCGGCCGTTACGTTTGGCGGTATAACAGGCCATATCGGCCTGCGCCATAAATTCACTGCCGCTGATGTGCGGATTACAAATTTGCGTCAGCCCTGCGCTGGCGCCGATGCGGTACATTTTCCCTTCCCACATAAAGTGGTACGCGTTGATCTTATCCACCAGTTGCTGAACCATGCCGAGCCCTTGTTCCATCGGACAATCAAACAGAATCAGCGCAAATTCATCACCACCCAGACGCGCGAGACGATCGCTGTTGCGGATATGTTCCTGCATCAGCGTGCTCAGCTGACGCAACAACTCATCGCCCGCTGCGTGGCCCGCACTGTCATTGATCGCTTTGAAACGGTCGAGATCGATAAACGCCAGCGTGTGAACCTGATGACGCGTCGCCGTCAGGTTTAGCGCTTTTTTCAGGCTCGATTCAAAACTGCCGCGGTTAGACAGGCCGGTCAGCAAATCGTGGGACGCGCTGTAGCTGAGTTTGCGCATCAGCTCGCGGGATTTACTGACGTCCTGAAGTACCAGCACGATACCGATCGGCTCATCTTTCAGCGTGCGCAGCGGCGAAACGGCCAGCTGGACATCAAACAAACCGGTGTCGTGGCCGTGCAGCACGAGGGAACGTTCCACGGAAGAGTGCAGGTTTTCGTTGATATCAAATTGCAGCAGGTTGTCGATAAGCGGCCCGTCCGGCCCTTTGCTGATCAACACGATCCGGTTTACCGGCTGCCCCTGCGCCTGCTGCTCTGACCAGCCGGTCATTTTCTCCGCCACCGGATTCATGAACGTAATATTCATATTCCGGTCGGTGGAAATCACGGCTTCATTGATCGAATTCAGGGTGATGTGCAGCAGCTCTTTTTCTTCATGCAGCGCTTCAGACAGCCGTTTGTTGGTCATTTCCGTGTGTTTGAGTTCGTTAATATCCTCAATCTGAGAAATGAAATACAGCGGGTTGTGGTGTTCATCACGCACCAGCGAAACCGCCAGCAAAGCCCAGACGAGTTCACCATTGCGGCATAAATAGCGTTTTTCCATGGTGTAGCTCTGGATTTCATCATCGAGCAACTGCTTGAACAACGTGAGATCTTTGCCTAAGTCTTCCTGATAGGTTATTTCCTGAAACGACAGCGTAGTCAGATACTCTGCTTCATAACCCAAAAGGTTGCACAGCGCCTTGTTGACCTGGAGCAGTTTTCCCTGCGGAGAAACCAGTGTCATTCCGATGGCCGAATATTCCATGGCGTTACGAAAGCGGTTTTCGCTCTGGGTAATGTGTGATTTCTCCATGCGCAAGGAATGCATGGCCATGGCCATCGCATTAGCTGGCATCAGGATCAGCAGCAGCGGCAGGAAAATTAACCCCTGCGGGATTTGCATCACTGTATGGGGCTGAACGTTGATAATCCCGCTGGTGTGCAGCAGGGCAATCATCAGCGTCATCGAAAGGAAAATAATAAAGGCTTCAATACGCGGCAGGCGGATGGCGCACCACAGCAGCGGAATGGTGATAAACGCGAAGGTGTAAGGCAGCCATTTCAGTGCGAGAAAACCGGCGATCAGCGTCAGAATCAGTGTCAGAGCCAGCTCAAAAAAACGCTGAGAAGTGAGATTTTTGCTGAAATAACCGCGCTGATAAATCAGCCCCAGCGGCGTGAGTGCCAGGATCGCCACGGCCTCAGACATAAACCAGGTTGCAAAACGGTTTTGCAATTCGCCTGGTGAATGAATGTGCAGGATGAACAGCATCATGATCACCGAACTGATCAGCGGGCAGAAAACCACGGCAATCAGCAAAAACTTCGCCCAGGAACCGAGACCGGAAAGCGGATCCCGCTGTGGCAACATCCGGCGCAACAATACTGCACACAAAGACGCTTCAATCAGGTTGTTGAGCAGATAAGGAAAATAGCGCGGGAACGGCGTACCCATGACCGCATGGGCGGCGGCAATGCCCAGAGACGCGGCGCAAAGCAACGGCAGCCACTGGCGATAAGGGTGATGAAAAAGGACCGGGATAAGCAACGCAGTGGGCAGCCATAAACCCGCCAGGCTCGACTGTCTCTGAATAACGTTCATGCACGCAAGCGCCAGCAGGCAGATAGCAATACCTAAAAGCAGGGGGGCTTTCCAGTCTGCCCTGTGAACTATGAGAGAAGGTGGTTGGCTTCTTTCCACGATGAAAACCCTTTTCTGACCGGCGGCGAATGACAAACAAATGCGGTAATAGCTGTTGTTCTATTTTTTACTCGTCGCGGCAGTGTGGGGATCGCGCGGCGGCATGTTATCAGTATCGGAAAATCAGAATGAATTATTAATATAAATTCTACATTACGGTGTAATAGATAACGAATATTCCGGCCCGAAAGCCGGAAAGTGTGCGTCAAAGCAAGAAAATAGTGGCAAGGCCCAGGAAGATAAAGAAACCGCCGGTGTCAGTCAGCGCGGTGATCATCACGCTGGAACCCACGGCAGGGTCACGGCCAAGGCGAACCATGGTCAGAGGAATAACCACGCCCATCAGCGCGGCCAGCAGGAGATTCAGCACCATCGCCAGCGTCATCACAGCGCCCATCTGCCAGTCGCTGTACAGCAGCCACGTCACCACGCCCATCAGCCCGCCCCAAACCAGGCCGTTGATCAGCGCTACACCCAACTCCCTGAACATCAGAAATCTTAGGTTACCGAGCTGAACATGGTGTAGCGCCAGCCCGCGGACAATCATCGTGATGGTTTGATTGCCGGTATTACCGCCGATCCCGGCGACAATCGGCATCAGCGCGGCAAGGGCCACAAGTTGTGAAATAGTATGTTCAAACAGGCCTATAACGCGCGAGGCGACAAACGCCGTACACAAATTGATAGCCAGCCAGGCCCAGCGGTTTCGTACGGCCTTTCTGACCGGAGAAAACACATCTTCTTCCGGGCTCAGGCCGCCCATCCGGCGCAGATTGCTGTCGGTGTCGTTATTCACGAAATCAACAATCTCTTCCACCGCCAGACGTCCCATCAGTTTGCCTTTTTTATCCACCACCGGGGCGGTAATCAGGTCATAACGTTCAAACGCGCTGGCTGCGTCTTCGGCCTTATCTTCCGGCTCAAAACTGGTGAAGTCGGTGATCATGACGTCAGAAACCGGCGTATGCGGCGGGTTCAGTAAAATTGTGGTCAGCGGGAGTTCGCCGAGCAGCGTATTTTTCCGGTCGGTAATGAATAACTTATCGGTCGCTTGCGGAATGGTTTTACGCAGACGAAGAAAGCGCTGCACGGTGCCCAGCGTGACATCCGGGCGAACGCTCAGCAGCTCGAAATCCATGATACGGCCCACGCATTCCTTGCTGAACTTCATGACTTCGCGGACTTTATCGCGCTGGCGCGGGTCGAGGGACGTCAGAACCCGACCAATCAGGTCACGCGGAAGGTATTCGGCGAGATACACCTGATCGTCCACGTCGAGCAGCGACATGGTTTTGAGCAGGTCTTTATCGCTCATCTCTTCAATCAGGCTGTCCCAGACGGTTTCTGAAACTTCGACCAGCGCTTTACCGCGCGCCGACGGCTCAACCAGGCTCCATAACGCCAGACGTTCACGGATAGGTAATGCTTCCAGCACGTCGGCGACGTCCGCCGCATGCAATTTTTGTACGCGCGCGCTGAGTTCGGCGGTGTTATCCATCAGCGTGGCACGCGTTGCGTCATCCACATCCAGGTCTTCGCCCAGAATGCTCTCAGCCAGATTGTCGGTATTCAGAAGGAGATCGAGGATCCTGCTGCGGCTTTCCGCCAGCTTTTGGCCGTAATTCTTAGGTTTTTCGGCAGACATTCGAGATCCTTATTCCTTGAAGTAACGGCAACTTTTCAGCGTGCCGGTACATGTTTTTTCGGGGGTCTGATCTCGTCGGGTTTCGGTTGGCGTTTCGGACTGTTTTTGGTTCTGATGATGCGTATACGCGCCGATAGCTGAGTAGACGAGACGGCCGAACAAAATAATGAAACTTATCGATAAAACGATTTTCGTCATCTTGATGTTGGATTTTCGAGACATAATTAAGATCGCTTAAGTGGTTCCTGGCTCCGGTAGCGGGAAAGAAAGAGGATAAATAATAATATTTACAATATATAACAGAACTAAACGGGCAACCAGATAATCAAAAAAAGCGCAAAAATGGCGATTTGACCTCCGGTGAAAGCCTCACTGCATAGAATTTTTCTCTTTGTTTCATGATTCTAATCCAAATAAGATTTTTCACTTCATTCATCGCGTGATTAATTTGTTTTGGATGATTTTTAGTGAAAATCGTAAAGATTCTGTTTAATGATCTGCATCAAAGGATTTAAGATAAGTCGCATTAGAATCCAGCCATAATTTAAATATCTGCGACCAGGCTTTCGTCCGCTGTATTCTTTTCTTCCGCATTTTTTTCTGTGAAATGACATTTTTACAATGATAACGGAGAGCGGAGCTGTCGCCACTGCTGCCGGATTGCCTGACGTCCGTGACATCCTAAATCACTCACCGCTGCATGAACCTCATGCGCAAACGTAGATGGACTTGATGCGTAAAAATTTCTCCTGGCATGACCTGCGCCACAAATGGTGGGGACTTCCCGTTATTTGCGCGCTGGTATTGATTCCAGTGACGTCATGGCTTTCGCCGATCATTATGCTGCCGGAAGGCCGGACGTATCTGATCTACATGCCGCTGGCAACGTGCGTTGCCTTACTGATGGTATTTGACTGGGCGGCTTTCCCGGGCATTGTCCTCACGCTTTTCCTGCGTTATTACCTGCGTGTCGGTTTTGACATGAGCGTGCTGATGACGGTGATTTATTTCACGTCACTGTTTCTCGCATGGCTGGGTTATCGCTGGCAGGCCGGGAACCGCTGGTCGGCTCCGTTGGGATTAATGACGCTGGCGAAAGTTCGTGTTGGCTGGCTGCTGATTTTTCTGACGTTCTTTTTTATGATCGTCTTGCAGATTGTCGTGGAAAGCGGGCTTTTACCCGGTTATCTGGGCATGGCGACCGCAGAGTTTGTCACCCTCAGAACGCTGGTCAATTTGCAGGCAATGATTTTAGGGATCTTGCTTAACTCTCACGTTATTTATCTGGTTATCCGCCTGATCCGTCAGCCACGTTATTTCCGCGTGTTGCGCATGATGTTGAGAAAACAGCGTGCGCCGGGCGTGAAACGTCTCGAAGTGCTGCTGTGGTTTGTTGTGCTGACCTTCATGGTGACGTTGCTGTGCATTCCGGGGCTCAGCGAGCCGTTTACCAAGATTTTGCTCAGCGACTATACGCTGACACTGCTTTTCCCGGTGCTGCTGTTCGGCGCGCTGCGTTATGGCTATTACTTCATCAGCATCGTCTGGACGGTTACGCTTACCGTCTTATTCAATAACTATCAGGGTTTTATCTCTGAACACGGGTTTACACATAATCTGGTCTTTGTTTCTGCGCTCATGCTGGTTTATACCGTGACGCTGTTACTCATGTCGGTGCTTTCTTCCCGTCAGCGTCTGCTGATGAAAAAATTCAGCGCCGCGGCGTTGCAGGATCCGGTCTTTGGCCTGCCCAACCTGCGCGCGTTTAACCGTGATCTGGCCCGTCATCCGCGCTCAATGTTGTGCTTCATCCGCGTTTCGGACATGGATGTGCTGAGCCGCAACTACGGCATGCAGTTGCGTATCCAGTTTAAACAGCAACTGGCGCTGGGGCTGAATCCTTATTTGCAGGACGGTGAGCGGGTTTACCACCTGCCGGGATATGATTTGGTTCTGCGTTTAAACTGCGAAGACGCCGATAAAAAGCTTCAGTATTTGCATGATTATCTGGAAGATTTCCGGCTGATCTGGAACGGTCTGCCGCTGCATCCGAACATCGGCTTATCCTATTGCACAGTCTATTCCCCGGTTGAGCATTTGCCGATTTTGCTCGGCGAACTCAGTGGTATTGCGGAAGTTTCCCTGACCACCGGTCAGCCAGAATCCAATAAAAGCGACCACAGTCAGGTTCAGCTGGAGATTAAAGAGAAAGTCGACATGCTGCATAAAATCCAGCGTGCCCTTGATGACGACCGCTTTGTGCTGATGGCGCAGCCGATACTGGGCGTGCGCGGCGACAGTTATCATGAGATTCTGCTGCGCCTGTTTGATGGTGAACAGGAATCACTGGTGACGCCGGATAAATTCCTGCCGGTGGTGCATGAGTTCGGTCTTTCTTATCAGATGGATATGTGGGTTCTGCGGCACACGCTGATGTTTATTCATCAGAACCGCGTGCGTCTTCCCAGCCTGCGTTTTGCCGTGAACTTTACACCATCCACGCTGTGCCGCCCGACGTTTACCCGCGATTTTAAAACGCTGATGCTGGAATTTGAGATCGAACCGTTCCAGATCGTTTTAGAAGTTACGGAATCGCATCTACTTCAAAACATGAAGTATGCGGATTATGCGATGCGTGAACTGCGCTCTTATGGCTGCCGGATTGCGATTGACGACTTCGGCACCGGTTACGCCAGTTATGGCCGCCTCAAGGCGATTCAGGCTGATATTTTGAAGATTGACGGCAGTTTTGTGCGCAACATGCTGACCGATCCGCTGGACGGATACATTGTGCAGTCAATTTGTCAGGTGGCGCGCATGAAACATCTGTCGATTGTGGCGGAATACGTGGAAACCGAAGAGCAGAAAGCGGCACTTCACGCACTGGGCGTGGATTATATGCAGGGGTATCTGGTGGGCAAGCCTCTGCCGCTGGCCTCGCTGCTGGAATTTCAAAAAAACTGATTTATCAGTACGCTGAAAAGTTAAAAGCCCTCTGAGCATAAAATGCCAGAGGGCTTTTTTTATTGTCCGGATTTATTTGTCAGAAGGCTCAGCGTCTTCTTCTTCGAGCATCAGTTTCCAGCCCGTGACATCGTTCCAGTAGCTTTGTTCGCGTTCGAAATCGAGCTGAACCAGGTTATTCTGGGCCAGATATCCCGCCGGGAAACGCAGCGTCCAGTGATTATCATCGGTCGATAACCGCAGGGATTCCGGCGTGGTTGTCGACTGGCGCTGGTTGTTGAGCAACGCCCCCAGACGCAGCAGCTGAATCAGCGGAATATAATGCTTCTTCTTAAACAAATTCAGGCGCGGCAGTTCTTCGAGCTTGATGGCTTTGCGGTGAAAACGCACCAGCGTCGCCAGCAGCGTTTGCTGTTCCTGATTAAAGCCCGGCAAGTTGGTATTTTGCAGGATATAAGAAGAATGCTTGTGCATGCCGGTGTGGTTGATGCTCAGGCCGACCTCATGCAGCATGGCGCTGAATTTCAGCAGAGATTCGAGCTGCGGCTGTACCAGTTTGGTATTTTGCGCCAGCCATTGGGCATACAACTGTTCCGTCGTTTCAAGCACGCGGCGCGCCTGTTCCCGGTCGATATTGTAATGCTCGGCCAGGCTTTTCGCCGTGCGGGTGCGGATATCCTGATGACGGAACCGGCCTTCCATTTCATACAACACGCCTTCACGCAGCGCGCCGTCGGAAAGGCGTAATTCTTTCACCGCCAGCGCATCAAACACGCCGCGCAGAATCGCCAGGCCGGGAACGAATACCGACTGACGATCTTCTGATAAGCCCGGCAACTCCAGCGCACTGAAATTCTTAAAGTTCAGCACGGCTTCGGTCAGCATTTCCAGCCGTTCAGGGGTAATCAGACCGTCTTTTTCACCCATTTCGACCAGCACTTCATGGGCGGCTTTGATACTGCCTGAGGCGCCCAGCGCATACTGCCAGCCTTGCAGACGATACTGCCACGCCAGTGTTTCGAGTTTCTGTGCGGCGGCGAGTTGTGCGCGTTTGAAATTGCTGCGGCTGATTTCACCGTCGGGGAAAAACATCTGCGCAAAACTGACGCAACCCATGCGGCGGCTTTCGGCCAGTAGCGGCTCGAAATCTTCGCCGATGACCAGTTCAGTCGAACCGCCGCCAATGTCGACCACCAGCTTGCGGCCTTTTTCAGGTTGCGTGTGTTCAACGCCCATAAAAATCAGACGTGCTTCTTCCTGACCGGAAATAATTTCTATCGGATACGGGATTACTTCGGCGGCGCGCTTGAGGAATTCCTCAGCGTTCACCGCCTGACGCAGCGTATGGGTTCCAACGATAGTGACGTTATTTTCCGGAAAACCCTGCAGGCGTTCAGCAAATAAAGCCAGGCAATCCAGCCCGCGTTGAATGGCTTCTTCACTGAGCACATTTTTATTGTTGAGGCCATCGGCCAGGTGAACGCGCTGTTTCAGGCGTCCCAGCACCTGCAATGCGCCGTTAACGACGCGGGCGATCACCATATGGAAACTGTTCGATCCGAGGTCGATCGCAGCAATTTCCTGTGGCTTGGCATTCAATGGGCTGCTGCTTTTAAGGGGCATAGTTGTGTAACGCTCCAGGGGTTCAGGCTTGCTGACTTTGTTGTTCCAGATCTTTGAGATATTCGTAAATCGCCAGTTGTGCGCGCACTTTGCGACGATTTCCGCGTGGAACATACCGGTTGCTCAGTTCTTTATCAATCACTCTGGCTTTTACCGTGTCGCTGAACAGCAGTTCGAGAATGTCCAGAACGCGCTGTTTCAGGCGCGGATCGAGCAGGGCGACAGCCACTTCAATGCGGTAATCAATATTTCGGGTCATCCAGTCAGCGGAAGACAGGAAGACTTTGGTATCGCCGCCATTTTCAAAGACATAAACGCGATCGTGTTCAAGATAGCGGTCGATGATACTGGTGACCTGAATGTTTTCGCTGAAGCCGGGTAAGTTGGGCACCAGTGAACACATGCCGCGGATCAGCAGGCGGATTTTGACGCCCACATTCGACGCGACGTACAGACGATCAATCAGCCCTTTGTCCACCAGATTGTTGATCTTCAGCGTAATGCCGCCGGTTCCGCCAGCCTGCACGTTGGCGATCTCTTTGTCGATCAGGCGGTAAAGCATGTCGCGCGAGTTTTGCGGCGACACCATCAGATGTTCGAAAGAAACCGGGCGGTAAGGGTTTTCAATAAAGTTGAAGACGCGACGGACTTCGTTGGTGATACGCGCATCAGCGGTCAGCAGCGAATAGTCGGTATAAAGCCGCGCGGTTTTCTCGTTAAAGTTACCGGTCCCAATATGAGCATAGCGGACAATTTCATCGCCTTCGCGGCGCGAGATAAGAAAGAGTTTTGCGTGAATTTTCAGACCCGGCGCAGAGAAAATAACGTGTACACCGGCTTCCGTCAGACGTTTCGCCCAGTGAATGTTAGCTTCTTCATCGAAACGCGCCTGCAACTCAACAACAACCGTCACTTTCTTGCCGTTATGCGCGGCGTGGATCATCGATTCAATAATGCGTGAGTCTTTTGCCACGCGGTAAATATTGATTTTTATCGATAAAACGTTCGGATCAAACGATGCCTGGCGCAACAGTTCGAGAACGTGCTCAAACGTGTGGTATGGGTAATACAGCAACACGTCCTGTTCACGAATAGCGGCAAAGCCGTTACGGAATTTATCGAACCACAAATGACGCAGGCGTGGCAGAGGGCGGTTGACCAGATTGGCTTTGCCGACGTTTGGGAAACCAATGAAATCTTTAAAGTTGTGGTAACGGCCACCGGCAATTACAGAATCGTAGTTGGAAATACCGAGCTTGCCGCGAAGCAATTCCACCATTTCATCCGGCATGTCGCGCTGATAGACAAAACGCACCGGCTCGGCGGTCAGACGCTGTTTCAGGCTCGATGACATGAGTTCCAGCAGGCTGGATTCCATTTCTGTGACCAGATCGTATTCGGCGTCGCGGGTCATTTTCATCGAATAGGCATTCAGCGCATCGTAATCGAAGAAGCCTTTGAAAATGTCGTCGAGGCAATAACGCAGAATGTTATCCAGCAGGATCATCGGCTTGCGGCGGCGCGGCGCTTCCGGTGGCAGGTTAACGAAACGCGGAACTTTATCGGACGGGATTTCCAGCAGGGCGTAGTGAATCTCTTCGCCGCGGATAATTTCTACCGCCAGATAGGTGTAATCGTCTTTGAGGAATTGCACCAGATTGGTGTCGTGATTAATGAGGATCGGCGTAATGTGCTGGCGCAGCTGATGTTTGAAATACTGACGCAACCAGGCTTGCTGGTTTTCCGACACCTGACGCTCGTTAATCAGGAAAATTTGATTACGTGCCATTTCCAGCAGTAAATCGTTGTAGAGACTGTCAAATTCCTGATCAATGCGAAGCACTTTTGCCTGAATTTTTTTCAGCAAATGACGGGACGCGCCAAGAAAACCCTGTTCCTCACTGATGAGGATCCGCCGTTTTAAATCAGCAAAGCGGACTTTATAAAACTCATCCAGATTATTGGAGTAAATCCCTAAAAAACGCATCCTTTCGATCAGGGGATTACTTTTGTCTGCCGCTTCCTGCAACACGCGCTCATTGAAGGACAGCCAGCTTAGTTCTTTCTCGATATAAAGCTTTTCCTGACCCATTTTCACTCCGTTCATTTGGCTTACAACCTGGCCCATACAGGCAAATCGCCTGAAAAACACCGCAATTTAGCTCAACGTGATCTTCATGTTACCCGTCTGTTTCAAAGCCGGGCGCAACAGGAAGCCTTTTGTGAGAGGGCCTAGTGTCTACTACCAATATTGCGAAAGATTGACAGGAAAGTCCAACACTACAGGGGATGAATCAAGGAGAGTTTATGCAGGGGGAATAAATGAGGATCAAAAGCGGGAAAAGTCTTACCGGTGAAGGCGTTGTCGCCCTCACCGGTAAGGTATTTATGCGAAATCAGACGGCGCTGGCACCAATAAGAGATTCAGGTTTGACCTGAACAGGCTTAGTTTTATATTTCGCCAGGAACTGAGGCTGGAAAATACACATGCGGATGGCGCTGCGATATTCGCCGTTCACAAAGAATTCCTGCTTCAGTTCGCCTTCAAGTTCAAATCCGAGTTTGCTGTAAATATGAATCGCCTTTTTATTTTCTTTGTCGACGATTAAATACAGCTTATAGAGGTTCAGAACGGAGAAGGCATAATCCATGGCCAGACGGACGGCATCACCGGCAAAGCCTTTACCCTGATGCTGCGGGTCGATGATTATCTGAAATTCCGCGCGGCGGTGAATATGATTAATTTCGACCAGTTCGACTAATCCGACCGGTCCGCCCTGGAATTCAATAATAAAGCGACGCTCGCTTTGGTCATGAATATGTTTGTTATAGAGATCTGTCAGTTCGACGAACGCCTCGTAAGGCTCTTCAAACCAGTAACGCATGATGCTGGCGTTATTATCAAGACGGTGAACAAACGACAGGTCATCCTTTTCCAGTGGACGTAATCTGACGCTGTTATTGCTAAACATGGGGTGTTCCTCAAAAAATCAAAAAGCCGTTTTACCTGAGGTAACCTTCGTGAATATGAGATCTGAAACAACCGTGTTTCAGATGAAGGTCGGCGCACAAACGACGTTTAAACGTGCGCCGGGATGGGCATTATATCGGGTGAAATGTAAACAAGTGTCAAATGACAGAAAATAAAAAACCGGCACGGGGCCGGTTTATAGTGAAATCATCGCGCTTAAGCAGATTAATCCGCCGCGTAACCCTGTTCAGGCAGTGGATTATTATCCAGTAGCGCCTGTCCGTTTTGCAAGGACAAACGTCCTTCAACAAACCAGCTGACCACCAGCGGATAAATGCTGTGTTCCTGCGTTTGCACACGCGCCACCAGCTCTTCTTCAGTGTCTTCGGTAAACACCGGGACTTTCGCCTGCAATATGACAGGGCCACCGTCGAGCTGCTCAGTGACAAAATGCACCGATGTGCCGTGCTCGGTATCCTGATTTTCAATCGCCTGGCGGTGAGTGTGAAGACCCGGATATTTCGGCAACAGGGAAGGGTGGATGTTGATCATCCGTCCGGCAAAGCGCTGAACGAATTCTGCGGTGAGGATACGCATATACCCGGCGAGTACCACCAGATCGGGCCGGAATGTGTCGATGGCATCGGCCAGTGCGACATCAAACGCGGCGCGATCTTCGTAGGCTTTGACATCCAGCGCATGCGCCGGAATGTGGGCAGTACGGGCTCTTTCAAGCCCGTAAGCGGCGGATTTGTTGCTGAAAACAGCGCAGATTTCTGCGTTGATCCTTCCCTGCTGGCAGGCATCGATCAGGGCCTGTAAATTGCTTCCCTCGCCCGATACCAGAACCACAATCCTTTTCATTTCTATACCTGTCTTCAGTGGGTTGAATTACTGGATGACAACACGTTCAGCGGAGTCAGAGGCTTTAATGTAGCCAATTTTCCACGCTTTTTCGCCATTATCGTTCAGTAAAGCAATCGCCTGTTCAGCCAGCTCAGCCGGAAGTGCAACCAGCATGCCAACGCCACAGTTGAAGGTACGGTACATTTCGTGACGGCTGACGTTGCCGGCGGTTTGCAGCCAGGTAAAGACATCCGGCCACTGCCAGCTTGATTCATCAATGATGACCTGAGTATTTTCAGGAAGAACGCGCGGAATATTTTCCCAGAAGCCGCCGCCGGTCAGGTGGACGATACCGTGCACCTCGACGTTTTCGATCAGATTCAGGATCGATTTCACGTAAATTTTGGTCGGTGCCAGCAGATGGTCGGCCAGCGATTTGCCTGCCAGAACGGTGGTTTCCGGATTGGTTTTGCTGACTTCCAGAATTTTGCGCACCAGCGAGTAGCCGTTGGAGTGCGGGCCACTGGCGGCCAGGCCGATCAGCACGTCGCCGTCAGCCACTTTGCTGCCGTCGATAATTTCTGATTTTTCCACCACGCCGACGCAGAAGCCCGCGACGTCGTAATCTTCGCCGTGGTACATCCCCGGCATTTCAGCGGTTTCGCCGCCAACTAACGCACAGCCGGACTGTTTACAGCCTTCTGCAATACCGGTGATCACGCTGGCGGCAGTGTCGACATCCAGTTTGCCGGTGGCGTAGTAATCGAGGAAGAACAGCGGTTCAGCGCCCTGAACGATCAAATCGTTGACGCACATCGCGACCAGGTCGATACCGATGGTATCGTGGCGTTTTAAATCCATCGCCAGACGCAGCTTGGTGCCAACGCCGTCGGTACCCGAAACCAGCACGGGTTCACGATATTTTTGCGGCAGCGCGCAGAGAGCACCAAAACCGCCCAATCCACCCATAACTTCCGGGCGACGGGTCTGTTTTACTACACCTTTAATGCGGTCTACCAATGCGTTACCGGCATCGATATCTACGCCTGCGTCTTTATAGCTGAGAGAGGTTTTGTCGGTCACTGCGAAGTCCCCACGGCGGTTTGGGTTGGTGATTGAAAAATAATGCGCGGCAATTCTAACAGTGGAAGCAAACGTTTGCGAGCGCCTTATTGACTGTGTCTATCTATACTGATTTTAGAAGCCAATGAGAGAGCTTATCCAAAGTCAGCCTGATTGCAGCAAGGCGGCAAACGCACGAATCCCGATGAGCTGACATGAGTCAGTGATTCGGGTGAGAAAGTGCAGCCAACACCGCAGCAGTTAGACTGACGAAGGATATGTTGATCCGGATCAGGCAATTGGCAGTGGCGTTCAAAAAAAATGGCGTTATAATCTCGCGATTTTTTTTTTGCAGCCCAACCACCTTAGGAGAATAAACAATGAAGATCGTCGAGGTGAAACACCCGCTGGTGAAACACAAGCTGGGCCTGATGCGTGAAAATGACATCAGCACAAAACGTTTTCGCGAACTGGCTTCTGAGGTGGGTAGTCTTCTGACGTATGAAGCGACTGCCGATTTAGAAACTGAAAAAGTCACTATCGAAGGCTGGTGTGGTCCGGTTGAAATCGACCAGATCAAGGGCAAGAAAATTACCGTTGTGCCAATTCTGCGTGCCGGTCTGGGCATGATGGAAGGCGTACTGGAACACGTCCCGAGCGCGCGTATCAGCGTGGTGGGTGTGTACCGTGATGAAGAAACCCTGAAGCCTGTGCCGTATTTCCAGAAGCTGGTTTCTAACATCGAAGAACGTCTGGCTCTGGTGGTTGACCCGATGCTGGCAACCGGCGGTTCCATGATCGCAACCATCGACCTGCTGAAAAAAGCGGGCTGCCAGAGCATTAAAGTTCTGGTGCTGGTGGCGGCACCGGAAGGGATCGCCGCTCTCGAAGCTGCGCACCCTGACGTCGAGCTCTACACGGCCTCGGTGGATCAGGGACTCAACGAAAAGGGCTACATCATGCCGGGGCTCGGCGATGCGGGCGACAAGATATTTGGTACGAAGTAAGCGTTAAGCCGACTCATGAGTCGGCTTTTTTTTGGTTTTTAAAACACATAACACAACACCACACTTTAAGAGGATCACATCCATGACCCGTCGTGTCATCGGGGTAAGTGAGCGTCCGCCTTTACTGCAGACAATCCCCCTGAGTTTCCAGCATCTGTTTGCCATGTTTGGTGCCACCGTTCTGGTTCCCATTCTGTTCAAAATTAACCCGGCAACGGTGCTGCTGTTCAATGGCATAGGGACTTTGCTGTATTTATTTGTCTGTAAAGGGAAAATACCGGCGTATCTGGGTTCAAGCTTCGCGTTCATTTCACCGGTGCTGTTGCTGTTGCCGATGGGGTATGAAGTGGCGCTGGGCGGATTTATTGCCTGCGGTTTACTGTTCTGCCTGGTGGCGCTGATTGTTAAGAAAGCCGGGATTGGCTGGATTAACGTGATGTTCCCGCCCGCAGCGATGGGCGCAATCGTTGCCGTCATCGGGCTGGAGCTGGCCGGTGTGGCTGCCAATATGGCCGGTTTGCTGCCGGCTGACGGCGTACCGGTGGATTCCAAAACGATCATCATCTCTCTGGTGACGCTGTCGGTGACGATCCTTGGTTCCGTGCTCTTTCGCGGTTTCCTGGCGATTATCCCGATCCTCATCGGCGTGCTGGTAGGTTATGCGCTGTCCTTCTTTATGGGCGTTGTGGATGTTTCTGCGATTGAAAACGCGCACTGGTTTGCTCTGCCAACTTTCTACACACCGCGTTTCGAATGGGTAGCGATCCTGACCATTTTGCCTGCGGCGCTGGTGGTTATTGCCGAGCATGTCGGGCATTTAGTCGTGACGGCGAACATCGTGAAAAAAGATTTGCTGCGTGATCCGGGCCTGCACCGTTCGATGCTGGCTAACGGCCTTTCTACCGTGTTGTCCGGTTTCTTCGGTTCTACTCCCAATACCACATACGGCGAAAATATCGGCGTGATGGCGATCACCAAGGTTTACAGCACCTGGGTGATTGGTGGTGCGGCGATTCTGGCGATCCTGCTTTCCTGTATCGGGAAACTGGCGGCGGCAATTCAGGCCGTTCCGGTTCCGGTAATGGGCGGCGTTTCCTTGCTGTTGTATGGCGTGATTGGCGCATCCGGTATCCGCGTACTGATTGAATCTAAAGTCGATTACAACAAGGCACAGAACCTGATCCTGACTGCGGTGATCCTCATCATCGGCGTCAGCGGCGCGAAGATCCACATCGGTGCGGCGGAGCTGAAAGGCATGGCGCTGGCCACGATCGTGGGTATCTTCCTGAGTCTGTTGTTCAAAGTGATCGAGATTTTCCGCGGCGAAGAACAGATCATTGATATCGATGACGAGAGGGAAAATCCGCCAGTCTGAGGGGGATCATTTCTGACCGGTTTGCCAGCGCGCAACCGGTCAGGTGCTCGGATCGCAAGCGGTTGCACCGGGCACAGTTCATTTCACCGCGGATCCTTGCTAGAATTTGGCAGTTCCTTTTATTGACGTGACAACATCTGCGGTCTTCATACCGCTTTGGTTGAGGTGCTTCTGAATACGCCGGCACAGCTTTCCCTGCCACTTTATCTGCCCGATGATGAGACTTTTGCCAGTTTTCATCCGGGGGAAAACTCTTCTCTGCTTTCTGCGATTCAGACCGCATTGCATCAGGAACACGGCACGTATATCTATTTTTGGTCCCGCGAAGGCGGTGGCCGCAGCCATCTTTTACACGCAGCCTGCGCCGAATTATCGCAACGCGGTGAAGCCGTGGGTTATGTGCCTTTAGACAAGCGCGCTTATTTCGTCCCTGAAGTGCTGGACGGCATGGAGCATCTGGCGCTGGTTTGTATTGATAACATCGAAGGGATTGCCGGAGATGATGAATGGGAAGCGGCCGTTTTCCATCTTTATAACCGCATTCTCGAAACCGGTCGCACGCGCCTGTTTATTACCGGCGATCGTCCTCCGCGTCAGCTGAATCTCAGCTTGCCGGATCTCGCTTCCCGTCTCGACTGGGGGCAAATCTACAAACTCCAGCCGCTTTCCGATGATGAAAAACTTCAGGCATTACAGTTGCGCGCCAAACTGCGCGGTTTTGAATTGCCGGAAGACGTGGGGCGTTTCCTGTTAAAACGCCTGGATCGCGAAATGCGGACATTGTTCATGACGTTGGATCAGCTCGATCGCGCGTCCATCACGGCGCAGCGGAAACTCACGATCCCGTTTGTGAAAGAAATTCTGGGGCTGTAAATCAGGGTTGTAAATCGGAGAAGATCCGGGTTCGTGTGGCGAACCCGAATTTGACGCGGGGAATTACAAAATCTCTTTCACCTGTTCCGGTGGCCGGCCTAAACGCGCTTTGCCGTTGGCGATCACAATCGGACGTTCAATCAGTTTCGGGTTTTCCACCATCGCCTGCAAAAGCTGAGCTTCACTCAGGTTTTTATCGGCCAGATTCAATGTTTTATAAATTTCCTCGCCTTTGCGGATTAATTCCCGTGCAGAGCTGAATCCCAGCTTTTTCAGCAAACCTTGCAACGTTTCGACAGACGGAGGTGTGTCCAGATACAGGATCACTTCCGGTGTAATACCTTCATCTTCCAGCAGTTTCAACGTTTCGCGGCTCTTTGAGCAGCGCGGATTGTGATAAATCGCAACTTCATCTGACATAACTTTCTCCCTGATAGATTCAGACATCAGCCTTTCTGATACTGGCGGAAACGCCCCTGTAACTGGCGGAGCTGATCAATACGTGCGTCGTAGCGGGCCTGCTCGAGGCTGCCTAATTTCTGCAATGCACTGGCATTACTCAGCATTTCAATCGCCTGATCCAGGCGCCCGACCAGCGCCATACTTTCAGCGCGCGCGGCCAGTTCCTGCGCACGCAAGCCTTGCGCGGCAGCAGCCTGAGACAATAAATCCCAGCCGTTCGGGTCGCCTGGATAATTGAACGTATAACGGTTCAGGATTTTCATGGCGTTGGCCGGTTTCGCACCTTCCAGATAGGCGTTTGCCAGGTTCAGCTGCAAAACAGGGTTGGAACTGGTCGCCGCACCGGCCTGCTCCAGACGGGCGATCGCCTGTGGAGCGCGTTTGCTGTCGATGTCATTATCGGTGGACAAATCGAGCAACCATTCGTTGCCCGGATAGGTCGTCAGCAACGGCTCAAGAATGGCGCGCGCCTGATCGAATTTTTTCGCTTTATAGAACAGCAATGCGTGGCCATATTTCGCCGCCAGCTGCTCGCGGACATTGCCGTTACTCAGCTTTTGCAGATAGTCATCGGAAAGCGGATAGCTTTCTGAGCCGTACATCCCGAGGATACGCACCTTCGCCATCACGTAGTCCTGTGACGACTGGACAAACAGGTGCGGCATCTGGTTGGCGCGGTTACGGATATCGGCCAGACGGCTGTCCGGCAACGGGTGCGTCAGCAACATTTCCGGCGGACGCGTCGAATAACTGGCCTGATCGGCAAGCTTTTGCAGGAATGCAGGCATGGCCTGCGGATCAAAGCCGGAACGCTGCAACACCTGGATCCCGATGCGGTCGGCTTCCTGTTCGTTGGCCTGCGTGAAGCTGATCATCCCCTGCGCGGTTCCGGCCAGCGTGCCGGTCAGCGCCGCCATGCCCATTTGCGGGCTGGCCATTGCCAGAAGAATCGAACCGAGTGCGCCAACCCACGTCAGCGGCGCGTTACGCTGCTGATCTTCCATCGCACGCGCCAGATGGCGTTGCGTTACGTGAGAAATTTCGTGCGCCATCACCGAAGCCAGCTGGCTTTCGTTATCGGTATACCGGAACAGCGAGGAGTGAAGCACCACGTTGCCGCCGAAGAAGGCAAAGGCGTTCAGCTCATCGTTATTGACGATAAAGAAATGGAAAGGCGTGCGGACGGAATACGCGTGGGCGACCAGACGTTGGCCGAGCGCATTAATGTATTGATTCAGCAGCGGATCGTTAATCAGCGGCGTACTGGCGCGCATCTGACGGACGTAAAAATCGCCCATCTGCAGTTCCTGATTAATACTGAGCGTCCCGCCTGCGGTGGTGCCGATGTCGGGAAGCTGATCGCTCGACACGGGCGCTGACGGTGAACGGGTATTTTGGGATGAAGAACCAACGGGCGTCGACCAGAATGAACTGTCGTCGGCTCCTGCGGGGAGGACTGTGCCAGTGAACAGGCTGCCCAGGCACAGGGCGATCACCGTTTTTTTCAACCGCATTACCATAAACATTTGCTTCCCAATAAGTTAACCGCGATGCCGATAAGCATTAAGAGCCTTTCATCCATGAACTGTTGGTCACACCATTATTTTGTGACGCTTTTCTTTGCGCCGGTCTCTATAGTAGCTATCCTCGTGAGAGTTTAAAACACTCCGCAGCTACAGTTGTGTGACAACGAGATTTGAAGATAGTTACTTGTGTCTGAGCGCGCAGGGAACGAACAGCGCAAACCCGTCAGACCCGGAATTTACAGGAGTGTTCTCACGATGTTGGACATGTTATTGCAATGGTATCGCCGCCGCTTTACTGACCCGCAGGCCATCGCGCTGCTGGCTATTCTGGTGGCGGGTTTTTGTATTCTTTATTTTCTCAACGGCATTCTGGCACCGCTTTTAGTGGCGATTGTGCTGGCGTATTTACTGGAATGGCCGACGGTACGGCTGCAACACGTCGGGCTGTCGCGCACGCTGGCGGTCAGCGTGGTGCTGATTATATTTGCCGGAATTTTACTGCTCGGCATGTTTGTGGTGGCGCCGGTGACGTGGCAGCAGGGCGTCAATTTGCTGGCCGATTTGCCAAGTATGCTTAACCGTTTCTATGATTTTGCCGCCACATTGCCTAAACGTTATCCGGCGCTGGTGGATGCGGGCATCATCGATATGATGGCCGAAAACCTGCGCAGCAAGCTGTCAGGGCTAGGCGAATCCGTAGTGAAATATTCACTGGCGTCGCTGGTCGGTTTACTGACGCTGGCGATCTACCTGATTCTGGTGCCGATGATGGTGTTCTTTTTGCTCAAGGATAAAGAGCAGATGCTGAACGCTGTGCGCCGTATTTTGCCCCGCGACCGCGGTCTGGCCGGGCAAGTGTGGGCAGAGATGAATCAGCAAATCACCAATTATATCCGCGGAAAAGTGCTGGAAATGATCATCGTAGGTGTGGCGACCTATCTGGTGTTTGTGGTTATGGATTTGCGTTATTCGCTCTTACTTGCTGTGCTGGTGGGCGTATCGGTTCTGATCCCCTACATCGGCGCGATGCTGGTGACCATTCCGGTGGTCATTGTGGCGATGTTCCAGTGGGGTCTTGGCGCGGATTTCTGGACGCTGATTGTGGCGTATCTGGTGGTTCAGGGATTAGACGGCAACGTTATCGTGCCGCTGTTGTTCTCGGAAGCTGTAAATCTGCATCCGCTGGTGATTATTCTTTCGGTGGTGGTATTCGGCGGACTGTGGGGATTCTGGGGCGTGTTCTTCGCGATACCGCTGGCCACACTGGTCAAGGCCGTGGTTCACGTCTGGCCGGATGAATCCCTGAACGAAACCGTTTAGAGAAGTGGCGGGTTTTGGTTTAGCAGCAATAAAAAAAGCGCGTCTGCGCTTTTTTAATTTCCACTACCGTAAGCCAACTTTGTGATGGTGCGAAGGTTACCGGTTGGCTCAATTGCCGTTGAGGTAAGCCATCACAATGTCGTGGTGGTTGGTAGTTTTGAAGTCGTCGAAGACTTTCTCAACATTGCCATTCCCGTCGAGCAGGAAGCTGATGCGATGGATGCCGTCGTAGGTTTTCCCCATAAAGGATTTTTCACCCCAGACGCCAAACTGTTCGCAAACCTGATGATCTTCATCGGACAGCAATGTGAAGTTCAGCAGTTCTTTTTCTGCGAAGCGTGACAGTTTTTCTGGCTTATCAGTGCTGATCCCCAGCACTTCAACGCCTGCGCTTTTCAACTGATCCATGTTGTCGCGAAGACCACAAGCCTGCACGGTGCAGCCCGGCGTCATCGCTTTAGGGTAGAAATAGACCAGGACTTTCTGTCCCTGGAAGTCGGCCAGATTAATTTGTTCACCATCTTGATCGGGCAAACTAAATTGCGGCGCAGGGTCACCGGCTTTCAGTGGGCTCATTGTCTTTCTCCGTATCTCTTAGCTGTTACTGCAGTTTATCTTCATTCTCAGAATAACTAACGACGTTAATACTGCCTTGCGCTTTCAGTTCTGTACATAGCTGATGGAACGCTTGCTCAATAATTACCGGGTCGGTATTGGCGGCACTGTGCGCGGTCATCTGAATAGATAACTGCGCAGGCGTGGTCGCATCGGCCGGACGTGTTTTTGACGCAAGTTCGGCGATATTCATCTGATGTGTATCGAATAAATCAGTAAAACGCTCAATCAGATGAGGGGAGTCTTTAACATCCACTTTTACCCAAACCGTAGCAGGCATCGGCGGGCGTTCATGTGCGCTGGTACGCTTCATCACGATCAATAATTCCAGCTCAGCGCCTTTCTGCGGCAGGGTGGATTCAATCAGCGTGATGGCATTCCAGCTGCCGGAAAGCAGCATAATAAACGTAAATTCATCGCCGAGCATCGCCAGACGGCTGTCTTCGATATTACAGCCGCAGCTGCTGACCTGGCGGGTGATGGTGTTCACGATACCCGGACGATCGGCACCTAATGCGGTAATAACCAGATAATGTTGTTGTGGCTGCGGCAAATTGTGTCTTCCTGTCGTGCTTGGGAGTATTCCCAAGGTAAACATAAAAAAAACCGCCGGACAAGCGCTTACCGCTCGTTGTTTGCTTGCTTTTGCAGTGGTGTCAAAAGTACCATGAGTGACCTGTTTGTGGAGGGGAAGGTCAATGTTTACGGGAAGTATTGTTGCACTGGTTACGCCGATGGACACCAAAGGTGCTGTCGATCGCGCGAGTCTGAAAAAACTGATTGATTATCATGTGTCCAGTGGTACTGCGGCGATCGTTTCCGTTGGCACGACCGGTGAGTCGGCAACGTTAAGCCATGAAGAGCACGGTGACGTGGTTCTTCAGACGCTGGAACTGGCCGATGGGCGCATTCCTGTTATCGCCGGGACCGGGGCAAATGCCACCGCTGAAGCGATTTCTCTTACACAACGCTTTGAAAATAGTGGCGTTGTTGGCTGCCTGACAGTCACTCCCTATTACAATCGCCCGACGCAGGAAGGCCTGTATCAGCATTTCAAAGCGATTGCTGAAAACACGTCTCTGCCGCAAATTCTCTATAACGTGCCTTCACGTACCGGCTGCGATATGTTGCCGCCGACCATCGCGCGTTTAGCAAAATTGAAGAATATTGTTGCTGTTAAAGAGGCAACAGGGAACTTAAGTCGTGTTAGTCAGATCCAAGTGCTGGTTGATGATGAAGATTTCATTCTGCTGAGCGGCGATGACGCCAGCGGTCTGGACTTTATGCAACTCGGCGGCAAGGGCGTCATTTCCGTCACTGCCAACGTAGCTGCCCGTGAAATGGCTCAACTGTGTGAGCTGGCGGCCTCCGGTAACTTTGCCGAAGCGCGTCGCCTGAATCAGCGCCTGATGCCGTTGCATCAGCATTTGTTTGTAGAAGCAAACCCAATCCCGGTGAAATGGGCCTGTAAGGCACTGGGTTTGATGGCAACCGATACTCTGCGTCTGCCTATGACGCCGTTAACAGATGCTGCCCGTCCGGTCGTGGAAGAAGCATTAAAAAGCGCCGGTTTGCTGTAACTCTTAGGAAGATTTGATGGCCTCTTTATTTGACAAGAATAGTTTCCAGATGACCCATTTGCAGAAGTCTGCCGTAGCAAAAGTGGTCGGGGTTTCCCTGATTATGTTGCTGGCCGCTTGTTCAAGCGATCAACGTTATAAGCGCCAGGTAAGCGGCGATGAAGCTTATCTGGATGCCCCTGCGCTGCATGATCTGAAAGCGCCAGCGGGCATGATTTTACCGGTTCAGAACGGTACGTATGAAATTCAGGCCGGTTCAATGCAGGGCGCTGTCGGCAAACAACTCGACATTCGTCCGCCGTCCCAGCCGCTGGCCTTACTGAACGGTTCTCAGACCCAGTTCTCTGGCGACAGCAGCACCGTACTGCTGGAAAACACGCCGCAAAACCGCGACCTGTGGAACAGCGTAGTGAAAGCCGTTGAGCAAAATAATTACAAAATTGCTAACCGCGATGATGCTAACCAGACTCTGACCACTGATTTCGTTAACTGGAATCGTGCCGATGAAGACTTCCAGTATCAGGGCCGTTATCAGATCAGCGTGAAACAGCAGAGCTACCAGTTAGCGCTGACCGTGAAAACGCTTGAGCTGAAACAGCAGGATAAAGCGGTCACAACCACAGCTGAAATCCAGCGTTACAACAGCCAGATGATGAACACCATCACGGCGAATCTGGATAAAGTGCAGCAGGATACTCAGGCACGCCTCGACAACCGTCGTGTGGGTGAGATTGATGTCCAGAGCGGTGCGGATGATACCGGTTTACCGGTGCTGATCGTTCGTTCAACGTACGGCGTAGTGTGGGATCGCCTGCCGAATGCCCTGGCGAAAGCTGGCATGAAAGTCACCGACAGCAGCCGTCCGCAGGGCACCTTGTCCGTGACCTACAAACCACTAAACGACGACGCGTGGCAGACACTGGGTGCGAAAGATCCGGGCCTCACTTCCGGTGATTACAAACTTCAGGTCGGCGACCTCGATAACCGTAGTAGCTTGCAGTTCCTTGATCCGAAAGGACATGCTCTCAGCCAGTCGCAAAACGACGCGATGGTGGCGGTCATGCAGGCCGCGTTTAGCCAGAGCAGCGCAAAATAATACCAAGGGGCTCCGGCCCCTTTTTACATCTGTTTTTTCCACTGGAGTAAGTAAAGATGCAAAAGTTAGCTGAGTTGTATCGCGGCAAGGCGAAAACCGTCTACACCACCGAAAACCCGGACCTGCTGGTACTGGAGTTCCGTAACGATACGTCAGCACTGGATGGTCAGCGTATTGAGCAGTTCGACCGTAAAGGGTTGGTTAACAACAAATTTAACCATTTCATCATGGCTAAGCTGGAAGAAGCGGGTATCCCAACGCAAATGGAACGCCTGTTGTCTGACACCGAAGTGCTGGTGAAAAAACTGGATATGGTCCCGGTTGAATGCGTTATCCGTAACCGTGCTGCGGGTTCGCTGGTAAAACGTCTGGGCATTGAAGAAGGTCTGGAACTGAACCCGCCGTTGTTCGATCTGTTCCTGAAAAACGACGCGATGCACGACCCGATGGTCAATGAGTCGTACTGCAAGACCTTTGGCTGGGTAAACGAGGAAAACCTCGCGCGCATGAAAGAGCTGAGTTACAAAGCGAACGACGTTCTGAGCAAACTGTTTGACGATGCGGGTCTGATCCTGGTCGACTTCAAACTGGAGTTCGGTCTGTTCAACGGTGAAGTTGTACTGGGTGATGAATTCTCCCCGGACGGCAGCCGCCTGTGGGATAAAGAAACCCTGAACAAAATGGATAAAGACCGTTACCGCCAGAGCCTCGGTGGCCTGATCGAAGCGTACGAAGAAGTTGCGCATCGCATCGGTGTAAAACTGGACTAAGCGACCGCTATTTTTTTAGCGGGGCTGCGCAATCGTTTACGCGGTGCAGTCCGGTGTTCAACGGGTGATGAAAATCATCACCCGCTCTTTTCTTTACGTTTTATTTTCCCTTTTCCTCACTGTTTTATTTCATTTAAATATTCCTCGCCTAAAATTACGTCCCTTCGCAGATGGTATTAATCGTGTGCGCTGGCTAGTCTTTAAAAAAACAGTCTGGAGGTGGGGTATGCGTTGGCAAGGGCGTCGCGAAAGCGACAATGTAGAAGACAGACGCGGAGAAGGAGCTAACGGCGGGCCGGGAATGGGCGGTGGCGGAATGCGCCTGCCTATCCGTGGCAAAAGCGGCATTGTGATTATTATCGTCGTACTGGTGGCCGGTTATTACGGCATCGACCTGACGCCGCTGATTGACGGCGGTCAGTCCGGCGACATACAGCGTCAGACGCAATCGCAATCCATCAGCCCGAAAGATGACGAGCAGGCGAAATTCACGTCCGTGATCCTCGCGTCAACAGAAGACACCTGGAAAGAAATATTTCAGAAAGAGGGGATGACCTACCGCGAGCCAAAACTGGTGATGTACCGCGGCGCAACCCGAACCGGGTGTGGCACCGGTCAGTCGGTCATGGGGCCTTTTTATTGCCCGGCGGACAGCACGGTTTACATCGATCTTTCTTTCTATCAGGATTTGCAGAATAAGCTCGGCGCGGGCGGCGATTTTGCGCAGGGTTATGTGGTCGCGCACGAAGTCGGTCACCATGTGCAAAACCTTCTGGGCACCGAGCGTAAAGTTCGTCAGATGCAGCAGGGCGCTTCGCAAACTGTGGTGAATCAGCTTTCCGTAAAAATGGAACTTCAGGCCGACTGTTACGCCGGTGTCTGGGGCCACGCGATGCAGCAGCAAAACGTGCTTGAAGAAGGCGATTTAAAAGAAGCTCTGGATGCCGCGCAGGCGATCGGCGATGACCGTTTGCAACAGCAAAGCCAGGGGCGCGTCGTGCCGGACAGCTTTACGCACGGCACGTCTCAACAACGCTACACCTGGTTTAAACGCGGGTTCGACACCGGGAATCCTGACCAGTGCAACACCTTCGCCAGCCGCTGATTAAGTGAGAATAAGCTCTGGTCTGCCAGTAAAAACTGTTCAATAATCAATGTCCGACTTTGAGAGGCTCACTGAGCCTCTCTTTCATCTGCATGTTGAACCGCTGGGAACGCCATGGCTTTTCTCGATCCAACCCTTTTAATTCTGCTCGTTTTTGCCGGTCTCGGAATTATCAGTCACAACAGTGCCGTCACTATCGCAATGTTTTTTCTCCTGACGGTGCGCATTACACCGCTCAATAATTTCTTTCCGTGGATCGAAAAATACGGCCTTACTATCGGCATTATTATTTTAACCATCGGGGTAATGGCACCGATTGCCAGCGGCAAAATCAGCGCCAGTACCGTGGTTCACTCTTTCTTCCACTGGAAATCCATTCTGGCGATCCTGGTGGGCGTGCTGGTGTCATGGCTGGGCGGACGCGGTTTGACGCTGATGGGCAGTCAGCCGCATCTGGTGGCGGGTCTGCTGGTCGGGACGGTGCTGGGCGTGGCGATGTTTAAAGGCGTTCCGGTCGGGCCGCTGATTGCGGCAGGTCTGCTGTCGATGCTGGTGGGAAAAACCTGAGCGGTAACCCATGGATATTGTGCTAAAAAATACCCTGCAACAGCAGATGCTTGAACAGGGCGTTCGCCGTCTGCTGGTTTTCAGCGGCGAGGCCGCGTGGTGTGCCGCACAGGCGGAGCAGTTCGCGCAAGGGCAACCTGGCGACTGGGTGTGGGTCAGCGGAAATCCCCCGACAGACGCGCAGTCTGTGACTTTTTCTGCGGTACACACGTTGCTGGGACAGGAAAAACTGCACGGCGTATTCGACGCGCGAACCGGGCTGAATGCTGACGCGCTGGCGATGTTTTCCGGCATTCTGAAAGCGGGAAGCTGGCTTATTTTACTGGTGCCGGAATGGGATGAGTGGCCGCAGCGTCCTGATGCCGACAGTCTGCGCTGGAGCGAACAGCCGCAGGCGATCCCGGCTCCGCGTTTTATCCAACGTTTTCAAACTTTACTGCGTCGCCATCCGGAAATTTCCGTGTGTCGCCAGAATGCGCCTTTAGCCATTCCACCTTTATCGCCCGCCGTTGCGTGGATACCGCCCGACGGCCAGCCAACGCCTCAGCAGCATCTGATTTTACAACAGCTGCTGAGCGCGGACTCCGGCGTCTGGGTGCTGACGGCACCGCGCGGTCGCGGCAAATCAACGCTGGCCGGTATGCTCGCCAGCCGCTGGCCGGGCATCTGCCGGATTACCGCGCCGGGTAAAGCGTCCGCAAATCAAATCCTCAGTCATCTTCCGGAATCGGCCTGTTTTATCGCACCGGATGCCTTGCTTGCATTATGTGACGCCGGGCCGGTGACGGACGCCGACTGGCTGATAATCGATGAAGCGGCGGCGATCCCCGCACCGATGCTGTCGGCGCTGATCGCGTCGTTTCCCCGCGTTTTACTTTCCACCACGGTTCAGGGCTATGAAGGCACAGGCCGCGGTTTTCTGCTGAAATTCTGCGCCTCGCTGCCGCACTGGCATGATTTACGTCTGACCGAACCGGTCCGCTGGTCCGCAGGCGACCTGCTGGAGCCGTTCATCAGCGAGTTATTGCTGTTTTCGGAAGAAATTCCCGCCGGAGATGCCACGACAGCAACGTCCGAAATATTCTCCATCGATGCCGGTGACTGGCTGCGTGAACCTGCGCTTTTGCAGCAGTTTTACGGTTTACTGACCAGCGCACACTACCGCACCTCGCCGCTGGATTTACGCCGCCTGCTCGATGCACCTGGCATGATTTTCAGTGCCGCCAGGCAGAAAAGCACGCTGACCGGTGCACTGTGGCTGGTGGAAGAGGGCGGGCTGAGTGCGGAACTGGCGCATGAAGTCTGGGCCGGAAGGCGGCGTCCGCGCGGGAACCTGGTCGCACAATCTCTTGCCGCGCACGCCGGTTTCCCGCAGGCGGCGGTTTTGCGTTCGCGCCGCATCAGCCGTATTGCTGTTCATCCGGCGTTCCGGCGTCAGGGAATTGCCAGCGAGTTGCTGATGCAGCAAAAACACAGCGCGCAGCAACAGAGGCTGGATTTTATGTCGGTCAGTTTCGGCTATACCGATGAACTCGCCGCGTTGTGGCAGCAGGCCGGTTTTCGTCTGGTGCGCGTGAGTCCGCAGAAAGAGGCCAGCAGCGGATGTTACGCCGCGATGGCGCTGTTACCGTTAAGCGATGCCGGAAAGGCGCTGACGGATGCCGCAGAGTCGCAGCTCAACCGCGACTGGCGCTGGCTGGCACCGCAGATTGACCGCCAGCTGCCGCTCCCGTTAACGGGCGATTTATCATTAGATGAAGCCGACTGGCGCGAACTGGCCGGATTTGCGTTTGCGCACCGGCCGCTGGAAAGCAGTTTACCGGCGCTGAACCGCCTCTTACTGCAACTTTCCCTGCCGCTGGTCGCCCTGCGCGCTTACCTGCAACAGGGGAAAAGTGTCGCCGACATTGTGCAGATGCTGCGGCTGAATGGCCGGAAAGACCTGCTGGTCCGCTGGCGTCAGGAAACGGCGCAGGCGCTGAAAGCCACGGATGCGACGGCGTGTGAAATTTGGCGTCGGCGGGCAATTTCCCTGCACACTGGCGATTAAATCAACGGTTTTATTGCAAAAAATGGAAAGACTCGTTCAATAAAACCCGATTTCACTGACCGGCGGGCGGCGTATAGTAAGGCCATTAACCTACAACGGGAGAAATTCATGAGCTCAGAACAGATTATTGTCCAGCAACCGGAAGAAAGAGCTAACCAGCTGATTTTACTGTTTCATGGCGTGGGCGATAACCCGATTTCCATGGGTGAGATCGGCAAGTTTTTTGCGCTTTCTTTTCCACAGGCGCAGGTTATCAGCGTCGGCAGCCCGGACATCTGTGATTTTGGCCGTGGCTTCCAGTGGTTCTCCGTGCAGGGCGTGACGGAGCAAAACCGTCAGCCGCGTGTCGACGCGGCGATGCCCGCATTCGTCGAAATTGTCCGCGACTGGCAGCAGAAAACCGGCGTGCCGCCGGAACATACCACGCTGATTGGTTTCTCTCAGGGGACCATCATGGCGCTGGAATCCACCAAAGTGGAAGAACATCTGGCTTCGCGCATTGTGGCTTTCAGCGGACGTTTCTCCGTCCTGCCGGAAAAATCGATTTCTGCCGGTACTGTGGTGCATTTTATTCACGGTGAACCGGATCCGGTGATTAACCCGTTCCAGTCAAAAAGTGCCGCTGAGCGCCTCAAATCATTAGGCTGTGATTGCACCCTGAATCTTCAGCCGGGCATGGGCCACGGGCTGGATTCACACATGATCAATACCGCGATTGCGCATTTGAAAAACTACGAACCGAAGTCTCATCAGCACTGATTTTTACCCGTAAAAAAGCCCCCGCCTGCTGATCAGTTGGGGGCTTTTTTATTGAAATCACAGAGGTTTATTTGCGATTATGGCGCAGGAAGTCATCCATGAAGTTGGTCAGTTTCTCTGCCGCTGGCAGTGAAAGCGCGTTGTAGATTGAGGCGCGGATCCCGCCAATGGCGCGATGACCCGCCAGACCTGAGAAACCGGCTTCATGGCTTTCTGCCAGGAATTTTTGCTCCAGCGTCTCATCCGGCAATTTAAACGCCACGTTCATTTGTGAACGGTCTTCCTTGCTGCTCCAGCCTTTGTAAAAACCGTCGCTGTTATCAAGCATCGCATACAGCAATTCGGCTTTATGGCGGTTGGTTTGGGCCATATTTTCCAGACCGCCTACGTCATTGAGCAGCCAGCGGGTGACCAGCAGAACCACGTAAATCGCAAAAACTGGTGGCGTATTCAGGTTGGAATGGGATTCAACCTGACGACGGTAGTTGAGGAATGTCGGCAGTTCGTCGGAGGAGGCTTTCACCACGGTGTCATGCACCAGCACAATCGTCACACCGGCCGGGCCGATGTTTTTCTGGGCATGGGCGTAAATCACCGAGAATTTATTAGCATCGCACGGTTTAGACAGGAAATCAGAGGACATATCGCAGACGCGAGGCACATCATCGCGGCCCACAACGCGCTGGAATTGCAGCCCTTCCACGGTTTCGTTCGAAACGTAATGCAGATACGGCGCGTCCGGTGAAAAATCCAGCTCGCCATCAGATGGCAGACGGTTAAAACCACAGGACTCACCGCTCCACAGCACTTTTACCGGGCCTTCGCGACGCGCTTCGGTCACAACCTTGCTGCTCCAGTAACCGGTATCCAGATATTCAGCCGCATGTTTCTGGCCGCGAAGTAACGTCATCGGCACCATGGAAAACTGCTGTGTGGCGCCGCCTTGCAGAAACAGAATATGGAAATCCTGAGACAAGCCGAGCAGGGTACGGATGTTATTTTCCGTTTCTTCGACGACGGCAGCGAACCAGTCTGAGCGGTGGCTGATCCCGAGGATCGACAGGCCAACCTCCGGCACTTCTTTGATGGCGGCCTCGACCTGCGCCAGAACCGTTTCCGGCAATGCGCCGGGACCACCAGAGAAATTCAGGGCGTTACGTGAAATCATGTTTATTCTTGTCCTGTTAGCGCATCAGCGGAAGTGTCGGCGTGCGCAAAGGCACGGGATAACAGCAACTCGCGGCATGCTGTTTTAACTTTATTCATATGGATTTGTTTGTGCGGGAACATGACTTCCAGATCCATGGCGTGAACCACCATTGCCGGATCAATTTCAAAGACCAGCAACGAGCCGTCGGGCGCTTCGCTGCAATCAATCCCGACATAATCGAGTTGGGTTGTGTCATAAATGGCCTTCAGCGCGACGTGGTGGCGCGCGGCGAATTCGTGGAAATTCGTCAGGAAAGCCGCTTCTTCTTCACGTTTTTTGTGATCTTCATACATCGCCGCGTTGACGTAATGCACCATCCAGTGCGACGAAATAGCCATATGGCAGGCGTAAGGTTTACCGTCGATCAGCGATATACGGTATTTACGGAACTGGCCGTCCGCGTTGCTGTAATCGATGAATTTCGACAGGAAATAATCTTCAACGCCAACGCGCGCAAGGTAATCCGCCAGTTCGTCCTGCCGGGTGATTTTCTCCAGACCGTGGCCACCGTGCGAACCTGCGGGGCGCAGGATAACCGGGAAATCACTGCCCGGTAACGCATCGCTCAGCGTCATTTGCCCGCTTGCGACCGCAGTAAGCAGGGCGTGCGTCACCGGATACGCCTGCGCGATGGTGAGCCCCGGTTTGTTTTGTAAAACGCGGCTGGCGATGTGGCGTTCTGAATGAGGAATGTACTCGGGAGCGTTGATCACCGGCACCGGCCACTGGCGGGTCAAGGTTTCCAGTTGTTGCAACAGGAACAGATTTTCGGTGGTCGCGCTGATGCCAATCATCAGCAGGTCATGTTCAGGAATGGGCGCCTCAAACGGTGCTTCCGGCGTGATGTAGTAATAAATCAGGTCGATGTCGCTGTTTTCCAGCAGACAGTCGAGGGGCACGTTGGCGGACAGCGTACCGGGCACCATCAGCATCAGTAAACGCAGTTTTGCCGGTTTTTGCACAGCGCTGAGGGTATAAACCTGCTGCATCGCCAGCGCCTGATTCTGGATAGTCAGGCCAAGATCGGTGCGTTGCAGGCACAGCATCACCGTGGAAAGGTTCATCCACAAAATGGCATCATCAGGATTTTGCTGCGCACGTGTGACCAGTTTCTGCGCGATCGCGGTGCACTCGTCACCGGCTATGCTCATGCGTAAAAATGGAGCAAGCCCCAGAAATTGCGTGGCGTCGGCTGTCGCCTGCTCTGGTGTCGGGGTTGTTAAAGTTGGCAAAGGACTCGTCTCTCCGTACGTCAGTTTCACGTCACATGATACTGGCCGGAGAGAGAGTCAATCGGCGGAGAATCGCTACATAATCCGCCGACTAATATTGATTAGGTTTTGTAGCCGTGCTGACCGGTGTTACTTTTTCTTTGGCCAGTCATCATCTTTATCCCACTCGGCATTGTTGTCGCGATGCGGTGGAAGTTCAGGTTTATCTTTCAGGTATTTCTTCACGTCCACACGACGTAACTCTTTCATCCCGCTGATAAACATGCCGATCAGAATGATCAGAACGATCCACCAGTAATCTTTAATCCACTCCATGGCGTGCTCCTTAATTTATGTAGGGTTTAGGGCGATAAAACGCGGAAAAATTGTCGCTATCTCACTGATGACCCAGTCAGAACCGGCGATATCCTGGCCCTGCCACGCGCTGATTAGCACCTCCGGCGTCAGCTGTGATTCGCACTGCTGTGCCAGAGGACGATAACTCAGGTGCCAGGGTTCAACGGCAACGCCGCCACGATCCTGTGCAAAAGGCCGGTAAAAGCCAAATGCTTCCATGTGCGCCGACATCCAGAGGTTCAGCGGATGAAAATAGCCGTTTTCCTCGTATTCCCACGGCTCCAGTTGCAGCGTCCGGCCTTCCGGCAGCAGAGACGGATCGTAAACATCCAGATCGCTGCCCCAGTGGTGGCGGCTTGCGCCCGGTAGTGCCGACCAGCGCAGGATCAGTTCACAACGTTCAGCGGCAGACAACGTGCTGATGTCCACCGGCTGGCTGTTCTTATCTAATACTGGTCGCTCGCCGCGAAATTTGCCATTCCAGATGGCCTGCTGGCGACTGAAATCACGAAAAGTACTGGCTGGCTGCAAATTAAACCCGGCCTGCGCCGCTGCTTTTTGCATTTCTGCAAAGGCACCGGCGGCGGCTTTTTGTAACCGGTGCGGGCCTTCGCCCAATGTGACCAGATGCGCGTCGGAGCGGCCGGTCAGCATTTCGTGGCTGATCATGCGACTAACTGTTCCATGATGCGCTGATACATACGGCTGAGAACCTGCAAATCGGCGGCATGTACGCATTCGTTGATTTTGTGGATGGTGGCATTCACCGGCCCCAGTTCAACCACCTGAGCGCCCATCAGCGCGATGAAACGCCCGTCGGAAGTTCCGCCGGTGGTTTGCAGTTCTGGCGTGATTTCGCTGTAGTGGCGAACGGCATTCACGACGGCGTCAACCAGTTCACCGCGGGACGTCAGGAACGGCTGGCCGGACACCACCCAGTTCAGTGTGTACTGAAGATTGTGGCGATCCAGCAGTTCAGCGACGCGCTGCTTAATGATGGCATCGGTCAGTTCCGTGCTGAAACGGAAGTTAAACTGCACATACAGCTCGCCGGGGATCACGTTATTGCTGCCGGTACCGGCATTGATATTGGCGATTTGCATGCTGGTCGGCGGGAAGAATTCGTTGCCGTTATCCCAGACCGTAGCGACCAGTTCGTTGAGCGCAGGCATGGCGCGGTGCACCGGATTATCGGCCAGATGCGGATAGGCAACATGCCCCTGAACGCCATGCACGTGCAGGTTAGCGGTCATCGAGCCGCGACGGCCATTTTTCACAATATCGCCCACGCGCGTGGTGCTGGACGGCTCGCCGACCAGGCAAAAATCCAGGCGCTCTTTGCGTTCCATCAGGGCGTTAACCACTTTGACGGTGCCGTTCACGGCGCTGGCTTCTTCATCGGAAGTAATCAGAAACGCCAGACGGCCTTTGTGATTCGGGTTTGCTGCCACAAAGCGTTCTGCCGCGACCACCATCGCCGCCAGCGAACCTTTCATATCGGCAGCGCCACGGCCATACAGCATGCCATCGCGCAGGGTTGGCTCGAACGGGCCGGTTACCCACAGATTGTGATCGCCGGTCGGTACGACGTCAGTGTGCCCGGCAAATGCCAGGGTTTTGCCTTCACCGCGTGTCGCCCAAAAATTGAGGGTATCGCCAAAATTCATCGGCTCAACGTGAAAACCAATGGCCTGCAGGCGGGCAATCATAATTTCCTGGCAGCCTGCATCGTCCGGGCTGAGGGAAGGGCGGCGGATTAACTGCTGGGCTAAATCGAGAACCGGACAACTCATGTTACTTCACCTGTGCGAGAAATTGCTGATAGCTTTCTGGTTTGAATCCCAGCAGAGACTGGCCATCTGGCGCCAGCAAGAAAGGGCGTTTGATCACCGCCGGGTGTTCAAGCATCACGGCTTTGGCGCTGGCTTCGTTATCACAGGCCGTGCGCGTGGCTTCGTCCAGTTTGCGCCAGGTGGTGCCGCGCGTGTTGAGCATCGCTTCCCAACCCTGTTTGCCGATGAGGTTTTGCAGCAGCGCCTCGTCCAGGCCTTCAACCCGATAATCGTGGAACTGGCATTCAACGCCATTTTCTTCCAGCCAGCGGCGGGCTTTTTTGACGGTATCGCAATTTTTAATGCCGTAAAGAATAAAAGTGGTTTGAGCAGACGTCGTTGCCATAAAAAAACATAACCTGTGAGTAATAAAGGAACTTTTGACCAGCGCAAAAAGCGGGACACGAATAATCACATAATGAGGCAAAACGCGGGCAGGATCCAGACGGGGCGGGATTGTGATCACGATTAAACAATTGTCATTGAATTTTTGCGTGTACAAAAAATAGACGTATAATGATGCCGTCTAATCAAGGGGAGAAAAATGTTAGAGCAAGAATTAGGTAACTGGAAAGACTTTATCGACCGTATGTTGAAAGCGTAATTGCCCACAGTACCAGCGACAAAGCAAAGAGAAGATTTATTCACCGTGTCAGCGCGTCATAATAAAAACGTTTGTTCAGGAAGACCATTACGTCCATTTAGAGACGATTTACACCAGCCAATAAATCATTAATAAAAAAGGCGTTAATTCACATTAACGCCTTTTTTGTGCCTGCTATTTGTGTTCGTGAGGCACGGTTGCGACGATATCCGAGATGACCGGTTCACCGGTTTTCCCCGGGAAGCGGCGGCGGACCAGCACAAAGAACAGCGGAACGAAGAAGATTGCCAGAACGGTGGCAGAAATCATCCCGCCGATAACCCCGGTGCCGACTGCGTGCTGGCTCGCGGAACCCGCGCCGGTGCTGGTCGCCATCGGCAAGACCCCGAAGATAAACGCCAGCGACGTCATCAGAATAGGTCGCAGACGCATCCTTGAGGCTTCGAGCGTGGCTTCTACCAGCGCTTTGCCTTTGTGGTTAAGGTCATTGGCAAATTCGACGATCAGAATGGCGTTTTTGGCCGACAAACCGATGATGGTTAACATCCCGACCTGGAAGTAAACATCGTTTTCCAGCCCGCGCAGCCACGTTGCAATCACCGCCCCGATCACGCCTAAAGGCACCACCAGCATGACCGAGAACGGAATCGACCAGCTTTCATAAAGCGCCGCCAGACACAGGAATACGACCAGCAGGGAGATGGCGTACAGCGCCGGAGCCTGCGCACCGGAGAGGCGTTCCTGATAAGAAAGCCCCGTCCATTCAAGACCGAATCCGGCGGGGAGTTTCGCTACCAGTTTCTCCATCTCGTCCATCGCCGTACCGCTGCTGACGCCCGTTGCAGCTTCACCGACAATTTCTACCGCAGAATAACCGTTGTAACGTTCCAGACGCGGTGAACCGGTTTGCCAGTGCGACGTGGTGAATGCGGAGAACGGCACCATCGTTCCGCTGGAATTGCGCACGTACCATTTATTGACGTCGTCCGGCAGCATACGGAACGGCGCGGCAGCCTGAACATAAACTTTCTTCACACGCCCGCGGTCAACGAAGTCATTCACGTACGTGGAACCCCAGGCGGTACTCAGCGTGCTGTTGATATCCGCAACGGAAACCCCCAGCGCCTGCGCTTTTACCTGATCGATGTCGATCTGCAACTGCGGGCTGTCATCGAGACCGTTATGACGAACGCGGCTCAGCGTGCTGTCTTTGCTGGTCATTTCCAGAAGCTGATCGCGCGCGGCCATCAGTGCATCATGACCATTCCCGGCGTGATCCTGCAATTCCATATCGAAACCGGCAGATGTCCCCAGTCCGTTGATGGCCGGTGGTCCGCTGGCGATAACGCGCGCCTCGCGGATGTGCCGGAATTCTTTGGTCGCGCGGTCAATAATGTCGAAGACAGAGTTATGACCGGAGGTGCGTTTGTCCCAGTCCGTCAGGCTGATAAACAGACGGGCAACGTTCTGACCGTTACCGCCCGGGCCTGCGCCCAGCGTGGAGAACACGGAAACCACATCATTCTTTTCTTCCGTCAGGAAATAGTGCTCGATTTTCTCGACCACTTTTTGTGTCTGTTGCAGCGTAGAACCCGGCGGCAGCTGAACCTGAACGGTCAGTACGCCCTGATCTTCCTGCGGCAGGAATGACGTCGGCAGTTTCACAAACAGGAACGCCAGAATGCCGAGGATCAGCAGATAACCCAGCATATAACGCACGCTGTGGCGGAGAATGCTGCCAACGCCCCGTTCATAACGGTGCGCATTCTTATCGAACGTGCGGTTAAACCAGCCGAAGAAACCTGTTTTGCCGTGATGATGGCCCTTGGCAATCGGCTTGAGAATGGTCGAACACAGCGCCGGTGTGAGGGTCAGCGCGACAAAGACAGAAAGCACCATCGCGGCAACAATCGTGATGGAGAACTGACGGTAGATCGCACCGGTTGTACCGCCGAAAAACGCCATCGGGATAAATACGGCCGACAGCACCATGGTGATACCGACCAGCGCACTCTGAATTTGCCCCATCGATTTTCGGGTTGCGTCTCTGGGGCTTAGCCCTTCCTCGCTCATCACGCGCTCGACGTTTTCCACCACCACGATGGCGTCATCGACCAGCAGCCCGATGGCGAGCACCATCGCGAACATTGTCAGGGTGTTGATGGTGTAACCGAACTGATGCAACACCACGAACGTCCCCAGCAAAACGACCGGGACGGCAATGGTCGGGATCAACGTTGCGCGGATATTTTGCAGGAACAGATACATTACGAGGAACACCAGCACGATCGCTTCGAACAGCGTTTTCACCACGTCGGTGATCGCCGCTTTGACGAATGGCGTGGTTTCATAGGCGATGCGGGTTTCGAGCCCGTGGGGGAAGTATTTTTCCAGTTCCGTCAGACGTGCGCGAACCAGTTTGTCGGTTTGCAGTTCGTTGGCGCCGGACGCCAGCTGCACGCCCATACCAGATGCGGCCTGGCCATTATAACGGCTGAGAATGCTGTAGTCTTCGGCACCCAGACCGACGGTTGAGACATCGCCGAGTTTGACCTGTGAGCCGTCCTGATTCACTTTCAGGGTGATATCGCGAAACTGTTGCGGCGTTTGCAACTGCGACTGCGCGTTAACCGTTGCGTTGAGCGCCTGCAAATCAACCGACGGTGCGCCGCCGAGCTGCCCGACTGCCACCTGACTGTTCTGGTTTTCAATTGCCGTCACCACATCGCTGGTGGTCATCTGGTAGTTAGTCAGTTTGTTCGGATCGAGCCAGATACGCATCGCATATTGCGTGCCGTAAGCGGTAATGCTGCCGACACCGTCGATACGGCTTAGTGGATCCTGAATATTGGAGGCCACATAGTCGGCGATATCCTGCTTATCCATACTGCCGTCGGTGGACACGAATGCGACGGTCATCAGGTTGGTATCACCGGTTTTCGAGACGGTGACCCCTTGCGTTTGCACCGCCTGCGGCAATCGTTTCATCGCCTGTTGCAGCTGATTTTGTACCTGTTGCAAGGCTTCATTCGGGTCGGTTCCGGCCACAAAACTCAAGGTAATCTGTGACTTGCCGTTGCTGCTGCTCTGAGAAGACATGTACATCAGGTTGTCTAACCCGGTCATGTTCTGCTCGATGATTTGTGTCACCGTGTTTTCTAACGTCTGAGCTGATGCGCCCGGATAAGTCGCGGTTATACGCACATTTGGCGGAGCCAGATCGGGGTACTGTTCAACGGGCAAAGAATAGATAGCCAGTGCGCCGGACAAGGAAATGATGATCGCTAAAACCCAGGCAAAGATCGGGCGATCGATAAAAAAGTTAGCCATGCGTCAAGAACCTCGTTGTCACTCTGGCGTGAGTGACTAACATCAGCAAACAAACAGAGCGTCAGTAATCTGACAAAAAAATCCCCTGAAAAGGTTTTCTCAGAGGCAGTACCGTCCGGAAAGGACTGAGCGAGTGTTAGAGTGTCGTTCTACGTCAATGCACTTTACCTTCTCATTCCCGATAAAACGTGGAGAAATAAAGGAGATAATGTAAAAAAGCCTCCCCGCACACAGGGTTATGTCTCACACGTATTCGCTGAAACAGTCTACGCTTTGGCTATCTTCTTTTTATGACAATACGCAGGGGTCGTCCAGATGAGTTTGAATTTGAATTCGGTGTTTGCGCGCCGTCTCTATCTTTGCTGGTTGCTGGATAACGAACAAAAACCGAATGTGCCCAAACTGATGGAGATTACCGGCTGGCCGCGCCGCACTTTGCAGGATGTGCTGAAAGCGTTACCGGGAATGGGCATCGAGCTGGAATTTGTGCAGCAGGGCGTGCGCAACAACGACGGCTACTATCAGATTTCCGGCTGGGGACCGCTGGATCCCCAATGGATTGGCCGACATCGCGAGCAACTTCTCGACGCAATTGAGCACGGCTGACGCTGGCAGGGGCGTACTATTGCGGCTATGATATCGGGCTTCTCTCACCACTTCTGAGCGGAGGCACGCTAAATGTCATCTCATGGCAGGTCATCTAAAATCGAAAACGTCCGGACCGAGTTACTCTCTGATAACTGGTATGTTCTTCGAAAATTCACCTACGACTTAATCAAACGCAACGGTGAACGTCAGCCGCAATCCCGTGAAGTGTATGACCGGGGAAACGGTGCGACCATTCTGCTTTATAACCGGCCAAAGAAAACCGTTCTGCTGATCAATCAGTTTCGTATGCCGACGTATGTCAACGGCAACCCGACCGGCATGTTGCTGGAAACCTGCGCAGGGTTGCTGGACGATGATTCGCCGGAAGACTGCATCCGTAAAGAAGCGATTGAAGAAACCGGTTTTGCCGTCGGGCACGTCGAGAAACTCTTCGAATGCTACATGTCGCCGGGCAGCGTGACGGAAATCGTTCACTTTTTTGCCGCAGAATATGATGAATCGCAGCGGGCGAATGCTGGCGGTGGCGTGGAAGATGAAGATATTGACGTGCTGGAAGTGCCGTTCACCGAAGCGCTGGCGATGATCAAAGATGGCCGCATCAAAGACGGTAAAACGATTATGTTGCTTCAATACGCGCAGTTGCAGGGCTGGCTGGCGTAAAAGTTTTAATCCCGAAAAGTCATTGTTATCTTAAAAGTCAAAGGCACCCGCAGGTGCCTTTGACTTTTAGTGTTCCAGACTGATGGCGGTGCTCCCTGCGTGGCCTTTCAGCGCTGACCACGGCAAGACTGACCATTCCGGGCTTTCGCACGAACGTTGTACGCGGGCGAACGTCGGATCAAAATACAGGCCTTTCGGTGTGAAATACCACGCCGGGAACTGCCAGACGGACGGATCCGAATAATCGCAGTCATCATCGCTATCGTCGGTCGGCTTCTTCATCTGTTCCGGATGCGCCTCAGTAAGCTGTTTCACCAGCCACGGTGCCCATTTCTTATCGCGGTACGCGGCGAAGGTATCGAAATCCACGTCATTCTTGCCCGATGAGGCGCGATCTTCCGCATTGAGATAATGGAACGGCGCGCCGTCACCGACCCACACGATGTCTTCCAGCGTCAGTGTATCCGCCGTTTGGGCGTTCATATTGACCGGCGCTTCGCCGAAATCAGGATGCGCACCGCCGCAATCATAGGACGTGAACAGACTGACACTGACGACTTCCGGGCTCATGAATTCCGGCGTAACGGTCTGCTGATATTCGCCCTGACCAAACCGGCTGGCGCCGAGCATACACGCATGCCATCCGCTGACTTCCTGCCATAAACGGGTGCGCAGTTTCTGGTTCATCGCCTGCAAACTGGCGTCCGGATAACCGGACACAATCTCGAAAAGCGTGATTTTCGACTGAGGCTCAACCCACCATTGCAGCTGATAACCCATGAAATTCTCGCTTTTACCGGCCTTCAGCTGCAATTCAGATAACCGCAGATACTCGTAAGGATCGGTATGAATCAGCGAACCCAGATAGCTGTCGTCGGTAGCCGCCGCAGGAAGCTGCGCAGGTTTTAGCGTCACCGGCAGCGTTTTGCCCTGCGGATTGGTCCAGTTACCTTGCCAGCCACCGTTTTCATCTTTGGTCAGTGTGAATTCAGGACGCGGCGTATCGTCAAAATCGTCCAGCCCTTCCTGAAGTTTGAGATCCTGCCCGTCCAGCGCGCCGTTGAGTGGCAAATCCAGATGGTACTTCTGATAAAAGTAACGGCCCGTCACTTCGTCAGGTTTATTCATGTCCAGCTCAACCACTATGCTGGTTTTTCCCAGTGTGCCGTTGTACACCACCGGCGGCTCTTCCGCCCACGCGGACAGAGAGAACAACGTTATCAGCCAAATCCATAACTTCATCTGAATCTCCCGGAGAAATGAACATCATCCTTTCGCCATTTTTTTTCGTTATTGGCGGAGTCAGTGTACTGAAAGTTTCGTTACGTCACCATTACGTGATTTCGTAAGTGGTGAAAAATAAATGCCTGCAAAAAAATAAATCCGGCAAAGTATCTCTTTCTTATTTCGAATAAAAAATGCTGCATTGTTGGCAGAGTCTTGGCGGCGGTTACGCTATTATCAAAAAAGATAATTTCGAACAGAGCAGAAACTCATAATGAGCAGATGGATTACCGCCCCTTTATGCCTGCTGGCCGGAATGCTGGCTTTCAGCGCGCAGGCCGAGCCGACGCAGGCAATTTATAACGACTGGCAGGTCAGCTGCGACAATCTCAATCACTGCGTCGCCCGAAATTCTCAGGACGGGCAGGAGCTGGTAATGAAAATTACCCGCGAAGCCGGACCCGAAGGTAAATCGACTGTCAGCATTGATTACCAGCGCAACAGCGATGAACAGTCTGCTGAAGCGCCAATCGCCAGCCGTTTGCAGATGAATGGCAAAACGCTGAGCTTTAATCATCGCGAATGGGATGTCAGCAAAAAACACCTTTCTACCGGTAACCGTCTGGTGGTGAATGATTTTATTGCCGCTATCCGTGAAGGCAGCAGCATTCAGCTGGCCGGTAAAGCCGATACCGCGCAGCCGGTCAGGCCGGTTATTTCACTCAAAGGGCTGAAGGCCGCTTTGCTGGCAATCGATGCACAGCAGGGGCGCGTTGGCACGAAAACTGCCTGGGCGAACCGCGGAACGAAGCCGGTGAATACGGTGCCGCCGATCCCGGCAACGCCGGTTCTGCCGCGTTTCAGCGAACCTCATGCGCTTTCTGAAACTGAGATTTCGGCGATTACGCAGAATGCCGCGACTACCATTGAGAACAACGATTGCAGCCTCGACCCGTCGGAGCGCGAAGTACATATCTTTGCACTCAGCAACGAGAAAGCGCTGATGACAGTGAACTGCGATATGGGCGCGTATAACCTTTACGCGCTGGGATTCCTGGTTTCGCGTCAGTCACCGTATAAAATGGACGATCTGGCGCTGAGCATGCCGTTCAAACTGGGCGAAGACGATCAGTCTCCGGAACTGATCAATGCTGATTTTGATCCGAAAACCGGATTGCTGACGACCTACGATAAAGGCCGTGGCGTCGGAGATTGCGGCGTCTCTTCCCGCTGGATATTCGATGGCAAAACGTTCCGCCTGGCCGCGTTTGCGTCAGAGCCAAGCTGTGATGGCTACAGCAGCGGCGGCGACTGGCCGGTATTGTGGGTTACACAGGCTCCGTAACTCAGTCTTTGTCCTAAAGCAGACATAAAAAATGCCCTGTCAGCGTGAAGCTTGCAGGGCATTTTTTCGAAGCCGGATTGGGTCAGAAAATTATACTGACGCCTTCACCACGACTTTATTGCTGGCGAACTCAACGTTCTGGTCAGCAACGATTTTGCAGCGTTTACGGGTTTCGACTTTACCGTTGACCTTAACCTGGCCTTCAGCGATCACCGCTTTAGCGGTACCGCCACTGTCACACCAGCCCATAAATTTGAGCAGGTCGCACAGTTCAACGTGCGGATGTTTTTCGAGAAAAAAAGTTTCCATGTATTCCTGACTTTATGTGTAGTGCTAATTGTTTAAGACTTATTTGCGCTGATGTCGTGATATTCCTCGCAAGCCTGCAAGGTATTCTGGATCAGCGTCGCGACCGTCATCGGGCCAACACCGCCCGGCACCGGTGTGATAAAGGAAGCTCGCTCAGCGGCGCCATCATATTCCACATCGCCGACAACTTTACCACTTTCCAGACGATTTATACCGACATCAATGACAATCGCGCCCGGTTTAATCCATTCGCCCGGAATAAAACCCGGTTTACCGACGGCAACCACCACCAGATCGGCGTTTTCAACGTGATGGCGCAGATTTTTAGTGAAGCGGTGCGTGACCGTCGTGGTGCAGCCCGCCAGCAGTAACTCCATGCTCATCGGACGGCCAACAATATTGGATGCGCCGATCACCACGGCGTTCAGCCCGAATGTATCAACGCCATAACGTTCGAGCAGGGTCACGATACCGCGCGGCGTACAAGGACGCAGCGTTGGAGCGCGCTGGCACAGACGCCCCACGTTGTACGGATGGAACCCGTCGACGTCTTTGTCAGGATGAATACGTTCGAGCACCTTGATGTTATCAATGCCCGCAGGCAGCGGAAGCTGAACCAGAATACCGTCGATTTCGTTGTCGTTATTGAGCTGATCGATAAGGCCGAGCAGTTCGCCTTCGGTGGTCGTCGCCGGTAAATCGTAAGAGCGGGAAATAAACCCGACTTCTTCGCAAGAACGGCGCTTGCTGGCGACATAAATCTGCGATGCCGGATTTTCACCGACCAGTACGACAGCCAGCCCGGGAGCACGTTTCCCTTCCGCCAGTCGTTGTTGAACACGCGCCGCAACTTCGTTTCTGACTTGCTGCGCAATCGTTTTACCGTCAATAATCTTTGCTGCCATCAGGGAATAAATCCATCAATTAAAAAATGCAGGGGGATGCGTCTATTTTGTCAGAAGAGGCGTGCGCTGTCAGGCGCTGAATGCGAATAACTTGTTATCGGCGGGTGAGAATTTAACCTGAGACAGTGGCGAAAAAAGTGTCTATTTTAGAGGTGACTCTATTTAAATCATGAGGAAAGGAATAAATGACACGTAAAGTGGGAATCATCGGTGCCGGGCACGTGGGCGCTGACGTCGCGTTTTCACTGGTCACACAGGGTTTGTGCGACATCATTGTGCTGCTGGATGAAAATGAAAAGAAAGCCGTCAGCCAGTCGCTTGAACTGCGCGATATGGCTTCACTGACTGCTTCGCGCGTTCAGGTCATCGCTAATGATTACAGCGAATTGCATGACGCCGACGTGCTGGTCATCGCCGTCGGCCCTAAAACGCTGTTACGCGAAGACCGTCTGGAAGAGCTGGCCGAAACCCGTGCGGCAGTCCGTGAAGTCATTCCCCGTGTCATCGCCAGCGGTTTTGGCGGCGTTATTATCAACATCACCAACCCGTGCGACGTGATAACCCAGATTATTCAGCAAACCAGCGGCTTGCCGGATTCGCAGGTATTTGGCACCGGCACGTCTCTGGATACCGCACGGATGAAACGCGTCGTCGGCGAGTTTTTCGGCTTTGATCCGAAAAGCGTCACGGGCTACGTGATGGGCGAACACGGTGAGTCGCAGTTTGTCGCCTGGAGCACTGTCACGCTCGGTGGACGTCCGGTCGCCGAACTGGCGGGCGATCGCGAGGTTGACTGGGCAAAAATGGACGACGCCGTTCGCGGCGGCGGCTGGGAAATCCTGCAAGGGAAGGGCTGGACCAGCTTCGGTATTGCGACCGCGACAGCGCGTCTGGTGGATGCCGTGCTGTCCAATGCGCAGAGCGTGTACCCGGTTTCCGCGTGGGATGAAGAACTTAGCGTGTATATCGGGCAACCGGCGGTGATCGGTAAAAACGGTATCGTACAAACTTTGCAGCCGGAACTGACCGCCTACGAAGGCGTGGCATACCACGCCTCCGCGCGCGTTATCACCGCTGCATTGAAATCTGAGCACGAAAAATAACCACCGCTGATGACATCGTCTTATCAGGCATACCGGGAATAACTGCTAATTGTTCAGGCATTAAGCAGAGAGTTCGAAAGCCATTGACTCAACCCGGTCTGCCCGTATAATCCGAACCCGCAACGCTCCCAATTTGGGACAAGCAATGCGCCCTTAGCTCAGTTGGATAGAGCAACGGCCTTCTAAGCCGTAGGTCACAGGTTCGAGCCCTGTAGGGCGTACCATTTAAAAACAATGAGTTACACGCAAAAACCCCGCCAAACATCAAAACCCCCTAGTTTAGTTACAAGTCAAGTTAGCGTTTCCACACTACCCCCCAAAAAACCACCCCGCACAAATCGCCACAAACCCTAAATATTTTTCTGTGCTTACTAAATAAGTGAGTTTTGTACTCATGCTGTCCCTGTAACTATTCAGGGATAGAGTTCCGGTTAGCGTTGAGCCATCGCATACAAGGGCAGGTTGCATTGCCGGAATAAGTGAATCACCGAAATGAATGAACGCCATTGGTGAGCGCCGTTGTATCCCCTCACATGCAGGTTTCGGCGCATAGCATCCACCCCAGCGCGGGCGATGCCTGCTGCCAATTCATCGTCTGACACATTGTTACCGTCTGTGGCTTGTGCGATGCGTTGCCCTTCGTCAACCAGTGACGGAGCGGAGCTCATGAGGCGAACGGCAAGCGTAGCCAGAACCGCAAACGGGGTATCTTTCAGGGGTGGTGAATTCAGGCGTTCAAAGACGCGCCCCATTACTCCGCCCTCTGCAACATACAGGCTTGTTTCCTCCTGCATGGCACGGGCTCGACTGGCTGCGGCCTGCGAATTCTTGAATGCTGCGTATCGTGAATATTGCTGAACCGTGGGTAACGTATTCGGGGGGCAGACTCCCTCAGTCCGCATTTCGATTAGGTGGGCTTTTGCCTCAGCACTTAACAAAACTTCTTTTCGTTGTGTGCGGGCGTCTTCCTGTTCCATCTGTTTAGGCTTTGCACCTACCAGAATGTTAGCCCTCTTACGGGCATTCTCTCTGACTTTGCGAGCGGCTTTGCTCATTGCTCAATCACTGCAATTCTGTGGACTTATCCTGTCCAAAAACTATACGGGAAATATATCTACGGTGATGCCAGACGGTGCCAATAACAGCCATTCCTAAGCAACGGGAGGAAGCACGGCACGAACAAGGTTAAGGAATAATCCCAACCTGTCCGCGCTTTCAAGTGCCTTACCTTAAGTTTCCGGTTAGGTTTTCACTTGCCCAGCCCCAGAATGCCGTCTGTGCGTGGGTCAAGGGTCTGATTCGAACCTGACATTGCTCTGCCGCGCCCCCCTTGCTTCTCTCTCTCCCATTGCCTACGCGCAAACTCAATCGCAACGGCGGCAAACCTTGGTGTGGTAAGCGACGGTTCTACGACATCACCAGTTTGCAAATCGGGAAAAGTGCCGGAACGGTCGCCGCGGCAAATATCGCTATTGGTTACAGCGAATCGGCAACCTGTGACGTGAGCAATATCAGCATTACGGTGACGCCATGAGTAAAGACACCGATCTTACTACCAATTACCACAGCCTAAAGCCGCTTTTCGTTGACCATATTGACCTGATTACCCGACCGCTGAGCGATGCCGGAAACGCAATAACTGCGTTTATTACCGAATTCGATATCGATGAAGCGATCGGCGTGCAGCTGGATATTCTCGGCAAATGGATTGGCAGAACGCGAGTTGTTAGACAGCCCATATCTGGCATTTATTTTTCCTTTGACACGGACAGTTTGGGATTCGATCAGGGTGTGTGGCAAGGGCAATATGATCCTGACGTTGGATTTACGAACTTGAGTGATGACGCTTACCGAATTGTCCTCAAAGCAAAAATTGCGATTAATCACTGGAACGGCACAAACGAAACCCTACCGGAAATCCTCGATACGGCTCTGGCAGGTTCAGGCCTGACGATGCAGATCGTAGACAACCAGGACATGACAATTTCAGTTTGGGTATTTCCGGAAACCGATATTTCTGATGTTTCACTCGAGCTGATCGCGGCGATCCGTCAGGGAGATCTGGCAGTAAAGGCCGCCGGGGTTTGGGCTGGCGACATTCAGACACCCTCCGTAGAAACCCCGTCAGTAGGCAATAAATTTTTCGGGTTTGATATGGATAACGATTACATAGCCGGATTCGATGATGGCGCATGGGAGAAGAAATTATAATGAGTACAAACAATTTTAAACTTTTCGCAATTAGCTCAGGAGCGAATGTCTTATCTCAAGCTGATTATGAAGCATTGAGCGCACTTGCTTCAGGATTTCAGGCAGGGAAGTCATCATCTGCGCAAATAAACAAAGCCATCAGGCAGGCAACAGTAATGGCCTATGTGTTGGCCCAGTTCATTTCTGATACTTCGTCCACTGATGTGCTTGATAATGGAGTGCCTGCTACTATTGTGACGAATCTTAAGTCGGGCCTACTGAGTGCGGCGCCTGGGCAATTACTCAATAGTCAAGTGTTCAGCACAAGCGGAACTTGGACCAAAACTTCAGGAGCAAAAAAAGCACAGATCAAATGTTGGGGTGGCGGTAACACAACAACAACCGCTTCTGGAGGTGGTGCCGGTGGCGGAGGGGCTGGCGGAAAAAAACCAACATCAACTCAATACCTTGCATCTGGTGCGGGTGCAAATGGTTATATAATTATTATGGAGTATGCATAATGGCTGCTACTATTTACGCATTGATTTCCTCGACAACTAACATAGTTGACAACACGATTGTAGCCGATTCAGATTTTGAATTGGATGGATATTATCTGGTTGAAATAATTCAGGATAATCCCGCATCTACAGGAATGGTCTACAACAAAGAAAATAATACATTCTCGTTTCCATAGTAGTTATTAGGGGGTGCTATCCCAAGGGCTAAGGCCTTTGCGTTCTTCGATAAAGAGTTTTTGTATTTTTTTCATATAGAAAACCCGACTCGGTGGCCGGGTAGGCTCTTACTTCTGATTCAATGGCGGCGGAATATTTGACGGCTGAGCTGTATTTACGACAACCGAAGGCTGCTGCTGAACAGTCTGAATATGACGGAGCATCTTCTAAAATAAATTCCATCAGAGAGCAAATTGAAGACGAAGATTTTACAACTGCAATGGAGTCTGAGCTTGATGATTTACTGAGCACTTGGACCGGGTATAGGAAATCATTAAGATCATACATTTCTTCAGGTGATGGAAGCAAAGAACTCCCTTCACCACCTAAAGACTGATCTTAAAAAAACGTACTCATATAAGCTTTAAGTTAGGATTCTTTTATAAAAACTGATTTTTCCAAACGTCTGGCTGAAAAATACTGAAAAAAATGAAACCGATAAAAACAGGAGTGTCTGGTTACCAATCTGGGATTTTAAAGCTAAGTAAAAGAAATAATGAATAAAGTAAATGCTTGATGCAGTGCTAGCTATGTTAAAGTTAATTTTAATATTTGATCTTAACGCAATCATGAAGATACAAGACGCGGCGAGTGGAGCGAATAATAATAGATCATTATTATAAACTCCCAGCTTTAGCCTGATGCATCCCTCAGCACAAAGCATGATAGTAAGAAATAAGAAGGTTGATACCCCAGAATAGGCGGCCATAGATGAAATTCTGTATTTTTTTAGGGCCGCACCTAAGGCAATTAGAGGGAATCCGAATGTTAAAAAGTTTCTATAAAATAGGATAGAGTATTCACCATGCTCAATACTTGACTGCAAGATGAATCCAATCACATATAGTGATATAGCAATAAGGTAAAGTCGTTTGTTTGCATACAGGAAATAATAAACAATCATGCCGATTATCAGCGCAGGCATAAACCAAAGATGCCGCCACCCTTTTACAAGTATGTATAAAGATTCAAATGCATACCCGCCAGTTGAACGGTGCTTCATAGCTATATCCGATATTTCGAAGGGCAGATAAAAAACACACCATGCGATATACAAGCAGGTAAGCCTGAAAACAGTTTTCTTAATATCTGCTGCTTTAGGATTTGATGGAAAATAATAACCGGCAGCAATAAAGAAAAATGGTACGGCGACCCTCGCTATGCTTTGGGTGAGAAGATAATCTAAAGTCCCGCTAGGAGTTATCGTATGAATTGAGATTACAAGGATGGCCATCAAAATCTTTACAAAATCGATAGCATTGTTTCTTCCTTGGTTTGCCATATTCAGATCCTGATTAGCCATAAGTTATCTTATAATTATGCACTAATGATAAGTGTCTTTAAACGTAAAAAGCCCTGCGACCGGGCAATGACTCAGCCGCGCCTCAAAGAGCATGGCGGCGACTATTGGCTTGGCCAGATTTACGATGACTGGTTCGGATTCGTGATAGATGAGCCGATATCACTACGGCAGGGAATGGACTACCTGATGACAGTAAGGATCAACGAGAATGACATCATGAAGTTTGATGACGGCTTGAACACTTTCATGCTGAAGTGGTGTAGTGGTCAACAACAACTGGTCACAGCTTTAGAGTTTTTCCAGGACAATCGTTCTGATTCATTCGGCGTCAAACCACCATTATATTGATGAGATCTGAGCTGGCTGTAATATCCTGTGATGTAATTCGTTATTGCCGTGCTGGCTTCGCTAAAATTCGTGTAGCCATTATCCGGTACCCACTCTGTTTTCAGGCTTCTGAAGAACCGTTCCATTGGGCTGTTATCCCAGCAATTTCCCCGGCGACTCAGGCTTTGCTTTATCTGATATCTCCACAGTAACTGTCTGAAATTCCTGCTGGTATAGTGACTGCCTTGATCCGGGTGATACAGTAAATTAGCCGGTTTTCCCCGTGCTTCCCAGTCCATCGACAGGGCTTTACCTGTCAGTGTGGAATAGGGAAAAATTACATCGTCCAGCCAACCGGTTTACGGGAAAACAAATCGAGTACAACAGCCAGATAAGCCCAGCGTTTTCCCGTCCAGATATAAGTCACATCACCGCACCAGACCTGATTAGGCTCTGTAACAGCAAACTGGCGATCCAGATAATTAGGGATCTCAATGTGTTCCTTAGACGCCTTCTTATAACGATGGCCATGTTGCTGACAGCTGATAATATTGAGCGCTTTCATCAGCTTTTTTGCCCGCCAGCGGCTCAGTTTTATACCTTTGGTGGTGACCATTGCGGCAATGCTTCGCGCTCCTGCCTCCTGCTGAACCGTTACTTTCGCGATAAACTTCACGCACAAGGCTCAGTAATGCCACTCTCGTGGCGTCAGGCTTCCTGGGCTGCCGCCAGTATTTATAACTGCTGCGATGAACCCCAAACACGTTGCACACAACGGCAACAGGAAACCGCGCCCTGAGTTTCTCAACTAATGAGAATCGTTCAGGGAGTCTGACATAAAGAGCGCGGTAGCATTTTTTTAATATATCTCTTTACATTTCAATATGTTGAAGAATTTTCTTCAACTCACGCATCTCGAACTGCTCAGGTGTCATGGGTGAAGCTATGGGTGATTTTCCCGCTCGCTCTTCTTTCAGTTGTCGAACCCATTTGTCCATCGTGGATTTGCCGACATTCATCGCAGTGGCAGCGGTGTAATGCTGATCGAGTACAAGCTGGGCAGCCTCGAGGCGAAACTCGGGGCTAAAATTGCGTCTGTTACGCCCGGTCATAATGTCACCTGTTTTGACTATGAGGTGATGATATCACCTCTATTCAGGTGGCCAAATTTACTATGCCACTCCAGTTTTGTTATTGCTTCAATTTGAACCATTACCATGGAGGGTCAAAATTTACATTCGTGACGGTCATAATCCACTACAAAATAACCACTTCCGCTCCACATGTAATAGCCGCCAAAATCTCCCACCAACTTCATCCCACACAGATCTTGAGTGGCTTCTGCAAGGCTTACATAAGGTATCTGCAAACCAAACGCCTCAAGCCTCAGCCTACCCCACAGGAAATCCTGATTCAAATCGTTGAAGATAATTCTTCCTATGATGGGGAAATTCCACTCTGCCAGTTTGGACTGCGCACTGTGAGGGGCTGAGCCTTTAAAGGCAATGCCCTTGCCCTCACCACCCTGCAAGGCAATAGTCGTTTTAATCTCAGAAATCATTGTGGCCTCAAGTTCATCCGTTGTTCTCTGAGCGTTGTAGTAAGAATACGCGAGGACAAACATTCCGATAACAGGAAGTGCGATTATCCACCTGAGCGCCCTTATGTTTTCGGTTAAGATAGCGACAGACAACGTAATGAAAACCATAATCCCAGAGGCACCGATAAGAACGCGAGGAGAGAATACGGGTGACTTCAGGAGAAGTAGAGGTCCGAATATTGATGCATAAATAACAATAATACTTGCCATCAAAATAGCTAAATCGAGCATCTTTAATGCTTTTATCTGTTGATTCAGGAAGATATGCTTTAAAACTAAGAAAATGAATCCCATAGAAAAAATGATAGGTATCAAGAAGTAGTTGCGAAGAGACCCAGCAAATGCAGAGAAAAACATACTGCTTAGGGATGCATAGTTAATAACAATTACCGATAATATATCCGTTAAGCTTCCTGATGCCAGTTCGCTGTGGATAATATTATAATCTCCTGTTACTATGAATTTTTTTATGGTTAAAGTGTAAATGGCATTTGCTAATAAAAGCCCCGCTACCCTTCCTGCCAGTTCTTTATATTTCCCCGCACACCTCTTCTCATAAGTATCAACAATGAAGATTATTGCTGCGAATGAGATAAATAAGTTAAGAGCCGCCTGATAAAAGCACAGTGAGATAAATAAGCAAAACGTAGAGCTAGCGATACTTTTGACAATATCATCGCTTTTAAATGCATAGGGTAAGATTGCTGCTGAAACAGCAAAAGCCATTGTCAGTGAATCATATCTAAAAGACCAGTTTTCCAGATAGTATGGCGACGATATGATAGGAAACAGAGCAAGGACAGGAAGAATCACTCCAGACTTACTAATCCTGAAAGATAAAAAAACGATACTGGCTGAGATAGTGGCAGCGCCAAGTATTTGTGTTAAAGGCGCTATGTCGCTCAGCAAACCGCCAGCCATAAGCAAATGAAACAGGCCATTTGATAGCGGCCTGCCATTGGAGTTCCATGGCGTCTGGCCCGTAACCGAATGCAAAAGGTCATCAGCGTAGTAGTGCCCAGAAGTTAGCAGAGGGAAGAGATAAGCAAGGGTAAGCAGAAAACAGAACAAAAACCTTCCTTTAATCCTTTTATTCACTGCCTCATTGTGTTCAGGCATGGTGTCAGTCTCCATTGTCATTCTTAATGATAAATCGTGGTCTTTGTTTGGTCTCGATATAAATCCTTCCGATGTACTCACCAAGTACGCCAATGCCTATTAATTGAATTCCACCTAGGAAAAGAATAGAAACCAGAATAGACGGGTAACCATGAATTGGGTTGCCAAAAATGAGGGTGTCAATAATCATATATACACCGTAGGCGAAAGATAGCCCGGCGACAAAAAGCCCGATATAAGTCCACATGCGAAGCGGGAAAGTTGAGAAAGATGTGATGCCTTCGAGAGCAAGGTTCCACAGTTTCCAACCATTGAATTTTGTCGAACCGGCTACGCGCTCATCACGGGTATATTCGACCACTGCGGTGCGGCCACCGACCCAAGACAGAACCCCTTTCATGAATAAGTTTCGTTCAGGGAGCGACTTAATGTTTTCTACGACAGCGCGAGACATTAACCTGAAATCGCCAACGTTTTCCTCAATCTTGGGTTTGCTGATCATGTTATGGAGCTTATAAAACCACTCAGCACTTTTACGCTTAAAATGGCTGTCTGACGACCTGTCCGCTCGTTTGGCCAGAACAACATCTGCACCTTCCTGCCACTTCTCTATAAGTCGGGGGATCACGTCAATTGGATCCTGAAGGTCAACATCGATAGGAATTACCACATCACCTGTTGAAGCTTCAAGGCCTGCGAATAGAGCGGGTTCTTTACCAAAGTTTCTGGTGAAGGATAGGGCATTAACGAGCGAATCTGATTTTGCCAGCGCGTTAATTAGGCTTTCTGTATTGTCGCTACTACCGTCGTTAATGAAAACAATCTCTACCTCGTGCTGAGACAGTTGTTCACGGACTGTCCGATAAAAAATAGCGATGGTGTCCTCTTCGTTGAAGACAGGGACGACAAGAGATATTTTCATTACTCTTCCCTAAATATGATGAATGTCGAGTATAGGAACCCAATAAGGAGGCTTATTGCTGAAAAACCTATCAGGGTTAATATTGGGTTAAGTTCGACCTTGTCACCCAGGTAACCACAGGCCAGAGCAAGCGCCCCCATGAAGCCAACATACAAAAAGTATTTTGTAGTTGTGTGTTCTGCCTGATAGGTCCACTTGGCGTTAGCAAAGAAACTAAATGTGACAGCGATGCAAAATCCCGCAAAGTTACTGAGCATTTGCTTATGACCAAATGAATAGTATACGGCTGCAAAAGTTAACCAATGGATTGCGGTATTAAGACCGCCAATAAATGCATACTTAACAAAAATTTTTAACATGAGAAGATTCGAGTAAGAGAGATTGCAGGATCGTAGCATTTGATTCATAGAAGGCAAGGAAACGTAAGGGTATGTTAGTTTTTTTTTGATTTAGCGTCTGCATTTTGCAAGGCAGTACCATGGGGAGCACATAAATTCAGGAACAATGCTGCTTGTTGATAGTGCAATAAAACCCGTAGTCGGACACCTCCTGCTTGTTCAGAACGATGTTAAGAATGAGGTTTACAGGCTGGTGACAATTGTCCGGCGCGGGCTGGAGTCGCTGATCGATAACGCTGACTTCATTGCTTTTTGTGGTGAATTTTTAGATGAAGGAATTGTCGTTGAGGGTGTGGTGGCATTCATTATCAATGATGCTGGTAACCAGGTGTTTGATGATACACTGTGCATCTGAAAAAGAGACTCAATAGAAAATGTAAGTGTTGAGTCTCTTTTTTATTTATTAAGTCTAAATAATCCCTTCTGCAAAACAAAAATTTTTCCTAGCAAATACATGAGAGTACATGGCTGTCGCTGTTCATATAAAAAATGGAAAATTTAAATTAATTCTGATATAAAACAGCTAGTTAATGCCCACTAAACTGCCTATTACCTATACAGGTGGACAACCAATGCGTCTGGAATCACACGAGGTGTTGCAACAGGAGGTAACGTATTTAACGTTTCGGGTCAAACAGGGCAGGGTAGGCGAAATGCGTCTTCATTAGCTTCCATTATTGGTGGAACGGGTGATGGGGTATTTGGGGCATATAGCGCATTACCTCACAAATCACTTCCAGCGGATAGAGAAGGTTATCCGGGCGGTGCCGTAGGCTGCTATATATCGTCATCAGTTAGTTATTCCTAAGGCGCTGGCGCGTCTGGTCGGGTTATTATTGAGGAGTATGTATAATGAGTGCCTGTGCAGCTATTCATAAAGAGAGCATTGAGGTTGTGAACACAATTCTAGCAGACACCGACTTCCCAATTGATGGATTCTATTTGGTCGAATATGATTCAGATAAATTCTTCTCTCAAAAAGGCATATTTTATAATGCAACAGACGCCCGTTTCTATGATGATAGTATTTATTCAACCATAAACGGAGTTGTTGCATCTGTAGTTAGTTCTGGTTGTTTATCAACCGGAGTTTAGTTATAGTTTTTGATAAAAACACCCTGTAATTGGGTGATTGATTTCATAGGCACCTGGTTGGATCAATGTTTTTATAAAAACCGTTAATGCAGTTTCCAGGTGATAATCCTAATTTTACTACGACCACGTCATTAACCTTAAATACCGATCCTTTACTAGGCCAGGTTGGCGCAGAATTTATTTGTTTCAATCCTGATTTTAACTCACTATAAGGTGTTGGAATGATTTTTGCTATTCCAGTGACGTTCATGAAGGCTGAAATTCTTGCAGAGTTACCAGCATCCCAGCTTAGGAAAGAACTGCCGAACATATCATGATTTTTAGGTTTATCAACTGAGTCAATGGTAAATGCCCCATAGAAGTAAACTTTGACAGGTTGGTAAGGGGGAACATCTATATAATTAGATATGTCGTTGGCTATAAGTGACGAAATACGATAGTCCTGATTGAAGGAAATGTAGTCTGTATAGAACAATCTACTTGATGACGCTGTGCCATAAAGTAGAGAAAATGCAGGAATAAGCCATATGATTTTCTTGTAACCATACTTCGAAAAAAGGATAACCCCAGAAGCTGCAAATGATATTGCTAGGCAATTCATGGAGCGGGGAGGCAATAATCCACCAATGAACACATTCATCAAGAAAGGTGAAGTTACAAGAGCTACGGATGTCAGTAAATAGAGTGGACGATTTTTAACGGATGGGGCACATGTGACAAGAAGTGATAACACCGATATTATGTAGATATTTAGACCATAAGGCGCATCGAGCGAGAAATATTTTACTATGAATGAAAAGGTGGAACTTATAGTTTCTTGTGCTGGCTGATGAAGCCACCCAACCATGTTTGAGAAGTATGAATCTGAACTTTTTCCAAAATGCCACTGAATAAGTCTTGTCAACAAAGAATATGCAATCATAGAGAACAAAAGGACTATGGAAGGCTTTAATATGATATTTGAAAATCTTAGATCATCCCTATTGTTTGCAACGCAATAGCAGCTATATGAAATGATAATGGAAAGGGGGACGAAAATTAATGATTGATATATTGAGACGGCAAAAGTTAGCGCGGCGACAGGTGCTATAAACGTCATTAATACACCGTTACCTCTGAGCATGAGATATGTCGATACAGAACATAAAAACATTCCCATTGCTAAGGTGTCAGACTGATTGGAAAATTCAAGCTGATATGCAAATTGAGGTAAAGAGGAATATAAAATAGAGAAAAATATAGACTGGATTCTGTCAAGGTTTAAGGTGCATGAAATCATCGCGCATGATAAAGCAAGTATAATCAGCGATAAAAATTCGGTGTAGAATGGTATGAAAGGCTCTGGGAAAATTGTTGACTTTAGTAGGGCGTGCCCCCATCTACCCATGCTTATAGTATGCAGTATGTTGTTACTAAATTCCTCATCAATAGACAAGGTAAAGTGAGTTAGTTCAAAGCCATAAACTATAAGTAGTACGATAATCGAAACTAAGAATGAAGTGAAAAATACATTTTTTTTCATGCGTCTAACTCATATCCAAAAAGATGTTAACCACCCATTCCATGCTTTGTTGTTACCCAAGCTTACAGGAATGTAGTTTATATAAAATGCCAAAATCTAACATTGATATTCTTGTCCAAGGCTTCATGAGAATAAAGTTTCATAACCACCAATATCGCCAGTCACCTGAACCCGCCAAGTGATAAGAACCGATAAAAGTTTTTTAACTGATCCTTAATCAAAGCAAGCTCCCATTTCCTTCATTTTCTCAGTGATTTTCTTCAGGTTATTTTCTTCAAGTGCCAACTGTGCAGCCATGTAAAACAAAATATGCGGGCTGAGTGCGCGCGGTGATTCCCCCCCTGTATACTTACGCCACTGACTGTTACTGGCTACTCCGGCCAGATCCGCCATCTGGTTACCGGTGTAACCAAGTTCATCTTTAAGGCGAATCAGATCATCGGTAGTCGGTGGGGAATACTCTTTTATTAGTCTCATCTGCACACCTGTAAAAAAGCCCCTTCCGGGCTTTTTATCAAATCAGTTTCAAAAGAACTGTTGTGTTTGTTGCAACTGCACCAATCAGGCCGGACGCAACAACAATCGGGTACCAGGCCGATTCGCGGTTGAGCTTTGAAGTCTCAGCAATCAGCTTGGCAATCTCGACGTTGATTTTCGCTAATTCTGCCTGGGTCACGTCTTCTGTTCTCATGTTCATCCTTACGGGGGGCGGGCTGCGGACGGTTTGCTACCTCAAGTGATAAATATTAGCCCCCTTGGTGCTAATTGGCAACTGAATTTGCATAAAAAAACGCGATTGAAGGCAGAAAAAAAGCCCGCGTTCTGGGATGGAAAGATGCGTGTAATGGTCTAATCAATCCGGACACTTTGTTAGAGATATAATGAGCAACGCTAACGAGGTGAGAATGCGACGAAAAACGTTTACCCATGAGTTCAAGCAGGAATGTATCAATTTGGTTTTACAGCACAAGTACCCGGTGACCCAAACTGCTGAAACGATGAATATTGGTCTTTCAACATTACAACGCTGGTTACGACAAAATCGCGGAGAAGTCAGGGGAGTTACTCCCATCGCCAGCGCGATTACGTCTGAACAACGGCGAATACTAGAACTTGAAAAACATGTACGGCGGTTACAAAGCGACAATGACCTGTTAAAAAAGGCTTTGGCCTTCTTCGCCATGGAAATGATCAACGACAAAAAGTCGCGGTGAATCCGAAGAAGGCTGGTGCAAATATACCAACAGGTATGCCGCTGCTCGTCGCTCGCGCAGCGTATTTTATGCCCATAGTCGTCGGCCAATGATCAATCCCGATGTTCTGATGTTGCGCGCCGCGGCCAGGCATGTTCACGTTGAAATGGATGCCACATATGGCAGCCGGCGTATGTGGATCGAGTTACGGAGCAAGGTTTTAACATGGGCAGATACCGCGTTCGGCAAATAATGAAAACCTTATTACTGGTGCTAAATGCCCCGGACGTCATCGTTATCCACGCGGCGGAAAACCCGCTGTCGTTGCCGCTAATCTATTGAATCGGCAGTTTAATCCAGTGACATTTAATACCTGGTGGTCAGGTGACATTACCTATCTGCGTACAGTTCAGGGCTGCTTATATCTGGCTATCATGATGGACTTATGTTCAAGAAAAATAGTGAGTTGGGCCTTCTCAGACAAACCGGGCAGCGACTTGACCGTCCGAGCTTTAAGGCTGGTAATCAATAAACGATGACCAGCAGGCTCTGTGGTGTTCCATAGCGTTCAGGGGGCGCAATATACCAGCGCTCAGTTCCAGTCCTGCCAGTAAGAACTGGATGTTACAGGTAGTATGAGTCGAAAAGCTAACTGCCTGGATAATGCTGTTACGGAAAGATTTTTCCGCAGCCAGAAAGCAGAGAGGGTTAACTGTCGTCGTTATGAAACCCGAAGTCAGGGTATCGCTGATGTTATCGGTTATATCGAAAGCTTTGGTTATAACGGTTGTATTCGAATCCTGCAGGGTTCAAAAATCCGCTAAACAATTTCCCCTATGGCACCAACACAATCTTACCGCTGAAGCTTCGGGTTTCCAGCAGTCGGTGTGCATCTGCGCCGGATGATAATGCAAACTGAGTAACTGGCGGAAGAACTACGCTGCCTTCTTTAATCAGGGCAAAAAGCCGATCTGCGCGGCACTGGCGCTCTTTGACGGAGGTCAGGTACGTCCAGAGATCGGCGCCCAGAATTCCGTGAGAATTGAGCTGGAGGCGGGTTGGGTCGAATTCAGCAAGCGCGCCACCGGACATACCGAACAGCACTACACGGCCGCCGTCTTTTAGGGAATCCAGACTTTGGGTGAGCGTTGTTCCCACGGAGTCGAATACCACATCGCAACCTGCGCTCTGCCACACACGGACCTGCTCAGGCCAGGTGTCATAATTTGCAGCAGCATCAGCGCCAAGCTCCAGACAAGATTTCTGCTTTTCCAGGCTCGATGCAACAGCAAAGGCGTGGATGTCCTGATGTTTTAGCATCTGAAGCAATAAACGCCCGACGCCACCCGCGGCAGCCAGTACTGCGACGTGCATTCCGGCACGTAAAGGCAGCACATCGTGAAGCAGATAATCGGCAGTCAGGCCTTGCAGCAAAACAGCGGCGGCATCAGTTTCAGACAGCCATTCCGGTAAGCGGATTGCGTGGTCGGCCGGCACCCGGATATGGCTGGCGTGCGCCAGCGGGACATCGGCAAAACCAACGCGATCGCCAGTTTTCCAGCCGGTCACATTTTCACCAACAGCAATGACCCGGCCAGCCCCTTCATAACCTGCGATATACGGCGAGGTTCCTGCCAGCGGATAACGGCCCTGACGGCGGTAAATGTCAGCAAAATTTAGCCCGGCTGCGGTGACCGCAACCAGTAATTCTCCTGAAGACGGAACAGGATCGGCCGCCTCATGCATATGTAATACATCGGCCGAACCCGGATTTTCAAAAACCAGTGCTTTCATTGCCTTTGCTTAACTTAATCTTTGTGAATATTGCGGCGATTATCGTGAAGCGGTCGCAGGAGATAAACAGCGGTCTGCTTTATTTATTCGATAATAAAAATTTATAATGCTTCATTTTACCCTCACGGAGCAGAGCAATGGATTACCTGAAGTGTGTCGAATCGTTCATCACCGCGACAGAGTCCGGAAGTTTTACGGCCGCCGCCGATAAGCTGGGTATCACGCCTGCTATGGTCGGTAAGCACATCCAGATGCTGGAGACTCGCACGGGCTGCGTGTTAATTAACCGGACCACCCGGCGTCAGGGGCTGACGGAAGCAGGGCACCGTTTTTATCTTTACGGAGTGCAGATCCTCGCAACGATTGAAGATGCCGATTCTCTGGCGCGTCATCTTAACGAACAGGTGACGGGCATGCTGCGTATCAGCGCGCCGGTTGCGTTTGGTCAGCGTATCCTCACGCCAATATTGTCGAAATTTCTGCAACGCTATCCCGCCGTCAACGCCGATCTGGTTCTGAGCGACCGCCGTGTGGATATGATTGAAGAGCGTTTTCAGATAGCGATACGCATTGGTAATCTTCAGGACGAAGGATATGTCGCCGTTCCTTTACCGCCTTATGAGATGGTGCTGGCAGCCTCACCGTCGTATCTGGAGACTCACGGAACACCGGCAACGCCCGCTGATTTAGCCCGCCACCATTGTGTCAGTTTCAGCCAGTGGCGCTCTGCTCATCGCTGGCAACTCCTGGGGCCGGACGGTCAGATTGATGTAGATATCGTCCCGCGCCTTACCGTGGATTCCGGTGAAGCTATCCGTCAGGCCGCGTTATCTGGTCTGGGGGTAGTTATGCATTCCTGCGTCACGCTGCAAGATGATATAGAGGCCGGACGGCTGAACCGCGTATTACCCGATTACGCGCCGGTATCCAGACCCATGCATTTACTCCGTTTACCCATAAGGCCCGCCGCTACCGTGGTTTCATCTTTCTTTGAATATTTTATGCAGCAATTAATCCCGTAACCCGGCACGCCTGCTAGTGATGGTCACATCATCGGGTAAGTTATCTTTTTCTTCACTTTCCCCAGCTTGTCGCTGGCTTTTTCCGACAACTCAAACAGGACCGGCAAGATATGCGCTGAGGCTTTCAGGTAGGCGCTGACCTGCAAAATGCCTTCGGGCGGCAACAATTCTCCGTTCTCCAGCCCTTCACTCAGGCACAGTAAACCTTGGCACAAACCTTCGGCGGATTCTGACGCCAGTGCGCTCAGGTCGTAAAGCTGCCCCTCGTTAAAATTCCCCAGATCCAGCCCGGCAACCAGTGAGCGAAAAACGGTGACTGAGTTTTGCTGAAATGCTGTGCCGCTTTCGAAATTCATCATGATGTTTATCCCGAGTCAGTAAAATTGAAGCAGCTTTCCGGGCCGCCTTTACCGGGTTGACTCTATTCCTGACCGAGAAATAAAGAAACAGACTGTATGTATTTACAGTGTTTTTAATTCAGATTTGGAAAGTGTCTCGCAAATCGTGAGGGTTCGGCTGACACGTTTATTTAATGTGATTGCTGCGGGCTGGTGATCTTGATCACAAAAAATCCGGCGCAGCACGATTGTTTATATATGTACCCGTCCTGCTCTCACTGCCGGGGTGCGTTGTGCTTATCGTGAAGACCGGATTTATTTTTTTCTGATGTCCGTTGCTGTGTTTCCTTCTATCCGGAGAAAAAAAATGTCGTCATCTGATGTAGCAAAACTGACTGAAAATCCACTGAAAAATACCAAAGTGATGAACCTCTTTGTGTCTTTCGCGGCGGCGATGGCCGGGCTGTTGTTCGGCCTTGATATCGGTGTGATTTCGGGTGCGCTTCCCTTTATTACTGACCATTTCGTCCTTACCAGCCGGCAGCAGGAATGGGTCGTCAGCATTATGATGCTCGGCGCGGCATTCGGGGCGCTTGCCAATGGCTGGCTCTCTTTCCGGCTGGGGCGCAAATACAGCCTGATGGCCGCAGCATTATTGTTTGTTCTCGGTTCGCTTGGCTCAGCGTTTGCTTCAGGTGTTGAAATTCTGATGGTTTCTCGTCTGATCCTCGGATTTGCAGTTGGCATCGCCTCTTATACTGCGCCTCTGTATCTATCTGAAATGGCGTCAGAAACTATCCGCGGCAAAATGATCGCGATGTATCAGCTGATGGTGACTTTCGGTATTTTGCTGGCCTTTTTGTCTGATACGGCGTTCAGCGCAAGCGGCGACTGGCGCGCCATGCTGGGGGTTCTGGCGATCCCTGCATTAGTTCTGATGCTCGCGGTCTGCTTTTTACCCAACAGCCCGCGCTGGCTGGCGGCGAAAGGACAGCATATTGAAGCGGAACGTGTGCTGCGGATGCTGCGCGATACCTCTGAAAAGGCCCGTCAGGAACTGAATGAAATTCGTGAAAGTTTGAAGTTAAAACAGGGCGGTTGGAATTTATTTAAAGCCAACAGCAATGTGCGTCGGGCGGTGTATCTCGGCATGTTATTGCAGGCCATGCAGCAATTTACCGGCATGAATATCATCATGTATTACGCGCCGAAAATTTTTAATCTGGCCGGATTTACCAGCACACAGGAACAGATGATTGCCACGATTATTGTCGGCCTGACGTTTGTGCTGGCGACTTTCATTGCTATCGGCATGGTTGATAAAGCGGGGCGTAAACCTGCGCTGAAAATAGGTTTCAGCGTGATAGCGCTCGGGACGCTGGTGTTGGGATATTGCCTTCAGCAGTTTAATCACGGAACGGCGGGAGCCGGGCTTTCCTGGTTGTCGGTGGGGATGACGATGATGTGTATCGCCGGGTATGCCATGAGCGCTGCGCCGGTGGTGTGGATCCTGTGTTCTGAAATTCAGCCCCTCAAAAGCCGCGACTTTGGGATCACCTGCTCAACGACCACCAACTGGATTTCCAACATGATTATCGGTGCGACTTTCCTGACGCTGATGGACAATATTGGCGCCGCAGAAACATTCTGGCTGTACACCGCACTGAATCTCGCTTTTGTTGTGATTACTTTTATTCTTATTCCTGAAACGAAAAACGTAACGCTTGAACAGATTGAAAGAAATCTGATGGCAGGGAAAAAACTGCGGGATATCGGGCAGTAAGCCGGTTGAAAAATTTTTGAACAGGGAGAAGATTATGTCTGCGCTGACAAGCATGGTTAACGGTCTGGATTATCCGATTAATGATGAAGAACTTATTGAAATCCGCTACCAAACCCGGGACAAAGTGGACGAGTTTAATGCACTGGGTGCGCGTCAGGTGGCTGAGAAAGACAGCCTGATCAGAAAAATATTCGGTCAGGTTGGGCACAACGTGCATTTTGAAAAAGGCATGCGTATCGATTACGGTATTAACACAACGTTTGGGGACAACGTTTTCATCAATTTCAATTTTGTCCTGCTCGATTGCGCGCCGGTGTGTATTGGGAATAACGTTTTTATCGGGCCAGATGTGCAAATTTATACCGCTCAACATCCGCTGGATTGTGATTTACGCAGGGAACATATCGGGAGCGCGCAACCGGTCACAATCGGTGATGATGTCTGGATTGGCGGAGGGTGCATCGTTCTGCCAGGCGTCACCATCGGAGCGGGAAGTACAATTGGTGCTGGCAGCGTAGTGACTCGTTCTATTCCAAAGGACGTTGTTGCCTGTGGTAATCCGTGCCGGGCGGTTCGTCGGGTAGATTAATTATGTTAAATAAATTCCTAAGTCAAATTTCAGTGTTAAAAACATAAAAAAGCCCGCTCCAGGCGGGCCGCAAATGCGAAAAATACAATATTTCTTAAAGTCCGCAAAGGATGAATGAAATTCTAATAAAAATCAATAAATTATCAATTTTTCTAATATTGAATCTGCCGTGCTTTGTGTTTTATTTATGAATCCCGCTCATAGCTCCTTTCATATTTTGTCATCTAGTCGTTTAAACGGAATGTCTGTACCTTTTATCAGAACGAGAAAACGGAGAGTAAAATGTCTGACAAAATGAGAATTACCAAAAGCGGTTCTGTTCCTTCACAGAATGGCCCGGAAAGCTATTTTACCGGCAAGGTGCGCATCGATACGCCGTTCAGCGGTACTGAATCTGCGCGCGTCGGGGGGGCAACCGTGACGTTTGAACCGGGCGCGCGCACCGCATGGCACACGCATCCGCTGGGCCAGACGCTGATCATCACTCACGGCCGTGGCTGGTTGCAGGAAGAGGGCGGTGAAATTCGTGAAATGAATGTCGGCGATATCGTGTGGATCCCTGAAGGGGTTAAACACTGGCACGGCGCTACGCCGGAAAATGCCATGACTCACATTGCGATTGCCGAATCTCTTAACGGCAGCCCGGTTGAGTGGCTGGAAAAAGTGACCGACGCTCAATACCAGAAGTGATTTTGGGGATCAGAAATGAACGCGATCCTGTCCGGTTGTGCCGGACGGGGTTTCTGCGTCTTATCATCCGCGCGGATTTTTGCGGGGCTTGGTCATGGAATTACTCAGCTCATAAAGCCGGTTCATGGTCTGAAGCGGGACTTTTGGTGAAGAGGCGGCCAGCGCCAGCACCAGAATTTCGAGGCAAATGACAGGCGTGCCGTGGACGGGGATTTTTTCCGCATCAGCGCTGCGAGGAATAAACACCACGCAGTCCGCTTCTTTGATAAAAACGGATTCGGCCGAGCCGGTCAGTAAAATAGTTGAAATCCCCAGGCGTTTGGCTTCTGCCAGCGTTGTGACACCTTCCCGATGGGCGCTTCGTTGCGCCATCATAATCAGCACATCGCCCGGACGCATGCCGATCAGTTGCTCACTCAGCGACGCGCCGGTACGGTTAAGCACATACGCGGGCGTCCCGTTACGGTTGAACAGACGGGCGGTATATTCCGCCAGCAGAGAGGAAGCTCCGATGCCAAAAATGGCTATCCGGTCGGCGGTTTTCAACAACGCGTTGGCACGCGAAAGTGCCAGCCGGTTCTTCTCCTCCGACAGCATCTGGCAGGTATAAAGATAGCCGTCGAGCACGAAATCAATGCTGGAATTGGTATCCGGAGTCAGGGAATTCACCGTAGTTGCCATTTTTGCCGACGACGTCAGCGTCTCCCCGAGATAACTGGCCAGCACATTTTTAAGGTCGCGCAGGCCGGAAAATCCCAGCGCCTGAATGGCACGCACGACCGTAGCATCTGAGCTTTGGGTATCCGCTGCGATTTCCATGGCGGTTTTATCCAGCACTGCGCCACGGTGAGTATGAATATACTGCGCGACAGCAAACAAGCGTGGCGATAACTGGTTTTTACGCAGGCGGAAACGTTCGCCGTAGAGATCCGGGCCGGAGCGGTTGGGTTTAGTTTTCGGGTTTTTCACAGTTACGCCTGTTCATTCACATTGCTGCCATTTTTTTACAGTGTACTTCGGGAGCGACTTACAGGTTTGCCAGTCTTTGCCGCTGATAAGCCAGCATCGACGGTTCCAGCGGCACGTATCCTTCCGGGCTGTGGGTCTGATCAGCCACAATAGTTTGCCCTTCATCAGACAGCGTCATTTCCAGCCAGGCTTTAACCAGCGGATCCAGCGTGGCTCCCGGCGGCAGGTCAAAGCAGAGCGAAACATAGCTTGAAAGCGGATAGTTCCCCTGCGCCACATTGACTAAATCCGGCGAATAAAATGCGGTGTTTGCTTCTGAGGCCAGCGGCAAAATACGCACGTCGTCAGAGAACAGTGCCGCGTTACACCAGCCCAGACAGCCCGCCCCGAACGGGTCTTGCGCCACGGCTTCAATCACGGCGCGGCGATCGGCGAGGCCTTCATAATGGGCAGGATAATGGCGCCCGGCCAGATGCGCATACCGGAATGCGGTGGCGTATTTCCCGTTATCTCGCAGGCCATAAAGATGAATGCGCCGTTTATGCCATTTGCCTTCGAGCCCCAGTTGCTGCCAGTCAGTGATATCTCCGCAGCTTTGCCCTGAAGAGAAAACCGAGGCCAGCTGCGCCATCGTCAGTCCCGCCAAAGGGTTATCACGGTGAACATAAATCGCAGGCGGACTTTTGGCTTCCGGTCGCGGTCCGTGGCCGGTATATCCGACATGGATTTCCGTCGGCCGGTAACCTTTTACGCGCTCAAAAGCCGCCAGTTCATGAGGCCACGGCGCGCGCGACATCGGTGCCAGCCAGCTGGCATCAGCCGCCAGTGCCATAATCGCTGTTGACGAGCCTTCCAACGTGCAGTCGAAAGAAATTTCCGGATTCGCTTCGCGGAAAAGTGCGCACCACGGAAGGATCAGAGAGGCCATGCCGTCATTTCCGACAATCGGCAGCGGGAGATTTACTGTGTTTGAATTCATGAATGCACCGCGAATATTGCACGCTGCTGAGCGAGCTCAGCAGGTTCCAGAGGCAGACAGGTTGTTTCTGCGATTATTGTCTGACCGTCATCGGAGAGCAGGAAACCGGCCAGTCTATGTGCGTCGTGGCCTTCACCGGCGGGCAGATAAAGAGACAGAAAACGGGTAAGCGGGTCGCGCGCCTGGCCCGTCAGCGTCACTTTACGTAATAGCGGATGTTCTCCGGCGGTGTCAGCAATGCCAATGCCGTCTGGCATATTCTCAAGCCGCGCCAGAAGCGTGGCCGAATCCGGCACATATTCAGTCCGCGCAGTCAGCTCACGTCCGGCAAATAAATGCTTTTGTAAAAACACCTGAAGGGCGCTGTCTTCCGGCAGGCTCAGCGGCAGAATACTGGCATCGTGAGAAGACGAAAGGAGTTGTCCCCAGTTCGAAAAATCACCCTGTGCATTTCCGCGCGTGAAAATCTGTGAAAGTTGCGTCACCGAAATTTCAGTCAGCGGATTACTGTGATGCACGTACACGGCTGGCGTTGCCGGACTGACCGCCAGCTTCACAGAAAACGGTGCCGAGCCGCGCTGCTTTTTATACGGCACGGATTCCGTGGGCGTAATTTCTCTTTCAATCAGCGCCATCGTGGAACGTCGGTTAATCAGAAAGGCAAACGCGGCATCGTCATGGCAAAAAGTGGCGGCGACCGGAATATCAGGGTGAACGCGACGGAATGCCGCAATGATTTTTTCAACCAACGGCACAAGTTCTGGCTTTGCGGTAATCCTGATAACGCTTTTCTTTTCAGAGGGGTACTGCGCTGGAGCGGGCAGGGGGCTGTCCGGGTTCAATCTGTTATTCCTTCTGGCTGAGTCTTTAAAACTTGCGCGATCATGCATAACTCTTCTCAGTGATGCATGAGAAGAATTATCATTATCCTTTAAGAATCATGATGAAGTACGTAACTGTAGTAGTCAACGCTACGAAGGTGTGTCGGGATATCAGGGCTATTCCGGGCGAGTTTTGCAGAACAGATTACGAAAATAATATATTCAATTTCAGAGGGATATAAAAAATGAAATCCCGGTTTTTAATCCGCCGGGCTTCTCTTTTTTCCACTTCATTGCCTGACGTTTACTACTACAGCCCCATGTGATGGAATGATAATCATTCTAATTTAGTGAGCCCTTTGATTCCTGTAAGATTGAGCAGGAACTGGCCAGCGGCGCCCGGTGTTTCGCGCAATAAGCGAGTCAGTAATCAGGTTTTCTTCCTGAGAAAGTCGGCACGGATATGCTGAAAAAAATAATAAAAGCCGGCCTGAAATTAATTTTGATTTAAATACTTTTACGGATGTTTTTGGGGATTGTATGAACTTCAACAAAATGAAAAAAAACGCGCTGTCGCTGTTAATTGCCAGCTTTCCTGTTTTATTGCCTGTCAGGGAAAGTCTGGCTGAAACGCGTTCCGGCGAAAATAGCGTTAAATACCCTGATCAAAGTAGTGATAATACAAATCTGCAAAAAGATGACACCATTGAAGTTAACGGAAGCTCTTACAGCGAACCTTCGGGATATATTCCCGGCTATGCCGACGTGGGGGCTTATCAGGGACGCGATATGATGGATGTTCCCGCCTCAGTCAGCGTCGTTTCCAAAGATATTATTCAGGCGCAGCAGGGCACGGGCTTATTTGACGCTTTGCGAAATGTGGCGGGTATTGTTCGCCAGCAACAAAGCGGAATTGCTTACGACCAGCTTTCCGTTCGCGGTATTAATCTGGATAACCGCTCAAGTTATATGTTTAACGGCGTTCTGCCTTTTGATAATAACCTGCCGATTCCGATGGAAGATAAGGAGCGGATGGAAGTGCTGAAAGGCGCATCGGCACTTTATTATGGCTTTGTCGCGCCCGGTGGCGTGGTGAATATGGTGACCAAACGGGCGGGGCAGCAGCCTGTCAGAACGGTGACGTTTTCGACCGATGATAATGGCTCGTCCCTCGCGCACGTCGATCTGGCTGACCGCTTTGGTGAAGAGAAAAATTTTGGCGTCCGCATCAATGCCGTCACCAATAATATCCATACGCCGATAGACGGCGATAATGGTAACCGCCGGATGTTCAGCGCAGCATTGGACTGGCAGGCGACGGATCGGCTTTTGCTCAAATATGACTATGAGTCAATCCGCGCACGTATTACTGAGCAGGCGGCAATCGCCACGCCGACCGCCGTTAATGGCGTCATGACCATTCCTTCAATACCTGATCCGAAAAAGCTGTTATCGATGAAAGGGAAAGACACGCATTCCTCGGCAGAAACGAACTTACTTCAGGCTGAATATGCCCTGACCGATAACTGGACGGGTAAAGTCAGCGCGGGGCAATCGCGTACCAAGCGTGACCGCTGGTTGTGGGTCTTTGATAATTACAATGCGCAGACCGGCGAGGGAACGGTTTATGGTGCCGATCAGCCTGGCCAGGATTATCTGAACCAGAACGTCCGGGCGGAAATTAAAGGCACGTTTGATACCGGTTCCGTTGAGCATGAATTGTTATTTGGCGGCAGTCAGAACCGTCTTTACCAGCCGAGTTTTGAAACCTACATGTATTCTGCTGCGCAGAATATGTATGACCCGGTGACCATTACATCGCTGACGCGTGCGGCTAAAAACAGTAAAAAAACGCTGACTGACCGCAGCTTTAAAGAACAGACTATCCGCGACGGCGGCCTGTTCCTGCAAGATTGGATCACGCTCAACGATCAGTGGCAGGTGACCGGCGCTGTGCGTTACGGGCGCTATACCAGCCAGCAGCTTGATGCGGCTTCCGAAGATGTTCACGCGGTTACGCCAGCCGTCAGCGTGCTTTATAAAGTCACGCCGGATATCAGCCTGTACGCCAGTTATGTGGAAGGTCTGGAGTCGGCGGGAACGGCACCATCAACCGCCGCTAACGCCGGGGAATCCCTGAAAGCGGCGGTCAGCAAACAGAAAGAAGTGGGGATCCGCACACGGGTTTACGGTGAACTTTATGCGTCGGCGGCTTATTTCGAGCTGAAACAACCGTCTGCCAGTACCGGCGATGATCTGATTTATTCCCTTAACGGCGAAGCACGATTTCGCGGCGGGGAATTCTCGCTTCAGGGCGACGTCACGGAAAATACGTCGGTGATGGGTTCTGTCATGTTGCTGAGTGCGGAAGTCACCTCAACCACCAATGAAAAGCTGCTGGGGAAAACGCCGGAAAATACGCCGAAAAAAGTGGCGAACATCTTCATCAACCACAAGCTGGATTTCATTGACGGTCTGGCGGTTAATGGTGGCGCGTATTATGTCGGCTCACGACCGGTGAATGCCCAGAATCAGGCGTTTGTGGCGGGCTATACGACGTACAATCTGGGCGCGAGTTACACCACTAAACTGGCGGGAACCAGGGCCACATTCCAGGCAACCGTGAATAATGTCACCGACAAACGTTACTGGAGCGCGGCAGGCAGCGGCCAGCTGGCGGTCGGGATGCCAAGAACGTTACTTCTTTCCTCAACGTTCGAATTTTAACTTCGCAGGCAATTCCGGGCGGGCGGCAAATAAGCTGCCCGTAATCTCCCTCACGATAAATTCTGCACGTCTGATTTAGCTTTTCGACTTTTTATCCTAAATTACCTGCTTATTCGCTGACCCGTTTTATTTAAGCCTAAAAAACCCCGATGTTCGGCCCATTAAAACCGGTGCTTTCAGTAGCTCTGTGATATCCAACTCGACTACTATAAATAAAAATCAATCATTGAGTCTTCTCGGGTATGGCATATTTTTCTACAGATGAAAGTCTCGTTCGTGAGCGTTCTGATCGTTTCTTACGACGAATGTATTTAATGCGCATACTTGGCACTTTTCTCTGTTTTTTCCCCATTGCCTCGGTGCTTTTAGAACGCGAAGCTTCCTGGATCCCGATGGGTTTTCTGGTGCTGAACGCGTTTGTCTGGCCGCACGTTGCAATGCTGATTTCCCGCCGTTCCAGGCATCCTAATCAGGCTGAATTCAGAAACCTGGCGTTCGACGCCATTGCCGGTGGCGCATGGGTCGCGCTGATGGGCGTGTGTCCGCTGCCATCTGCGATCATTACGTCTATTCTGGTTGCCGACCGGTTTTCTGCCGGTGGCTGGCAATTACTGCGCCGTGCTGCGCTGTTTTACTGCGCCGGATTTATTCTGTGCTGGCCGCTTTCCGGGATGAGCCTCTATACCGAAGTGAGCGACCGGACGTTATGGCTGACGCTGCCGCTTTCCACGATTTACATTATTGCGTTCAGCGCCGCCAATTATTCGATTTCCCGCAAACTGCGCGATAAGCAGCACGAACTGGAAAAATCGGCGCTGATGGATCCCTTTCTTGGCCTGCCTAACCGGCGTTTGCTCGATCGCCGCCTGATGCTGGAATTTGAACGTTCAAAGCAGGATCTGGCCTGCCTGATGGTGCTGGGCGTCGATGATTTGAAAATGGTGAATGACCTGTTCGGACGCGAAGCGGGCGATTATGTTTTACGATCGGTATCAACTATTTTGCGTAAGGAAACGGCTGAGCACGATTTTCCAGCCATACTGGGCGGTGACGAATTTGTGGTGATACTGCCGGGCATTTCCGAAGAAGAAGCGTATGCGGTCGGATACCGGTTGTTGCTGAAAACCTCGGAAATTCGTCTGTCGCAGGATTCTGGTTTTCAGTGCTCGATGAGCATTGGCGTGGCGACATCCAGAAATCATGAGAATTACAATCAGTGGCTGGCCGCCGCCGAACGGGCATTGATAAGCGTGAAAAAGAATGGAAAAAACAGTATTGGCAGCGCGGGCAGGGCTTAGGCCGTTGTTCATCTACACTGAATAGAATGGAAGATGTCTCGGGATAAATAATGAAAAATATCAAAATAATGATGGTAGCAGCGGTGGCAGCAGCAACTTTATTGGCAGGATGCTCATCGATTGATGAACCCGTTGGCGCGGAAGTCTACCGGCCTGCAAACTTTGATGCGTCTTTTGTACAGGGGCAGGCAAGCTATGAGTCTTCCGTGTTTTCCATTCTGGAACGTCAGCGCCGCGCGGATACCTATAAAAAGATCTTCGATTTTTGTACAGGGAAATTCCAGACGCTGGGTGAAAGCAATGACGGCGACCGGGTACACATAAGATTTGCATGTCTGCCGAAACCGGCGACGCAAAGCACGTATTCAAATCAAAACACTTACTCAATTCAACAAAAATCCCCGTCGCTGTACTGAGGCCGGCTGTGTAAAACGGATGCAGCGACCGGCGGGAAACGGAGTCAACGATGAGCAAGGAAAGACCCGACTTTATCGCCAACTGGCGTGAGCTCGAAGGCCCGGACGACAGCAGTTATCCGGGTGATGATGAACTGATGTCGATTGGTGCACCGCTCGGCAAAGCGCTGGGGCTGACGCGTATCGGCATTCATCACGAACGTCTGCTGCCGGGGCGACGTACCTGTTACGCGCATGCTGAAAGTTCTGAAGATGAGTTTGTTTATGTGCTGGAAGGCCAGCCTGACGCGTGGATAAATGGCCACCTGCACCGGCTTAAACCTGGCGACGCGGTGGCGTTTCCCCACGGCACCGGCATCTGCCATACGTTCATCAATAACAGTGAAGAAGAAGTACGTTTGCTGGTCGTTGGCGAAGCGAATAAGCCGGAAAACCGCATTCATTATCCGCTCAATCAGGAATATGAAGCAACGCGTAAAGACCGCTGGCTGGATGTGCCTGAACAGGAACTGGGTAGCCACGACGGTTTTTCAGATTCGAGAAGAGAAGCCAACAAAAAGCCGGTGTAAAAACCGGCTTTTTTGGATTCATTCATAAAATTGAAGATGCGCTTACTGGATACCCAGTGACTGCCAGCGTTGCTGACAATACGGCATCATGCGATGAATTTTCAGGCTTTGCGCCTGGTGGCGGTTCAGGGAATAACCCTCCGGCGTAATCTCTAAAGTGTCGCCGGTTTGCAGTGTAAAGTCGTTATCGACAGACAGGATAAGCTTCAGGTTTTTGAATGCCTGAATGCAGATATATTTCAGTCCGGTCTGTGGGATACTCAGGATATCTATGATTTTCCATTCCATATTCTCGCTCCTTTCCTGTTGCTGCCTGATTTCTGTGTCCCCTTTTCTACCTCAGATCCACGTCATTTTTTGTCATCACAAGGTAATGATTTCTTTATAGGCGTTCAGATAATTTGAATGCTTGAACTGACTCACAAAAAGAAGGCAAGAGAACCCTTCGGGATCGCATATTCGGATTTTTCGGAAAGATGGTGAATCATCTGTGTTTGAAAAACGCTTGAAATGACGTGAGCAAAACAGTTATCTAAACCCCAAGTCTGACTTTTAATTTATTTCTCAGGACGGGAAGGACGCAACAATATGACCACAGATTCACGCGAATCAGATTTACGCAAAACAGTGTCAGAAATCGGGCAGGACGAATTTATCTGGCTGGAAGGATTGCGCAATGAAAAAGCGCTGGCCTGGGCACATGAGCAAAATTCGGTCACACTTTCTGCTTTCACGCACGGAAAAGATTTTGACCCGATCCGCGAAAAAGTGCTTCAAGGGCTGAATTCCCCCGAGCAAATTCCGGGTGTCTGGAAATGCGATAACGACTGGTACAACTTCTGGCAGGATGCGAAAAATCCAAAAGGATTACTGCGCAAAACCACGCTCGATGAATTCCGCAAAGCCGAACCGCGCTGGGAAACGGTGCTCGACGTCGATGCGCTGGGTAAAGCCGAAAATATTGAATGGGTTTTCTCGGGCTTCTTGAACCTGAAACCGGGCTTTGAGCGCGCTTTCGTTGTGCTTTCTCCGGACGGCGGCGATGCCTGCGAAGTCCGCGAATTTGATTTGAAAACCAAAGAATTTGTCACCGGCGGTTTTTATCTGCCGGTAGCCAAAAGCCGCATCAGCTGGATTGATGTCGACCATATGTTTGTCGCCACCGATTTTGGCGAAGGTTCGATGACCGATTCCGGCTATCCGCGTATCGTGAAAATCTGGCAACGCGGAACGCCGCTCAGCGAAGCGGTGACGGTTTACAGCGCCGGGCAAAAAGACATGATGGCTGCGGGTTATCAGGGATCTGACGGGGACATTAAACGCAATTACGTGGTGCGGGTTATCGACTTCTATCATCGCGAAGTTTTTCTGGTGGACGAGACCCGCTCGCTGGTCAAAATCGACATTCCGGACGATGCCAAATTCACCACCTGGCAGGAATGGATCCTTATCGAACCGTCCAGCGAATGGCAGGTGAATGGCCAGCGCTGGCCGTCAGGTTCATTGCTGACGATGAATTTTGACGCCTTTATGGCAGGTGAGCGCACGCTGAAACCGCTGTTTGTTCCTGATACCGGTTCCGCGCTCAGCGGCGTGACGCAAACCCGCGATCAGCTCAACGGTTACTCACATACCCGTGATCACATCATTCTCAGCCTGACCCGTGATGTGGTAAATCGCCTTGAAGTGCTGACACCAAAGAATGGCGAATGGCAGCGTGAACCGTTCGGGCATGTGCCGGAGCTGAGTAAAATCAGCGCCTGGGGCGTGGATGATAAAACCAACGAATACTTCATGAGCGTCAGCGGTTTCCTGCAACCCGCCAGCCTCTCGCTGGGCAATCTGGACAACGGCGCTAACGCCGAAGCCGAATTGCTGAAACAGGATCCGTCGCATTTTGACGCCTCCCGCTATCAGGTCAGCCAGCACTTTGCGCAATCTGACGACGGGACGCGCGTGCCTTATTTCGTGATCAGCCGCAAAAATGTGGTTTATGATGGCAAAAATCCGACGCTGTTATACGGTTATGGCGGTTTTGAAGTGTCGCTGGAGCCGTATTATCTGGGCGTGAGCGGCGTGTCGTGGCTTGATCGCGGCGGTGTTTTCGTGGTCGCGAATATCCGTGGCGGTGGCGAGTACGGGCCTGAGTGGCATAAAGCCGCGCTGAAAGAAAAGCGCCTGCGTGCGTATGAAGATTTTGCTTCAGTGGCGAAGGCGCTGATTGCCAGCAAAATCACGTCACCGGCGCATCTGGCGGCGCAGGGCGGCAGTAACGGAGGCCTGCTGGTGGGCAATATGCTGACACGCTATCCGGAACTGTTCGGCGCGATAGTCTGCGAAGTGCCTCTGCTGGATATGCAGCGCTACACGCAGATTTCCGCGGGGGCGTCGTGGATTGCCGAATACGGCGACCCGCAAAAGCCGGAAGAGTGGGCGTTTATCCGCGAATTCTCGCCATATCACAATATCGACCCGCAGAAAAAATATCCGCCGGTATTGTTCTCGACCGCGACCAGCGATGACCGCGTCGGGCCGGATCATGCACGAAAAATGGCCGCGAAGATGCAGGCACTGGGTATTCCTGACGTGTATTTCTACGAGAACACCGAGGGCGGGCACAGCGCGGCGGCGGACAAAACGCAGTCGGCATTTAAACGTGCTCTGGTGAGCGAGTTCCTGCTGCATTTCATCGGGCGTAAACCGTAACTTCCGCGCACGGCGTTACATGACTGGGCGGGGAAAATTTCCCACTCAGTCATATTTCGACATGTTTTATCAGGCTTTTTCCCTTCCAAAAGCGTTGCCTCGCCCTTCATTCCTTGTTTATTATTTTCGCTTCATTTGATAACAATTATCAAAATCATTTCTTATTCATTCTCATTTTCGGGGATTTGCATGTTAAAGAATACCGCTCGCGTGCTGTCTGTCGCAGGTCTGATGGCCGCTTCATTTTCCACTTTTGCTACAACCTATCCGCTGACTGTTACCGATCTTAGCGGGCAGAAAGTGACGCTCGACAAAGCCCCGCAGCGCATCATCTTGCAGGATGGCCGCGATATTCTTGCGCTTGCCGTGCTGGATAAAGCCGATCCGTTTAAGCGCGTCGTGGCGTGGAACAATCTGCTGAAGACCACCGACAGCGGCACCTGGGACATGCTGAAAAGTAAATGGCCTGAGTCGTCCAAAATCCTGGATATGGGATTCACGGACAAAGGGCAGGTTGATCTGGAAACCGTGATTTCCAAAAAACCTGACCTGATGATTGCGCAGGTACGTGCGAAGAATTCTCTGGCACAGGCGGGTGTTCTGGATAAACTTGCCGCGCTGCACATCCCGGTTGTTTTCGTTGACTACGAAGCGGATCCGGCGAAAGACACGGCACCGAGCATTGAGCTGCTGGGTAAAATTGTGAATAAGGAAGACAATGCCCGCGCGTACACCGCGTTCTATAACGAGCACTTCCAGAGCATTCAGAAAGCCGTTGCTGCTATTAAAAACAGACCAAACGTGTTCATCGAGCCGATTGCCGGTCGCGATGATTCCTGCTGCTTTACTCACGGCGACGCGGGCTGGGGCAAACTGATTCAGGCGGTAGACGCCAATAATATCGGCACCAAATTGCTGCCGGGCGCATCAGGCACGGTTTCTCTGGAGCAGGTGATCAGCATGAAGCCGGATGTTTACATCATGACCGGTTCCGCGCGCCCGAGTAAAAACGGTTCCGTGACCCACATTCTGCCGTTCGGTTATGGCGCGAATGAGGCTAGCATCGACAAGGAAGCGAAAGTTCTGCTTTCCCGCACCGGCGTGGCGCAGATCCCGGCGGTCAGCAGCCAGCACGTTTACGGCATTTACCACCAGTTCTACAACCACCCGTACAATATCGTCGGGATGGAATATCTTGCGAAATTCATTTATCCGGAACAGTTTAAAAATCTGGATCCGGCAAAAACCTACCACGACCTGGTGCGTAACTACACCAATCTGCCGGATCAGGATTTCATTCTGGGCTGGTCACCGAAGAAATAAGTCTTTGAGCCTCCCCGCCTGTGGTCTCGCAGGCGGGTTTTCAACCCCGTCACGGCGCTTCTGCACAAACTTTACCTCCGTCACATTTGTTGACACTCCGTTAATTCATACAAAAATATAACTGTATTACTGTATCTGCATAACGCCGACTGGCGTAGTACGACACATCAACAAGGTGAATTTATGCAATCTGAAGAACAGCGTTTAATTGACGGGCTTTTTAGTCGTTTACAACAGGCTGAGTCCAATACGGCACCGCGCGATGCGGAAGCTGAACGTGTGATTCAGGCCCATATCCGCCAGCAACCGTCAGCCCCTTATTACATGGCGCAGGCGATGATTATTCAGGAAGCGGCGCTGACAAAGCTGAATGCTCAGGTGAAGGAACTGCAACAGCAAAACGAACAGTTGCAACAGCAGGCACAGAACGCGAAACCGCAAAGTACCGGTTTCCTCGCCGGGCTGTTTGGCGGTGGTTCGGCACAGCCTGAACCCGCGCGTCAGTCTTCACAAGGCAGCCAGCCAATCCCGGGTACGCAAGCCTGGGGCGCACAGCCTCAGCAGCAACAATACGCGCCACAACAGCAGGCTCCGGCTCAGGCCGCGCCACAGGCACCGGGCTTTCTGGGCAGCGCATTGCGGACTGCCGCCGGTGTTGCGGGTGGGGTTGTGCTGGCAGATATGCTGACCGGAATGTTCCATCACAGTCAGCCGCAGGAAATCGTCAATATCATTGAAGAGCCGCCCGTGCAGGATCTGAATCCTGCCGACAGCAGTTTCCTCGACAACTCACAGGGTTTCGACAGCAATATACCGTCCTGGGAAGATGCCTCGTTGCGTAACGATAATTCGGATTTAGGGTTTGGTTCTGACGACTTTGATTCCGACGATTATAGCAACGACGATGATTCGTTTTTCTAACCGCTTGATGTCAGAAGGCTATTAAAGGCCGTTCTGACAGCAGAAAACGGCGGTAGAAAGTGAAGAGTGAGAGCTTTATCGCTTATTGCCATCAGAATTCTGGACAAAAGTTAAATCTGTTGCTGTACTGTATTTGACACACGTTTTGTGTCCAACATTCACGTAAAGGTAAGTTTGATGTCTAAGATTAAAGGTAGCGTTAAGTGGTTCAATGAATCTAAAGGTTTTGGTTTCATTACCCCTGAAGATGGCAGCAAAGATGTTTTCGTTCATTTCTCTGCTATTTCCAGCAATGGCTTCAAGACCCTTGCTGAAGGCCAACGCGTAGAGTTCGAAATCACCAATGGTGCCAAAGGCCCGTCGGCTGCTAACGTTATCGCTATCTGACTTTAGCCGATTTCTTAAAAAACCCGCCGAAGCGGGTTTTTTTTTGCCTGGACATTAGTGCGTATAACGGTAAACCCTTACGCGGTTTTGCGCACCAGCGTCACGAACATCAAAATAGCGATCGCGTAACAGCCTAAAATCGTCAGGCCCATGGACAACGCAGGCATGCTGCCAAAACCGGTGACCGGTACGGCAATCGCACCCAGCGCAAACATACACACGCCAAGCAGCGCCGACGCGCTCCCTGCATTTTTCCCCTGACTTTGCATCGCCAGCGACCCGGCGTTCGGCCCGATAATCCCTATCACCATCACCGAGAAGAACAGCGGAATCAGCAGCGTCACCAGCGGCGCATTCAGGCTGGCAGCCATCACCAGCGCAACAGATGCCACGGCCGCTATCACTAACCCGGCTTTAACGAGCGCCATTTCACCGAAACGGCGGCTGAGGCGCGTGGAAACCTGCGCAGAAATCACCAGCCCGATACCGTTAATGGCAAAACACAGGCTGAACATCTGCGGGCTAAGATGGTAAATCTGTTGCAGTACGAAAGGCGAAGCGCCGATGTAGGCGAACATCCCCGCCATGATAAAACCTTGCGTCAGGCACAGCCCCATAAATGGACGGTGTCCAAGCAGGCTGAAAACGGAACCGAGCATGCTGAAAATACCCCCTTGCGCACGGCGTTCCGGCTGCAAGGTTTCATGCAGTTTCAGGGATGAGAAGCTGAACAGCAGGATGGCAATAAAGGCCAGCACAGCGAAAATTCCCCGCCAGTTCATCCAGCTGAGCATGGCGCCACCCAGCACCGGCGCGATAATCGGCGCCAGTCCGTTTACCAGCATCAGCAGCGCGAAGAACCGTGTGAGTTCATGGCCGTTATACAAATCTCTGGCGACGGCGCGTGAAAGCACAGCGCCGCCTGCGCCCGCAATGCCCTGTAACAGACGGGCGACAATCAGCTGATTGATGTCCTGCGCGACGGCGCACCAGACCGATGCCGCGAGCAGTAACGCCAGCGACCACAGCAAAGGGCGCATGCGGCCATAACGATCGCTGAGCGGGCCAAATAATAGCTGGCCGAAACCGAGGCCGAGTAAACCCGCGGTCAGGCTCAACTGAGCGCTGGCGGTGGAAGTGTTGAGATCGCCGGCCATTTCAGGCAATGCAGGCAAATATAAATCTGTACATAGCGGGCCGAGGGCGGCAAGCGAGCCGAGAACCAGGGCGTAACCGAGGCGTTTTTCTTGCAGATGAGCGCTCATGGTAAAAGTTTATTCCAGTTTGCTGGTGGTTAAATCCGTGTCAAAGAGATCCTGGAAGTAGCGATTGTATAAAGCTTCCAGATGCTCTGCGTCGGCGTGAACGGTAGTCATACGTCGGAATGCGGTGCCTTCACAGATCACCGCCAGAGATTCGACTTTTGCCGTCATTTCAGCCTCTGAAAATTGCGGGAAAGTTGCACTGAGAAGGGATTTTGCTTCGCTGAACAGTTGTTTTTCTGAATCGCGCCAGATTTTTTCCACGATAGGATTGCGGGTCGCTTCTGCGGCAACCTCAAGCATCAGCGCGTGGTCAATCTCTGCCTGTTCTTTTTGTTCGATACACTGATCCTCTTTATAAGGCGCGCTTAAATTGCCAATCCGGCGGTGTGCCAGGTTATGAGCAACCTGCTGCAAGTTATGCGCGTTGCCGGTCATCAGGCGGATTTTCTTCATCACGATGCGACGAACAATTTCTTCGATGATGGCGTCTTTATTGGCGAAATACCGGTAGATCTGCCCCACACTGAGCTGCGACGTTTTGGCGATTTCGGCCATGCCTGCACCATGAAAACCGTGTTTGCGAAAACACAGCCGGGCGGCGGCAATGATCTGGTCGCGTCGCGCACTGATGCGCGCGTCTTTACTGCAAAGTTGTGGGTGAAGCATGGATACCTGGCACCTCTGTTGAAAATGAGTGTGAACGATCATTCTCAATTATAGGCAATAAGGAGGAACAGGTAAATATTTGTATTATGAAGGGAATGAAAAGTGACGCTTCGTTTCAGTGTGTTTTCACGGATTCAGAAAGGCCGACGGCGCATCCATCAGGAATGCGCCGTCGGCGGAAAAGGGTGTACTACGGGCGCGCAGGGCGCATCTGTCTAACTAAAATATGCCTGTAAAAAAGCCACTACAGTAAGAATACAGAGGGCAACAACCAGAAATTCAGAAGACGTTTTTGGAACAGAAAACATGGCATACCTCAATTTATAAACCTGAGCGGGTTTTGCCATTATCTGCAGATAACATGAAGGAAACATTAAGAAACGCAGAGAAGGGGTGAAGCTGTGTCACAAATTTGTTACAGCGATGCCCGTTGTCATAAAAAAGGCATCGCCGGAAGGTAGGATCAGTGCGACGTGTACCAGCTGACCAGCATGAAGCCGAGCAACGTCAGGGCAATCGAGCCGAAAAGATTAAGCGCGATATTGAGCAGGGCATCGCCAAAACGGCCCATTTGCAACAGCGTAACAACTTCCAGGGAAAACGTGGAAAAGGTGGTCAGCCCGCCGCAGAAACCGGTCGTAATGAGCGCTTTAACCACCGGATCGACGCTGTTCATGCGGCCAAAAATCGCGATGGCCAGGCCAATAATAAATGCGCCGATGAGATTGACGGCCAGTGTACCGAGAGGCACCACAGGCGTGATCACATTCATTTTGAGCCCGAGATACCAGCGAGCGACACTACCAACCGCACCACCAATCAACACAGCAAGAAAGGTACTGAACATAAAAAAAACCTTAAAAAAAAGTGAAATTCAGAAAGGCCCGGGCACGACGCTACGAACCTCTCACGAGATTGCGTAGACATCATCAGCCGGTAAAGGCGGTTTGGGAGGAATGTCATCTCCATATTGCAGACAGTAAGTTTACCGTGTGTGATAGCGATTGTGTAGCCGCGAATGAGAAACAGATTTTAACAAGGAAATAGTCATGTTAATCAGAGAAGGTGATGTAAACGACGCACAGGTTCTGGCGGGATTACTCGGCGATTTGGATTATCCCAATACGCCGGAAGCGATCGCTGAGCGGATTGTCGTAATGGCCGCCAATCCGGACAGCCGTTTGCTGGTAGCCGAGAGCGAAGGGCGCGCCGTCGGTTTTATTTCGCTACATTTTATCCCGCAAATCGCCCTCGCCGGTGAATTCTGCCGGATCAGTTATTTGTGCGTGAGCAGTGAATCGCGTGGCGAAGGTATCGGGCAACAATTGCTCGATGAGGCTGAAAGGCTGGCCGGCGACCGTGGCTGTGACCGGATGGAAGTTCACAGCCATACGCGCCGTGTCCGCGCGCACGTGTTTTACGCCCGCGCGGAATATGAGGAATCGCCTAAGTATCTGATGAAAAAGCTGACGCCCCGCTGACCATCATGCGCCCAGCGCCAGAACGATGGCGTCGGCAATCAGGTCCACTTTCTCAGGTTTAATCTGGCTGGTGCTGATACGGATAAACTGCCCCGGCCCAATGCGGCTGCGCTCGCCGGGCAGAACAGCAATGCCGCGTGCCGCCAGCGTGACCAGCGCAAACTGTTCCGACGGAACGGGGATCCACATTGCCAGCCCGTCGCGTTCCGGGATATTTACTCCGCGAATGCGCAGCGCGTCAGACATCGCTTTGCGGCGCTGAGCGTAAACCGCTTTCGCATGGGCAATGCTTTCCTGCGTTTTAGAATCCTTGATCAGCCACGCCAGAGCTTCCTGCAAAATTCGGCTCGACCATCCCGCTCCGAAGTTCCGGAATGATTTGATTTGTTTGATCAAATCCGTCGAACCGGAAATCACCGCCAGCCGTAAATCCGGCCCGTAAGCTTTGGAATACGAACGGACATGTACCGTGCGATCCGGCAATACGCTGCCCATGCTGACGGGCGCGTAGCGGGATAACTGCCCGATGCCGTCATCCTCAATAATCAGCGTATTGGTGTGGCGGAGAATTTCGGCCAGCTCCGCGTAACGCTCCGCATTCATGGCGTGGCCGCAGTGTGAATGGGTGCGCGGCTGGTAAATAAACGCGGACGGATTTTTGGACAACGCCAGACTCAGAGATTCCGGCGTCGGGCCGAACTCATCGCATTTTACCGGGATCACCTGCGCGCCGAGATTATCCAGCATATCGAGCAAACGCGTGGCGGTCGGGTCTTCAATCGCCACGACGGAACCTTGCATCAGCAGGGTTTGTAGCGTGAGGTTCATGCCGTCAAATCCGCCGTCGGCAGACATGAACGCCGGTGCGTCGTAAGGCCAGTCCTGACGTACGGCTTCCAGCAGCGAAGGCGCGATGGCTTCGCGCTGATAGCTATTCAGGTTATCTGCGCCAACGCCGTGCTGCATGGCTTCTCGCAAATCAGGCAAAAGCGCCGGATCGGGCGATGACAGCGCGAGATCCGCAATAATATGCTCGCCAAAGTTACCGATTTTTTCAAACCTTGCCGGGCGCGGCGACAGCATGTCACCGCACACCCAGACGCCGTTGCGGCCTCGTCCGGCAATCACTTTTTGGCGCCGAAGCTGACCCCAGGCGGCAGATACCGTGGCCGGGCTGACGCCCAGCGCCTGCGCCAGTTCACGGACAGCGGGCAGATGCGTGCCGATCTCGATGACGCCGGACCGGATCATCGCCGCTGTTTCAATTGCAATGCCCCGCATCGAACGATCCTGTAATTGTGTCGCTAACCATTCTGCATCCAGCGTTTTTTCGAGGGGTTTATCTGCCATGTTTTTGCCTTTTGTTCAGTAACAAAGATTCTATTGTACATATTAATTTATGCCATTAGTATCAAACTTAGCCAACGGAGGCGATAAAATAATCACATTACGCTGAACATGATCTCCTTCGTAAAAGAATTTGGTGCGTTTCCGATAAGGTTTGTAAGCGCACAGTTGTCTTTCTGCATATCAACCATGCTGACACTTAAGGGGATAGATGTGACGATTACCATCAGGCTGGCTGTTCGTGACTGGGATTATTTTACGCCGCTGGCGTTGGGCGACCTTAAACCTGAAGGGTTTAATCTCGAGATAGATCGCGTGGGAACGCTGGTGGATAACCTGGCGACCAGTGATAAATATGACGCGGGTGAAGTCTCTTTCAGCCGTTATGCGCAGGGGCGGGCTCGCGGTGAATCTGATCTGCTGGCGATCCCACACTTTCTGATGCGTGGTTTCCGCCAGCGCTGCATCATCACCCGTGAAGACAGCCCGCTGACCGAACTTTCTCAGCTGGCAGGCAAGCGCATTGGCCTGACCGGCTGGCAGGATTCCGGCAACACCTGGACCCGTACGCTGCTGGCGCTGGAAGGCGTCGGTATTGAAGACGCAAACTGGTACGTTGGACGTCTGACGGAATCGCATCCGGTTGTCGATCGTCTGGCTGGGTTTGGTCGCGAAGGGCGCATTGAAGCGGTGCCCGAAGAGCGCCCGATGATGGAACTGTTGCAGGAAGGCTGGCTGGACGCCGTATTCACGCCATTCATGCCTGACGGTTTCTTCAAGCCTGATTCCGGTTTCCGTCAGTTCCAGCCTGATTTCCGTGCGGCAGAGCTGGCCTATTTCAACCGCGTGGGTTACATCCCCGGCATTCACCTGCTGGCGATTAAACCTGCCCTGGCCGAAGAACATCCGTGGCTGCCGCAGGCGCTGAGTGAAATCATCGACCGTTCTTATCAGGTCTGGATGGATAAACGCGCAAAATATGCTGATACCACACCGTGGTTGCTGGACGACTTGCGTCGTACGGTGGTTGATTTACCTGCGGACTGGAACGCAAACGGTTTCGCCGCCAATGAAAAAATGATCGACGATTTTGCACATGAATTGTATGCCCAGAAGCTGACGGCGCAGCGCCTCACACCGGCTGATTTGTTCCCTCAGTTCGCCACACAAAAGTGACGGGAGAGTAAAAATGAAAGTTGCATTAGGTCAGTTTGCTGTTTCCCGCGAATGGGAAGCCAACGTTGAAACCTGCCTTTCGCTGATGGCGAAATCTCTGGAAGCAGGCGTGGATTTACTGGTGCTGCCGGAAGGTATTCTGGCGCGCGACATCACCGATCCTGATCTGGTTCTGAAAGCCGCACAACCGCTGGATGGTCCGTTCGTCAGCCAGCTGGTGGCCGCCAGCCGCGGCAATCAGATGACGACCATGATGAGCGTTCATACGCCTGCACCCGATGGTCGCGCATGGAACGTACTGATTTCTATCAGGAATGGTGAAATCATTTCAGAATACCGTAAGCTGCATCTTTACGATGCGTTCTCCTCGCAGGAATCTAAAAACGTCACGCCGGGCAGCGATGTACCACCACTGGTTGAGGTTGCCGGGTTTAATGTCGGCCTGATGACCTGTTACGACGTGCGTTTCCCTGAGCTGGCGCGTCGTCTGGTACTTGATGGCGCGGACGTCCTGGTCTTGCCGGCTGCGTGGGTCAAAGGTCCGCTGAAAGAAATGCATTGGGAAGTGCTGGTCACAGCCCGTGCGCTGGAAAACACCACGTATATGGTCGCTGTCGGCGAATGCGGTGAACGTAATATCGGTAACAGTATGGTGGTCGATCCGCTGGGCGTGGCGATTGCCCGCGCGGCTGAAGCCCCTGCACTGGTTTTTGCTGAGCTGGACAAAGATCGTCTGGCGCATGCCCGTAAAGTATTGCCTGTGCTGGCGAACCGCCGCTTCGGTTTGCCGCAACTGCGCAATGACTGAACCTGACTGCAGCCGGTCCTCAACGGTTGCACCGTCCGGTGAATAAAGCCGTACCGAGCGCCTCACCAGGGAACTCGTTTTTCATAAGACTTAAACACGATCTGAGCCAGGGAAGGTTTTCATTATAAATACACAACATTCATAAACTCACAGACCGACTTTTTACACAGAGGAATAAGAAAATGATGGCAAAACAATTACGTCAGGCTGCTGCACTGACCGCTGCATTACTTTCCGTAACGTCCATGAATGCCTTTGCTGCTGAAACGGTGGCGATCCCGGCTCAGACGATGGATCCGGCAATTCACGCCAAATTACCTGCGGATATTCAAAAATCCGGTGTGATGACCTCTGTGAACAACGGCTCGTTTCCTCCGTACGAAATCGTGACCGGGGCGAATGGCCTGGATGGCGCGAGTGCGGATCTGGCGCATGCACTGGCAGAAGTGCTGGGTGTGAAAATTGAGCACGCTTCCGTAAGCGGTTTATCCGGCATCCTCAGCGGAATGGCTGCAGGGCGTTATCAGATGGGTATCGGCCCGATTGGTGATTACCCGGATCGTCAGGCGAAAAATGATTTTATTGATTTTGTAAAGGAGTTCGTGGTGTTCGGCGTGCGTAAAGGCAACCCGGAAAACATCAATTCTCTGGATGATACCTGCGGTAAACGCATCGCCGTCATGGCGGGTGGATCTGCCGAACAGGTGATCCGTAAGCAGTCTGAAGTGTGCGTGAAAGACGGTAAACCGGCGGTTACCGTGCAATCTTTCTCTGACCAGCCCACCTCGATTCTGGCCGTGCGTTCTAACCGTTCGGACGCGTTCTTCTCTTCTCAGGCACCGCTGACCTATTTCGTTGAGAAAGCGAATGGCCAGCTGGAACTGACCGGCACCGGCAAATCCAACGGTTTTGGCGATATTTTCCAGGGAACGGTGGTCGCGAAGGATTCTCCTGTACGTGACGCTATTCTGGCGGGATATCAGAAACTGTTCGATAACGGGACTTACGCCATCATCATGAAAAAATGGGGTCTGGAAGGCAACATGATCCAGGCGCCGGGGATCAATCTGGCAAAGGCACAACCTAAATGACTGATAAAACGTATAGTTCAAAGCCGGCAGTCAAGGACGACTATACGCAGGATCCACGACGTAACGTTGAATTCTCCCACGCGCCACGCAACATTGGCCGCTGGATTGCGTGGATTGTCGCGCTGCTGATTGCCGCCGATGTGATTTGGGCCGTTTCGCATAACCCGAATTTCGAATGGCATGTGGTCGCGCAGTGGTTCACAGAAGCGACGATCATCAAAGGCCTGGGCGTTACGCTCGGCCTTACCGTGGTGTCCATGTTGATCGGGGTGTTCATCGGCCTGATGCTGGCGATCGCCCGTTTGTCTGACAGCCTGTTGCTGCGCAAACTGGCCGGTTTATACATCTGGTTTTTCCGTGGCACACCGCTGCTGGTGCAGCTTTTATTCTGGTACAACATGTCGACGCTGTTCCCCCGCGTAGTGATCGGCATCCCGTTTGGGCCGGAATACATGAGCTGGAATACCAATGATCTGATCACCCCGCTGACGGCGGCGATTGCCGGTCTGGCGCTGAATGAAGCGGCGTATATGGCGGAAATCATTCGTGCCGGTTTGCTGTCGGTTGATAACGGTCAGGCCGAAACGGCGCAGGCCTTCGGGATGAGCCGTGGCCGTGCGCTGCGCCGGATTATCATTCCACAGGCGATGCGTTCGATTATTCCGCCAACAGGTAACCAGCTGATCAGTATGATCAAAGCGACATCGCTGGTCAGTGTGATCGCAATGGGCGATTTACTGTACTCGGTGCAAACCATTTACAACCGCACCTTTGAAGTGGTGCCGATGTTGATGGTGGCGGTGGTCTGGTATCTGCTGATCACCTCAGTGCTGAACCTCGGCCAGTCAGCGATTGAACGTTATTATTCCCGTGGCACACGCCGCACGGTGGCGAGCGCCAAGCGTCGTCAGGAAAATGCGGAAGAAAAAGGGGTTCCTGTTATGAATCCACCAGGCCTGGCCCGCAAGGAGGACTTATGAGTCAACTTTCTGCCGACGCGCAGTCATCCGAAACGGCATCTCTGGTTGTAGCCCGTAATGTGCATAAAAGCTATGGCGATAACGAAGTGCTCAAAGGCATTGATCTGGATGTCAAACCCAGCGAGGTGGTGGTGATTTTGGGGCCTTCCGGGTCCGGGAAATCCACGTTCCTGCGTTGTATTAACCATCTGGAAGATATCGACCGGGGCTCAATCATGGTGGGTGGCGAGCAAATCGGTTACGAGCTGCGTGGCGACAGGTTGCACAAATTATCCGAACGGGCGATTGCGCGCCAGCGCCGTGATATCGGGATGGTATTCCAGCAATTTAACCTGTATCCGCACATGACCGTTTTGCAAAATATTATTGAAGCGCCGGTCGGTGTGCATAAGGAGAGCCGCCATGAGGCCGAAAAATATGCCCGTGAGTTGTTGCAGAAAGTCGGGCTGAGCGACAAAGCCGATGCTTATCCGCGTCATCTTTCCGGTGGTCAGCAGCAACGAGTAGCGATTGCCCGCGCGCTGGCGGTGAAACCGAAACTGATGTTGTTTGATGAGCCGACATCGGCGCTCGACCCTGAACTGGTGGGTGAAGTGCTGGCGACAATGCGTGATCTGGCGCAGCAAGGACTGACTATGATTGTGGTCACGCATGAGATTGGGTTTGCAAAAGAAGCGGCTGACCGGGTGGTCTTTATGGATCGCGGTTATGTGGTCGAGCAGGGTGCTGCGGATGAAGTGCTGGTCAATCCGCAGCATCCGCGTACTCAGGCGTTTCTCAGCCGCTTTATCTGACGTTTACAGCAGGAAAACCAGACGGGCTGAAACCGGGAACCGGGCAAGATTAACTTGCCGTTTCCACCCGGTTCCGCCCGTTTTTTTTGGCTTCATACAATGCGTGGTCAGCGGCATTCAGCCAGTGTGTCGCGGTTTCCTGAACGTCATCACATTCAGCAATACCCGCGCTGATGTGGATTCTCAGGTCAGGATGTTGCGGAAACAGGCTGTTATCCAGCCGGCTTTGCAAACGTTCTATCGCGCGCCGGGCCTGTAGCTCCGTGCTGTGCGGCAAAATAGCGGCGAACTCATCACCCCCAAACCGGCCGATAATATCGGCGGCGCGCATCGTATGCTGTAGTTCCTGCGCCAGCAGAATAATGGCCTGATCACCGACGCTGTGCCCGTAATTGTCGTTGATGGCCTTAAAGTGATCGATGTCGATCAGCACCAGCGTGGTCTTATGCCGGTAGCGGCGGAAGCTTTCCAGCTCGGTGTTAAGCAGCGATTCCCAGTGGCGACGGTTGTACAGCCCGGTCAGTCCGTCGCGCACACTGATTTGCATGATGGCCTGTTTATGTTCGGCCAGTTTTCGGGATGTGCGGTAGGTGACGTTGCCGAGAAAAATCGGGTAAATCATGATCATTGGCAGGCAGAGATAAAGCTGGAACGGCGTGGTTTCGGGCATGAAGGGGATATCGGCGACAAGCAGTAGCGCAATGGCAACCGTAATTTGCGCGATAACGCACCGGAAGAATAACCGCTGGCCGCCTGCGGAGATATTATTCATGCCCATCATGGCAAATATGGTGGCAGAGGGCAGGGCGTTGAAGCCCATCATTGCAATCCATATGCCGCCGAAAATGGCGTCGGCCTTCAGGTTATTGATTTCACTGTTAAACGGGCTTGCCGAACGCTTTGCTTTCCAGTAGGCAATGTGCGGCCAGATGAATCCGTTTAAAAACAGCAACAGCCAGAGCCAGACGGGCGTTGTGTGCTCAATCATCACCGAGCCGACACAAAAACTGCCCGTTCCCAGCCCGACGATGCGGGGCAAATAAGTCCTTTTGGCAAAACGTATTCCGGAATGATGAGTATCGTTAACCAGAGTCGTATGAAGCTTTTTCGGCATCGGTTCTCATTACAGGGTCAGTTAACCCGGGTTAATAATCTGGTCGAAATCAAATTTGAAGGTGTTTTACAGATTTTAAAAACTGAAAGACTTTATGAGCGTGCTATTCAAGCTCATAATAGCTTACTCTGGTCACAATGCGCACAGTTCTGGATCCGTTCTGTTACATTTTCGGGTTGTATTAACGTCGCGAATGGCCGTTAATAACGGCAAATTGTCACTGCTGTATTCCAGCACTCAGTGTAAAGAAGGTATGTATGGAAGGTCTAAGTATTACTAAATTGTTGGTGGTCGGCGTGCTGATCGTTCTGTTGTTCGGTACCAGCAAACTGCGTTCTCTGGGCGGTGACCTGGGTGCAGCACTGCGTGGCTTCAAGAAAGCCATGAATGATGATCCGGCGCCTGCTGAAAAAACCACTGCCGAAGAAAAACCAGCCGAGCGTGTCGAACACAAAGACTGAGTTTTTACGGAATTAATTCCGGTTACAAATTTCGGGCATTAAAAAAGGTTGTTCTTATGAACAACCTTTTTTGCGTTTTGGGCATCAAGAAGTAACGAGATATTACTTCACTTCTAACCCTTTGGCTTGCAGATCGGCGTGATAAGACGAACGCACGAACGGGCCACAGGCGGCGTGCGTGAAGCCCATTTCCATCGCCGCTTCTTTCATCTGGTCAAACTCTTCCGGGCTGACGTAACGCTGCACCGGCAGGTGGTGACGGCTGGGTTGCAGATACTGACCCAGCGTCAGCATGGTGACGCCGTGGCGGCGCAGGTCACGCATCACTTCGATGATTTCTTCGTTTGTCTCACCCAAACCGACCATCAGGCCTGATTTGGTTGGGATTTCCGGATGCGCTTCTTTGAAACGTTGCAGCAGCGTCAGTGACCATTCGTAGTTAGCGCCCGGACGAACCTGACGGTAAACGCGCGGCACGTTTTCCAGGTTGTGGTTAAACACATCCGGCGGGCTGGCGTTGAGAATATCCAGGGCGCGATCCATACGGCCACGGAAATCGGGTACCAGTGTCTCGATTTTGATGGTCGGGTTTTTAGCGCGGATCGCCGTGATACAGTCGGCAAAGTGCTGCGCGCCGCCGTCACGTAAATCATCACGGTCAACCGAGGTGATCACGACATAACGCAATCCCATATCCGCGATGGTTTGTGCCAGTTTTTCCGGCTCATTGGTATCCGGCGCGGTTGGACGACCGTGTGCCACGTCGCAGAACGGGCAGCGGCGGGTACAAATTGCGCCGAGGATCATGAAGGTCGCGGTGCCGTGGTTAAAGCACTCTGAAAGGTTTGGGCATGCGGCCTCTTCACAAACGGAGTGAAGGCCATTCTTGCGCAGTGCGGATTTAATGCCCTGAATTTTCGTTGAGTCCGCAGGCAACTTGATTTTCATCCATGCCGGCTTACGTAACATTTCCTGCCGGTCACTGACCACGGTTTTCACCGGGATTAACGCCATCTTATCTGCATCGCGGTATTTGACGCCGCGTTCCATCTGAATCGGTTTACTCATAATCTTGCAGCTTCCAGGTTCGTCTCTCGTAACTCGAGTTTTTCAGGACATTCAATGAACTGGCTGATTCATCAAAAAAAGTAGAAATAATGCGGAAATTATATCATTGAAGCATCACCGGATTCAGCCTTTACACATAGCCTGAAGTGCTAAACGCTGCATTTTTTTAACCTGAAGAAGATTTTTTCCTGAAAAAACTATTCTTATTTATCACTTAATTTTTTGATATATATAATTTTTTAAGTGCGACTCTCGTGATCTTCTTCTGGTGTTAATGGTGTGTAAATATTTTCGCCGATTCCGAAAATTCAGCCGGAAGACGTCAGCGATTCATCCTGTGAGAAAGCCAGTTTGATCGCATCAATAATCATGCTCAGCGTTTTATCGCTTTTTGCCGTTTTGTTGTAATACATGATGATATCAAATGACACCGCTGGAATATCCGATTCGAGGATATCGACCGGAAAACTTTTTTGCAGCAGTTCGACCATTTTTCTCGGCAATATCCCCAGCAAATCGGTGTTGGAAACCATCGAGAGAGAGTTTATTGCGTTATAACTGGTAAACACTATAGGGCGATCTGGCAGGAAACCGCTGATTTCAAATTGTATACGCTTGAGATCGCTGGCGTTTGTCACCACGGTGGTCTGCGGCATGGCCAGAGCCTGTTGGAGCGTAATGGTTTTATCCAGCGTCGGGTGATTCTTTCTGCACACAAATACTGCGGTATCTGACATCAGCCGGATGCCTTTCAGTGACTTGTTAAACAGCGGGCTGGTATCAATCACTAAATCCGCACGATGTTGGATCAGCGTATCTTCCGGATCGCTGAGCGGCAGGTGTTTCAGCGTGTAGTTGCTGTTGATTTTCATCAGCTCTTTGAGGATCAGCGGAAACGTTTGTAGTGCGACATACGGGTAACAACTGATGGTCAGTACGCGGGATTTGTCGTTATCGTGCGTAAAGTCCAGGCCGGTGAGAATCGAGCTCAAACCCTGACTGATGTGCTGATGCAAATTAATGGCATACGCCGTCGGGCTGATACCTTGTCCGTTACGGATAAACAGCGGATCGGGAAAGGTATTGCGTAATTTCTGAATGGACTGGCTGACTGAAGAAGGCGTCAGGTTCAGCGCTTTAGCGGCGTGAACAATGCCTTTATGCAGATATACCGCTTCGAAAACGGTGAGCAAATTGAGATCAAGGTTATGAAGCTTATTCAGGCTGGCACTAATATCGTTATCATCCATAAATATTTCCCGGCAGTGTGAAGGACTGTCCCGGTTATTAGCCGGGAAGTATGCTTATCCGTAAGCGATAAAATGCTAAGAAGTTCAGCGGGTGATAGTAAACCAGAATGCGAAGTAAAACTGCTAAAACGTTGATAAGTCTGATGGTAAAGCACAGGAATCAGAGCGGCGAAGTCGCGTACTGCTCAATTTGCCAGGGCAGATAATCAACTTGCTGATAATCAAGACGATGATTAAAGGATTTCACCAGAACCGGCATAACCTGGTCAACGGTCAGTCCCGGTTTTTCCAGGCTGGCCTGCGTCATTTCCAGACCTGCATACCCGCACGGATTAATCCGGTGAAACGGCTCGAGATCCATATCAATATTCAATGCCAGACCGTGCAATGAACATCCTTTTCGAATGCGCAGGCCGAGGGAACAAATCTTTTTGCCATCGACATAAACGCCGGGCGCATCGGCACGCGGGTAGGCATCGATAGAAAAGTGCGCCAGCGTATCCACTACGGTTTGTTCGATAGCCGTGACTAACTGACGGACGCCCAGTTTTTTCCGTTTCAAATCGACCATCACATACATCACCTGCTGGCCTGGTCCGTGATAGGTGACCTGACCGCCGCGATCGCTTTGGATCACCGGAATATCGCCGGGCATTAAAACATGCTCTGCCTTTCCTGCCTGACCCTGTGTGAAGACGCGCGGATGCTGAACCAGCCAGATTTCGTCCAGCGAGTCGGCGTTCCGGTGCTCAGTGAAATGGTGCATGGCCAGAGAGACAGGCTCATACGGCTGAAGGCCAAGCTGGCGCAGTACGATACGTTCTTGCGGATTATGTGATTGCACGGCAGTTATCGTCAGTAGGAGGAGGGAAACGCGCGACAGAATTTCTCTCGCGCGGGTGGGCAGAAAGGGCTTACAGCACCATGCGGACAATTTCGATATTACCCAACTCAGAATACAGGGTTTCGACCTGATCGATGTGGGTGGCGGTGATCGTAATTGAAACGGAGTGGTAATTCCCTTTACTGCTCGGTTTTACCTGAGGATTGTAGTCGCCAGGCGCATGGCGTTGCACGACTTCCACAACCTGGTCCACCAGCTCGGGTTGTGCCAGGCCCATTACTTTGTAGGTAAAGGAGCAAGGGAATTCGAGCAGTTCGTTCAGTTTGGTTTTCATGTGCACTCCAGCGTATTAAGTATTATCTCTGAAAGTATAACTCCCGCCGAAGCGGGAGCCATAATCTATACCGATTATATGGGGATTGTTGCAAACTTTTTCAAGCGGGCAACTTAGCCAAACCAGTGGTGGAACATCAGCTTGATATAATCGACGATGCGGCCGAAGAAACCGCCTTCTTTCACTTCGTTCATCACGACCAGCGGACGTTCATCAATGGTTTTACCATCAAGCTGGAAATTGATTGAACCCACGACCTGATTTTTCTGCAATGGCGCGTGCAGTTCAGGTGTGTTCAGCACATAGCTGGCTTTCAAATCTTTCATGCGGCCACGCGGGATGGTCAGATAAGCATCTTTCTCAACGCCCAGCGCAACGCGATCGGTATCACCAAACCAGACTGGCTCAGAGGCGAATTCTTTACCTGCTTTCAACGGAGATACAGTTTCGAAGAAACGGAAGCCCCAGGTCAGCAGTTTTTTGCTTTCAACTTCACGGCCTTTATAAGTATGCCCGCCCATGACAGCAGAAATCAGACGCATCTGGCCTTCTGTTGCGGATGCCACCAGGTTATAACCCGCGGAATCGGTATGGCCGGTTTTGATGCCGTCAACGTTCAGGCTGTTATCCCACAGCAAGCCGTTACGGTTCATCTGGCGGATATTGTTGAAGGTGAATTCTTTTTCTTTATAGGTTGCGTACTCTTCCGGTACATCGCGGATCAGCGCCTGACCAATCAACGCCATGTCGCGGGCAGAACTGTACTGACCGGCGGCATCCAGACCATGGACGGTACCGAAATGGGTGTTTTTCAGGCCCAGCGCGTTCACGTAGTTGTTCATGATGGCAACGAACGCATCCTGACTTCCGGCGACGTGATCGGCCATTGCCACACAGGCATCGTTGCCTGATTGCAGAATAATGCCGCGGTTGAGTTCAGAAACTGGCACGCGATCGCCGGGTTTGAGGAACATCAGGGAAGAACCTTTGAACACCGGGTTACCGGTTGCCCAGGCGTCCGGCCCCACGGTGACGATGTCGGTCGGAGAGATTTTGCCGGCTTTGATGGACTGACCGATGACATAACTGGTCATCATTTTGGTCAGGCTGGCGGGGTCTCGGCGCGCATCAGCATTCATTTCCGCCAGAACTTTGCCGGAGTTGTAGTCGATCAGGACGTAGGCTTCTGCATCAATTTGCGGAACGCCAGGGATCATTGTTTTTAAATTAACATCGTCGGCATAGGCGGACGCTGCACTGAAAGTGATAACGGTGCCAAATGCGAGGCTTTTGACTAAACGTGAAGTGTTTACAAGTTTCATGATCGGGACAACAACATCCGTGGAGGTAAGTGATAAACGTGCGCCACTATAGCAGAAGAGTCATAAGTCAGACATCTTCGATTACCGGCGCTTACTGACTTTTACTTATAAGAAAAGGGACTTATAAGTCCGGGGCCTGAGCCCCGGAGGGGTATTACATGCTGGCAGTGACAAAAGATTGCTGTTGGGCTTCGCTGGCGAGCCGCTGTTGCAGTTGAACCGCCTGCTGGCGCGTGCTGAAGGGCCCAAGCTGAACGCGGTAAGTACTGCCATTGGCCTGCACTTTGCCCGGAACGTTGAAGCGCTGGCTCAGGCTTTTCTGCCATAACTGTGCGTTTTGAGGATTACTCAGCGCACCGACCTGTACCATATAACCAGAACTCGGAATGGCAGTAGTATGCGCTGGTGCGGCGGCAACCGGCGCGGCAGAGGCCGCGATAACCGGTGCTGCGCTGGCTGTTACCACCGGCGCGACAGGTTCGCTGCCTTCAAGTACACCCGCGCGCAATGGCGTTGGCGCACTCAGAAAACCCCCACCGCCGCTGTTGCCGGACATTGTGGTAGCAGCAGGCACATTTGCGTTGCTGCTGTCTTCGTCATTGGTCAGCGGTGCTGCGTTCGGGTTGCTCAGCGTACTGTTGCTGATCGGGCGCACATCAGAAGTGTTCACCGGTTCTGAGGACAGCGTCGGCGTTCCCATGCTGCTGGCACCCAGGCTCGGGCGCGATGGCAGGGCATAGGATTGCTTGGCCACAGTGGTACCGATGGTGCCCGGGCCAGACATCGTACCGTCCGGCGCAACGTTAATGAAATCAACGCGGACTTTGGTGCTGTTAGTCAGGTTCAGACGATCTGCCGCAGCCTGAGACAAATCAATAATTTTGCCCGGAACATACGGGCCGCGGTCATTTACACGCACCACCAGCATACGTCCGGTTGCCATATTGGTAACGCGCACATAGCTTGGGATCGGCAGGGTAGGATGCGCCGCCGTCATGGCTGTCGGGTCGAATTCTTCACCAATTGCCGTGGTATTGCCGCCGTTTTCCTGACCGTACCAGGCTGCCTGACCGACTTGTGAGAAGTTTGACGGATCTTTGACGATTTTATAGGTTTTACCGTTGACGGTATAATCCTGCATCGTGCCCTGATTATAAGGTTCGTAACGCGGATCAGCCCCGCCGATTTCCACCACAGGGCCGTTGTAGGCTTGTTGCGGTGCCGGTTGTTGTTGCTGAGTATCATCAGTGGCGCAGCCACTTAACAGCAAACCGATAATGACAGCTCCAAGCCACTCCTTACGCATTGCTCACCTCTATAAATTTTTTGACAACATTTTTCGATGAGTATGTATCGACATGACGATACCAAACCCTGCCATTAGCACGATGAGTGCCGACCCGCCATAGCTGACCAGAGGCAAAGGTACCCCAACTACCGGGACAATACCACTGACCATACCGATGTTAACAAACACATAAACGAACAGAATCAACATCAAACCACCGGACATTACGCGCCCAAATGTGGTCTGTGCATTGGCCGCGATCACCAGCCCGCGCATGATAAGGCACAGGTAAAGCCCGAGCAGAACCAGCACGCCGATAAGGCCCAGTTCTTCGGCCAGTACGGCAAAGATAAAGTCGGTATGACGCTCTGGCAAAAATTCCAGCTGTGACTGCGTTCCGTGCAACCAGCCTTTGCCGGAGAGACCGCCGGAGCCAATCGCAATCTTCGACTGAATAATATGATAGCCCGCCCCGAGCGGATCGCTCTCCGGATCAAGCAGCATCATGACGCGGTCTCGCTGATAATCGTGCATCAGGAAGAACCACAATATCGGAATAAAGGCGGCGACCAGAATGGCGGCGACCGCAATCAGTTTCCAGCTCATGCCCGACAGGAACAGGACAAACAGGCCGGATGCGGCAATCAGAATTGACGTCCCCAGATCCGGCTGCGCAGCAACCAGCAGAGTAGGGATGAAAATCAGCGCCAGCGCAATCGCCGTATTTTTCAACGACGGCGGGCAAACGTCGCGGTTGATAAAGCGGGCGACCATCAGCGGAACGGCTATTTTCGCCAGCTCTGACGGCTGAAATTTGATAATCCCTAAATCCAGCCAGCGTTGCGCGCCTTTACTGATACTGCCAAACGCATCGACCAGCACCAGCAGGAAAACGCAGAATATATAGAGATATGGTGCCCAGCTTTCATAAACGCGCGGGGGGATTTGTGCCATCACCAGCATAATCACCAGACCCATCAGGATCTGGCCGATTTTACGTTCCATCATGCCCATGTCCTGACCGCTGGCGCTCCACATCACGAACGCACTGTACGTCAGCAGCGCAAGTATGATCAGCAACATGGTCAGGTCGATGTGCATTTTCGACCACAATGATCTTTTTTGTTGGTTCTCAGTCATTGCCGGTTAATCACCTTCAGTTCCCGGTGGCGCGGGTGCGTCAGCCGGCAGTTGTGTCGTGTTATCGCCCAGTAAAATATGGTCGAGTATCTGCCGCGAAATTGTCCCTACCGCCGGGCCCGCACCACCGTTTTCCAGCACTACAGCAACGGCGACGGTTGGTTTGTCATACGGCGCGAAAGAGGTCATCAGTTTGTGGTCACGCAGATGTTCAGCAATCTTATGCGCATTATAGATTTCATTGGCTTTCAAACCGTAAACTTGTGCTGTCCCGGATTTTGCGGCCGCTTTGTATGGCGCATCGGCGAAATATTTACGGGCCGTGCCGTTCGGACGGTTGGCAACACCATACATCCCGTCTTTCGCAATTTCCCAATAGCCGGAATGGATATCGCCAATCTGCGTGGTTTCCTGCTGCTGATACGGCACCTGTTTGCCATCCACTTTCGTGCTCAGCAACAGGTGCGGCGTTTTGACATTGCCGTCATTAATCAGCGTGGTCATGGCTTTCATGATTTGCACCGGCGTTGCGGTCCAGTAACCCTGGCCTATACCGACAGGAATAGTGTCACCCTGATACCACGGTTTTTTAAAGCGTTTAAATTTCCAGTCGCGGTTTGGCATATTGCCGCTGCGCTCTTCGGATAAGTCGATACCGCTGTACTGACCATAGCCGAATTTCCCCATCCATTCAGAAAGACGGTCAATCCCCATGTCGTACGCAACCTGATAGAAGAAGGTATCCGCGGATTCCTCAAGGGCTTTGGTCACATTCAGGCGGCCATGACCCCAGTGTTTCCAGTCACGATAGCGCTTGTCTGAGCCGGGTAACTGCCACCAGCCGGGGTCGAACAGAGAGGTGTTTTTGTTGATCACACCGGTCGTCAGCGCTGATACGGAAATATACGGTTTCACGGTTGACGCCGGCGGGTAAACGCCTTGCGTGGTACGGTTGATCAGTGGTTTGTTCGGATCGTTTAACAACGAACTGTAGTCTTTGCTGGAAATCCCGTCGACGAACAAATTCGGATCATAGCTTGGGTTAGACACCAGCGCGCGAATTGCACCATCACGCGGATCAGTGACCACCACGGCGGCGCGGCTGCCGGTCAGCAGGACTTCAATATATTGTTGAAGCGGCAGGTCGATGGTCAGATAAATATCTTTCCCGGCCTGAGGCGGCTCCTCATGCAACTGACGGATCACGCGGCCACGGTTGTTAACTTCCACTTCTTCATAGCCGGTTTTGCCGTGAAGCGTGTCTTCGTAAAAGCGTTCTATGCCGAGTTTGCCAATATCGTGCGTTGCGGCGTAGTTTGCCAAAATACCGTCTTTATCCAGACGCTCAACGTCACGATCGTTAATTTTCGAAACGTAGCCGATAACATGCGTGAGGGCTGAGCCATACGGATAATAGCGGCGCTGATAGCCTTTGACTTCAACGCCGGGAAAATGGAACTGGTTCACGGAGAAACGCGCGACCTGAACTTCGGTCAGTGCCGTTTTCACCGCGATAGACGTAAAGCGTCGCGAACGCTGGCGCTCTTTTTTGAAGTTCTCGATATCGTCCGGGGTTAAATCGACGATAGGTTTCAGCCCTTCGAGCGTGGCCTGAAGATCATCGACTTTTTCGGGAACAAGTTCGAGCTGATAAATAGTGCGGTTTAACGCCAGCGGGGTTCCGTTGCGGTCATAGATAATGCCGCGGCTTGGCGCAATCGGCACCAGCTTGATACGGTTATCATTGGAACGGGTCTGATAATCCTGAAAACGGACAATCTGCAGGTTATACAAATTGAAAGCCAGGATACCACTAAGTAGCAGAATGCCGATGAACGCCACCAGTGCACGGCGCACAAAGAGGGCTGATTCAGCCGTATAGTCGCGAAAAGGGTTACGATCTATTTTCATCCCACTACTTAATTCATGTTGCTGACATTCACCACCCGTTATTCGCGGTGGTATGGATGATTAGTGGTAATACTCCAGGCGCGGTAAAGGCTTTCCGCGACCAGAACCCGAACCAGCGGGTGAGGAAGTGTCAACGGAGAGAGCGACCAGCTCTGTTCCGCTGCGGCTTTACAGGCCGGTGCCAACCCTTCCGGGCCGCCGATTAACAGGCTGACATTTCGTCCGTCCTGTTTCCAGCGTTCCAGTTGTTGTGCCAGTTGCGGGGTTTCCCACGGTGTGCCCGGAATATCCAGGGTCACAATGCGATTACCTTTACCGACAGCAGCCAGCATCTGTTCGCCTTCTTTTTCAAGAATGCGTTTGATATCAGCGTTCTTACCGCGTTTCCCTGCCGGAACTTCAGTCAGTTCAAACGGCATATCTTTCGGAAAACGGTGCAGGTAATCGTTAAAACCGGTTTGTACCCAGTCAGGCATTTTTGTGCCGACGGCGACAAGTTGCAGTTTCACGCATTAACCCCAGAGTTTCTCGAGCTCATAAAGCTGACGGCTTTCTTCCTGCATGACGTGAACGATGACTTCGCCCAGATCGACAACAACCCAGTCGGCTTCGTTGATGCCTTTCACGCCCATCGCGTCCATACCGGCCGCTTTCACTTCTTCAACCAGATGTCCGGCGATAGCCACTACATGGCGGCTGGATGTACCGGTACAAATAATCATGCAATCAGTAATACTGGATTTACCTTTAACATCAATGGCAATGATGTCTTGTGCTTTGAGGTCGTCGACTTTATCGACAACAAAATCTTGGAGCGCTTTACCTTGCAAAGGTTCCCCCTGGGGATGTTTGAAACAATTGACCTCACAAGACAGCCGCCGGTGAATCACCGAAGCAAAGGCCTGTCTCATGATGGATACACATAGCGGTTATCAGGAAAACAACTGAAAACGTTTAACAATCAATACATTGTATTGGTTAATCACGCAGCGTTATCGAGAGCCGAAATTAAGCGGCGCAGTATACCACGCGTTAGCTACTCGCGGTACAAGCCCTGTGATTCTATATAGCGCTCAACGGCAGATGGCAGCAAATCTGAGCAATCAAGCCCCGCATGACGCCGTTCGCGGATTTCCGTTGCTGAAATATCTATCAGCGGTGTATTGGCCTGATAAATGAATCCGGCGGCTTTCTGTTTGAGTTTCTCCGCATCGACCACCCGGTGTGCGTCGTACCAGCGCTGGAGCGCCGGCGTATCGAGCTGTTCCTGATATCCCGGACGCGCCATCACCACCAGATGACAAAAATCGAGCAGCGATTCCCAGCGGTGCCACTTGTGCAAGGTCAGCAATGAATCCTGGCCAATGATAAACGCCAGCGGGCAATCATCGCCATGTTCTTTACGTAACGTTGCAAGTGTCTCAATGGTGTAGGACGGCGTATCGACATTCAGCTCACGTGAGTCCACGGAAAACAACGGGTTACCCGCAACGGCCAGTTCAACCATGTGCAGACGCTGTTGCGAGCTGGCTTCCGGTTGCGGGCGATGAGGCGGCACGTTGTTAGGCAACAAAATGACCTGATCAAATCCGGCCTGTCCGGCCAGGTTGGTCACGGGCTTCAGGTGCCCGTAATGAATCGGGTCGAAGGTTCCGCCGAAGAAAGCCAGTAAGGGTGCCGGGCGTGAGGAAGAATGTGAGGTGGTGAGTGACATACTTGTGTCCTGCTTCAATACGAACCCGAACCCACGTAATCAACAGGCAGGGGTTTTCCACACAATAACATGGAGAGGCTTTCCAGTTCTGACCAGACAGACTGACCATAATCCTGTTTCAGGGTGATTTCCATTTGAGTCAGCAAACGGACAGCCTGCGTCAGATGTTCGAGTGATAAACGTTGTAACGCCTGCGTCACCAGTGTCCGGCGGTTTTGCCAGACCTTTTGCTGATCAAAGAGCGTGCGCAATGGCGTCGAATCCATTTTACGCTTCAGGTTAAGCAGCATCAGAAGTTCGCGTTGCACGGTTCGCAGCAAAATAACCGGTTCGCTGTCTTCCTGCTGTAGCTGACGCAAGATGTGCCAGGCACGTTTGCTTTTACCTGCCAGCAGTGCGTCGAGCCAGTGATAGGGCGTAAAGTGCGCGGCGTCGTTGACGGCCGTTTCAACGCGTGGCAGCGTGAGTTTTCCGTCAGGATAAAGCAGGGAAAGCCGCTCGAGGGACTGAGCTAACGCCAGCAGATTGCCTTCATAGCAATAACATAAAAGCTGGTTTGCCGGTTCATCCAGTTCAAGCGATAACGCCTGAGCGCGGCGGGTGACCCAGCGGGGAAGCTGCGCCTGTTCCGGCGTCTGACAGCTGACAAACACGCCTTTATCACTCAGCGCTTTAAACCATGCGCTGTTTTCCTGCGCTTTGGTCAGTTTGGTTCCGCGCAGCAACAGTAAGATGTCGTCATGCAAAAGGGTAGTCAGCTTGAGTAATTGTTCTGCCATCGGCGCAGTCGGGCCATTATCAGGCAGGATCAGCATCAGGGTCTGACGGCTGGCAAACAGGCTCAGCGCCTGACAGATACTGAAAATTGACTCCCATTCGGTGTGGGTGTCGAGGGCAAAAGTGTAGTGTTCCTGAAAATCAGAAAGCTGAGCCGTTTTACGGATACTGTCCTGACTCTCCTGCAAAAGCAGAGGATCGTTACCACATAGCAGATAACAGGCGCGCAGCCCCTCACGGAGCTGCGCGGCAAGTTGTTCCGGGTAAATTCGGATCATTTTGCGGAAGTGCTGGCCGGAGCCGGGGTCGATACTTCAGAGGTATCATACGACTTGCTGGCAGATGACCGGGTTGAAATCACTTCTACCTGACCATTCACTTCATCGGCTTTGCGCAGTTCTGACGCATGAACCGCCAGTAACTTACGAATCAGCTGCTGAGCCGCCTGCTGGCGCATCTCTTCCAAAATAATGTCCTGCTCGTTATCTTTCGCCAGCGCGGTTAACGGGTTGTCAAAGAAGGAACGGAACACTCTCACATGGATCGGATACAAGTCTTTGCCCGGCATCAGGACCGTTGCATTGACGTCCAGTTGCATCTGGTACTCAGCCGTTTTACCGTCCTGGAAGATTGACGCAGTACTTCTGCCCGTCGATTCAGCACCAATGCGCAGCGAAGGAATGCCCTTACGCTGTTCTTTGGTTGGATCATCAACGATGGTCACGTTGCTCAGACGCAACTGAGATCGGATATCACGCGTCAACGGACCGTACGGGTCACCACTGTCCAGAACGATGGTTCTCAGCTCGTCCGGAACGTTGGTTTTTCCACGTAAGTGGAAACCACAGCCTGCTGTCACCAGCACTGCTGCGGCCAGCAGCAGCGTCATTATAGGATGTCGCACAGATCCTCCTTGACTCAACCTACAACCAGGTTAAGCAGTTTGCCCGGGACGTAGATTACTTTACGGACCGTAACCCCATCCAGATATTTTGCGACCAAATGTTCTTCTGCCGCACGCTCGCGCACTTGTTGCTCGGTAGCATCAGCGGCTACGGTGATTTTAGCACGTACTTTACCATTCACCTGCACAACGACCAGTTTGGAATCTTCCACCATGGCCTGTTCATCAGCCTTTGGCCACGGCGCGGTATCCACATCACCTTCACCGTTCAGCGCCTGCCAGAGGCTGAAGCAAACGTGCGGAGTAAACGGATAAAGCATGCGGACAACGGCCAGCAGAGCTTCCTGCAGCAGTGCGCGATCCTGTTCAGTTTCCTGAGGTGCGCGGCCCAGCTTGTTCATCAGCTCCATCACCGCGGCGATTGCGGTGTTGAAGGTCTGACGACGGCCAATATCGTCGGTGACTTTGGCGATAGTTTTATGCAGGTCACGACGCAGATCTTTTTGCGCTTCGTTCAGGGAAGCCGCATCAAGGGCAACGGTCAGGCCTTTTTCTGAATGTTCGTAGGCCAGTTTCCAGACGCGCTTCAGGAAGCGGTTTGCGCCTTCAACGCCAGACTCCTGCCATTCCAGCGTCATTTCTGCCGGAGAAGCGAACATCATAAACAGACGCACGGTGTCTGCGCCGTATTTGTCTACCATCACCTGTGGGTCGATGCCGTTGTTTTTGGACTTGGACATCTTGCTCATGCCGGCGTAAACCAGCTCGCGACCTTGCGGATCGGTCGCTTTAGTAATACGGCCTTTTTCGTCACGCTCAACCGTGGCATCTGTCGGGGAAACCCAGATACGTTCGCCGTTGCTGCCGGTGTGGTAGAAGGCGTCAGCCAGCACCATACCCTGACACAGCAGGCGTTTTGCCGGTTCGTCGGAATCGACCAGACCTGCGTCACGCATCAGTTTGTGGAAGAAGCGGAAATACATCAGGTGCATGATGGCGTGTTCGATACCACCGACATACTGATCAACCGGCAGCCAGTAATTGGCCGCAGCCGGATCCAGCATACCTTCGTCATATTGCGGGCAGGTATAACGCGCGTAATACCAGGAAGATTCCATGAAGGTATCGAAGGTGTCGGTTTCACGCAGACCCGGAATGCCATTCACAGTGGTTTTCGCCCACTCAGGATCGGCTTTAATCGGGCTGGTGATCCCATCCATCACGACGTCTTCCGGCAGGATAACCGGCAGCTGATCTTCTGGCGTAGGAATAACGGTACCGTCTTCCAGTGTGATCATCGGGATTGGCGCACCCCAGTAACGCTGACGGGAAACACCCCAGTCACGCAGACGGTAGTTAACTTTTCGCTGACCAACACCCTGAGCAACCAGTTTGTCGGCAATAGCGTTGAAGCCTTCTTCGTGATTCAGACCATCGAATTCGCCGGAATTAAACAGCGTACCTTTCTCGGTCATCGCTTCTGCGGTGACTTCAGGATGGCTGCCATCAACGTTCAGGATAACCGGTTTGATCTGCAGGTTATATTTAGTGGCGAATTCCCAGTCACGCTGGTCGTGACCTGGAACGGCCATGACCGCGCCGGTACCGTATTCCATCAGAACGAAGTTAGCGACCCAGATTGGCAGTTTTTCACCAGACAGCGGATGAACAGCAAACAGACCGGTTGCCATGCCTTTTTTCTCCATCGTTGCCATTTCTGCTTCGGCAACTTTGGTGTTACGGCATTCGTCGATGAAATCGTTCAGTGCAGGATTATTTTGCGCACCCAGCTGCGCCAGCGGATGACCGGCGGCGACAGCCACATAGGTCGCACCCATAAAGGTGTCAGGGCGGGTAGTGTACACCGTTACTTTTTCGTCGCTGTCTGCCACGTCAAAAGTGATTTCCACGCCTTCGGAACGGCCAATCCAGTTACGCTGCATGGTTTTGACCTGCTCAGGCCAGCTTTCCAGCGTATCCAGATCGTTAAGCAGCTGATCGGCGTAATCGGTGATTTTGATGAACCATTGTGGAATTTCTTTGCGTTCTACTTTGGTATCACAACGCCAGCAGCAGCCGTCGATAACCTGTTCGTTCGCCAGAACGGTCAGATCATGCGGGCACCAGTTCACTGCGGAAGTCTTCTTATAAACCATGCCTTTTTCGTACAGCTTGGTGAAGAACCATTGTTCCCAACGGTAGTAATCCGGTTTGCAGGTCGCGATTTCGCGATCCCAGTCATAGCCGAAGCCCAGCAGTTTCAGCTGGTTCTTCATATATTCGATGTTTTCGTAAGTCCACGGCGCAGGCGCAGTGTTGTTTTTTACCGCAGCACCTTCAGCAGGCAGGCCGAAAGCATCCCAGCCAATTGGCTGCAGAACGTTTTTGCCGAGCATACGCTGATAACGGGAAATCACGTCACCAATGGTGTAGTTGCGCACGTGTCCCATGTGGAGGCGACCTGACGGATAAGGCAACATGGAGAGACAATAATATTTCTCCTTACCAGGCTGTTCGGTAACTTTGAAGGTTTGCTTCTCTTGCCAGTGAAGCTGAACGTGTGACTCAATGTCTTCTGGACGGTATTGCTCTTGCATGGCGGCCGGTGGTCCTGTGAGTGAAAACAGCTACGCCTGTAGCTCAAAAAGTTTTAATCAAAAGATCCGCATAGCATAGCCGATAAGCGGAGGGTGCAACAACACCCGCTGAAGGGCTAACAGGGATTTCTGCCTTCTTCTGACGCATTATTCATAATCTGCGAGTCAGCCCGGGATAATCTGCGCGCCGTATCAGGGATTTACGTCTAAAATAAAGACAATACGCTCCCGCCGGGCAAACGGTCATGTCAGTTCAAGGAGAGGAAGTTATGAGCAATATTACGCAATCTTACCGCCAGTTAGTGTCTTCGCTGACTGAGCGGTTAAAAAATGGCGAACGTGATATCAGCGCACTGGTGCAGGATGCCCGTGTCCGTCTGCAAAATGAAGGCAAGTTGTCAGAAATTCAGATTGAACAGTTAACCTCCGCCGTCAGGCGCGATCTGCATGAGTTCGCGCGCAGTTACGGCGAGAGTCAGCGCGCGGTGGCAGAAGACGACGGAACTGACAGCGTGTTTTTGCGTGTGATTAAAGAAAGCCTGTGGAAAGAACTGGCCGATATGACCGACAAAACGCAGCTGGAATGGAAAGAAGTGTTTAAAGACGTCAGCCATCATGGCATCTATCACAGCGGGGAAGTGGTGGGGCTCGGGAATCTGGTCTGTGAAAACTGTCATTTCCATCTGGCGGTATACACGCCAGAGATTCTGAGCCGATGTCCTAAATGTGGAAATACCGAATTCAGCCGTCGCCCGTTTGAACCGTGATGTTTAATTGCCTGCTTCCGGTCTGATCCGGAAGCAGGCAATTCAGGTTTTAGTGCAGAATTTTCGCCAGGAAATCGCGGGCACGATCAGATTCCGGATTATTGAAGAAGTCGTCTTTATTACGGTCTTCAACAATTTTACCTTCATCCATGAAAATCACGCGGTTCGCCACTTTACGTGCAAAGCCCATTTCGTGGGTGACCACCATCATTGTCATGCCTTCATTTGCCAGCTCAACCATTACGTCCAGCACTTCGTTGATCATTTCCGGATCAAGCGCTGAGGTCGGTTCATCAAACAGCATGGCAATAGGATCCATACATAATGCGCGGGCGATAGCGACACGCTGCTGTTGCCCGCCGGAAAGCTGACCGGGGAATTTGTTGGCGTGAGCAGATAAGCCCACGCGATCCAGCAGTTTCAGGCCTTTTTCTTTCGAAGCTGCTTTATCGCGTTTCAGCACTTTTACCTGAGCAAGCGTCAGGTTGTCGATGATCGACAAATGCGGGAACAGCTCAAAATGCTGGAACACCATGCCAACTTTCGCACGCAACTGAGCCAGATTGGTTTTTTTGTCATTGACCGGCGTGCCGTTAACCAGGATTTCACCTTTCTGAATCGGCTCAAGTCCGTTAACGGTTTTGATCAGCGTCGATTTACCCGACCCGGAAGGCCCGCAAACCACCACAACTTCACCTTTTTTAACTTCGGTGCTGCACCCGGTCAGCACCTGAAAGTGCCCGTACCATTTAGAAACATTCTTCAGTGAAATCATGAAACGGTCCTTTTCTTCAAATAACGCACCAGCAAGGAAGCACAAAGGCTGATAACAAAGTAAATAAGTCCTGCAAACAGCACCATCTCAACCAGCGTACCGTCGCGGTCGCCAATGTTGGATGCGCTGCGGAAGAAGTCGGCGAGGCCCAGAACATACACGAGCGAGGTATCCTGGAATAAGACAATCGCCTGCGTCAGCAGCAGCGGCACCATCGCGCGGAACGCCTGCGGCAAAATCACCAGTTGCATGGACTGCCATTGGGTCATGCCCAGCGCCAGCGCGGCGGAAGATTGCCCGCGGGCAATACTGATAATCCCTGCGCGAATGATTTCGGAATAGTAGGCTGCTTCAAACAAGGCGAACGCCACCATCGCAGAAATCAGGCGGATATCCGTTTTAGGGGATAAACCGAGCACTTTTTGCAGGAAGCCGGGCACAATCAGATAGAACCACAACAACACCATCACCAGCGGCACGGCGCGGAACAGGTTGACATAAGCCGAGGCAAACCAGCTGACCGGTTTGAAAGACGATAAACGCATGACCGCCAGCAGCGTACCCCAGAGGATACCGACAACAATCGCCAGCGAGGTGATTTTCAGGGTGACGACCATGCCCTGCCACAAGTACGGCAGGCCGGGACCGATAGAACTCCAGTCAAATTCATGCATTCTTATTTACCCCCCATGTTGCCCGGCAGGCGGACTTTACGTTCTACAAAATGCATCAGGAACATGATGATGGCATTGATAAGGACGTAGGCAACGGTAATCGCAGTAAATGATTCATACGCATGTGCGGAGTAATCAAGCAGCTTGCCGGCTTGCGCTGCCATATCGACCAAACCGATGGTGGAGGCGATAGCCGAGTTTTTCACCAGGTTAACCATTTCGGATGTCATCGGTGGCACGATCACGCGGTACGCGTTTGGCAACAGAACATAACGATAGGTCTGAGGCAGCGTCAGGCCCATTGCCAGACCGGCATTACGCTGGCCGCTTGGCAGTGACTGAATGGCCGCACGCACCTGCTCGCATACGCGGGCAGCGGTGAACAGACCGAGACAGATTACTGACGAGGAGAAGAATTGCACATTTGGCGCCAGCTCTGATTTAAACCACATACCGATATTTTCGGGCAGCAGTTCAGGCACAACCAGATACCAGATAAAGAATTGCACAATGAGTGGCACGTTACGGAAGAGTTCAACGTAACAGGTGCCGATACCGGAAAGGATCCGGTTGGGAACGGTACGCAGTATCCCGAAAAGTGAACCGACGAAGAACGCGATAATCCAGGCGCAAACCGACAGTGCGACAGTGACCTGAAATCCATTCCAAATCCAGCCCAGGTAGGTGGTATTCCCAAAGGGGGCTTGTTGCAAAAATATGCCCCAGTTCCAATCTATTGACATAAAAACTCCGTAAACCGGGTAATGAACTACCCATCTGAGTGATGACGTGGTCCGCGTGAAAAATGACTGGGAGGATATGCGGGGTGGGGAACGACCACCCCGCATCCGGTCTGCATCATCACAGGCTGGTGGTCCAGCCTTATTCTTTAATTACACTTCTCTTGGTTATACCCGTCTGTCTGGTATTTCTTACAGTGCTTTATCGTTTGGCGCTTTGAACAGGGCTTTCATGTCGTCAGACAGTTCAAAGTTCATGTTCAGATTCTTCGGAGGAATCGGTTTTTTGAACCAGGTTTCAAACCACTTAGTCGCCTCACCGGAAGTCTGTGCTTTCACGATGGTGTCATCGACCAGTTTTTTGAAATCGGCATCATCTTTACGCATCATGCAGCCATATGCTTCTTTGGACTGTGGAGTTCCGATGATTTCCCAGTTGTCTGGTTTTTTGGCTTTCGCACGTTCACCGGCTAACAGGGCATCATCCATCATGAAGGCAACGGCACGACCGGTTTCCAGAGTACGGAACGAGTCACCGTGGTCTTTCGCGCTGATGATGCGCAGATCCAGTTTTTTCTCTTCGTTCAGTTTATTAAGCAGCACTTCAGAGGTTGTCCCGGAAGTCACCACAACGGTTTTGCCTTTCAGATCAGCGAAGTCTTTAATCTCCGACCCTTTCTTCACTAACAGACGGGTGCCGATAACGAAGATGGTGTCGGAGAAAGCGGCTTGCTGCTGGCGCTCGAGGTTGTTGGTGGTAGAACCACACTCAAAATCATAGGTGCCGTTTTGCAGCAACGGAATACGGTTCTGCGAGGTGATTGGCATCATTTTGACCTGCAGGTTTGGCAGGTTCAGTTTTTTCTTAACCGCGTCAACGATGGCGTCGGAATAGTCCTGTGAATAACCTACGACTTTCTGTTCGTTATTGTAGTAAGAGAATGGCACTGAGGATTCGCGGTGACCTACCACGATAACGCCATTGTCTTTGATTTTTTTCAGGGTGCCGGTCAGTTCTTCTGCGTGAGCAAAGCTGCTTACGGCAACGCTTGCCAACACTACGGATAACGCCAATTTGCGCAATTGCATGTCCAACTCCTTGCTGTCATTAGGGATCCAAATCACGGATCAGAAAGTGCTAATGCCTCGTCATATGAAGCTAGAAAATAACTGAATGTGAATTTTATGAAACCACATTGTTTCTTTTTTGAGACGAGACACGCACCAATTAAAAGCAATTAACGGGCTATGCACTTAGAAGGTGCATGAGGAATAGCCTTTTTGTTCCAAAATGATGCACGACGTCATAAAAAGTAACTAATCAGATATCTTTCAATTAGATGTAGCAAGAGTCATGCCAGAAAGCCTGATTTAACTTCATCAGCGGTCAGATAATCAGCGCTTAATGCCGGGTTTATAACAAACGGCAGCAGGTAAAAGGGGGGAAAGATTACGGGGGCTAAAAAGAAGATGCGACAAAACAGTTCAGGCGCCCGAAGACGCCTGATTTAAAGAGAAAATACGAAAATTCAGTTTTTGCGACGACCCAGCCACAGTGCCGCGACAGCCATGATGAGCGTTACTATCCACACCGGCCACCAGCCAACGCGCGCATACGGCGTCATACCGGTTGTCGGCGTGACCTTCACGTTCAGAACCTGACGGGTAAACTGCGGAATTTGGGCAGTCACATCGCCCTGAGCATTCACTACGGCGGTAATACCGTTGTTGGTGCTGCGCAGCAACGGGCGGCCTAATTCCAGCGAACGCATACGCGCCATCTGGAAATGCTGCCACGGGCCAATCGAGTGGCCGAACCAGGCATCGTTGGAAATGGTCAGCAGGAAATTGGTGTCCGGCTGCAGGTTGTCACGCACCTGCTCACCGAAGACCACTTCATAACAAATGGCAGTGGTCAGATTGAGTCCGCTGACAAACAACGGTTTCTGCACATAATCGCCGCTGGTCAGGCCCGACATTGGCAAATCGAAGAACGGCGCGAGAGGGCGTAGCAGCCTTTCCAGAGGAACAAATTCACCAAAGGGTACCAGATGGTGTTTATTGAAACGGTTGTCGTCCGGGTAACGATAAGTTTGTTCACCGCCCAGCACAATGGCGCTGTTGTAAACCTTCATGCCTTCTTCGTTGCGGCGCGCATCGATAATCCCGGTGACCAGTTGAGTCCCGTGAGAACGGTAAATATTATCCACCATGCTCAGGAAACCCTGCTGATCGGACTCAATATCTGAAATCGCGGATTCCGGCCAGATGATCATGCTGGATTTGCCAAGATAGGGACGGCTGAGATCCAGGTACGTTTGCAGCGCGCTTTCCAGCGCCTTCGGATCCCATTTCATGGACTGCGGAATATTGCCCTGAACCAGTGCAACATCAACAGCTTTATCAGGCTGTTCCTGATACCAGTGGATATAGCGCAGCGGCCATGGCAGCAGCAACATTGCCAGCGCAACAATACCCGGGGCTTTCCGGTGCTGGTAAATGGCATACATCAGCAGACCGCTCAGGGAAGTCAGTAACAGCGTAATGCCGTTCACACCGGTGATTGGCGCAAGGCCTTTCAGCGGTCCATTGATCTGGCTGTAACCGAATTCAAGCCACGGAAAGCCGGTCAGCACCCAACCGCGAAGGAATTCAGTAACTTGCCACAGCGCCGGCGCGGCAATTGCCAGTTTCCACCAGGTGGTTTTTGGCCAGAGTTTGCTGAAAATACCGGCAAACAGCATGGTGTACAGCGACAAATAAGCCGCCAGCAAAATCACCAGGAACAGGTTGATGGCTTCCGGCATGCCGCCAAAGGTGGCGATACTGACGTAAACCCAGTTGACGCCTGTTCCAAACAGGCCAAATCCCCAGCAGAAACCTATCCACGCGGATTGCGCCGGACGGCGATCCAGCGTTAATGCCAGCAGACCGCTGAGCGAGACGATTGCTGCAGGCCAGAAATCATAGGGGGAAAAAGCGAGCGTGCCACAGGCACCGAATAAGAGCGCCAGCAGGGCGCGAACCCGCTGGCGTTGATATAAAGAGGCAATTGCCATGGAGTAATTATTCTTCCAGTATCGGTTGCGGCGCGTCGTCCGGTATTTTTACGTGAACCTGAATAATACGGCGGCTGTCGGCCATCGCAACCTTGAACAGGTAACCGTCAATTTCAATGCTTTCGCCTCGTGCAGGCAAATGGCCGAAGGACTGCATCACCAGACCGCCAATCGTATCGACTTCGTCGTCACTGTAATGGGTCTGGAAGACTTCGTTAAAATCTTCAATCGGTGCCAGCGCGCGGACGGTGTAGGTGTGGCGGCTAAGTTGACGGATATCCAGATCTTCTGCTTCGTCATACTCATCGTCGATCTCGCCGACAATCAGTTCGAGAATATCTTCGATAGTGACCAGGCCTGATACGCCGCCGAATTCATCGACAACAATCGCCATATGGTAACGCTGGGAGCGGAACTCCTTCAGCATGCGGTCAACACGTTTGCTTTCGGGAACCACCACGGCGGTTCTCAGCACTTTATCAATGCTGAATGGCTCGGACTCTGTGCGCATAAACGGCAGCAAGTCTTTGGCCATCAGGATGCCTTCAATGTGATCCTTATCTTCGCTGATCACCGGGAAGCGGGAGTGTGCGGATTCGATGATGACATCGAGACACTCTTCCAGCGGCTGATTGCGTTTTAGCGTGATCATCTGTGAACGTGGGATCATGATGTCCCGGACGCGCTGCTCGGCGATATCCATCACGCCTTCCAGCATGTCACGGGTATCGGGGTCGATCAGATCGTTTTGTTCTGAGTCACGGATCAGCTCAACCAAATCGCCACGGTTTTTGGGTTCACCGTGAAAGAGCTGGTTAAGGATAAGGGAAAAGAAGCCCTTCTTGGGACTGGGGCTGTCACTATTTTGTGAATGGTCATCGCTCATGGCGTTTGGTTTGTTTTACTCGTGTTAGTGAAAATTAGGCGAAACGCCTGCGGATGAAAAACCTTCACCGGGCAGGCGCTGCGCAAGTTTACTGATAAATTCAGTCGTCTTCTTTCTCTGAAATATAAGGATCCGGATAACCCAGATCCAGCATGATTTCAGTTTCAATTGATTCCATTTCTTCGGCTTCTTCGTCAACGATATGGTCATAGCCCAGCAAATGCAAACTGCCGTGAATCACCATATGTGCCCAGTGAGCCCAAAGTTCTTTTTCCTGCTCTTTGGCTTCCTTCTCAACCACCTGACGACAAATAATCAGGTCGCCGAGCAGTGGCATTTCCATGCCCGGAGGAGCTTCGAACGGGAAGGATAACACGTTGGTCGGTTTATCCATGCCACGATACGTCATATTCAGTTCATGGCTTTCGGGAATATCGACCAGACGGATCGTTACTTCCGATTCTTCCTGAAACTGCGGAAGAACCGCCTCCAGCCATTTTTGAAAGTCATTTTCAGACGGTAAGCCTGCGTTTTCTTCACAAGCAATTTGTAGATCGAGGATTACCGTGTTCATTGACTAACCTGCTGGGATGCGCTGTTTTGATGTTCATGTTTACGCTCTGCGGCAATCGCATCACGACGTTTCTGGTCTTCTTCTTCCCACGCTTCGTAAGCTACAACAATTCGTGCGACAACAGGATGACGAACGACGTCCTCGCTGTGGAAGAAGTTAAAGCTCAGTTCTTCAACCGAAGACAATACTTCAATGGCGTGGCGCAGGCCTGATTTCTGATGGCGCGGCAAGTCGATTTGCGTGACGTCACCGGTGATCACCGCTTTGGAGTTAAAACCAATACGGGTCAGGAACATCTTCATCTGTTCAATGGAAGTATTCTGGCTTTCATCGAGAATAATGAAGGCGTCATTGAGCGTACGCCCGCGCATATACGCCAGAGGAGCCACTTCAATAACGTTGCGCTCAATCAGTTTTTCAACCTTCTCAAAGCCCAGCATTTCGAACAGCGCGTCATACAGCGGGCGCAGATACGGATCAACCTTCTGACTCAGATCACCCGGCAGGAAACCCAGCTTTTCACCGGCTTCAACGGCAGGGCGCGTCAGCAGAATACGGCGTACTTCCTGACGTTCCAGCGCATCAACGGCAGCGGCAACGGCCAGATAGGTTTTACCCGTACCGGCAGGGCCGATACCAAACGTGACGTCGTGATCCAGAATATTGGCAACGTACTGCGCCTGATTCTTAGTACGCGGTTTGATCACGCCACGCTTGGTTTTGATGATGACCGCTTTGCCAAAATCAGGCACGCTTTCAGCCGTTTGCTCAAGAACGCGGCTTTCTTTAATCGCCAGATGGATTTTTTCAGGGTCGATATCCTGAATCTCGCCACGCAGCGGCGCGGTGTCTACGTATAAGTCGCGCAGAATATCAGCGGCTGCCGCAACCGGCAGGCTCTTTCCAACAAGCTTAAATGCGTTATCACGACGGTTGATTTCAACGCCCAACCGGCGTTCCAGTTGTTTGATATTGTCATCAAACGGCCCGCACAGGCTCAGCAGACGCTGATTGTCTTCGGGCTCCAGTAAAATCTCTTGTGTTACAACGTTCAAACTTATCCTTTGGGCCACTCTGGACCAGTTTACCCTGCATACTTCAGGGTACGTTCAGTGAGACATACGGCCGTAAACTGCTTTCAGCCGTCAACCATACCTGAGTTAATAATACATGCCCTTGGCAAAATATGCTGCGGCTTGCAGGCAGTTACATGAACCTGCATCCGGATATGCGGCCTTTCCTGGAAAATTAACCCCTGGAAGCCGGTGTTGCGTCTGAATTCTCAAAAGAAACAGGACGCCGGAGCGCCCTGTAGGTTCTGTCATTCTTCGCTTCAATGATTTACGGCTGATAGAGCCCAACGCCCAATTCATTTTCTTTGCGTGTGCGGGCAATAACAGATTGTGGTGACTCGTGCAGACGCAGCGCCATTTGTTCTTCTGTGCGGATGACTATGCCACGCAGGGAGTTGGCATAGACATCGACAATTTCGACATCCACGAATTTGCCAATCATGTCAGGCGTACCTTCAAAATTGACCACACGGTTGCATTCTGTGCGTCCGGTCAGTTCCATAATGTCTTTACGGGACGTCCCTTCCACCAGAATGCGCTGAACGGTGCCCAGCGTGGCGCGGCTAAACCGCATTACCTGTTGCGTGATCCGGTCCTGTAACAGCGCCAGACGCTGTTTCTTCTCGTCCATGCTGACGTCATCGACCATGTCTGCCGCAGGTGTTCCCGGGCGTGGAGAGTAGATAAAACTGAAGCTGACGTCGTAATTGACCTGTGCAATTAAATCCATAGTGCGTTCGAAATCATCGTTGGATTCGCCCGGGAAGCCGATGATGAAGTCAGAACTGAAATGGATATCCGGACGCGCAGCCCGCAATTTACGGATAGTCGATTTGTATTCCAGCACCGTGTGAGGGCGCTTCATCATAGTCAGAATGCGATCAGAACCGCTCTGAATAGGCAGATGCAGGAAACTCACCACTTCAGGCGTGTCTTTATAGACCTCGATAATATCGTCAGTAAATTCTACCGGATGGCTGGTGGTAAAGCGGATGCGGTCAATACCGTCGATGGCCGCCACCAGACGCAGTAATTCTGCAAACGTGCAGATGCCACCGTCAAAGGAATCGCCGCGGTAGGCGTTGACGTTTTGCCCCAGCAGGTTAACTTCACGCACACCCTGAGCGGCAAGCTGAGCGACTTCGAACAGGACGTCATCACACGGGCGGCTGACTTCTTCGCCGCGCGTGTAAGGCACCACGCAGAAGCTGCAATATTTGTTGCAACCTTCCATGATGGAGACAAATGCGGTCGGGCCATCCGCGCGTGGTTCCGGCAGACGGTCAAATTTCTCAATTTCCGGGAAGCTGATATCCACGACCGGGCTTTTGGTGCCGCGAACATGGTTGACCATTTCTGGCAGGCGATGCAGGGTTTGCGGGCCAAAAACGATATCAACGCAGGGCGCACGCTTACGCAGCAATTCCCCTTCCTGAGATGCCACACAGCCGCCGACGCCGATAATAATATCCGGGTTTTTCTTTTTTAATAATTTCCAGTGTCCCAGCAGGCTGAACACTTTCTCCTGGGCTTTTTCCCGGATTGAACAGGTATTCAGCAGCAGAATGTCTGCTTCTTCAGCGTTATCCGTCAGCTGGTAACCGTGGGTGCTATCGAGAAGATCGGCCATTTTGGATGAATCATATTCATTCATCTGGCAGCCCCAGGTTTTTATGTGCAGTTTTTTAGTCATCAGCGTGTCAGTACTCAGTACGGGGAACGTTAGATCGGCAGTGCCGCAGTGCATAGCGTTGTTCAGGGGCGGTATTGTAAACCCTCACCTTAGCGCTGACCAGTGCGGGAAAGCAGCTTAGGCCCTGATGCAGACACAAAAATCCGGTACACTTCGCATAATGAACTGAAATAGAAAGCTGGAATAAAATGAATAATTCAGAGAAGTCATTTGATGCAGTGATCGTCGGTGGTGGGATGGTAGGCGCTGCGGCAGCTCTCGGGCTGGCCCGTCAGGGGCTTCAGGTTGCATTGATCGAAAATGAAGAGCCGGCTGAATTTGACGCATCAGCGGCAGCAGACCTGCGAATTTCTGCGATTGGCTGCGCTTCGGTGCGGTTCTTGCAGAAATTAGAGGCGTGGCCTGCTGTTGAAAAAATGCGCTCGGTGCCGTATCGCCGCCTGGAAACCTGGGAAGTTGACGGTTCCGACGTCAAATTCGATGCGCAATCACTCGGATTACCGGAGCTGGGATTCATGGTTGAAAACCGCGTGCTTCAGCTGGCGCTCTGGCAACAGTTTGATACTTTCTCCAATCTGACCCGCTTCTGCCCGGCGAAACTGCGCCATCTTCTGCAACATGACGATAAAACCTGGTCACTTCAGCTGACCACCGGTGAACTGCTGCGTACAAAACTGGTCGTCGCCGCCGACGGAGCGAATTCTCTGGTACGCCAGCTGGCGGGCATCGGCGTTGATGGTTGGGAATATCGCCAGCACTGTATGCTGATTAACGTTGAAACCGAAACGCCGGATCAGGATGTCACCTGGCAGCAGTTTTTCCCTTCCGGCCCGCGCGCATTCCTGCCGTTGTTTGGCAATCAGGCATCACTGGTGTGGTACGACAGCCCGCAGCGCATCCGTTATCTGAAAACGCTGAACATGAAACAGCTGACGGCGGAGATTATGCAGGCCTTTCCGCCGCGCCTTGGAAAAATCAATGCAACAGCAGCGGGCGCGTTCCCGCTGGTTCGCCGCCATGCGCAGCGTTATGTCCTGCCGGGACTGGCGCTGGTGGGCGATGCAGCGCATACGATCAATCCGCTGGCCGGGCAGGGCGTGAATCTGGGTTATCGCGACGTAGAAGCATTGCTTTCGGTGCTGGAAAAAGCGCGTGACCACGATGAAGCGTGGAGTAGCGAGAGCGTGCTGATACGTTATCAGCGTCAGCGTCGCCTGGATAATCTGCTGATGCAAAGCGGTATGGATTTGTTCTATACCGCGTTCAGTAACGATCTGGCGCCCGTCAAAGCATTGAGAAATCTGGCACTGATGACGGCACAGCGTGCAGGCGCACTGAAAACCAAAGCGCTGAAATACGCCTTAGGCATTTAATGAAGTGAGAGAGGGGCTGGCCGGATGAATGTCGGCTTGCCCGTTTTTTTTGAGTCTGACTCAACCGACAGATAGCAAAAAGCCCGCACGAGGCGGGCTTTCTTAATGTGGCTGGGGTGCCAGGATTCGAACCTGGGTATGCTGGTATCAGAAACCAGAGCCTTACCGCTTGGCGACACCCCAATTTTAAAACTCACTACCTTTTGAGCAGTGCACTGCAAGTAAAATGGTGGCTACGACGGGATTTGAACCTGTGACCCCATCATTATGAGTGATGTGCTCTAACCAGCTGAGCTACGTAGCCAAATTCTACTGACTTACTTCAAAACTTCAAGCACTAATTTAACTAACTTAATAATAAATTTCAAGTGCTTACCAATTATACAGAAAGAAGTATGGCTGGGGTACCTGGATTCGAACCAGGGTATGCTGGTATCAAAAACCAGTGCCTTACCGCTTGGCGATACCCCAACAGTACAACTTCTTCAAATTGGTTTTTTCTCACATTCACATCAGAGATGCGAAGGGTAAGAAAATGGCTGGGGTACCAGGATTCGAACCTGGGAATGCTGGTATCAAAAACCAGTGCCTTACCGCTTGGCGATACCCCAACTGTGCTGCCGACTCGATGAAATGGTGCGGGAGGCGAGACTTGAACTCGCACACCTTGCGGCGCTAGAACCTAAATCTAGTGCGTCTACCAATTTCGCCACTCCCGCAAAAAAGATGGTGGCTACGACGGGATTCGAACCTGTGACCCCATCATTATGAGTGATGTGCTCTAACCAACTGAGCTACGTAGCCCTCTTTTTTCGCGCTACCTTCATCGGCGTTGCGGGGCGCATTATGCGTATATGACCGTTTTGCGTCAACACCTTTTTTGGAGAAAAAGGCGTGAGAGCGTCCATTTGTCTGGCTTATAACCACTCTGGTGATTAATTGGGCAAAAGACATTATTTTTACTGGCTTTACCCATAAAAAAACGGGCCTGAAAAGGCCCGCTTGCTTCATGGAAAATAACCGGTAAAGGCTTATTTATACGCTGACTGGTGAACGCCAACCGCACGGCCAGAAGGGTCATCCATGTTTTTGAACGCTTCATCCCATTCGATGGCTTTCGCTGAAGAACAGGCCACTGACGGGCCGCCAGGAACACATTCAGCCGCGCTTGGAACCGGGAACAGTTCTTCGAAAATGGTGCGGTACAGGTAGCCTTCTTTTGACGTCGGCGTGTTGTACGGGAAACGGAAATGCGCAGTTTCGAGCTGTTGATCGGTAATCTGCTGAGACGCGACTTCTTTTAACGTATCGATCCAGCTGTAACCTACGCCGTCCGAGAACTGTTCTTTCTGGCGCCATGCCACGCTGTGTGGCAAATAAGACTCAAAACATTCGCGCAGGATATGTTTTTCCATTTTGCCGTTGCCGCACATTTTGTCTTTCGGGTTGATGCGCATTGCGACGTCGAGGAATTTTTTATCCAGGAACGGTACGCGGGCTTCAACGCCCCAGGCGGACATCGCTTTGTTGGCACGGGCACAGTCATACATGTGCAGGGCCAGCAATTTACGCACGGTTTCTTCGTGGAATTCTTTCGCGTTCGGCGCTTTATGGAAGTACAGGTAACCGCCCAGGACTTCGTCAGCACCTTCGCCGGACAACACCATCTTGATGCCCATCGCTTTGATTTTACGGGACATCAGATACATCGGCGTTGACGCACGAATGGTGGTCACGTCGTAAGTTTCGATGTGATAAATCACGTCACGGATAGCATCCAGACCTTCCTGCACGGTGAAGTGGATTTCATGGTGCACGGTGCCTAAATGGTTTGCGACTTCCTGAGCAGCGCGCAGATCCGGAGAACCTTCCAGACCGACCGCAAAGGAGTGCAGCTGTGGCCACCACGCTTCGCTCTGATCTTTATCCTCAATGCGGCGACCGGCAAATTTCTTGGTAATTGCTGAAATCACGGAAGAATCCAGACCACCGGACAGCAGCACGCCGTAAGGCACGTCAGACATCAGGTGACTTTTCACCGATTCTTCCAGCGCATCTTTCAGCGCCGCAGCGTCAGTGACGTTGTCTTTGACGTTTTCGAAATCGAACCAGTCACGCTGGTAATATTCACGGATTTCGCCTTCCTGGCTCCACAGGTAGCTGCCTGCCGGGAATTCTTTGATGGTGCGGCAAACCGGCACCAGCGCTTTCATTTCAGACGCCACGTACATGTTGCCGTGTTCGTCGTAACCCATATACAGCGGGATGATGCCCAGATGGTCGCGGCCAATCAGGTACGCGTCTTTTTCTGTGTCATAGAGAATGAAGGCGAACATGCCTTGCAGTTCATCGAGGAATTCAGGGCCTTTTTCCTGATACAGCGCAAGAATCACTTCGCAGTCAGACGCGGTCTGGAACTCATACTTATCGCCCAATTCAGCGCGCAGAGCCTGATGGTTGTAGATTTCGCCGTTTACAGCCAGAACGTGGGTATGTGCTGCGTTGTACAAAGGCTGTGCGCCGTTGTTCACGTCGACAATCGACAGACGCTCATGCGACAGAATCGCTTTGTCGCTGGCGAACACGCCGGACCAGTCAGGCCCGCGGTGACGCATCAGGCGCGAGAGTTCCAGCGCTTTTTTGCGCAGCTCGACGGAGTCAGTTTTGATATCGAGCACACCGAAAATTGAACACATATATCTATCTCCCTAACGACGTTTCTCTGGCTGTCATTTTTATGTTTGCGAATGAGGATCAACGTTGCCGTTCTTTCAGTTTTAGTCAGGCTTTGTTGCGTTGCTGACTATGAAAATGCGTCAAAACCCCTGTGTTGTGCAAGTGGTTTAACGCTCTTCTGATAAATAGTTGGTTGAGTGCAGGTAATCTTTAACGAATCAGTAGTTTTATGGCATTTTCATTAGCGGATTATTAATTTAATCGCCGAAAATTGAGGGGGATTCAAAAAAAGAGAAAAGTGAATGAAAATCAAGCAGCAGGACGAAAAAAAACGAGCCGGGATAGCAATCCGGGCTCGTTTTCATATATTTATGAGTGGCTGTTAAATCACGTCGATATCGGCAACGGAAGGGTAAATCCAGGTCGGACGGAACGGCATTCCCTCAATATCATTGAGGGTAGAAACGCCGGTCAGCACCAGAATAGTTTCCAGACCCGCCTGGAAACCCGCCAGAATATCTGTTCGCAGATTGTCGCCCACAATGACCGTTTCTTCGGAATGCGCCTGCATTTTATTGAGCGCCGAGCGGATAATCCACGGGCTCGGCTTGCCGACGTAAAACGGCTGGCGTCCGGTAATTTTCTCGATTGGTGCGCATAACGCGCCACAGGCTGGAACAAAACCGTGGCCGTGATTGTCCGGGTTTGTCGCAATAAAGCGCGCGCCATTCGCCACGAAATACGCCGCTTTATGAATCATGTCCCAGTTGTACGAACGCGTTTCGCCGACGATCACAAAATCAGGATTGATGTCTGTGATGGTAAAACCCGCTTTATACAGCTCGTGAATCAGAGCGCCTTCGCCAACGACGTAGGCTTTTTTACCTTCCTGACGTTTCAGGAAATCAGCTGTCGCCATCGCGGACGTGAAGAACGCGCTTTCCGGCACTTCAAGACCGGCAGCGCTGAAGCGGTTTGCCAGATCCTGCGCTGTCTGGGAAGGGTAGTTGGTGAGAATGACCAGAGGCATTCCCTGTTCCTGAATTCGGGCCAGAAAGCGATCGGCGCCGGGTACAGCTGTGTTGTCGTGCAACAGCACGCCATCAATGTCACAGATTACATTCTTAATTGTCATGATTTCCAAACCCACATTTTTCAGCCCCATTCCTGGCAGCCAATTACTATAGCACGCCTTAATTTTCCATCAGACGCTGCAACAGAACGCCATTCAGCATAGCCCGTTTGACCAGCGCAAATGCACCAATCGCGGACTGATGATTAAGCGCGGAAGTCACAACCGGTAGATTGCGGCGGAAATCTTTCAAAACCTGAGCATTAATGCAGTTTTGGATGGCCGGCAGCAGGACTTTATCCGCTTCGGTAATTTCACCGGCAATCACCACTTTTTGCGGATTAAACAGGTTGATCGCAATGGAAACGCCTTTGCCAAGCTGACGGCCCACATGCTCAATCACTTCAGTGGCCAGCGCATCATGGCGATTGGCGGCTTTGCAGATAGCGGAAATTGAGCAATCGTTCAGACTGAGTTTGCTGGCGTAACCCTGCGTGAGCAGATGGCGTACACGGTTTTCGATAGCGGCATTCGCGGCGACTGTTTCCAGACAGCCGAAGTTGCCGCAATGGCATCGTTCGCCCAGCGGGTCGATCTGAATGTGGCCGATTTCACCCACGTTGCCGTTGCTGCCCAGGAAAATCTGGCCGTTAACGATAATTCCTGCGCCGGTACCGCGGTGAAGACGAACCAAAATGGAGTCCTGACAGTCGCGGGTTGCCCCGAAATAGTGCTCGGCGAGGGCCAGACTGCGGATATCGTGGCCGACAAAACTGGTGACTTTGAATCTGGCTTCCAGCGCATCGACTAATTTCCACGCACCGACGCTGATATGCGGCATATAGCGGACGATGCCTTTATTCGGATCGACCAGGCCTGGAAGGATGACAGAAATGGCAATCAGTTCGCGGATTTTACGCTGATTCAGCTCGATAAATTGCGCGATTGCCTCAAATAAGGCGTTCTCAAGCGTTTCCTGAGTGCGTTCGGGCAGGGAATAATGTTGTTCGGCCAGTGACTTGGCGCTGAGATCGTAGAGCGTGATGGTCGCGTCATGTCGGCCAAGACGAACAGCGATGGTATGAAAAGGACGGGTTTCGGTGATGATCGAAATAGCGCGGCGACCCCCGGTGGAAGCCTGCTGATCCACTTCTTTGATCAGCCCGCGCTCGAGTAACTGTCGGGTAATTTTGGTGACACTGGCGGGCGCTAACTGGCTCATGTCGGCGATTTGAATGCGCGAAATGGGCCCTTGTTGGTCAATCAGGCGGTAAACCGCCGCGCCGTTTAACTGCTTAACCAGATCAACGTTGCCGATTTGTGCCTGCTGTCCGCCAGTTGTCATCAATGCTGTTATCCGCTCAATTAAACTTCGTCACCATTAACGATAGTTTTTGTGATTTTAAAATCATGAGTGAACGCGGTGAGGTTGGCGACTTTGCCTGCTTCAATGCTACCCAGCTGGCCGTTGAGGCCAATCGCGCGGGCCGGATAAAGCGATGCCATACGCAACGTTTCATCCAGTGCAATGCCGACATGTTCAACGCTGTTTTGAACTGCTTCGATCATGGTCAGCGCAGAGCCGCTCAGTGTTCCGTTTTCGTCCACACAGAGTCCGTCACGGTAGTATATTGTTTTACCGGCAAAAATGAACTCATCAATATTGGCACCCGCTGGCGCAGTGGCGTCGGTGACCAGCACCAGTTTCTCGCCTTTGAGCTTTTTCGCGTTGCGAATATTGGCGTAATCGACATGCAAACCGTCGGCAATCACACCGGTATACACTTCCGGTGTATCGAAGATTGCACCAATAAGGCCAGGCTGACGACCTGTAATCGCTGGCATTGCATTATAAAGGTGCGTTGCGAAGGTGATACCGGCCGCAAAACCCGCGCGGGCTTCGGCATACGTCGAATTGGAATGGCCTGCGGAAATCACAATACCGGCAGCGCTCAGCTGACGGATATAGCGGGCTTCAACCTGTTCCGGTGCAAGCGTCAGCTGTGTGATGACATCGGCGTTTTCACACAGAAAATCAATCATGGCGTCGTCGGGCTTACGGATAAAGGCCGGATTGTGGGTGCCTTTTTTCAACGGGCTCAGATACGGGCCTTCAAGATGCAGACCCAGCGCCTGATTCGGATATTTTTCCAGATACGTGCGCATTACGCTGACGCCGTGCTTCATGTAGTCATCGCTACAGGTGATCAGCGTAGGTAAGAAACTGGTACAGCCGGATTTTTCGTTGGCTTTCTGCATGATTTCTAACGTTTCTACGGAAATCGCTTCCAGTGAATCGTTGAACTGCACGCCGCCACAACCGTTAAGTTGCAGGTCGATAAATCCGGGGGCAAGAATGGCACCGTCCAGATCGCGGGTTTCCACATTGTCCGGCAGCTCGCTGACCGCGCAGACACGTTCGATTTTGCCATCGGCAATCACGACCGCATGGTTATCCAGAACGTCGTGGCCGGTATAGATCCGGCCGTTAATCAAAGCGTACATCATGCCCCCTCGTTCGCTTGCCCTTCTCCAGTCACGCTGCTGCTGCGTTGGCTGCCTCACTCACTCCGCTCACTTACTTCAGTAAACTCCCGGAGATTCGCGTCATTGCCGCCTTGCTGCAACGCGACTGGCTTTGGGCATAAATTTTGTTAAAGGTTTTTCATATTTTCCGCTTCTAACTCGCGGAAATATTTAACAGTTTTGACTTTCAGTTCCATGGTGGACGGCTCGTCACACACCATAACGGCTTTTGCATGCAATTGCAGGCAACTGATGGTCCACATGTGGTTAATGTTTCCCTCGACGGCCGCTTCAAGCGCTTGCGCCTTCGCGTGGCCGGTGACCAGAATCATCACTTCTTCTGCATCAAGCAGTGTGCCTACGCCAACGGTCAGGGCGTATTTTGGCACCTGAGATACGTCATTGTCGAAGAAACGGGAGTTCGCGATGCGGGTTTCGTGTGTCAGGGTTTTGATACGGGTGCGTGAAGCCAGTGAAGATGCCGGTTCGTTAAAGGCAATGTGACCGTCGTTGCCCACGCCACCCATGAACAGGTGAATTTTACCGTAAGACTTAATTTTTGCTTCGTACTGACGGCATTCTTCGTTGACGTCTGGTGCATTACCATTCAGCAGATTGATATTTTCGCGTGGAATATCAACGTGATCAAAGAAGTTTTTGTACATGAACGTATGATAGCTCTCAGGGTGTTCCTGCGGTAAGCCAACATATTCGTCCATATTGAAAGTAACCACGTTCTTAAAGCTAACCTGGCCTGCTTTATGCATGGCGATTAAATGTTTGTAAGCTTCGAGTGGTGTGCCACCGGTAGGTAAGCCCAAAATGAACGGGCGGTCGGCAGTGGGTTTGAAGGCGTTAATACGCTCAACGATATGACGTGCTGCCCATTTGCCAACTTCAGTGGTGGTGTTTAAAGGAATAAGTCTCATCACGTACCTCTTAGTTTCAGAATATTGAATATACTGTGTATATCCTTTGTCCTTGACGTTGCAGGGGTGTTGGCTGCTTTCGAATCTCTGCCTGGCTTAACGGAGTAAGCGCAACGGATTTTTCGATTGCCGCCTGCCTGTAACCCAGTGACTCCGGATAAGGAAGTCAAAGCTGTTTTGGTTCAGGGCGGTCATGTTAAGCGTAAACCACCGTGACGGTTTGTGGCTGGCACAATGCCGTCTAGATTTTTTTAATGATAAAATAAGTTTTGTGTGTTGACCAGCCTGATGGCATGTTATGACCTCTTTTTGGTGATAATTATCACAAAAATAGAGGTTTTAATTTGCGATACGAAATAATCTTTTTACACTCGCAAAGCAGTTGGTTAAATCGGAACGGTAAGTGAGTAAAGGTAGTAACCATACTAATTAAACTACTTAGGTGATTCGCCTGGCGGCGGATAGGGGGAAATGTGAATATTCTTGGATTCTTTCAGCGTTTAGGCAGAGCACTTCAGCTGCCGATAGCCGTGCTACCTGTCGCTGCGTTACTGCTGCGTTTCGGTCAGCCTGATCTTCTTAATATGCCGTTCATCGCGCAAGCCGGTGGCGGAATCTTCGATAACCTGGCCCTGATTTTTGCTATTGGTGTGGCATCAAGCTGGTCTAAAGATAACGCGGGTGCTGCGGCACTGGCGGGTGGTATTGGTTATTTCATTCTGACCAAGGCGATGATTACCATCAACCCGGCCGTCAATATGGGCGTTCTGGCAGGTATCATCACCGGTCTGGTCGGCGGTATGGTTTACAACCGCTGGTCTGATATCAAACTTCCTGATTTCCTGAGCTTCTTCGGTGGGAAACGTTTTGTTCCTATCGCAACAGGCTTCTTCTGTCTGATTCTGGCCGCGATCTTCGGTTACGTCTGGCCTCCGGTGCAGGATGCAATCCGCGCCGGTGGTGAGTGGATCGTAGGCGCAGGCGCATTCGGTGCGGGTATCTTCGGTTTCGTAAACCGTCTGCTGATCCCAACCGGTCTGCATCAGGTTCTGAACACTATCGCATGGTTCCAGATTGGTGACTTCACCAACGCAGCAGGCACAGTATTCCACGGCGACATCAACCGCTTCTACGCGGGTGACGGCACCGCAGGGATGTTCATGTCCGGCTTCTTCCCAATCATGATGTTTGGTCTGCCAGGCGCAGCATGCGCAATGTACTTCGCCGCACCGAAAGAACGTCGTCCACTGGTGGGCGGTATGCTGGTCTCCGTTGCGGTGACTGCATTCCTGACCGGTGTGACCGAGCCGTTAGAATTCCTGTTCATGTTCCTTGCTCCGTTGTTGTATTTAGTCCACGCCATCCTGACCGGGATCAGCCTGTACGTTGCAACTGCGCTGGGTATCCATGCTGGCTTCTCCTTCTCTGCGGGTGCGATTGACTACGCGTTGATGTACAACCTGCCGGCGGCAAGTAAAAACGTCTGGATGTTGCTGGTGATGGGCGTTGTGTTCTTCGTCATCTACTTCGTACTGTTCAGCGTAATTATCCGCATGTTCAACCTGAAAACGCCGGGCCGTGAAGACGACGCCGACCATATCGGTGAACCGGAAGCGAACAGCAATACTGAAGAAGGTCTGAACCAGCTGGCCGTGAGCTACATCAGTGCGCTGGGCGGTTCTGATAACTTCAAAGGTATTGATGCCTGTATTACCCGCCTGCGTCTGAACGTGAAAGATGCTGGTACTGTTGATGATGCAGCCTGCAAACGTCTGGGTGCGTCCGGTATTGTTCGTCTGAACAAACAAAGCATTCAGGTTATCGTCGGTGCAAAAGCGGAATCTCTGGCTGATGCAATGAAGAAAGTGATGGCGCGTGGTCCGGTTGCGGCAGGCAGCGCAGCAGCCCCCGTGGTTGTGAAAGCGTCTCCGCAGGCTGTACCAAACAGCGTTAAAGCGGTCGTTGAAACGCTGGTGGCTCCGGTTACCGGTGACATCGTAGCGCTGGATCAGGTGCCAGACGAAGCCTTCGCCAGCAAAGCGGTGGGCGATGGTGTCGCGATTCGTCCGACGGATAAAACAGTTGTCGCTCCGGCTGCGGGTACCGTGGTGAAAATCTTCAACACCAACCATGCGTTCTGCCTGGAAACCACTTCCGGTGCTGAAATCGTGGTGCACATGGGGATCGACACCGTTGCACTCAACGGCCAGGGCTTTACCCGCCTGATTGAAGAAGGCGCAACGGTCACTGCCGGTCAGCCTGTACTGGAACTGGATCTGGCTTACCTGAACGCTAACGCGCGCTCAATGATTAGCCCGGTTGTGGTCAGCAACATCGATGATTACACCGGTGTGATTTCACTGGCCAGCGGTTCAGTCGTAGCCGGTCAGACCAAACTGTTTGAGATTCAGGGTAAATAATTTCCTGACGCTGATTCAGTTGAGTTAAGTCTTAGCGGGAAGAGAGCAATCTCTTCCCGCTTTTTATTGTTTACGGACACGCGGTATGCAGATAACCACTATTTTATGCAAGTAACGGTTGTTTCCCGACGTGGCTTGTTGGAACATAACAGGTTATCTGTAGAGTCAATGTTGCGTAGAGGAATTGCACAATGAGTGAGGCTGAAGCCCGCCCAACAAATTTTATCCGTCAGATTATTGATGAAGATCTGGCGACCGGGAAACACAATACCGTTCATACCCGTTTCCCGCCCGAGCCTAATGGTTATCTGCATATCGGCCATGCGAAGTCTATCTGCCTGAACTTCGGTATTGCGCAAGACTATCAGGGGCAGTGCAACCTGCGTTTTGACGATACCAACCCGGCAAAAGAAGACATCGAATTCGTTGAGTCGATCAAACACGACGTCCAGTGGTTAGGTTTCGACTGGAGCGGTGATATTCACTATTCTTCCGACTACTTCGATCAACTGCACGGCTACGCGCTGGAGCTGATCAACAAAGGTCTGGCTTACGTTGACGAATTGTCTCCGGATGAAATCCGCGAATACCGTGGCTCACTGACGTCTCCGGGCAAAAACAGCCCGTACCGCGATCGCAGCGTAGAAGAAAACATCGCGCTGTTCGAAAAAATGCGCAACGGTGAATTCGCTGAAGGCGCGGCGTGTCTGCGTGCAAAAATCGATATGGCTTCGCCATTCTTCGTGATGCGCGATCCGGTTATCTACCGTATTAAGTTTGCGGAACACCATCAGACTGGCAAAAAATGGTGCATCTACCCGATGTATGATTTCACCCACTGCATTTCCGATGCGCTGGAAGGGATCACCCATTCGTTGTGTACGCTGGAATTCCAGGACAACCGTCGTCTGTATGACTGGGTTCTCGATAACATCACCATCCCTTGCCACCCGCGTCAGTACGAGTTCTCCCGTCTGAATCTTGAATATTCCATCATGTCCAAGCGTAAGCTGAACCTGCTGGTGACGGATAAGATCGTCGAAGGCTGGGATGACCCGCGTATGCCGACCGTTTCAGGCCTGCGTCGCCGTGGTTACACTGCTGCGTCTATCCGTGAATTCTGCCGTCGTATCGGCGTGACCAAGCAAGATAACAATGTCGAAATGATGGCGCTGGAATCCTGTATCCGTGACGATCTGAACGAAAATGCGCCGCGCGCCATGGCTGTCATCAATCCGGTTAAAGTGATCATTGAGAACTTTACCGGTGAAGATGTGCAAATGGTGAAAATGCCTAATCATCCGAGCAAACCGGAGATGGGGACGCGCGAAGTGCCGTTCACCCGTGAGATTTATATCGATCAGGCTGATTTCCGCGAAGAAGCGAACAAGCAATACAAACGTCTGGTGCTGGGCAAAGAAGTTCGTCTGCGCAATGCGTATGTCATCAAAGCGGAACGCATTGAAAAAGATGCCGAAGGCAATGTGACGACGATCTTCTGTTCTTACGATATCGAAACGCTGAGCAAAGATCCGGCCGATGGCCGCAAGGTAAAAGGTGTGATCCACTGGGTTTCTGCGTCTGAAGGCAAACCGGCGGAATTCCGTCTGTATGACCGTCTGTTCAGCGTCGCGAATCCTGGCCAGGCAGAAGATTTCCTGACCACGATCAACCCGGAATCCCTGGTGATCGCGCACGGTTTCGTTGAGCCTTCTCTGGTGGCTGCACAGGCTGAAATCAGCCTGCAGTTTGAACGTGAAGGTTACTTCTGTGCTGACAGCCGCTATTCCAGCGCTGAAAATCTGGTCTTCAACCGTACCGTTGGCCTGCGTGATACCTGGGAATCAAAACCCGTCGCGTAAGTCACCGATGAACGATTGCTAAACGCAGCTCCGGCTGCGTTTTTTTATGTCTGAAATTCACGGAATTTTCTTTTTCATCGCGAATTAATGCGTTTTTCATGTTTGCTTTTTAGGACCTTCCTTTCCGAATATCAGCGTGCTGAAACGTTTAAGTCAATACGGTTTTTACTTAATTATCTGTTTTAGTTATCGATTGTCAGAGTCCACTGATTTAAACCTTCGCATTCCTCGTTTGTAACACTTTTTCATCTTTATGTGCACTTTGTCATACTTCAGCTATCAGGGTTTAATTACCCATTGATAATTCGCGTCGCGAAAAATACTCTTAATCCTGCTTTATACGGTTACGCCTCTGGCGGCCGCTTTTAATACCCGTTTGGGTTTTGCACGTTTTTTTAGTCAAAATGAGGAATTTCTATGCACAAGCACCTTAACAGGGGCAGGGGATCGGCTTACCTGAAACCTGTGATGTACACGCTGGCTGGCACTTTGTTGGGCGGCGGAATGATGTTCCCTGAAGAGGCCAGAGCGGCTGGCTTTATTGATGATTCGACGCTGACCGGCGGTGTGTATTACTGGCAGCGCGAACGCGACCGCAAAGATTTGAACAAAACCAAAGAAGAAACCCGCCCTGACGGCACAAAAGTCACGGTGAATAACCCCGATTACGATAAATACGCCACCAACCTTTCGCACGCGACCGCCAACCTGAACCTTGATTTCTCTTCCGGCTATGCCTGGGACATGTTCGGTATCGACGTCGCCGCATTTACCGCGATCGAATTAGCCGAAGCCAGCGACAGCGGTCATCCGAACGAAATCGCGTTCTCCTCCAAAAACCATGCGTATGACGAAGACTATTCCGGCGATAAAGGTGGCGTCAGCCTCTACAAAGCGGCCGGTAAATTCAAATACGGCGGATTCTGGGGCCATGCTGGTTACATTCAGCCCACCGGACAAACGCTGATCGCCCCGCACTGGAGCTTTATGCCGGGTACCTATCGCGGTGCCGAAGCCGGGTATAAACATGATTTTGGCGATCCGGGCGAACTGAGTTTCTCCTACATGTGGGCAGATGAATACAAATCGCCGTGGCATCTGGAGATGGATGATTTCCGCCAGAACGACAAGAAAACCGGTGTTTCCTATATCCACTCGCTGGGTGCGAAATACGACTTCAAAAATGATCTCGTACTGGAAGCGGCATTCGGTCAGGCAGAAAGTTACGTCGATCAGTACTTCGCCAAAGCGTCGTACAAAATTGATCTGATGGGCAATCCGCTCACCACCAGCTACCAATTCTATGGTGCGGAAGATCGTATCAGCAACCAGAACGATCCGAACAGCCTGTATGACGGTCTGGCCTGGTTGCAGGCACTGACTTTCGGTTACACCACCGGCCAGTTCAACTGGCGTCTGGAAGGGACGATGGTCAAAGCTGAGGGGAATCAGGGTTATTTTTTACAACGCATGACCCCGACGTATTCTTCTTCTAACGGACGTCTTGATGTGTGGTGGGACAACCGTTCTGACTTCAACGCCAACGGCGAAAAAGCGGTGTACGCAGGCGTACTTTACGATCTGGCGAAATGGGATCTGCCGGGCTTCGCAGTGGGCGGTTCTTATGTTTACGCGTGGGATGCCAAACCGAGTACCAATCCAATCTATGATCAGAGCCAGCGCCTGAAAGAAAGTGCCTGGAGCCTTGATGCGCTGTACACCATTCAGGAAGGGCGCGCGAAAGGTACGCTGTTCAAACTGCATTACACCCAGTACGACAACCACTCGGATATCCCGAGCTGGGGCGGCGGGTACGGCAACATTTTCCAGGATGAAAAAGACGTGAAATTCATCGTTATCGCTCCATTCACTATTTTCTGAGGTCGCTATGTCGATGAAAAAATTACTGATGATTGTGGTTTCCTCCGTTGTGCTGGCAGGTTGTGCGCCAACCGCGGATCAGGCTCAGATTTCTCAAACGCGTGAGGCATACAGCGCGTGTATTAATTCGGCAGAAGGCAATCCGGACAAACTGGCCTCCTGTCAGGTATTGCTGAACAAGCTCAAACAGGAAAAAGCCCACCAGAAATTTGCGGAACAGGAAACGGTTCGTGTGGTGGATTATCAGCGCTGTCTGACGGCGCGTAAGACCGGTGACGGGCAGGCGTATGCGGCGGATTGCGGCAAGATCTGGCAGGAAATCAAAGCCAATAACGCACCTAATCCGGTTAACTAAAAGCAGGGATCTGAAACAAGCACCATCATGGAACGCAAAACCCCGGCTTGCCGGGGTTTTGCGTTTTAACTCTCATCCTGGAACACAGACATAAAAAAACCGCCTTTCAGCGGTTAATTTATTCGGACTGACCGTGCAGATTACTGCGCAGGTTTGTCATTGTGCAAAGATTCATCTTCGCGGCAATCGCCCGCTTCACAGTGTCCGTACAGATACAGACTGTGGTTGGTCAGTTTAATACCGTGTTTCTTCGCAATCTCACGCTGACGGCCTTCAATGTATTCGTCGCGGAATTCAATAACGCGGCCGCAATCAAGGCAGATCAGGTGATCATGATGATGTTGCTGAGTCAGTTCGAAAACAGACTTGCCGCCTTCGAAGTTATGACGGGTGACGATACCGGCATCATCAAACTGGTTAAGAACACGGTAAACCGTGGCCAGACCAATTTCTTCGCCCATATCAATCAGTTGCTTATAAAGATCTTCCGCACTAACGTGATGACCTTCCGGCGCTTGCAGCACTTCCAGGATTTTGAGGCGCGGAAGCGTGACTTTTAAGCCGGCTTTCTTCAGTGCGGTGTTGTTGTCAGTCATGCGGATTCAGTCCTGTTACTATGTGCTAATCAAGTTGAGGCATGCAGCCTGTGGCATCGGCGGCACAAAAATTTGTCGTTTAAGGATTCTTCGTTTAAGGGAAGTGTGCCGATTCTCAAAAACGTAGCCTGTTAATAAAGATCACAAAATGCCTGTCACATTCAATAATGCAACGACTTGATCGATAGAAAAAACAGATGAACTCAGTGTACCTTGATACCACCGAAAGTTACAATTTTGTAGCGGTTAAATTGTTAATTTCAGTAATAGTTTGGCCCTTCAATTGTAGAATAAATCCTCAGGGCCAACAGGGTTTTTAGCCAATAATTTCTGAAAGGCTCAGTTCTTCTGTGATCTGTTTGACCCATGCATCAACACGTTCGTTGGTCAGTTCCGGCTGACGATCTTCGTCAATTGCCAGCCCGATGAAGTGCGTATCATCAGCCAGACCTTTTGAAGCTTCGAAGTGATAGCCTTCAGTTGGCCAGTGACCTACGATCACCGCGCCGCGTGGCTCGATGATGTCACGCACGGTACCGAGCGCATCACAGAAGTATTCGGCATAGTCTTCCTGGTCGCCGCAGCCAAACAGCGCAACCAGCTTACCTTCGAAATCTATCTCTTCCAGCGTCGGGAAAAAGTCGTCCCAGTCACACTGCGCTTCACCGTAATACCAGGTTGGAATACCGATCAGCAAAATATCGAATTTTTCCAGATCCTCTTTGCTGCTCTTCGCAATGTCATGCACCTCTGCAACATCTTTACCCAATTGCTTCTGGATCATTTTCGCGATGTTTTCGGTGTTACCTGTATCGGATCCAAAGAAGATACCTACTACGGCCATAAGATTACCTAACCTCTTGTTCTTAATGAAGTGCTCTGCATTGCAGGCAATAATAACGCAGATGATAGCAAACTCGCGCGGCGGAGAATATGTTTCAGCTCGCCTTCTTAACTGGTGAATAAGTTTATCGGGCAATCTTTTTAAGTGTTATCGCCTTCGTGTGCTTTTAATAACCTCAAACTTATTGAGGGCAAAAGCAAAATTAAGAAATAATTCCCGCCACTCCTTAAGTTTGCCCGTTGAACGCCGATAGATGATGCGAGAGGAATCTCAACATAATAAAGAAATCGATGCCCGGAGAGGTGTTCAAACATGTCCGGGGGCAAACGCCTGCTGGCTACCTGTCTTGATTCTCCGCATCCCCGTCAATCCTCAGACCAGAAACAGTCCTGTTTCGAGAGAGGCATATCGTGCAGTTTTTAAAAAATATTACCATCAGGGCCGCATTATTAACGATTCTGGGCATTTTTTGCGTCATGTGGGCGAGTGTGTCTATTTACACCGTCACCTCCCTGAATACGCTGACTCAGAACACCCAAAACAGTACCGAACTGGTCAACAATATGGCGCTGATCAATAAAGGAAATGATCAGTACTTTCGTACCGTGACACGTTTAAGTCGTGCCGTGGGGCAGCTCCAGGCGGATCCGTCAAAAGGGCAGGAAATTTTTGATACGGCAAAACAGTCACTCGATGGTCTGTCACAGGCGCTGGCGAGTTTCAAAACGGCTCCGCATCCGGGATTAGATGAAGCGTCAGTTCAGGAACTGGTCTCCAGTTGGGAAAGTCTGGTCGCGCAAGGCGTTACGCCGTTATATTCAGCGGCCATCGGCAAAAATTTCGATGCCTATAATCAGCTGGCGAACGATACCGTTCCAGCGCTGAGCCGCAATTTTGGTGCCTCAATGACGAAAGTCAGCGGGCAGATTGCGGTCGATTTCGAGGCGGCGCAGACCAAATCAAACCATCTGACTTATTACAGCAAAGTTATTCTGCTGACGGCTTTTTCTCTCGGCCTGCTTATTTTGCTGCTGACCGACCGTTATCTGGTGATGGCACTGGTGAAACCGCTGGATAAAATCCGCGATCATTTCGCCGTAATTGCCAGCGGCGACCTGACGCATTATCTGGAAGAGTTCGGCAAAAACTGCGCGGGTAAACTGATCCCGTTGCTCAACGTTATGCAGTCCAGTCTGGAAAATACCGTTCAGACCATCCGCAACTGTACCAACCACATCTATCAGGGCGCGTCCGAAATCTCTGCCGGGAATAATGATCTGTCTTCCCGAACCGAAGAACAGGCGTCTGCACTGGAAGAAACGGCAGCCAGTATGGAAGAACTGACTGCAACGGTAAAACACAACGCAGACAATGCGCATCACGCGAGCCAGCTGGTGATGGAAGCGTCTTCTACCGCGCAAAAAGGCGGTAACATTGTGGCTGACGTCGTCAGCACCATGAAAGATATCTCCGGCAGCTCGAAGAAAATTGCAGAGATCACCTCGGTTATTAACAGCATTGCCTTCCAGACCAACATTCTGGCGCTGAATGCCGCGGTAGAAGCCGCGCGCGCAGGCGAACAGGGGCGTGGATTCGCGGTGGTTGCCAGTGAAGTCCGAAATCTGGCCCAGCGCAGTGCGCAGGCGGCGAAAGAAATCGAATCACTGATCAGTGAATCCGTTTCCCGCGTCGACAGCGGTTCAAAACTGGTGGAAAACGCCGGTCAGACAATGAACGAAGTGGTGCGTTCAATCACGCATGTCACGGATATTATGGCGGAAATCGCTTCGGCGTCTGATGAGCAAAGCAAAGGCATCAGCCAGGTTGCGGTAGCAGTCACACAAATGGACAGCGTAACGCAGCAGAACGCCGCACTGGTGGAACAGGCTTCACACGCGGCGGTTTCGCTGGAAGAGCAGGCTGCATTGCTGAACAACGCCGTCGCGACGTTCAAACTCAAAGACAGTATCACGAATGTCGGAAAACGACCCGCCAGCGTGGTTTCTCAGCCGTTGTTACGGCCTGCAACCGGTGTAATGACATCGAAAAGCAGTGCAAACTGGGAAACGTTCTGAGATGAGAGTTAAGGCGTAAAAGGAAAGAAAACAGGCGGATAACCGGGAGGTTATCCGCTTTTTTATCAGCCTTCCTGACCGTTAAGATGCGACAGCAACATCTCTTCAATCAGTTCGCTACGACTGATATTGCGTTCTTCTGCCAGCTTATTGAGGGTATCAACAGCATCGGCGTTCATTTTCAGCTCTACGCGACGCAGACCGCTCGCTTTATCGCGGCGTAACTGGTTGCGCTTGTTGATCCTGAGCTGTTCATCACGGGAAAGCGGATTAGTTTTTGGACGCCCCGGACGGCGGTCATCTGCGAACAGATCAATCGTCGTGCGATCCAGTTGTTCTTTTGCCATAGGTAGCGGTACAACCAGGGAAGTTTTTACATCGGAAAACGGCAAGCCGATTCCTGACGAGCGTTTCACACATTTCGGGCTAAGAAACCCTGACCCAATTTACCCCCCGTAACTCACTTCGAGTAAAACGGGGCGGCAAAATTATAGCGCGCAATCATACACTGGCGCGCCTGGGGTTCACAACGCCTGATTGCCCTGATTTCACGTTAACTTTCGAAGTTGTGCAGACTTTTTGCACAATTTATCCCCAGGATGTTAAACCGACGGCGAATCGATGAAACGATGCACAGCGCGCAGGACGGCGTCGGGTTTTTCTGCGTGCACCCAATGACCGGCTCCGGCGACTACATAGGCTTTTGCCTGCGGGAACTGGCGGCCAATATCTTCGCGATACGCATCCTGCACATAAGGCGAATCCCCGCCACGGATGAACAGCGCCGGACGATCCGACGCCGGAACCTCTTCCCAGCCGACAATTTTGGCATACTCGTTCAGCAGAACCGGCACATTGAAGCGCCATTCTCCCTGCTGGAAGGATTTCAGCAGAAACTGAATCACCCCGTCTTCCTTTATATACTCACGCATACATTCGGTAGCGGAGGTACGGTCGCGCAATCCGGCCCCGGTGACGGCATTAATCGCAGCAAAAATCTCATCGTGACGGCGCACGTGATAATCCACTGGCGCGATATCAATGGCGATGAGCTTCTCAATTCTGTCGGGAATCAGCGCCGTCAGCGCCATAGCCGCTTTCCCGCCCATGGAATGGCCGATTACGATGAATTTTTGGAAACCGACTTCATCTAACGTTTCCATTAAATCCTGCGCCATTGCGGCGTAAGACATCTCCGGCGAACGCCCGGATTGCCCGTGATTACGCAAATCAACCTGCAACACTCTATGCTGTTGTTTCAGGTCGCGGGCGAGAACGCCCAGATTATCAAGGGTTCCGAACAGTCCGTGGATCAGGAGAACCGGCAGCGCATCGCTGCCAGCGACTTCAGGTTCTTGCAGGCGATAATGTAATTTCATGGCGAAGTTCATACAGATAAACAATCTCATTAGGTTATCATGAGTAGCGGATGATTTTTTTAAAACAGAAAGTTTCTGCCAGATGCCTGAGTGGGATTTGACAACGTGGAACAGAAGGCGAAGGCAGCGAAAACGGGAAGTAATCTGCTTTTTGCTTAGCGACGCAATTCACCTGTTCGTAAACGCGTAGAAATTTGTATAATCCTTTTGAATGAATTTAGTAGAAAAAACAGTACTGGATAAAGATGAAAACTATTGAGGTTGACGAAGAACTCTACCGCTACATTGCCAGCCACACGCAAGCAATCGGTGAAAGTGCGTCTGATATTTTGCGCCGTATGTTGAAATTTACTGCTGGCCAGACCGCTCCTGCCGCGCCAGTAACATCCGCCGTTATTGCCGGGACCGTCGCACAGGAAAAACCTGTTGCCGCCGCCGCGCCGACGTCGCGTGATAAAGTCCGCGCCGTTCGCGAACTGTTACTGTCTGACGAATATGCAGAGCAGACCAAAGCGGTTAACCGCTTTATGCTGATCCTGTCGACCTTGTATTGCCTGAACCCAAAAGAATTTGCCGCTGCGACCGATTCACTTCATGGCCGCACGCGTACCTATTTTGCCGGCGACCAGCAAACCCTGCTGCAAAACGGCATTCATACCAAGCCTAAACACGTTCCCGGAACGCCGTATTGGGTTATTACTAACACCAACACAGGTCGCAAACGCAGCATGATCGAACACATCATGCAGCTCATGCAGTTCCCGGCGGAACTGACTGACAAAGTGTGCGGCACCCTCTAAATTTCAGCGTAAGGGAGAAGCGCCAGTGGCTAATCACCCCCGTGCAGGGCAACCTGCTCAGCAAAGCGATTTGATTAATGTGGCGCAGTTAACGTCACAGTATTACGTTCTGCAACCGGACCCGCAAAACCCGGCCCATGCCGTGAAATTCGGTACGTCCGGTCACCGCGGCAGTTCGTTGCGTCACAGCTTTAATGAAGCGCATATTCTGGCGATTGCGCAGGCGATTGCTGAAGTGCGTAAAGAGCAGGGCACAACCGGCCCGTGCTATGTGGGGAAAGACACCCACGCCCTGTCCGAACCGGCGTTTATCTCTGTGCTGGAAGTGCTGACGGCGAATGGCGTAGATGTCATTGTGCAGGAAAATAACGGTTTCACCCCGACTCCGGCGGTGTCTCACGCGATTCTGACCCACAATCTCAACGGCGGCGCGCTGGCGGATGGCATCGTCATCACGCCTTCGCACAACCCACCGGAAGATGGCGGTATCAAATACAACCCGACCAACGGCGGCCCGGCAGATACCAATCTGACCTCCGTGATTGAGAAACGCGCTAACGCATTGCTGGCGGCTAAGCTCGCAGGCGTCAAGCGTCAGTCTCTGGATCTGGCGTGGAAAAGTGGCCATCTGGTGGCGCAGGATCTGGTTCAGCCGTTTATTGAAGGACTGACCGACATCGTCGATATGGCCGCGATTCAGAAAGCGGGCCTGAAACTCGGTGTGGATCCGCTCGGCGGTTCCGGTATCGAATACTGGAAGCGTATCGCAGAGCATTACAAACTGGATCTGACGCTGGTTAACGATGAAGTCGATCAGACTTTCCGCTTCATGCATCTCGACCACGACGGTGTGATCCGCATGGACTGCTCGTCTGAATCCGCAATGGCCGGCCTGCTGGCGCTGCGTGATAAATTCGATCTGGCCTTTGCAAACGACCCGGATTATGACCGCCACGGTATCGTGACGCCTGCCGGTCTGATGAACCCGAACCATTATCTGGCGGTGGCGATTCAGTACCTGTTCCAGCATCGTCCGCAGTGGGGCAAAGACGTCGCCGTTGGCAAAACGCTGGTTTCCAGTGCGATGATCGACCGCGTTGTTGAAGACTTAGGCCGTAAACTGGTCGAAGTCCCGGTGGGTTTCAAATGGTTCGTGGATGGCCTGTTTGACGGCAGCTTCGGTTTTGGTGGCGAAGAAAGTGCAGGGGCTTCTTTCCTGCGTTTCAACGGCACACCGTGGTCTACCGACAAAGACGGGATCATCATGTGCCTGCTGGCCGCGGAAATCACCGCCGTGACCGGTAAAAACCCGCAGGAACATTACAACGAACTGGCTGCCCGTTTCGGCGCGCCAAGCTACAACCGTATTCAGGCACCTGCGACTCACGCGCAGAAAGCCGCGCTGTCTAAACTTTCTCCTGAACAGGTGAAAGCTGACACGCTGGCCGGTGACCCGATCACTGCCCGTCTGACCAACGCTCCGGGTAACGGCGCGTCAATCGGCGGCCTGAAAGTGATGACCAAAAACGGCTGGTTTGCGGCACGTCCGTCCGGTACAGAAGAAGCTTACAAAATCTATTGTGAAAGCTTCCTCGGTGCTGAACACCGCGAACAAATCGAGAAAGAAGCGGTAGAAATCGTCAGCAAGGTGCTGGCCGACGCGAAATAAGTCCCTTTCTTCATCTCATCAAAAGCGCTGATTATTCAGCGCTTTTTTTTTGCCCGCGTTTCAGACATAAAAAGATATATCTAAATGCATTTTTGGGCTTGCCAGTTTCTGAAATCCGATCTAATTTAGATATATCGAAATAAATCGATATATCTAAATAGGACATAAATTATGTTTAGCAAAATGTTTGAAGGGCGCCATCGCGGTCATGGTTGCCGGGAAGAAGGGCATCGCGGTCATTGCCGTCATGAATCAGAACGCAGCGATCACAGCGAACGTCACATGTTGCGCCGCGATGGCCGCCATCGTGGTGAAGAACGCGGTGAGGAAGGGCGTGAACGTCGCGGACGTGGCGAAGGTCGTCGCGGGGGGCGTGGCGATCGCGGTGTACATCGTTTGTTTGAACACGGTGATTTGCGCCGTGTACTGCTGGCGCTGGTGGCGAAGAAACCGAGTCACGGTTATGAGCTGATCAAGGCGATTGAAGAAGCGTCGTCTGGCCTTTACGTGCCAAGCCCAGGCGTGATTTACCCGACGCTGACCCTGCTGGAAGAACAGGATTTCCTCGAGCCTGTCGCCACCGGCAATGGCCGTAAAAGCTATCAGATTACCGAAGCCGGGAAAGTGGAACTGGCGCAACATCAGGCTGCGGTAGATGTGATTTTTGCCCGTCTGGCTGGCGCACAGCGTCCGCCTGAAAACAATCTGGCAGAAGGCATTCATGAATCTATGCACCGTCTGCGTCATGCGCTGCGCACAAACATGATGCGCGCGGATTTGACGCCGGAGCAGGTTGTGCGGGTGAATGCAATTTTGCAACAGGCGGCTGAAAGTCTGGAAGCCGAATTCGGCGATGCTAAACCGGAGACTGATGAACCTAAGGCATAAAACGATAGCCCACGCCGGTCTCGGTCAGTAAATGACGCGGCCGGGTGGCGTCGGCCTCCAGTTTCTGGCGTAAATGCCCCATGTAGATGCGCAGATAATGACTGTGTTCGACGTAATTCGGGCCCCACACATGGCTCAGTAACTGACGCTGAGTAATGACTTTGCCGCTGTTTGCCAGCAGTTCAGCCAGCAGGCGAAACTCAATCGGCGTCAGATGACAATCTTCACCGTTGCGCTGTACGCGCCGGTTGATCAAATCCACCGTCACATCAGCAAACGTCACCAGCGGGCTTTCCTGCGAACTGCCCGAATGACGGCGTAACGCGACGCGAACCCGCGCCAGCAGTTCACCGACGCCAAATGGTTTTGTGAGGAAATCATCGGCACCGGCATCCAGCGCCGCAATCTTATCTTCTTCGCTGGTGCGTGCCGACAGCACAATAATCGGGATGGCACTCCAGTGGCGCAAATCGCGGATATAGGTCAGGCCGTCACCGTCCGGTAAACCGAGATCGAGAATAATCAAATCCGGTTTACGGGTTCCGGCCTCAATCAGCCCGCGTTGCAGTGTCTCACTTTCAAATACCCGTAAACCTTCCCCCTCAAGCGCTGTGCGCACAAAGCGGCGGATTTCTTTCTCGTCTTCCACAATTAAAATATTTACCGGGGATGCGCTCACGTTGCCTCGTCGATGTCTGTGTCCATATCCGTTTCCATGTCAGGCACTGCTTCCAGCGGCAGCCTGAAGCGGAAACGCGCGCCGCCGTCCGGGCCATTTTCAGCCCAAATCCGTCCGTCGTGTACTTCAATAATGGCACGACAAATCGCTAATCCCAAACCCACGCCGGGAATGGCTGACTCTTTATTTCCGCGGGCGAATTTTTCGAAAATCGCATGCTCCGCGCCTTCCGGAATTCCCGGACCATTATCCCAGACTTCGATCTCCAGCCAGTCGCCGAGCGGTAACGCTCTGATGCCGATGGTGGCACCGACACCGGCATATTTATGGGCATTTTCCAGCAGATTGATCAGCACCCGTTCGATCAGGCTTGCATCACAATTGACCAGCACCATTTCGGCAGGCAAATCGATTTCAATATGGTCATGTGCCAGCACCGGTTCCAGCATCCGCAGGGCACTGCCGGTGATTTCCTCCACCGACTGCCACTCTTTGCGCAGATTAAATCCGCCGGACTGAATGCGCGCCATATCCAGCAGATTGTTCACCAGTCGCGTGGTGCTCAGCACTTGCTGGCGGATCTGGCTGGCCTGTGGCGCATGTTTCGAGCCTTCGGAGGCCAGATCCAGCGTCAGGATTTCCGCCTGTCCAAACAGCACGGTGAGCGGGGTGCGTAAATCGTGGGAAAGCGCGGACAGCAGCGAGTTACGCAGTTGCTCACGCTCTGTTTCCAGACGTGATGTTTCCGCGCTGGCCGCAAGATGCAGACGCTCAAGGGCGTTGGCGATCAGCACCGTAAATGTCTGCAAAAGCCGCTGTTGTTCCGGCACCAGAAGCTGACGGATATTCGGCGGCTCAACCGCCAGCAAACCGCGCGATTCGCCCGAGGCCACCAGCGGCAGAAGCTGATACGGCACGCCGGGCAACGTATCGGTCCCGGCACCGGCGGGCAGTTTTTTATCGAAACTCCAGCGGGCAATGGCGTCGTCCACCACAATCGAGGTGATTTCACCGGCCGGTTGCACCAGTTCACCGTATTCATCGGGCAGCAAAATGGCCGTTTTGGCGTTCAGGCTGGAGGAAATAAAGTGGCGGCTGGTTTGCGCGATCGCTTCCGGTGTCAGCGACTGGCTCAGCCCTTTGGACATCTCATAAAGATGCTGCGCGCGCTTTTCACGGTGACGGGCGATGCGCGCCTGATAACGCACACCGGCAGTGAGATTCCCGATCAAAATCCCGACGATCAGCATGACGCCGAACGTCACCAGATATTGCGCGTCTGTGACGGCCAGCGACCCGCGCGGTTGCACGAAAAACAGATCAAAGCTGACGACGTTGATTACCGCCGCCAGCACCGAGGGCCAGCGGCCATAAAACAGCGCCACGATCACCACGCCAAGCAGATACACCATCACCAGGTTGGCCTGATCGAACGCGGGCACCAGCCATTGCGAAAGCACCGTAATGATGGCGCACAGCGCGACGGCCAGCGCACACCCGCGGATCTGGCGGCTGAAGCGGTCAACGAATGTCCGGGGATCCTGCTCTTTTCGCGACGAATTATTCGGGGTGTCTTCCAGACCGACGACAATCAGATCGAGATCGGGCCCGATCTCCGCCAGTTTATCGGCAAAGCTCGGGCCGAATTTCCAGCGTTTCTCGCGACGGCGGCCGGTCATCACTTTGCCCAGACGATGCTCGCGGGCGTAACGCAGAATGGCCTTTTCTTCCTGCGGATCGGCCAGCGTGGCGGTTTCCGCGCCGAGCTCCTGCGCCAGTTTCAGCGCATGCAAAATCGCGCGGCGCTGGCTTTCCGGCAAACGGTGCAGGCGCGGGGTTTCGACATATACCGCATGCCAAACGCAGCCCAGACGCGCCGCCAGACGTGACGCGACGCGAACTAGCTTCTCGTTGCCGCCGTCGTGACCAATGCACAGCAGCAACGCATCGCGGGTATGCCAGACGCGGCTGACGCCCTGATCGTCGCGGTATTCGCGCATCTGATCGTCCACGCGATCGGCGGTGCGACGCAGGGAAAGCTCGCGCAGGGCAATCAGATTGCCTTTGCGGAAGAAATGTTCGATGGCGCGTTCGGCCTGACCGGGGATATAAACTTTGCCTTCTTTCAGGCGCTGGCGCAGGGAGTCGGGCGGTAAATCCACCAGCACCACTTCGCTGGCGTCATCAAATAAACGGTCGGGCACCGTTTCACGAATAATAATGCCGGTCACGCCGCTGACCACGTCGTTCAGGCTTTCGAGATGCTGAACGTTCACCGTGGTAAACACGTCGATACCGGCATCGAGAAGTTCTTCGACGTCCTGCCAGCGCTTTGGATGGCGCGAACCGGCGGCATTACTGTGCGCCAGTTCGTCCATCAGGATCAGGGCAGGGCGGCGGGCCAGCGCGGCGTCGAGGTCAAATTCGTAAACCTGACGGCCGCGGTGGTGAATGCGTTTTGGCGGTAACAGAGAAAGCCCCGGCAGCAGCGCCTGCGTTTCCTGCCTTCCGTGGGTTTCCACCACGCCGACCAGCACGTCGAGACCGGTGGCGCGCAGACGCTGCGCTTCCTGCAACATGGCAAACGTTTTCCCGACGCCCGCACAGGCGCCGAAAAAGACTTTCAGTTGCCCGCGCGGCTTCTCGTTAGCGAGCGCCAGCAGGCTGTCTGGATCAGGGCGATCGTCAGTCATATTTTCCTTATTGAGATTTCAGTTCATCCAGTGCCTGATTCAGACCGAGTACGTTAACGACGTCGGGGCCGAGGAAACCAATCAGCGGTGATGATGTATTATCATCAATCAATTTATTCACTTGCGCCAGTGGCAGACCCCGCGCAGCCGCAATGCGTGGTGCCTGCCATTGGGCGGCTTCCACCGAAATTTGCGGATCTAAACCGCTGGCGCTGGCGGTCACCAGATCCACCGGCACAGCCGCAGGACTTAGCGGATTAGCCTTACGCAGCGCCGCCACACGGTCTTTCACCGCCTGATCCAGTGCAGGATTACTGGCCGCCAGATTACTGCCTGCGGACGCCATCGGATTATACGGCGAGTCAGAGGTGGCGGACGGACGTCCCCAGAAATAATCATTGCGGGTAAAATTTTGCCCGATCAGTTCTGAGCCAATCATTTTGTTGCTGCTGTCTTTCATCAGCGAACCTGTCGCCTGCGCGCGGAATACCAGCTCTGAAACGCCGGTGGTCAGCAGCGGATAAGCGACGCCGGTCGCCAGCGTCAGCAGAACCGTCATCACCAGAGCCGGGCGGACATAGGACATTCTTTTAACGGACATAATGGTCTTCCTCAAAAATCAGCTCAGATGTAAAACGGTCAGGATCACGTCAATCAGTTTGATACCGACAAACGGCACCAGCAGGCCGCCGACGCCATAAATCCACAGATTACGGCGCAACAGCGATGCGGCGCTCATGGCTTTATAGCTCACGCCTTTCAGCGCCAGCGGGATCAGAAACACAATCACCAGGGCGTTGAAAATAACCGCAGACATAATGGCCGACGACGGAGAAGTCAGATGCATCACGTTCAGCGCGTTCAGCTGCGGGTAGGTCGCCGCAAAGGCTGCCGGGATAATCGCAAAGTATTTCGCGACGTCGTTGGCGATACTGAATGTGGTCAGCGAACCGCGCGTCATCAGCATTTGCTTACCGATATGCACTACTTCAATCAGTTTGGTCGGGTTGGAATCCAGATCCACCATGTTCCCGGCTTCTTTCGCCGCTTGCGTACCGGAGTTCATGGCCACCGCCACGTCAGCTTGCGCCAGCGCCGGGGCGTCGTTGGTCCCGTCGCCGGTCATCGCGACTAAACGGCCTTCCGACTGATACTGGCGGATCAGCGCCAGTTTGGCTTCCGGCGTGGCCTCGGCCAGGAAATCATCGACACCCGCTTCAGCGGCGATCGCGGCGGCGGTCAGACGGTTATCCCCGGTGATCATCACCGTTTTGATACCCATTTTGCGCAGCTCGGCAAAGCGTTCCTTGATACCGCCTTTAACGATATCCTTCAGCTCCACCACGCCCAGCACCTTCGCACCTTCTGCGACGACCAGCGGCGTGCCGCCTTTACGCGCCACGTTTTCCACCAGCCCGTCAACGGCTTTCGGGAACGTACCGCCGTTGGATTCCACATGACGACGGATGGCGTCCACCGCACCTTTACGGATATTCCGGTCGCCGACGTTCACGCCGCTCATGCGGGTTTGCGCAGAGAACGGCACAAAGGTCGCATTCAGCGAATGAATATCGCGCTCGCGCAGGTTAAAGCGTTGTTTCGCCAGCACCACGATACTGCGGCCTTCCGGTGTTTCATCGGCCAGCGACGATAACTGCGCGGCATCGGCCAGTTCCTGTTCCGTCACCTGAGGTGCGGGCAGAAACTGCGATGCCTGGCGGTTACCCAGCGTAATGGTGCCGGTTTTATCCAGCAGCAGCACATCCACGTCACCGGCGGCTTCCACCGCACGGCCACTGGTGGCAATAACGTTGGCTTCCAGCATGCGGCTCATCCCCGCAACGCCGATAGCTGACAGCAAACCGCCGATGGTGGTCGGGATCAGACACACCAGCAGGGCGACCAGAACGGTGACGGTGACCGGAATACCGGCGTGACTGGCGTCCACGCTGAACAGCGAGAACGGATACAGCGTGGCGGTTGCCAGCACGAACACCAGCGTCAGCGCCACCAGCAAAATGGTCAGCGCCACTTCGTTAGGGGTTTTGCGACGTTTCGCGCCTTCGACCATGGCAATCATGCGGTCAAGGAAAGTATCACCGGGATTGGCCGAACACTCGACCACCAGCCAGTCGGACAACACGCGTGTCCCGCCGGTGACGGACGAAAAGTCCCCGCCGGATTCGCGGATCACCGGTGCGGATTCCCCGGTGATGGCACTTTCATCGACGGACGCGCCGCCGATCAGCACTTCGCCGTCACACGGCACGGTGTCTCCGGCTTCGATCAGCACATAATCGCCTTTGCGCAGCGTATCGGCCGCGACTTTGATCACCGGTGATTCCGGGCGCGGTTCGTAAATCTTCTTCGCCCAGCTGGTTTTCTGCACGCCTTTCAGGCTCTGCGCCTGCGCCTTACTGCGGCCTTCCGCCAGCGCTTCGGCGAAGTTAGCAAACAGCACGGTGAACCACAGCCACAGCGACACACTGCCGGTAAAAGCAGCGCTGCCGTCGGTGTGGTGTGACAGAATCGCCAGCCAGATAAGCGTGGTGAGAATACTGCCCAGATACACCACGAACATCACCGGGTTGCGCCACTGAACGCGCGGATCCAGTTTTTTCACTGAATCCAGCAGGGCGGTGCGGATCAGTTGAGGTTCAAATAATGCACGTTGTTTACGGCTCATTTTATTAATCTCTATATTCATTAATTCAACGAATTACGCAGCATTACTGTGCTGACCAAACCTGCAAATGTTCTGCGACCGGCCCCAGCGCCAGCGCCGGAATAAAGGTCAGCGCACCGACCAGCAACACGGTGCCGACCAGCAGGCCGATAAACAGCGGACCGGACGTCGGCAGTGTGCCGTTGCCGGCTTTCTGACGTTTTTTCGCTACCAGCGAACCGGCGATAGCCAGTACCGGAAGGATTACGCCAAAGCGTCCGAAGAACATGCATACCGCCAGCAACAGGTTGTAGAACGGCGTATTGACGCTCAGCCCTGCAAACGCGCTGCCGTTGTTATTGGCGGCAGAAGACACGGCGTAAAGCACTTCGCTGAACCCGTGCGCACCGGGGTTTGCGATCCCCGCGCGGCCGGCATCGGTGACCAGTGCCAGCGCGGTGCCGAGCAGCACGAGCGTGGGTGTCACGAGGATCGCCAGCGCGGTCATCTTCATGTCGTAAACGTCGATTTTCTTGCCGAGATATTCCGGCGTGCGGCCAATCATCAGCCCGGCGATAAACACCGTTAGCAGCACAAACAGCAGCATGCCGTACAGCCCGGAGCCCACACCGCCGAACACCACTTCACCGATTTGCATCAGCCACATTGGCACCATGCCGCCGAGTGCAGTGAAAGAATCGTGCATGGCATTAACCGCGCCGCAGGAGGCCGCCGTCGTGACGACCGCATACATTGCCGAGGCCAGAATGCCGAAGCGGCTTTCCTTCCCTTCCATGTTGATGTTGCTGTTAGCGCCAAGCATCGTGAAGTGCGGATTGCCTTTGAGCTCTGCGTACATCACCACTACCACTGAGACGACGAAAATCACCGACATCGCCCAGACCAGCGCGTTGCCCTGGCGGTTGTCTCCGACCACGCGACCAAAAGCAAAACACAGCGCACAAGGGATGATGAAAATCGCCAGCATCTGCGCCATGTTGGTCAGCGCCGTCGGGTTCTCAAACGGATGCGCGGAGTTTGCACCGAAGAAACCGCCACCGTTGGTCCCCAGCATTTTGATGGCTTCCTGAGAGGCCACCGGCCCCATCGGCAGCGTCTGCTGCAAGCCTTCCAGCGTGGTGATGTGCTGATATGCTTCAAAGTTTTGAATCACGCCCTGACTGACGAAGAACAGCGCCAGCAGGAACGACACCGGCAGCAGCAGATAGATTGTGATGCGCCATAAATCCGTCCAGGCGTTACCGATGGTTTGCGCGGAAGGGCGTGCAAAAGCGCGGATCAGCGCAAAGGCAACGGCGATACCCGTGGCGGCAGAAAGGAAGTTTTGTACCGTTAAACCGACCATCTGGCTGAGATAGCTCAGCGTATTTTCGCCGCTGTACGCCTGCCAGTTGGTGTTGGTCACGAAACTGACGGAGGTGTTAAACGCCAGATCCCAGGACATCCCGCCGAAATGCTGCGGGTTCATCGGTAAAACGCCCTGCGCCATCAGCATGGCGGTCAGGACAATAATCCCCAGAATGTTGAATACCATGATCGCCAGCGCGTACTGCCACCAGTTCATCTCAGCCTCGCGGCTGCCGGAAGTGCGTAATACGCCGTATTCGATGCGCTGTAAAAATGCGCCGGGCTGTCCTTCAATCAGTTGAGCAATAAAGTTACCCAGTGGTTTTGCCAGCAGCAAAAGCACCAGCATAAAACTGGCAATCATTAAGAATCCGGTTGCGGCCATTTAAAAATCCTCCGCATTCAGCAGGGCATAAACCAGATAGCCGAGCAGCAGGAGAACCAGCAATGCGCCGCAGATTACGCCAACAGTCACAATCCACCTCCACAGGTGTGTTTTTATGTTGGGAGGAGAATAAGAAAAGGCGGGAAAAGATCCTGAAAAGAAAGGGCATCGCGGTGTAAAAAAAGTATAAAAATGCGCAAAAATGAAACCCAAAAGAAACTTTACATACGTATTTATTTAACCATTTTGTAACTCAATTACAGCGATAGCCAAAAATGGCGAAAATTTACACTTCAAAGTGGTCAGATGAGTAGTAAAATTTCACCGGTTGCAGTAAAATTTTTCGCAACTTACAGTTTCCGAAAAATAGATACAGGAGCAACGCCATGAATGAATACACGCCGTACACAATGACCCGCATACTGGCCCGCCGCGCTTTTGTTATCGCAGCCGGTGTGCTGGCCCTGCCGGTCATGTTGTTTCGCGCTGACCGCGCCCGTTTTTACAGCTATTTACACCGTGTCTGGATGAAAACCAGCGATAAGCCGGTGTGGCTGAGTCATGCTGAAATGGCGACCCAGGATTTCTACTGATTTAGCTCCCCTCCCGGCCTCCCCCTTCGCAGGGGGAGGAGCCAGAAACCCCGTTTCCCAACGGGGTTTTTTATTGTCCTTTTTAGAAACCTGTACAACATTATTTTTATGTATAACTTATGATAAGGTTATACATGAGGGTGATGATCTGCTGACACTCCCATTTCTTCCTTCAACGCCGGGAGCTGACAATGACGAAAACAATTCCTATTGGTATCAGCGCATGCCTGCTGGGTGACAACGTCCGTTTCGATGGCGGCCACAAGCGTTTCGCATTTGCGGTAGAGCAACTCGCGCCTTATGTTCGCTTCGAACCGGTTTGCCCTGAAATGGCGGTTGGTCTGCCGACGCCGCGTCCGGCACTGCGACTGGTCAGAATGGATGACGGCGTTGCGATGCGTTTCAGCAATGACGAAACCGTCGATATCACCGGCAAAATGCAGAGCTATTCTGAAAAACGTGTCGCGCCTATGACGCACCTGTGTGGCTATATCGTTTGCGCGAAATCCCCAAGCTGCGGCATGGAACGCGTGCGGGTTTACAGCGCCAACGGCAAGGATGCAAAGAAAAGCGGCACCGGAATTTTTACCGCGGAGCTGATGAAACAGCATCCGTGGCTGCCGGTGGAAGAAGACGGCAGGTTGAATGATCCCGTCCTGCGCGAGAATTTCGTTGAACGCGTTTTCACGTTGTTTGAGCTGAATCAGCTGCGCGAAAGCGGCCTGACACGCGGCAAAATGATGGCGTTTCACAGCCGCTACAAACTTTCCCTGCTGGCCCATTCGCAGCCGGAATACCGTGAGCTCGGGCGTTTTGTCGCCGCGATGGCGGAATGGGATTCCCTCGATGAATACTTTCTTGAATACCGCCAGCGCCTGATGAATCTGTTGCAGCACAAAGCCACGCGGCGCAATCACACCAATGTGCTGATGCACGTTCAGGGCTATTTCCGTAAACAGCTGAATTCGTCACAGCGCCAGGAACTGGCGGGACTGATCGACCGTTACCGTCAGGGCGTGCAGCCGCTTCTCGCGCCCATCACGTTACTGAAACATTACATGTCGGAATATCCCGACGCCTACCTTTCGGGCCAGCGTTATTTTGAGCCCTATCCTGAAGCCTTATGCTTACGATACGGACATTAGAAGGACAGTTATGACCACGCATTTAGTCTGGTTCCGCAACGATCTGCGCATTACCGATAACCGTGCCTTACACGCCGCCTGTGAGGATCCGCAGGCGCGCGTGATCGCGATATTTATTGCCACGCCGGAGCAGTGGAAACAGCACGAGATGGCGCCGCGTCAGGCGACGTTTATCTACCAGCACCTTCAGGCATTACAGCATTCCCTGGCAGAGCGCGGTATTGCGCTGCATTACCATCAGTGTGATGATTTTGCTGACAGCGTGAGCTGGCTGAAAGATTTTTGCGCCAGTGAAAAGGTTGATGCGCTTTTCTACAACAAACAGTATGAAATCAACGAGCGTCAGCGGGATCTGGCGCTGGAAAAAGCGGTCAGCGATACCGTCATGTGCCACGCTTTTGATGACAGCCTGCTGTTGCCACCGGGATCTGTCACCACCGGTAACGACGAAATGTACAAGGTTTACACGCCGTTCCGCCGGGCTTTTTTGGCGCGGCTAACGGAGTCTGACAGCCGTTCCCTGCCTGCGCCGCAGGCGCGTGAAAACGTAGAAAAACCGGTGATGCATAAACTGATGCCGTTTGATTATCCGCTGGCGGCCATCGGCGATGATTTTGCAATCGGCGAGGAAGCCGCCCGGAATCAGTTGCGCAGTTTTTGCCGCGAGCAGGTGCAGGATTATCTCGAACAGCGCGATTTACCGGCCATCGACGGCACCAGTTCGTTGTCGCCTTATCTGGCGATTGGCGTGCTTTCGCCGCGTCAGTGCCTTAACCGTCTGCGCACGGAATGCCCCGACGTGCTGGAAAAAACCGACGGCGGCGCATTCGGGTGGCTGAACGAACTGGTGTGGCGCGAGTTTTACCGCCATCTGATCGTCGCCTGGCCGAAGCTTTGCAAACATCAGCCTTTTGTTGAATGGACTGACAGCGTGCGCTGGCGCGATGCGCCGGACGATTTGCAGGCGTGGAAAAACGGTAAAACCGGCTATCCGATTGTGGATGCGGCGATGCGCCAGCTAAATTCCACTGGCTGGATGCACAACCGTCTTCGGATGATTGTCGCCAGTTTCCTGGTGAAAGATTTACTGATCAACTGGCGCGAAGGCGAGCGCTATTTTATGTCGCAACTGCTCGACGGCGACCTTGCCGCTAACAATGGCGGCTGGCAGTGGGGCGCTTCCACCGGTACCGACGCCGCACCGTATTTCCGCATTTTCAACCCGACCACACAGGGCGAACGGTTCGATAAAGCCGGACGCTTTATCAAGGCCTGGCTGCCGGAACTGGCGGATGTGCCGGAACGAGACATTCATCAACCGCATCGTTGGGCTGAAAAACAGCATCGCGTGCTAGACTATCCGCTGCCGGTTATCGATCACGCCCGTGCCCGCAAGGACACGCTGGCGGCGTTTGAGGCGGCGAAAAAGCGCAGTCAGCCTGAGGGCTGACCTTATCGAGGCTCACCACGACAAGGAGCGATGTGATGAAAAAATACCTGCTGGCGCTGATGATTGGCTGCTGGATTAACCCGGCAGCCGCGGGCTTTGATGTCATCGCCCTCGGGGTTAACGGCGGCGTCGAAGAGGGCAATCTGACGTCATATCTGGTGCGCAGCGATGACCAGAAACTGTATCTCGGGCTGGATGCCGGGTCGGTTTTACCGGGGATCCGCAAGGCGCTGGAGAAGGGGAGTTTCCCTGAGGTGACGGCAGAAAACGCCACCCCGCTGACGCCGCAGGGCGCGGTCTTCCGTAATCTGATTGGCGGTTATTTTATCAGTCATGGTCATCTCGACCATCTGGCCGGGCTGATTATCAGCTCGCCGGAAGACACGAAAAAGCCGATTTACGGCACCGCCGACACTATCGGCACATTGCGTCAGCATTACTTCAATGGTCGCGTCTGGCCGAATTTCACGGATTCCGGCAGCGGCCTGCGCATCGGCACGTACCGCCTGAATCTGCAACGCCCCGATCAGCGTTTCTCGCTGGGGCTGACCGGCCTTGATGGCCGCATCTTCCCGCTTAGCCATGGCGGCACGCCATCGAGCATGATTCTGATCAGCCGCAATAAAGAGTCGTTTGCTTTCTTCGGTGATACCGGTCCGGATGAAGTGGAGAAATCGAAAAACCTCGACGCCACCTGGCGCGTGCTCGGCGAAGAGGTCAAAGCGAAACGCCTGAAAGGGATAATCATCGAAACGTCGTATCCGGACGGCGTGCCTGACAGCAAACTTTTCGGACATCTGACGCCAGACTGGTTGCTCAAAGAACTTGGCTACCTGCAACAATACGCCGGTGGCGAAGGTTCGCTGAACGGGCTGACGGTAATTATCAGCCACGTCAAACCCAGCCTGAAAGCCGGTGCCGATCCCGAAAAAGAGATCATGGCGCAGCTTGAGAAAGGCAATAATCTGGGTCTGAAGTTTGTCCGGATGCAGCAGGGTGACAGACTGACGCTGGAATAGGGGCTAAAAAAGAGGGAAACGGCCGTTTCCCTCTGAGCTGTATCGCGTTAATCCACCCGCGGGCTCAGCGCCTGCAACAGCGGATCTAAATGGGTATTCATTTTCTGATAAACGTCTGCATTCAGGGCGTTATAAAGCTGATGATTTTTCCCGTCGGGCGTGAAATGTCCGCCCATCCGCACCATCTTTTCGGTCGCTTTTTCGTAGCTGTCAAAAACACCCGCGGCCATTCCGGCGTTGACCGCGCACCCGACGGCGGCCGAGCCTTTCATCAGATTACGTCGGGTCGGTACGCCAAACACGTCGGCGAAGATTTGCATGAATAAATCACTGTTTGCGCCGCCGCCGGAAATAATCAGGCCTTTGAACGGTATGCCCAGTTCTTCCGCCATCTTATCCATATGATTTTTCATGGTAAACGCGATGCCTTCGAGCATTGAGCGGTACATATGTGCGCGGGTATGGCGTCCGTCAAATCCTATCATCGCGCCTTTGCGGAACTCGGCTTCTGACGGCGGTGCCCAGTCGTGAACCGTCAGCAATCCTTCGCAGCCTGCCGGAATTTTCGTCGCTTCACGGTTGAGTAATTCTTCGATGCTCAGGTCTTTCTCCTGCGCATCGGCCAGCGCGGCGGCACCAAACTGGTCGCGGAACCAGCTAATGGTCCACATTCCGCGGCGCACGCCCATACATTCATACAAATAATGCCCCGGAACTGACGCCTGGAACGGCCAGAAGTTTTGCGCATTTTTGACGTTTTCGTGGCCGTGAACCATCGCGCCAATGTAGGTGCCCAACGAAATCAGTGCGATACCCGGTTCGAGCGTGCCTGCGCCCAGCGCCTCGACGGCTTTGTCGTGCGCGGTAGCAATCACCGGGATCCCGGCGGGCAGGCCAATCTGGCGCGCGGCTTTTTCACTCAGATAGCCGAGCATCTCACCGGGTTTCACCACATCGAAAACCTGACTGCGGCTCAGGTTGCAGCTTTCCCATTGCGCAGGATCGGTGCTCCAGTCCAGCATGTCATTGTCCATCGGCCACCAGCCGATGTAATTGGCGCAGGTATCTTTAAATTCGCCGGTCAGGCGGTGAGTGATGTAGCCGGATGTCGTCGTGACATATTTCACCTCGCCGTAGCACTCAAGTGGCTGATAAGGTTTATTCAGGCGCTTATCCATCCAGTTGATCACCGGCCACGCCAGCTCGCCGTTGCCTTTGAGCAGCACGCGGCAGCAGCGGATGACGCACACGCCCATCGCCAGAATCTGGCTCGCGTCGCCGCCCTGCGCATGGAAGTTGTCCATGACTTTACCGAAGGCGACTTTCAGGGAATCCCACAGGTCATCGTCCGGGTGTTCAGCCAGCAGCGGCGCGGGGATATCCAGTTTTCGCAACGCCTGTTTGCCTTCGCAAATGACGTTGCCTTCCGTATCGAAAATCACCACTTTTGCACTTTGTGTACCGACATCCACGCCCATCAGATATTTTTTGTTCATTGAAAAGCTGTCCATATTTAACGCTCCGTTAGATGAATTCCTGTGTTGGCTGCTTTGCGGTCCCGGCAGGAACGGCGTAGCTGCGGATATTTCTGATCAGTAATGCTGTAAAAATGAGCACCATGGCCGTGGCCGCCAGGCCGAGCAGCCACATGTTGCGATAGGCCACGGCGGCGGGCAGGGTGTCCTGCCAGTGGCCGACCAGCGGATAAACAAACACGTCTGGCAGAAAGCCAATCACTGAGCAAATCCCGACCGTGGTGCCCATGATGTATTTCGGCGTGCGGGCTTCGCCGATGCAGGCAAAATACAACCCGCGCGAAGCGTAACAGGCGAACGCCAGCAGCAAAATAAGCCCGATGCCAATGAAGACGGATGAGGGATGCGCGTTGGTCATCAGCAAAACACCGAGTGTGATGATGCTGACGAGTGACAGTAGCTGGACGGCGCGGGTCGGGGATTTCAGCCGGGTATAAGTGGTGATAATGCCGCCCAGCGGGCCGCACAGTGCGCGGAAAATCTTGTTGATGACGATGCCCATATAGCTGGCGGCGACCAGCGTCATGCCATACATTTCCGTCAGATAGTTGGTGGAATAGCTGAGGATCGCGTAGATGGTGTAAACGCCGAAAATGATCAGGCTGCAATACCAGGTGGTACTGATTTTCAGCACCGAAGTGATGTCTTTCAGGCTGAACTTTTGCGTGCCGCTCTCGTCGCTGCGGACCGTAAAACCGTCCTGCACGAAGAACCAGCACAGCACGCCCAGCAGGATATAAACGCCACTGTAAATCAGGATCACGGCTTTCAGGCTGGCCGGATTTTCCGGGGCGAACAGGGAAAAGACCCACATCGTAAAGACCGCCAGCGCCATGACGCCGACCCCGCGCAGGCCTTCCATCCAGCCCATGATTTTGCCCTGTTCCTCGTGATTTCCGAGCAACGACGCGGCTTTTATGGAAACGGACCACAGCATTAAAATCGTGGTAATGGCGAACGCCACCTGAATGACGATCATCACCCAGAATGGCGGATAGACGGCCATTAATAAGCCCAGCAGGCCGGTGACGATCATGGCAAAACTCATCATTTTTTTGTGTGAGAATTTATCGGCAATAATTCCGCTGGGTGCATATAAAATAATCGCCGTAATACCGAATGTGCTCATAATTAACCCTATTTCGGTATTGGAAAATCCCATGAACTTTGCCATGGGTATTTGGTAGATATAACGTAAGTAAGCCAGATCAAAACTGACACCGCCGCTGATACTTATTATTGCCAGCGTCAGCCAGCGACGAAAATTAGAAGGTTCCATATTGCTGCCCTGTATTTTTAGCGGATTAAGGCAAAAAAAAAGAGAAAAGCAGACTTCCCCGCAGGAGGGAAGTTACTTTTCTCTTGATCTCTGGTAACTGAGAATAGTAATAGCATGCCGCAATATTAATTTACCGTGAGAAATCTCACAGAATTATTAAACGAGTTTTTTGTGAGTCTGCTCACGGAATCCGGCTAATTAAACATGGTACACCTTAAAGCCAGTTACTAGAGCCGATGAGAAAAGTAGCTTCCCTTTATTTCCGGGGAAGATTGCTTTTCTCTTTTTTTTTGGATTTTTTCAGGTAAGGAGCTTCACCATGTCGTTGAACGCGCTGAATGAGTTTTCACTGGATTTCTTCTCTCTGAAAGGAAAAACGGCCATCGTCACTGGCGGAAATAGTGGTTTGGGCCAGGCCTTTGCGGTCGCACTGGCCAAGGCCGGAGCCAATTTGTTTATTCCGAGTTTCATTATGGACAAAGGCCAAACGCGTGAACTGATTGAATTGCAAGGAAGTCGCGTTGAGTTTATGCAGGTAGACATCACCGAGAAAGGCGCACCGGCGCGTGTGATTGAGCAATGTCTGAAAACCTTCGGCACGGTGGATATTCTGGTCAACAACGCCGGGATCTGTAAGCTCAATAAAGTGCTGGATTTTGGTCGTGAAGACTGGGATCCGATGATTAATATAAATCTGACCGCGGCGTTCGAATTAAGCCATGAAGCCGCGAAAATCATGATCCCTAAAAATGAAGGGAAAATTATTAATATTTGTTCGCTGTTCTCATATCTGGGCGGGCAATGGTCTCCGGCTTATTCCGCCACAAAACATGCGCTGGCCGGCTTTACCAAAGCGTATTGCGACGAACTTGGGCAATATAACATTCAGGTCAACGGGATTGCGCCGGGATATTACGCCACCGATATTACGGTTGAAACCCGCAAAAACCCGGTCACCAATCAGCGCGTATTAGATCACATTCCGGCAAACCGCTGGGGAGAAACCCAGGATTTAATGGGGACAATGGTCTTCTTAGCCAGTCGCGCGTCAAATTATGTTAACGGACACCTTGTGGTTGTCGATGGCGGTTATTTAGTCCGTTAATTTTGTTATGCGTATTCAGGGTGGTTCCTGAGTCTGATTTAAATTTACTGAAGAAATAAGGATTATTTATGTCGTTATCCCGTGAAGCCATTGTTGATCATTTAAAAGAGATCGTCGGTCCGGCGCAGGTCATTACCGATGAGGAAGTGCTGAAGAAAAACAGCGTCGATCGCTTCCGTAAGTATGCCGATATTCATAACGTTTTCACGCTGCCACTGCCTGCGGCGGTCGTGAAGCTGCACAACACGCAGCAGGTATCCGACGTGCTGGCGTTTCTGAATAAACACGAAATTAACTGCGTGCCGCGTACCGGCGCATCCGCCACTGAAGGCGGGCTGGAAACCGTGGTGAAAAACTCGGTGGTGCTCGACGGTTCCGGTCTGAATAAAATCGTCAAAATCGATATCCGCAATATGCAGGCGACGGCGCAGTGCGGCGTGCCGCTGGAAGTGCTGGAAAATCAGCTGCGTGCGCAGGGTTACACCACCGGACATTCGCCGCAGTCCAAGCCGCTGGCGCAGATGGGCGGCCTGGTCGCCACGCGCAGCATCGGGCAGTTTTCCACGCTGTATGGTGCCATTGAAGACATGGTGGTAGGGCTGGAAGCAGTGTTCCCGGACGGAAAAATCACCCGCATCAAAAACGTGCCACGCCGGGCGGCCGGGCCGGATATCCGCCATGTGATTATCGGTAACGAAGGTGCGCTGTGCTATATCACTGAAGTGACGGTGAAAATTTTCAAATACATGCCGGAAAATAATCTGTTCTACGGTTATACGCTGGAAAACATGCAAACCGGTTTCGACATTCTGCGTGAAGTGATGGTTGACGGTTATCGTCCGTCCATTGCCCGTCTGTATGACGCCGAAGACGGCAGCCAGCATTTTACGCATTTCGCTGACGGTAAATGCGTGCTGATCTTCATGGCCGAAGGGACGCCGGGCATTGCGCGGGCGACTGGTGCAGGCATCGAAGGGATTGTGGCGCAGCATCCGGAATGTCAGAAAGTGGACAGCGCGCTCATCGAACGCTGGTTTAACCACCTGAACTGGGGCCCGGAAAAAGTGGCCGCAGAGCGTGAGCAAATCCTGAAGACCAATAACATGGGCTTCACCACGGAAGTCTCCGGCGACTGGTCGAGCATTCATACTATTTATGAAAATGTCATTCGCCGCATTCGCGATGAATTCCCGCACGCGGACGATATCACCATGCTCGGCGGTCACTCCTCACACAGCTACATCAACGGCACAAACATGTATTTTGTCTACGATTACAACGTGATGGACTGCAAGCCGGAAGAGGAAATCAACAAGTACCACAATCCGCTGAACAAAATCATTGTCGAGGAAACCATCAAACAGGGCGGCTCGATGGTACATCACCACGGCATCGGCAAACACCGCACGCACTGGACCAAAGATGAGCACGGCAGCGCCTACTACATTCTGAAGGCGCTGAAAGACGTTTACGACCCGAAAGGGATCATGAATGCGGGCACAATTTATCCGATTGAAAAATAATGTGATTTACACCTCCCCCTGTGAAGGGGGAGGTGTTAGGAGGGGGCTTGGCTGGCGGCTATGCAGTTTGAGTTCACCCCCCATTTTCCCTTCTTAAAAGGGAAGAATAATGAGAATCACCCGACACGGAGCGAAACATGGCCGCAGATAAAACGGTTCAGGTCAGTATGGATGACATTCCGCTCAACGCCTTTCACATCAAAATGGCCGGGCTGACGTTCGGCGCGCATCTGACAGACGGTTATGTGCTCGGCATGATTGGTTTTGCACTGGTTCAGCTCACGCCGCAAATGCAGCTGACGCCGTTCTGGCAGGGGCTGATCGGCAGTTCCGCGCTGTTTGGCCTGTTTATCGGCAGCCTGTTTCTGGGATGGTTATCCGATCATATTGGCCGCCAGAAAATCTTTAATTACAGCTTTATCATCATCACGCTGGCCTCTGTTGGTCAGTTTTTTGCCCAGACGCCGGAACAGTTGTTCTGGCTGCGCGTGCTGGTGGGTATCGGGCTGGGCGGTGATTATTCCGTCGGGCACACCATGCTGGCGGAGTTTTCCCCGCGTAAACACCGGGGCATTTTGCTCGGTTCTTTCAGCGTGATATGGACGCTCGGCTACGTCAGCGCCACGCTGACCGGCCATCTGATGGCCGATTTCGGCCCGGACGCCTGGCGCTGGCTTCTGGCCTCATCGGCGATCCCGGCGGTTCTGATTATGTTGCTGCGCATCGGCACGCCGGAATCTCCGCGCTGGCTGATGCAAAAAGGGCAATTCGCAGCGGCGCATCGCGTGGTGCTGCGCTGTTTTGGCCCGAACGTCACGCTTAACGATGAGATCGCCGTGGCGACTTCGCATCATCTTAAAACCCTTTTTTCGGCCAGATACTGGCGGCGGACGGCGTTTAACAGCCTGTTCTTTGTCTGTCTGGTGGTGCCGTATTTTGCGATTTATACATTTTTGCCCGCCATTATCGCCCTCATTGGCCTGACGCCCGGCCTGAGCACTGATTTGCTTCTCAATACCTTGCTGGTGGCGGGCTCGCTGGCCGGAATCGGCCTGACGGTGACCTGCTCCCGACGCGGCTTTCTGATTGGCTCGTTCCTTTTGCTGACGTTTTGTCTCGCTGTGATGAGCGTACTTCCTGAAGGCTATGCCGGATTAACGCTCTTTCTGTTTGCCCTGTTCACACTGGCTATTTCAGCGGTCAGCAATCTGGTCGGCGTGTTTCCGGCTGAGAGTTTCCCCACCGATATCCGCTCGCTGGGCGTCGGATTTGCGACGTCGATGAGCCGTTTCGGTTCGGCTATCGGCACCGGTTTACTGCCGGTTTCCGTGCTGACGCTGGGGATCCAAAACACCACGCTGCTGCTGGCGGGAATATTGCTGCTGGGCGCGGTCATTTCGATTCTCTGGGCACCGGAAACTAAAGGAATGACGCTGGTCGGCGCGTCTTCACCGCTTACCGTGGCGAAACAAGGAAATGGCCTGTGAATATTGTTGTGTGCGTAAAAGTGGAACCGGATTTATCGATGCTTTCGGCCAGCGACTGGCAGGCGGCTGAGCAAAAGGGCATTTCCTATGATTTCGCCCGCCGGCAGCTGAGCGGATTTGACCAGAGCGCGGCAGACATGGCCCTGAGCCTCACCGACGCCAGCCTGACATTGCTCACCGTCGGCGGCGAACAGACCACACCGGTGCTGAAAACGTTGCTGGCGCTGGATTTTCAGCGCGCGGTGCGCATTGACGCAGGGGCTGAGGATCTGCGTTTTCATCCCGAAGCCATCGCTGTGCTGATTGCCGGTTTCCATCATCAGGACGATAAAACCGGGGTGATTATTTTAGGCCCGCAGAGCAGTGAAGGGCAGAACCGGCAAACCGGGCCGCTGCTGGCGGAAATGCTGGGCTGGCCGTGTATCACGCAGGTTTGCGATATCAGGCGCGCTGAAGACCCAACGTTGTTGCGCGTCGTCAGGAAAACGCCGGAAGCGGTGCAGACACTCACTGTGCGGCTGCCGGTAGTGCTGGTCGCCGGGCAGGCTGCGCAGGATCGCCTGTTGCGTATTCCGACGCTGAAACAAAAACTGGCGGCGGCGCGCAAACCTCTTGATGTCCTGCGGGCAGAATCGCTCGCGAAATTACCGCCGGTGCCGGTCGTTACGCTGGCTCTGAGAAATGCGCGACGCGGCGCAATGATCATCGAAGGCGGCAGCCCGGCGGACAAAGCCCTGACGCTGTATACCGGTTACCTGAAATCGCGGGGAAACCGATGAACATCGCTATTATTCTTGACTGCCGCCAGCGGGGATTTTTGTCGCAGGCGCAGATGCAAAATGATTTTCTCCGCGCGAATCCGATGTTATCCGGTTCCGCCGAGATGTGGTTGTTGTATGACGCAGATAAGCCGGATGTCTTACCGCAAATGGCCTGCGATGTGCGGCATATCGTCTGGATTTCGCTTCCCGAAAACGGCCTGGCAGAACCGGCGCTAGAGGCACTGACGGCTTTGTTTGATCAGCGTCCGGCAAAACTTTTACTGTGCGCAAGCGGTGAAGCGGCGGACGAACTGGCCACACGGCTGGCGTACCGGATCGGTTGTGTCAGTGGAACCGGCGTCGTTAAAGCCGAAAGAAGTGATACGCACTGGCGTGTGGTCAGGCCCGCGTACGGCAGCCGGATGTGGGCGACGCGAACGCTGAACGGTTCTTCGCTGTGTATTTCGGTGGCGGCAACGGGCGGGAAACCCGCGCGAACCACGCCAGTTCACGCCCAGGAAACGGATTTTTCAGCGCCGTCTGCGCCAGCTGGCTGGCTGGTGGATTTTCAGCAGGAACCGCAACTGCCGGATAACGGTTTGCATTATGCCTCCGCCGTTCTGGTGATCGGGCAGGGAGCAGGCAGCGCGGAACAAGTGCGGCGGCTGGAGGCATTCGCCCGGCAAATCCACGCAGAGCCGGGATGCAGCCGTCCTGTGGCGATGAATGCCTGGTGTGAGATGTCGCGGATGGTGGGGATTTCCGGCGTGGTCGCAGCGCCCGACGTGTGCATCGTGGCCGGAGCGTCAGGTGCCGCGGCGTTGATGGCAGGCATTGATCGCAGTGAGTTTATCGTGGCAATCAATACCGACCCGCATGCCGCGATTTTTGCGCAGGCGGACGTCGGCATTGTGGACGATCTGGATGATGTTTTGTCCGCGCTCGCCGCGTGTTATTCCTGCACCAGCGTTTAGAATTTCAGCTGCCAGACGCCGGTGTTGGTGGTGGAAACGGCCACGGCACCGGCGTTCAGCGCGCTGGTAGCATCTTCTAAATCACATACCAGCCCGCCGGCAATAATCGGCAGATCGATTTTCTCCGATACCCAGCCCAGCACTTTCGGCATGCAGCCCGGCAAGATTTCCACACAATCCGGGTTCGACTGCGCCACCTGTTTATCGATGTTGTGAAATGAAATCGAGTCGAGCAGAAACATCCGGTGAATACCAAAAAATCCCTGCGCTTTCGCGGCTTTGATCATCGAGGCTTTGGTGCTGATGATGCCATCTGCCGTGGTGACGATTTTCAGAAAATTAATCACGATCTCTTTATTGGACGTGCCGTCCAGCAGATCGACATGGATAAACGCGTATTTTTCAGCCTTTTTGATCCGCTGAACAATCGCGCCGATATTGCAGATATTCCCGTACAGCACTGAGATTATCTTGCAGTCCGACAGCAGGGCAGCGTTCAGGCTTTCAGTGTCTTTCACTGCGGCGATGACCGGGTGTTGATTCAATAATTGCAAAATAGACACAGGAGAAGCTCCGTTGAAATGTAATGTTATGCAACTGAAAACATAGCAGCTTTCCGTGTTTACAACCCCGCGCCACCTCCCAGAGTTTTACCCGAAACGAAATGTCACACCGCAACCGGCAGCCGGATAACGCCAGAGGGAAAACGCCTCGTCGTGGCAGACAATGCGGCAGGTGCCGCATTCAAGACAGCCGTTCGGATCAAAGGTGATTTCTCCGGTTTCGTTCATCCGGTAAAGCCCGGCCGGGCAGGCATTCAGCAGGATCTTCAGCGCACTTTGCTGCGCGTTGCCGGCCACCACGATGTGGGCGGTATTTTCCGGCTGATAGTAATTTTTGGCGAGTTTGTCATTCAGGTTCACAGGCTACGCGCTCCTTTACGCAGGTCTTTCAGTAACTGCCACAACCCGGCACGGCGGGCATGACGCCAGAGTAAACGGCGAAGCGGCACGGACGGTTGTTCGCCGACGTGAAAAAGACTGTGCAGCATATCAGCGGAAAGTTGCGGATAGCGGCTGAAAGCCTGCGGCGATCGGAGTAAATCGGCGGGCAAATGGCGGTATTGCGTCATCAGCGGCCACAGCGTGCTGCGCTGCAAATGCTCGCGGTATAGGGAAAGTGAGGCGGCGCTGAAATCGCTTTTCCGGTGCGCATGAATCAGCGTTACGGCCGCAGCCTGCGCAGACATCATCGCCAGATCCATTCCGCGAACCGTGTGCCCGGCATTCAGACAAAAACCGGCGCAGTCACCGGCAACCAGCCAGCCATCGCCTGACAGCGGTGCGAGGGCATTCAGCCCGCCTTCGGGGATCATGTGCGCGCTGTATTCCATGACTTCAGCCTGTTTAAGCAACGGGCGCAGGGCGGGATGTTGTTTGAAGTCATCGAGCATCTGCGGCAGGCTGCGCGCGCTATCGCTGAGCTGAGAAAGGTTGCAGACCACGCCGAGCGAGAGGGTGTCTCGATGGGTATACAGAAAACCGCCACCGACTTTTCCGGCGGTCGGCTGCCCCGAAAACAGCCATGCGCAGCCCTGATCGCCTTCCAGCCCGAAACGTTCTTCCAGCTTTTCACGCGGCAGCGCGAGCACCTCTTTTACGCCCGTTGCCATGTTTTCCGCAGAGGGTTTTGGCGAGGCGAGACACCGTTGCGCCAGAAGCGAATTCGCACCTTCCGCCAGAATAACGGCGCGCGCAGTCAGCAGGTCATCGCCGATTCTGACGCCGGTCACGCGGTTGCCTTGCTTCATCAACCCTTCGACCTGCGTATCCGTAATGCACTGCGCACCGGCGAGCTGCGCCTGTTCCATCAGCCAGGGATCAAACCGCGCACGCAATACGGTCCATGAGCATGCGGCGTCAGCAGTCTGCCGGTGATCCAACGTTGTCATGCTGTCGCCTGTCAGCATTGAGAGCCTTTCCTGCGTTACGCGGCGTTCAAGCGGGGCGCTTTGCGCGAAATCGGGCAGGATTTGTGAAAGGGTATGCGTATAAATGCGTCCGCCTGAACTGTTTTTGCTTCCCGCCTGTGCGCCTCTTTCCAGCAAAATAACGCTAAGGCCCGCGCGGGCTAACAGCAATGCACTGGTGCAACCGGCTATTCCGCCGCCGACGATAATGACGTCGCAATCATTTTCCTGCATCTTCTTCAGTCCGTTGAAAAGTGAGGAAACCAGAATAACAATCCGGCAGTTCCCGTCATTGATTTTGAGCAGGACTGGCGTTGTCGTATATTATCTGCTGCATTCGCCATGACAGATAAGTGAAACTCCATGAACAATTTCCAGCTTGAAAAGCTGATTAACCAGAAACTGGATATCAGCAACTACAAAGATTATGCGCCGAACGGTTTGCAGGTCGAAGGCCGCAGTAATGTGCAGCGCATCGTGACCGGCGTGACGGCTTCTCAGGATCTGCTGGATGCCGCCATCGCTGTTGAAGCCGATGCGATTCTGGTTCACCACGGTTATTTCTGGAAAGACGAACCGGTTGAAATTCGCGGCATGAAACGCAACCGTCTTAAAACGTTGCTGGCGACTGACACCAATATGTACGCCTATCATTTGCCGCTCGACGGTCACGCGGAGCTGGGCAATAACTCGCAGCTGGCGAAACTGTTTGGCATTACCGTACAGGGTGAAATCGCGTTGCTGCTGCCGTATGGCGAGCTCGATACGCCGCTTAGCGGCAACGAATTCCGTCAGCGCATCGAAAGAATTCTGGATCGCAGCGTTCTGCACAGTGCGCAAAATGCACCGGCGGAAATCCGTCGTGTGGCGTGGTGTTCAGGCGGTGGTCAGGGCTATATTCAGAAAGCGGCAGAATTTGGCGTGGATGCGTTTATCAGCGGTGAGGTTTCTGAGCAAACCATTCACATCGCACGCGAGATGGGGCTGCATTTCTTCGCTGCTGGCCATCACGCCACAGAACGTTACGGCGTGAAAGCGCTGGGCGAATGGCTGCAAAATGAGCACGGGTTAGATGTGATGTTTATCGACATCGATAACCCGGCTTAATTTTTCTTTTCGGTTGTTTCTTCGGCAATACTATTTTCTGAAACGCTGTCTTCCAGCAGCGTAAATGCCCGCTGTAATCCGGTATCCACTTCAGGGTCTGCACCCTGCGGTGGATATTTGCTTTCCTCTTCTTCCTCGACGGGCTCTTCGTCTGTCTCTCCGATAACCGGTTCAACCACGTTTTCGGGGGCGGGCATGGTGTCCTGAATCATCTGTTCATCAAAGGCCGGATTCAGCGCCGGTGACAGCGGTGAACTGCTCAGGCTGTCCGGCATGGCGATGTGCGGAACGGGTGCATCGACCGCCATTTGCGTTTCTTCTTCTTTCTTGGATGTACGGCTTAACGCCACAATGCCTGCGCCGCACAGTGCGAAAAAGGCATACAGAATATTGCCGCCCAGCGGCTGGATCAGCGCGCCAACGGCTAACGGCCCGATACAGGCACCGACGCCAAATGCCATCAGCAAACAGGCGGAAAGCGAAACGCGCCGCTCCGGCTCAATCATGTCATTCGCCAGCGCGACCACCAGCGGATAGAGCGTGAACTGCATCAGGCTGACGATAAAACCGATGCCGAGCAGCAGCGGGAAAGAGATATGGCTGAACAGCGCCAGGGGCAGCGCCGTCAGCGCCAGCAAAATGGCGTTAATCCGCATCAGCATGTTGCGGTTATAGCGGTCAGACAGCCAGCTCAGCGGGAACTGGGCCAGCAGCCCGGCGAAAATCGCCAGCGCCATAAACAGACCGGTTTGCTGCGTAGTGAGCGATTGCTGACTGGTGTAAATCGGTGCCATACCGTAGAACGAACCGACCACCATGCCGATGACCAACGTGATCGCCAGTACTTTGGGAATGGCACGGATGAAGAATTTCAGCTCCATCGGCGCGGGAGACATATGGCCGACGTTGGTGCGCGTGGTTAATGCAATCGGCACCAGACACAGCGCAAAACACAGCGCGATAACGATCAGTGTGCTGACGCCTAAATCGCTGTTGAGCATCAGAACGACCTGACCGAGCGACATCCCGAGATACGACGCCACCATATAAAAGCCGAAGACCACGCCGCGCTGGTTCGCTTCGGCCTGATCGTTGAGCCAGCTTTCCAGCACCATATATTGCACCATCATGCACAGACCGATGATCAGGCGCAGCACCACCCAGACCGGGATAATGTCGGTCAGGCCGTGACCGAGTACGGCGGCGGTGATAATCCCGGAACAGGATACGTAGGCGCGGATGTGCCCGACGCGGGCGATCAGGATATGGCCGACTTTGCCGCCGATCACCAGCCCGATGTAGTTCGCCGCAATGATGGCACCGATCATCGCGCCGCTGACGTTAATCGCCGACAGGCGCAGGGAAATGTAGGTAGTGAGCAGGCCGGAACCCAACAGCATCAGTAATGTGGTGGTGTAGAGCGGAAAAAATAAGGCCAGTGGCTTTTTCACGACGTCTCCCTTTCATTTGTGGCGAAAGCGTTATCCAAACGCTAAAAAAAACAGCAACATTTCTGAGAGTAGCAGTTGAAGGCGGCGGGGGAAACCCTGAAGCCGGGAAAGCACGGGCGGACAGGTTGACATGTCCGGTCAGTTTCACGCATAACAGAGAGTAAGTTTCGATTCATTGAGTTGCTGAATAACCTGATGATCCACAACCTTTCTTTAAGGAGTGCCTGAGTGCAACGAGCACGATGTTATCTGCTGGGTGAACGCGCAGTAGTGCTGGAACTGGAACCGCCGGTGTCGCTGGCAAGCCAGCAACGGATCTGGGGGCTGACCCAGCGTTTGCAGGATCGTGCTGCCTATCCCGGCGTACGTGAAGTCATTCCTGGCATGAATAATTTGACCGTTCTTCTGACCGATGCCCAGAGTTCTGCGCTGGACGCGATTGAGCGCCTGCAAACCTGGTGGGAAGAGAGCGAGGCCATCGTGCCTGAATCGCGTTTAATTGAGATCCCTGTGATTTACGGCGGCGGGCACGGGCCGGATCTCGGGAATGTCGCGCGCCACACCGGTATGTCTGAGAGCGACGTTGTGGCACTGCATTCCGGCATTGATTACACCGTCTATTTTCTGGGGTTCCAGCCCGGGTTCCCGTATCTGGGCGGTATGTCCGAGAAACTCGCCACACCACGCCACGGCGAACCGCGTCTTTCTGTACCCGCAGGCTCGGTCGGGATCGGCGGCAGCCAGACCGGCATTTATCCGCTCGCTACGCCGGGTGGCTGGCAGCTGATCGGGCAAACGCCGCTGGTGATGTTTGATCCGCTGCGTGAAATTCCGACATTGCTCCTGCCGGGTGACAGCGTACGGTTCGTGCCACAAAAGGAGGGCGTATGTTGAAGGTTTTACGCGCAGGGATGTTTACCACCGTTCAGGATTTGGGGCGCAATGGTTATCGCAGGCAGGGCGTCAGCCAGTCCGGTGCGCTGGATACACCGGCGTTGCGGATTGCCAATCTGCTGGTCGGCAATGACGAAAATGCCGCCGGTCTGGAAATCACGCTGGGCCAGTTCAGCGCGGAGTTTCACCGCGAAGGGTGGATTGCGCTGACCGGCGCAGGTTGCCATGCGCAGCTCGACGGCAAAGAAATCTGGACCGGCTGGAACTATCCGGTGAAGCCGGGTCAGATTCTGACCATGAAAATGCCCGCGCGCGGGATGCGCAGCTATCTGGCGATTTCCGGTGGTATTGATGTGCCGGAAATCATGGGGTCACGCAGTACGGATCTGAAAGCCAGATTTGGCGGTTTTGAGGGGCGTCAGTTGCAGGACGGCGATCAACTGCCCACCGGCGACTCATACCGGCAGCCGAAGCATTCCGGCGGCATTAAACAACTGCTGTTTGGCAACCGCATTCGTGCCTTGCCGGGGCCGGAATATCAGGAGTTCAGCGCTAAGTCGCGCGAAGAGTTCTGGCGCGCCGCCTGGCAGCTCAGCCCGCAAAGTAACCGCATGGGATATCGTCTTCACGGGCATGTGCTGAAACGCGAAACCGACCGCGAGCTGCTTTCCCACGGGCTGCTTCCCGGCGTGGTGCAGGTTCCGCACGGTGGTCAGCCGATTGTGCTGATGGCCGATGCGCAGACCACCGGGGGTTATCCGCGCATTGCCTGTGTAATCGAAGCCGATTTGTACAATCTGGCGCAAATCCGCCTTGGCGAGCCAATTCACTTTGTAAAATGCACGCCGGAAGAAGCGCAGAAAGCGCTGCGTGAACAGACATTATTTATTGAACAGGTGAAACGGGGGCTGCATGGTCGTTGATCTGAATGCCGATCTGGGTGAAGGCTGCGCCAACGACGAGGCGCTTCTACAGCTCGTCAGTTCGGCGAATATCGCCTGCGGTTTTCATGCCGGAGACGCGCAAACCATGCAGCAGTCCGTGCGCTGGGCGCTGAAATACGGCGTGGCGATTGGCGCGCATCCGAGCTTTCCGGATCGCGAGAACTTTGGCCGGACGGCCATGCAACTTCCGCCGGAAACTGTGTATGCGCAGGTGGTGTATCAGCTCGGCGCACTCGCTGCGATCACCCGCGCCGAAGGCGGCAAAATGGTGCATGTAAAACCGCACGGCATGTTGTACAACCAGGCGGCAACCGACGCGCTGCTGGCGGATGCCATTGCCCGCGCAGTGTATGACGTTGACCCGACCCTTCGTTTAGTCGGGCTGGCGGGAAGCGAACTTATCCGGGCCGGTGAACGTCTCGGGCTGCAAACGCGGCAGGAAGTGTTTGCCGACCGGCGTTATCAGAGTAACGGCACGCTGGTGCCGCGCAGCCAGCCGGATGCGATGATTGAGAGCGATGAACTGGCGCTGGATCAGACGCTGGCGATGGTGCGGGAACAGAAAGTACTCAGCCGCGGAGGCGTCTGGGTGCCGGTGCAGGCCGACACCGTTTGTCTTCATGGTGATGGTGAGCATGCACTGACCTTTGCGCGCCGTCTGCGCGAAGCGTTTGGTGAGCGGGATATTCAGGTCAGCGCAGGCTGACTTCAGCAAAATCAGGGGAATACCTATGCGTAAAGTCTTAGTCACCGGTATTGAGCCGTTTGATGGTGAAAAAATTAATCCGTCCTGGGAAGTGGTGAAGCAGTTGGGCGATCTGGAGTTGTCCGGGGCGAAAATTGTGGTTCGCCAGTTGCCGTGCGTGTTTGGCAAAGCTATCGACGCGCTGAATGTCGCTATTGATGAAGTGCAGCCTGAAATGGTGATTTGCGTCGGGCAGGCGGGCGGTCGCAGTGATTTCAGCATCGAACGCGTGGCGATAAACATCAACGATGCGCGTATCCCTGATAACGATAACAATCAGCCGGTGGATGAGACGATTGTCGCCGACGGCCCTGCCGCGTATTTCTCCACCTTGCCGATCAAAACCATTGTGAGCGGGTTACGCGAATCCGGTATTCCGGCTTCTGTCTCGCAAACGGCGGGCACCTATGTGTGTAATCACATTATGTATGGCCTGCTGCATCGTCTTGCCCAGCCGTCGTGCAAAGTGGTGAAGGGCGGTTTTATCCATATTCCTTATCTGCCGGAGCAGGCGGCGAAGCATCCGGGCGCGCCGAGTATGTCAGTTCACACTGTGCTGAATGCGCTTGAGCTGACAATTGCTATCGCGCTGCATACTGAGCAGGATTTGAAAATTGCCGAGGGTGCGACTCACTGATGCCTGAAGGTCCTGAAATCCGCCGCGCTGCCGATTTGCTGGCAGCTGCGGTGGTGAACAAGCCGCTCACGGATGTCTGGTTTGCTTTCCCTAATCTGAAGCCTTACCAGTCCGCATTACGTGGTACCAAAATTACGGCGATTGAAACCCGCGGAAAAGCGTTGCTGACGCACTTTTCCAATGGCCTGACGCTCTACAGCCACAACCAGCTTTATGGCGTCTGGCGGGTTATTCAGGCCGGTGAAACCCCGAAGGAAACCAAGCGTTCGCTGCGGGTAAAACTCGAAACCACGGATGCGGCGATCTTGCTGTACAGCGCGTCTGAGATCGGGCTTTACGATACGGCGGAAATTGAAAATCATCCGTTCCTGCAACGTATCGGGCCGGACGTGCTGGATGAAACCCTGACCGTCGCTCAGGTTCGTGAGCGGTTACTTTCGCCGAGATTCCGCAACCGTCAGCTCGGCGGGATGTTGCTTGATCAGGCATTTCTGGCCGGATTAGGAAATTATCTGCGGGCGGAAATTCTGTGGCTGGCAAAATTGCTGCCCGACCATAAACCGAATGAACTGAATGACGCAGAGCTGGATGCACTGGCCGATGCCTGTTTGTCCGTCGCGCGTTTGTCCTACGCCACGCGCGGTACAATGGATGAAAATGTGCATCACGGTGCGCTGTTTCGTTTTAAAGTTTTCGGGCGGACGGGGAAACCCTGCGAGCGTTGCGGCGATCCGATAGCGAAATCCAGCGTGTCATCACGGCCATTTTTCTGGTGCCCGGTTTGTCAGGTGTGATGAAAACGTTGAAATGAAAAAGGCTCCCGCGGGAGCCTTTAAAGTCTGAGTAATTAGAACTTATTTTTTCAGCTGAGAATGGAAATCGCGTTTGTCGTAGCCGGTGTAAAGCTGACGAGGACGGGCGATTTTGATGCCGTCCTGGTGCATTTCGCTCCAGTGAGCAATCCAGCCAACGGTACGCGCCATCGCGAAGATCACGGTAAACATGGACGACGGAATGCCCATGGCTTTCAGGATGATGCCTGAATAGAAATCGACGTTCGGATACAGTTTTTTCTCGATGAAGTACGGGTCGTTCAGCGCGATATGTTCCAGCTCCATCGCTACTTCCAGCAGGTTGTCTTTCAGATCCAGCTCTTTCAGCACTTCATGACAGGTTTCACGCATCACTGTGGCGCGCGGGTCGTAGTTTTTGTAAACACGGTGACCGAAGCCCATCAGGCGGAAAGAATCATTTTTGTCTTTCGCACGTTTTACGAATTCCGGGATGTGATCCACGCTGCTGATTTCTTCCAGCATTTTCAGCGCGGCTTCGTTAGCGCCGCCGTGCGCAGGTCCCCACAGGGAAGCGATACCGGCTGCGATACAGGCGAACGGGTTAGCGCCAGAAGAACCGGCGGTACGCACGGTAGATGTCGACGCGTTCTGCTCGTGGTCAGCATGCAGGATCAAAATACGATCCATCGCGCGTTCCAGAATCGGGTTCACTTTATATTCTTCACACGGCGTGGAGAACATCATGTGCAGGAAGTTACCGGCATAAGACAGGTCGTTGCGCGGATACACAAACGGCTGGCCGATAGAATATTTGTAACACATTGCGGCAACGGTCGGCATTTTGGACAGCAGACGGTAAGCGGCAATTTCGCGGTGACGTTCGTTTTCGACATCAATGGAGTCGTGATAAAACGCCGCCAGTGCGCCGGTCACGCCGCACAGTACGGCCATCGGGTGAGAGTCACGACGGAAACCGTGGAACAGGCGGGTGATCTGCTCGTGAACCATAGTGTGACGGGTCACATTAGTTTTAAATTCTTCGAACTGCTCCGGGGTTGGCGCTTCGCCGTTCAGCAGCAGGTAGCTGACTTCCAGGAAGGTTGACTCTTGCGCAAGCTGGTCAATCGGGAAGCCGCGGTGTAACAGAATACCTTCGTCACCGTCGATATAGGTGATTTTGGATTCGCAGGATGCAGTAGAGGTGAAACCGGGGTCATAGGTAAAAAGACCTTTTGAACCGAGGGTACGGATATCAATTTCATCCTGACCCAGCGAGCCGGTGAGCACGCTCAGTTCAATCGGGTCGTGACCTTGTAGGGTAAGTGTCGCTTTCTTATCAGCCATTTACAGTCTCCTTAGCGCCTTATTTTTAAAAATCAGTAACAACAGAAATGCCTGGAAGCGACGCCTTGAAAGGTCATTATTATTGTCAGCCTTAACTCTGCGATCGGATAGGGAGGGAACGTAGAGCTGAGTCGAATTGCAGTCTCAGACTGCTCTGTGACCAACAAGCGGCGTTTCATCGTTGTTAACGATTCGGTAAATCATTACTGTTCTGTCGCTCAGTACCTGTGAAGAGTATGAGGATTTACACAATCCCCACTTTTGCATAACTTGGGGCTACAGGGAAGACCCTGCATCACGATTGTGTGATCCACTGATTCTTCAGAGACTTTCACCTTTTTGGTGCGGTTGGTGTCAGCCGGTATGTGCTCAGTATCACAGTCCTTTAGGGATAGCTCATATGTAATGGAAATGTTGATCAAATGTCAAACTAGATAATTTATTTTGTGCCTTTTATGGAAAATGAGAGCTAACTCACTGTTTAAAAGAAATGTGAATAAAGCATTTGTAGGGCAATTGTAATAAGAATGTGATCAACCTATACTCCTACAAGGTCTCCGGGCAATCCGAAGTAGGAGCACCCAGCATCATTTTCCTGGCCTTTACGTTACGGCTTTGAAAATTGACTATCGCGCCGTTTAAGCACATCGGATGTCGTTGTTTGAGCGCGGGAGAAGTTGAGCTTTTAGCTCTGATATATCCAGGTCATTTGCGTTGCGGGAAGGCGGCAAGCGAACGAGTCCCTATGAGCTGACTCCAGTCAGTGATTAGGGTGAGTAAACGCAGCCAACGCACCAGCGGCGCAAAGAACGAAGGATAGATGCTGTCTGACATACTGCTCCGGGCCGGAGGAAGTAAAATAATAAGAGCTGTGTGGGCAAAACCGTGAAAAAACAAAGACCTGTCAATCTGGATCTGCAAACGATCCGGTTTCCCGTTACTGCGATAGCGTCCATCTTACACCGAGTCTCTGGCGTAATAACCTTCGTCGCCGTCGGTATCCTCCTCTGGCTGTTAGGTTTGTCTCTCTCTTCTCCTGAAGGGTTTGCACAGGCTGCGGCCATCATGAATAGCTTCTTCGTCAAATTCATCTTTTGGGGAATACTCACTGCGCTGGCCTATCACGTTTGCGGTGGCGTCCGCCACTTGCTGATGGATTTTGGCTATATCGAAGAGAGTTTGGCTGCCGGTACCCGTTCTGCCCAGGTGGCAATCGGTCTGACCGTCGTGCTGTCAATTCTGGCTGGAGTCCTCGTATGGTAAGCAACGTTTCTGCATTGGGACGCAATGGTGTGCACGACTGGCTGTTACTGCGTGCTTCCGCGATCATCCTCACCTTGTACATCCTTTATATTCTGGGCTTTGTGGTTCTGGCTCAGGAACTGACTTTTGATGTCTGGCATGGCTTCTTCTCTTCCTCCATCACGAAAGTATTCACACTGCTGGCATTGCTGTCGATTTTGATTCATGCGTGGATCGGCATGTGGCAGGTGTTAACGGACTATGTCAAACCGCTGGCTGTCCGACTGGTGCTGCAACTGGCCATCGTCGTCACGTTAGTGGTTTACCTACTTTACGGAACAATTGTTGTTTGGGGAGCGTAGTAAATGAATCTGCCAGTCAGAGAGTTTGATGCTGTCGTTATCGGTGCAGGTGGCGCCGGTATGCGTGCCGCGTTACAGATTTCACAACAGGGCCTGTCCTGCGCCCTGATTTCCAAAGTCTTCCCGACCCGCTCCCATACGGTGTCTGCTCAGGGCGGTATTACCGTTGCGCTGGGTAACACGCATGAGGATGACTGGGAATGGCATATGTACGACACCGTAAAAGGTTCCGACTACATCGGTGATCAGGACGCCATTGAATATATGTGTAAAACCGGGCCGGAAGCGATTCTGGAACTCGAACACATGGGATTGCCTTTCTCCCGTCTTGATGATGGCCGTATTTATCAGCGTCCGTTTGGCGGCCAGTCGAAGAACTTCGGCGGCGAGCAGGCGGCACGTACCGCGGCAGCAGCCGACCGTACCGGTCACGCCTTGCTGCACACGCTGTATCAGCAAAACCTGAAAAACCACACCACGATTTTCTCCGAATGGTATTCACTGGATTTAGTGAAAAACCAGGACGGCGCGATCGTCGGGTGTACCGCAATTTGTATCGAAACCGGTGAAGTTGTTTACTTCAAAGCCAAAGCGACCGTGCTGGCAACCGGCGGTGCAGGCCGTATTTATCAGTCCACCACCAATGCGCACATTAATACCGGCGACGGCGTGGGCATGGCATTGCGTGCAGGTGTGCCGGTGCAGGATATGGAAATGTGGCAGTTCCACCCGACCGGCATTGCCGGTGCCGGCGTTCTGGTAACAGAAGGCTGCCGTGGTGAAGGTGGTTATCTGCTCAATAAAGACGGCGAACGTTTCATGGAACGTTATGCGCCAAATGCCAAAGACCTGGCGGGTCGTGACGTGGTGGCGCGTTCCATCATGATCGAAATCCGTGAAGGCCGTGGCTGCGAAGGTCCGTGGGGCCCGCACGCCAAACTGAAACTCGATCATCTGGGTAAAGACGTTCTGGAATCCCGTCTGCCGGGTATTCTGGAATTGTCGCGTACCTTTGCGCACGTCGATCCGGTTAAAGAGCCGATCCCTGTTATCCCAACTTGCCACTATATGATGGGCGGCATTCCGACCAAAGTGACTGGTCAGGCGCTGCGTGTGAACGCACAGGGTCAGGATGAAGTGATCCCCGGCCTGTTCGCGGTCGGCGAAATTGCCTGCGTTTCCGTTCACGGTGCCAACCGTCTCGGCGGTAACTCACTGCTCGATCTGGTGGTCTTTGGCCGTGCAGCCGGTATGCACTTGCAGGAATCCATTCAGGAGCAGGGCGCAAGCCGCGATGCGTCTCAGGACGATATCGATGTGTCTCTCGAGCGTCTGAACCGCTGGAACAACACCCGTTCGGGTGAAGATCCGGTGGCTATCCGTAAAGACCTGCAATCGTGCATGCAGAATAACTTCTCGGTCTTCCGCGAAGGGGATGCGATGGCGAAAGGTCTGGAAGAGCTGAAAGTAATCCGTGAACGCCTGAAAAGCGCGCGTCTGGATGATACCTCCTCAGAATTCAACACCCAGCGCGTCGAGTGTCTGGAGCTGGATAACCTGATGGAAACTGCGTTCTCAACGGCTGTCTCCGCAAACTACCGTACAGAAAGCCGTGGCGCTCACAGCCGCTTCGACTTCCCTGAACGTGATGATGCGAACTGGCTGTGCCATACGCTGTATCAGCCGGAAACAGAAAGCATGACCCGCCGTGAGGTGAACATGCAGCCTAAGCTTCGCGCGGCGTTCCCGCCGAAAGCGCGTACTTACTAGGGCGGAGCGGAAACAGATTATGAAAATTGAATTTTCGATTTATCGCTACAACCCGGACGTCGATGATGTTCCGTACATGAAGGATTACGTGCTGGAAGCCAAAGAAGGGCGCGATATGATGTTGCTCGACGCGCTGATTTTGCTGAAAGAACAGGATCCGACGCTGGCTTTCCGCCGCTCATGCCGTGAAGGTGTTTGCGGGTCTGACGGCGTGAACATGAACGGTAAAAACGGTCTGGCGTGTATCACGCCGGTTTCGACGCTGCGTAATGGCAACAAGAAAATTGTTATCCGTCCGTTGCCTGGGTTGCCTGTTGTGCGTGACCTTGTTGTGGACATGGGACAATTCTATAAGCAGTATGAGAAGATTAAGCCTTACCTGTTGAATGATGGGAAAAATCCTCCGGCGCGTGAGCATTTGCAGATGCCGGATGACCGTGAAAAGCTCGACGGATTATACGAATGTATTCTCTGCGCCTGCTGCTCAACCTCCTGTCCTTCGTTCTGGTGGAATCCGGACAAATTTGTCGGTCCGGCTGGCCTTCTGGCCGCTTACCGTTTCCTCATCGACAGCCGCGATACCGAAACGCAACCGCGCCTCGACGATCTGAACGATGCTTTCAGCGTATTCCGCTGCCACAGCATCATGAACTGTGTGAGTGTGTGCCCTAAAGGTTTGAACCCGACGAAAGCGATCGGCCATATCAAATCGATGCTGCTACAGCGGGGCGCCTGAGTTCATAAGGTGATGCCATCAGCGGGAACTCAGGTTCCCGCTGTTATTTACCCGCTTTTGGTTTCGCTTTCTTTAGTTACAAATGCCGTAACTGAGGCTTTGATAGCAAATAAGTAATTTTTTAATAACAAAGTAGCAACAAGTGCAACAAAGTTGCGCCTGACAGGAGTAAGATAGCCGGGTAAAAATCAGGGGGATGGAAAAAAGGGATAAAGAAGCAGGGCAACTTCAAAAATCAGTCACGCATCTGGCGGATTTCTGAAGGTTCCTTGAAGAGCCAAACGCTCAACCAACGAACTGTTTTAGTATGGAAAACCGTTTTACCGCGGTGTATCACGGTCAATATTATTAACCACGGCGAAAACTAAAGCTTCAAAGCTTAAGGGATCACGATGCAGAACGGCGCAATGAAGGCCTGGCTGGATTCCTCCTATCTGGCGGGTGCGAACCAGTCTTACATAGAACAACTCTATGAAGACTACTTAACCGATCCTGGTTCCGTTGACGATAGCTGGCGTTCGATTTTTAAACAGCTACCAACAGTGGGTGTGAAACCAGAGCAACTCCATTCTCAAACTCGCGACTACTTCCGCCGCCTGGCGAAAGATGCGTCACGTTACAATTCCTCCATCAGCGATCCTGAAACGGATGCCAAGCAAGTCAAGGTGCTGCAGTTAATCAATGCCTTCCGCTTCCGTGGTCATCAGAACGCGAACCTTGATCCCCTCGGCCTGTGGAAACTGGACGATGTACCGGATCTGGATCCTGCGTTCCATCATCTGACTGAAGCTGATTTCCAGGAAACCTTCAACGTCGGTTCTTTTGCCATTGGCAAGGAAACCATGCAGCTCGGCGAGCTGTATAAAGCCCTGAAGCAAACCTATTGCGGTTCCATTGGTGTGGAATACATGCACATCACCAACACCGAAGAGAAACGCTGGATCCAACAGCGCGTCGAATCCGTGGCCGGTCGTGCGAAATTCACCAATGACGAGAAGAAAACGTTCCTGAAAGAACTGACCGCAGCAGAAGGTCTGGAGCGTTATCTGGGCGCGAAATTCCCCGGTGCAAAACGCTTCTCTCTTGAAGGTGGCGATGCGCTGGTTCCGATGCTGAAAGACATGATCCGTCATGCAGGCAAAAACGGAACGCGTGAAGTGGTGCTGGGTATGGCGCACCGTGGCCGTCTGAACGTGCTGATCAACGTACTGGGGAAAAAACCTCAGGACTTGTTTGACGAATTCTCCGGCAAACATAAAGAACATCTGGGCACCGGTGACGTGAAATACCACATGGGCTATTCGTCCGATGTGGAAACCGAAGGCGGAATGGTTCACCTGGCGCTGGCGTTTAACCCGTCGCACCTGGAAATCGTGAGCCCGGTGGTGATCGGTTCTGTTCGTGCCCGTCGTGATCGTCTGGACGAAGCGCGCAGCAATATGGTTCTGCCAATCACCATTCACGGTGATGCGGCGATTACCGGTCAGGGTGTGGTTCAGGAAACCCTGAACATGTCGCTGGCACGCGGTTATGAAGTGGGCGGTACCGTGCGTATCGTCATCAATAACCAGGTGGGCTTTACCACCTCGAATCCGAAAGATGCGCGTTCCACCGATTACTGTACTGATATCGCGAAAATGGTGCAGGCGCCGATTTTCCACGTCAATGCCGATGACCCTGAAGCGGTGGCTTTCGTGACCCGCCTGGCATTGGATTTCCGTAACACCTTTAAACGTGACGTCATGATCGATCTGGTTTGCTACCGTCGCCACGGCCATAACGAGGCCGACGAACCGAGCGCAACCCAGCCACTGATGTATAACAAGATCAAGAAGCACCCGACGCCGCGTAAAATTTATGCTGACATTCTGACCGAGCAAAACGTGGCCAGTCTCGAAGATGCCACGGAAATGGTCAATTTGTATCGTGATGCGCTGGATGCGGGAGAGTGTGTGGTGGAAGAGTGGCGTCAGAATGACATGCACACGTTCACCTGGTCACCGTATCTGAACCACGAGTGGGATGAAGCTTACCCGAACAAGGTTGAGCTGAAACGCCTGCAGGAACTGGCGCGCCGCGTCAGCCATGTGCCGGATGCTATCGAAATGCAGTCACGCGTTGCCAAGATTTACGGCGACCGTAACGAGATGGCCGAAGGTAATAAGAAATTCGACTGGGGCGGCGCGGAAAATCTGGCGTACGCTACGCTGGTTGATGAAGGCATTCCAATCCGTCTGTCGGGTGAAGATACCGGTCGCGGCACCTTCTTCCACCGTCATGCTGTGATCCACAATCAGAAAAATGGTTCCGTATACGTGCCGCTGGCTAATATCCATAACAGCCAGGGCGAGTTCAACGTATGGGATTCCGTTCTTTCCGAAGAAGCGGTGCTGGCGTTTGAATACGGTTATGCCACGGCTGAGCCGCGTACGCTGACCATCTGGGAAGCGCAGTTCGGCGATTTCGCCAACGGTGCGCAGGTGGTTATCGACCAGTTCATCAGCTCCGGCGAACAGAAATGGGGCCGCATGTGTGGTCTGGTGATGTTGCTGCCGCACGGTTACGAAGGGCAGGGGCCGGAGCACTCCTCCGCGCGTCTGGAACGCTATCTGCAACTTTGCGCTGAGCAAAACATGCAGGTTTGTATCCCGTCGACCCCGGCGCAGGTTTACCACATGATCCGTCGTCAGGCGTTGCGCGGTATGCGCCGTCCTCTGATCGTCATGTCGCCGAAGTCTCTGTTGCGTCATCCTCTGGCGGTTTCTACGCTCGATGAACTGGCCAACGGCAGCTTCCTGCCAGCGATTGGTGAAGTAGACGAACTGGATCCAAAACAGGTTAAGCGCGTGGTGATGTGCTCAGGCAAGGTGTACTACGACCTGCTGGAACAGCGTCGCAAAAACGAGCAAACCGACGTGGCGATTGTCCGCATCGAGCAGCTGTACCCGTTCCCGCACAAAGCGATTCAGGAAGTGCTTGAGAAATTCTCACACGTTCATGATTTCGTCTGGTGTCAGGAAGAGCCGCTGAACCAGGGCGCGTGGTATTGCAGCCAGCACAACTTCCGTGAAGTGATTCCTTTCGGGGCTTCTTTACGTTACGCAGGACGTCCGGCCTCTGCTTCTCCGGCAGTGGGTTACATGTCCGTTCACCAGAAGCAACAGCAAGATCTGGTTAACGATGCGCTGAACGTTAAATAACGCGTTGGCGTGAGTTAACACTATGGAACATAAGAAGGATTTATAATGAGTAGCGTAGATATTCTGGTCCCTGACCTTCCTGAATCCGTGGCAGATGCGACGGTTGCAACCTGGCATAAAAAACCGGGCGACAGCGTTGAGCGTGACGATGTACTGGTAGAAATTGAAACCGATAAAGTGGTACTGGAAGTGCCGGCAAGTGAAGCCGGTATTCTGGACAGCATTATCGAAGATGAAGGCGCAACGGTCATTTCCCGTCAGATTCTGGCGCGCATTCGTCCGGGTAACAGTTCCGGCAAGCCAAGCACTGAGAAAAGCTCCGATAAAGAAGCGACTCCTGCTGCACGCCATACCGCCGCTCTGGAAGAAGAAAGCAACGACGCACTCAGCCCGGCAATCCGCCGTCTGATTGCCGAGCATTCTCTGGATGCCAACGCGATCAAAGGCAGCGGTGTCGGTGGTCGTCTGACCCGTGAAGATGTCGAGCAACACCTGGCGAAAGCCAAAGACGCGAAACCTGCGGCTGCACCAGCCGTGGCTCCTGCCGCGACCAGCGCCGCACCGGCTCTGGGTTCACGCAGCGAAAAACGCGTCCCGATGACCCGTCTGCGTAAGCGTGTTGCTGAGCGTCTGCTTGAAGCGAAAAACAGCACCGCAATGCTGACAACCTTCAACGAAATCAACATGAAGCCAATCATGGATCTGCGTAAGCAGTACGGTGATGGTTTCGAAAAACGTCACGGTGTACGCCTGGGCTTCATGTCTTTCTATCTGAAAGCTGTGGTTGAAGCGCTGAAACGTTACCCGGAAGTGAACGCTTCTATTGATGGCGAAGATGTGGTTTACCACAACTACTTCGACGTGAGCATCGCCGTTTCTACGCCTCGCGGCCTGGTAACGCCGGTTCTGCGCGATGTGGATACGCTGGGTATGGCTGACATCGAAAAGCAAATCAAAGAGCTGGCGATCAAGGGCCGTGACGGCAAACTGAAAGTGGAAGAACTGACCGGCGGTAACTTTACTGTGACCAACGGCGGCGTCTTCGGCTCACTGATGTCGACCCCGATTATCAACCCACCGCAGAGTGCAATTCTGGGCATGCATGCCATTAAAGATCGTCCGATGGCGGTGAACGGTCAGGTTGTGATCTTGCCAATGATGTATCTGGCACTGTCCTACGATCACCGTCTGGTTGATGGCCGGGAATCGGTCGGCTTCCTGGTGACCATTAAAGAAATGCTGGAAGATCCGGCTCGTCTGCTGCTGGACGTTTAGTCCCCGGCGGAACGAAAGAAATAGAGATCGTAAAAATCTGTGGCACAGCCCGCTGTGCCCTGATAAGCCTTCCTACTAAAGAATGGATAGAACATCATGAATTTACACGAGTATCAGGCGAAACAGCTGTTCCTGCGCTACGGCCTGCCAGCACCAACGGGCTTCGCCTGTTCCACGCCGCGTGAAGCGGAAGAGGCTGCATCGAAAATCGGTGCCGGTCCGTGGGTGGTAAAATGTCAGGTTCATGCCGGTGGCCGCGGTAAAGCGGGCGGCGTGAAAGTCGTGAAAAGCAAAGAAGAAATTCGTGCTTTCGCTGAACACTGGCTGGGTAAACGTCTGGTGACTTACCAGACAGACGCACTGGGTCAGCCGGTTAACCAGATCCTGGTTGAATCCGCGACAGACATCGACAAAGAATTGTACCTCGGCGCTGTGGTAGACCGCAGCTCACGACGCGTGGTGTTCATGGCGTCTACTGAAGGCGGCGTGGAAATCGAGAAAGTGGCTGAAGAAACGCCACACCTGATCCACAAAGTTGCACTGGATCCGCTGGCAGGTCCGCAGCCTTATCAGGGCCGTGAACTGGCATTCAAACTGGGTCTGACCGGTAAGCAGGTTCAGCAGTTCACCAAGATCTTCATGGGCCTGGCGAACATCTTCTTAGAACGCGACCTGGCGCTCATCGAAATCAACCCGCTGGTAGTGACCACTGCTGGCGACCTGATCTGCCTCGACGGCAAACTGGGCGCAGACGGCAACGCCTTGTTCCGCCAGCCAGAATTGCGTGAAATGCGCGATTACAGCCAGGAAGATGCCCGCGAATCTCAGGCAGCGCAGTGGGAACTGAACTACGTTGCGCTTGACGGCAATATCGGTTGCATGGTGAACGGTGCCGGTCTGGCAATGGGTACCATGGACATCGTGAAACTGCACGGTGGCGAACCGGCTAACTTCCTGGATGTTGGCGGCGGTGCGACCAAAGAACGCGTAACAGAAGCCTTCAAAATCATCCTGTCCGATGAAAAAGTGAAAGCCGTCTTCGTGAACATCTTCGGCGGTATCGTTCGTTGCGACCTGATCGCCGACGGTATCATCGGTGCGGTGGAAGAAGTGGGCGTCAGCGTGCCGGTTGTGGTGCGTCTTGAAGGTAACAATGCCGAGCTGGGTGCCAAAAAACTGGCAGACAGCGGTTTGAACATCATTGCAGCGACCAGCCTGACGAATGCGGCTCAACAAGTTGTCGCGGCAGTGGAGGGGAAATAATGTCGATTTTAATCAACAAGAACACCAAAGTTATCTGCCAGGGTTTCACCGGTAGCCAGGGGACTTTCCACTCCGAACAAGCCATCGCTTACGGCACAAAAATGGTTGGCGGCGTGACGCCAGGCAAAGGCGGCACCGAGCATCTGGGTCTGCCAGTGTTCAACACCGTTCGCGAAGCGGTTGAGACTACCGGCGCGACGGCTTCTGTTATTTATGTTCCCGCGCCATTCTGCAAAGATTCCATTCTGGAAGCGCTGGATGCAGGCATCAAACTGATCATCTGTATCACAGAAGGCATCCCGACGCTGGATATGCTGGTGGTTAAAGTGAAACTGGATCAAAGCGATGCCGTGATGATCGGGCCAAACTGCCCGGGCGTGATCACCCCTGGCGAATGCAAAATCGGCATCATGCCTGGCCATATTCACCTGCCGGGCAAAGTGGGCATCGTTTCACGCTCTGGTACGCTGACCTATGAAGCCGTTAAACAGACTACAGATTACGGCTACGGTCAGTCTACCTGCGTCGGTATCGGCGGCGACCCGATCCCGGGCTCTAACTTCATCGATATCCTGAAACTGTTCCAGGAAGATCCGCAGACTGAAGTGATTGTCATGATCGGTGAAATCGGCGGGAATGCTGAAGAAGAAGCGGCTGCGTACATCAAAGCACACGTAACCAAACCGGTTGTAGGCTACATCGCGGGTGTGACTGCGCCTAAAGGCAAACGTATGGGCCACGCAGGCGCCATCATTGCCGGTGGTAAAGGCACGGCTGACGAGAAGTTTGCAGCACTGGAAGCTGCTGGCGTGAAGACTGTTCGCAGCCTGGCCGATATCGGCGAAGCCGTGAAATCCGTTCTGCCACAGTAAGTATTGTCCCTCGCGCCGGGCCATGTTCCGGCGTGACCTGAGTCATTTCATATGACTTAATGATTCGACATGTTGGCCACCTTCGGGTGGCCTTTTTTATTTTTAAGCTAAATATTTAACAATCGCCGATATGAGCTATATTTATTAACAGAGCACGATAGGTTCATTGGAAATAAAAAGTTAATAAATGGGTTTTAAAAGGTAGCGATTTAGATATTTAGCACAACCATAAAAACACAACAAATTAACAATAAATACACCATTAAAGATCAGTGAAACCAACGGTTAACATCCTGAAATATTTTTTCAGAAATTGATGTAGATATTATAGAAATAAACAATGAGATAGGCTTAAATTGCGTCAGATCAATTACGGCAACTTGCACTGTTTTGTCGTTAAATTGACCTGTACGCGGAAATCCGCTTTGGGTCACTAAAAAACCTATTTAATGTGTGGGATTACTGGCGTAACATAATGGTTCTGTAACATCAGTTTTTTGTATGTTTACTTTTCCCCGAGATTTTCCCGTTCATCAGCCTCTTAGAGGCTCGCTGGCCGCGTCTTTTCCGGGTATCAGAATGCCTTGAACGGCTTCACTCAGCTGAACTCTGCATTTCTGTTCTACACACATTTAAATACTGGTAGTCATGAGGCGTTCCGGCAACCGGTTCGTCAAAGATCGCAATTTGGGGTCTTCCTCCGAGGAGCAAGGGGTCAAGATGTTTGATATCGTTGAACTGTCGCGTTTACAGTTTGCTTTAACAGCCATGTACCATTTCCTATTTGTCCCATTAACGCTGGGTATGGCGTTTATACTGGCAATTATGGAAACGGTGTATGTGCTTTCCGGCAAACAAATCTATAAAGATATGACCAAATTCTGGGGCAAGCTTTTTGCAATTAACTTTGCAATTGGCGTTGCTACCGGTTTAACCATGGAATTCCAGTTCGGGACTAACTGGTCATATTTCTCACATTACGTCGGTGATATCTTCGGTGCGCCTTTGGCGATTGAAGGTTTGATGGCGTTCTTCCTGGAATCAACACTAGTCGGCCTCTTCTTCTTCGGTTGGGATCGCCTGTCTAAAGTTCAGCACATGGCGGTTACCTGGTTTGTTGCCCTTGGCTCAAACTTGTCTGCTTTGTGGATCCTGGTGGCGAACGGCTGGATGCAAAACCCGATTGCTTCTACCTTCAACTACGAAACCATGCGCATGGAAATGGTCAGCTTCTCCGAGCTGGTTCTGAACCCGGTTGCGCAGGTTAAATTCGTACACACCGTTGCATCCGGTTATGTGACAGGTGCGATGTTCGTTCTGGCTATCAGCTCTTACTACCTGCTGAAAGGTCGCGATGTGGGCTTTGCAAAACGCTCTTTTGCAATCGCGGCAAGCTTTGGTCTGGCGGCTGTACTGTCTGTTATCGTGCTGGGTGATGAATCCGGTTACGAAATGGGTGACGTACAGAAAACCAAACTGGCGGCAATCGAAGCAGAGTGGGATACCCAACCTGCACCGGCCAGCTTCACGCTGTTCGGCCTGCCAAATCAGGACAAAATGGAAAATGAATACTCCATCCAGATTCCTTACCTGCTCGGCCTGATTGCAACGCGTTCTGTGGATACGCCGGTGACTGGTCTGAGAGACCTGATGGCGCAACACGAAGTCCGTATCCGTAACGGGATGAAAGCGTACAACCTGCTGGAAGAGTTACGCGCAGGGAATACTGATCCAACCGTTCGCAGTGACTTTGAAAAAACCAAGCAAGACTTGGGCTACGGTATGTTGCTGAAACGCTATACCGACAAAGTGACTGATGCGACAGACGCACAAATCCAGAAAGCGACGAAAGATTCTATTCCGCGCGTTCTGCCTCTGTACTTCGCATTCCGTATCATGGTTGCCTGCGGCATCCTGATGCTGGTTCTGATTGGATTGTCATTCTTCGCAGTGGTTCGGGGCAAAATTGGCGAAAAACGCTGGCTGCATCGTGCCGTGTTGTTTGGCCTGCCACTGCCATGGATTGCGGTTGAGTCTGGCTGGTTCGTTGCGGAATACGGCCGTCAGCCATGGGCAATTGGTGAGGTCTTACCAACGGCCATTGCGCACTCTTCTTTGACCGTCGGTGATGTGCTGTCATCAATGATCCTGATCTGCGGCTTGTACACCCTGTTCCTGGTCGCTGAGATGTTCCTGATGTTCAAATATGTACGCCTGGGGCCAAGCAGCCTGAAAACAGGGCGCTATCATTTTGAAAAACCTTCAGCCCCGCTTGAGCAAGCTCAGTAATTAGGGAGTCCGACTATGTTCGATTATGAAAGTTTACGGTTCATTTGGTGGGCGCTGATTGGCGTGCTGTTTATCGGCTTCGCGGTCACCGATGGATTTGATATGGGTGTGGGGATTCTGGTGCGGATCATCGGTAAAACCGATACAGATCGCCGGATCATGATCAATGCGATCGCCCCGCACTGGGACGGTAACCAGGTCTGGCTGATCACCGCCGGTGGTGCGTTATTTGCTGCGTGGCCGATGGTTTATGCAGCAGCGTTCTCGGGTTTTTATGCGGCGATGGTTCTGGTGCTGTGCGCATTGTTCTTCCGTCCGCTGGGCTTTGACTACCGTTCAAAACTGGATAACGCGCGCTGGCGTGGAATGTGGGACTGGGGCATCTTCATTGGTAGCTTCGTGCCATCGCTGGTCTTTGGTGTGGCCTTCGGTAACCTGTTACAGGGCGTGCCGTTCCACATTGATACCGACCTGCGTCTGTTCTATACCGGTAACCTGATTCAGCTGCTGAATCCGTTTGGTATTCTGGCCGGTCTGGTCAGCCTGACCATGCTGATTACGCAGGGCGCAACGTATCTGCAAATGCGTACTGTCGGCGAACTGCATCTGCGTACCCGTAATGCCTCGCAGATTTCTGCGCTGATCATGATGGTTTGCTTCCTGCTGGCGGGCATCTGGCTGGTTAAAGGGATTGATGGCTTCACCGTGACTTCCGTACTGGATCACGCGGGCCCGTCAAATCCGCTGCACAAAACGGTTTCTCATGAAGCGGGCGCATGGTTGGCTAACTTCAACAAGATCCCTGCTCTGTGGGCTATTCCTGCACTGGGTGTGATTCTGCCGCTGCTGACAATCCTGTTCTCCCGTTTGAATAAAGCGGCTCTGGCTTTCGTCAGTAACTCACTGACTATCGCCTGTGTGATCCTGACGGCCGGTATCACTATGTTCCCGTTCGTCATGCCGTCAATCACTGATCCTAACGTCAGCCTGACCATGTGGGACGCAACGTCTACCTTACTGACGTTGAGAGTGATGACCGTCGTAGCGTGTATTTTTGTGCCAATCATCCTGATTTACACCTCATGGGCGTATTACAAGATGTTCGGTCGCCTCGATAAAACGTACATCGAGAACAACAAGCATTCGCTGTATTAAGGAGAAAACCATGTGGTATTTTGCCTGGATCCTCGGCACCTTGCTGGCCTGCTCATTTGGTATCATGACCGCGCTGGCGCTTGAGCACAGCGAAGCCAACAAAGCTGCAAAAGAAGAGAAGTAACAATGAGTGTGATCGCGGATAAAGTTTACGCCGTCACAGACAAGGGCCCCTTGCGGGCCCTTTCCCTTGTGATGTCGCTGCTGCTTGCCGGTTGTGTTTTCTGGAAACCGGGCATGTTTGCTTCGTCGACCAGCCAGCTGGAAGTGTGGCACGGGCTCATTCTGATATGGGCTGTTTGTAGCGGTGTTATTCACGGTCTGGGTTTTCGTCCGAGAAATTCGGTGTGGAAATCATTTTTTTCACCGTTACTGGCGATGATTGCACTGGCTGCGGGTTTGTTTTACTTCTTCAGCTGACTTTTATCGTCTTAAAAATACACAGATTTACAGTAATCTTCCTATGGGCCGCTCCGGCCCATAATTATTTTCGTTCCAGCATTGCAACCCATTCCCAACCCCAATTCTCTTGCGTATAGTAGTGCCGTCAAATTGCATTACGGGATGTAGAGTGAGTAATTCGTTGTTCCGATGGCCGGTTCGTGTCTATTACGAAGACACAGACGCGGGAGGTGTGGTCTACCATGCCCGATACGTCGCCTTTTTTGAAAGGGCTCGCACAGAGATGTTGCGCCAACGCAATTTTCACCAGCAGCAGTTGCTGGCAGAACACGTCGCTTTTGCTGTCCGCCGCATGACGGTCGAATACTTTGCACCAGCTCGCTTAGATGACTTGCTGGATGTTCAGAGTGAGATTACGTCCATTCGCGGAGCTTCTCTTACTTTTGCACAACGAATTCTTGATTCGCATGGAAACCTTCTGAGTTCTGCAGAAGTGTTGATTGCATGCATTGATCCACACCAAATGAAGCCCCGAGCGCTTCCTAAGTCTATTGTCGCGGAGTTTAAGCAGTGACTGACATGAACATTCTTGATTTATTTTTGAAGGCCAGCATCCTGGTCAAGCTGATTATGCTTGTCCTGGTGTGCTTTTCTATCGCGTCCTGGGCGATCATCATTCAACGCACGAAAGTGCTGAATGCCGCCACCCGCGAGGCAGAAGCGTTCGAAGATAAATTCTGGTCCGGTATTGAGCTTTCCCGTCTGTATCAGGAAAGCCAGGGCCGTCGCGAAACCCTGAGCGGGGCAGAGCAAATCTTCCATTCTGGTTTTAAAGAATTCGCCCGTTTACACCGTGCCAACAGCCACGCGCCAGAGGCGGTGATTGAAGGGTCTTCACGTGCAATGCGCATCTCCTTTAACCGTGAACTCGAATCCCTTGAAACACACATTCCTTTCCTTGGCACCGTCGGTTCCATCAGCCCGTATATCGGTTTATTCGGTACGGTCTGGGGGATCATGCACGCCTTTATCGGTTTAGGTTCCGTGAAACAAGCGACCCTGCAAATGGTTGCTCCAGGTATCGCAGAAGCACTGATTGCTACGGCGATTGGTCTGTTCGCCGCTATTCCGGCCGTTATGGCGTATAACCGCCTTAACCAGCGTGTGAATAAGCTTGAGCAAAACTACGATAACTTCATGGAAGAATTCACGGCTATCCTGCACCGTCAGGCTTTCTCTCGCGAAACCAGCAGTAACTAAAGGGGGAGAGTATGGCTCGTACACGAGGTCGTCGTAACCGGCGCGAAGGTAAGTCGGAAATCAACATCGTTCCGCTGCTGGACGTACTGCTGGTTCTGTTACTGATTTTTATGGCGACAGCACCGATCATTACCCAGAGTGTGGAAGTTGACTTACCTGATGCGACGGATTCTAAAACAGTGTCCAGCGATGATAACCCGCCTGTGATTGTTGAAGTTTCAGGCGTCGGTCAATACACCATTGTGGTGGATCATCAGCGTATGGAACAACTGCCTGAACAACAGGTTATTGCAGAAGCGACCAGCCGTATTCAGGCCAATCCGAAGACGGTATTCCTGATCGGCGGCGCGAAAGATGTGCCTTATGATGAAATCATCAAGGCGCTGAATATGCTGCATCAGGCTGGCGTGAAGTCAGTCGGATTGATGACACAACCTATCTGAGGATAGGTAATTTGTAACACTTATTTGAAACCCGGCATTCGCTGGCTTGCTAAAAGAGTAAGTCAGGCGCTACAGGATCCCGGGTTTTTAGTAATCCTGTCTTGGGAAATCTATTTTGGTAAAGGCAACTGCAACTGAACAAAACGATAAGCTCAAACGCGCCGTTATTGTTTCGGTCGTTCTGCATATCATCATTATAGCCCTGTTGATTTGGGGATCGCTGGACGAAGATACCAGCATGAGCGGTGGCGGCGGCGGTAGCGATATCTCGGCCGTAATGGTTGATCCCAGTGCCGTGGTCGATCAGTACAACCGTCAGCAACAGCAACAGGCTGATTCCCAACGTGCTGCCGCAGCGCGTCAGAAAAAATCAGAGCAACAGGCTGAAGAGCTTCAGCAGAAACAGGCCGCAGAACAGCAACACCTGAAAGAACTTGAGAAAGAGCGTCTTCAGGCACAGGAAGATGCGAAGCAGCAGGCGCAGGAACAGGCTCAGCAGCAGAAACAAGCCGCTGAACAACAGAAACAAGCGCAGCAGGCTGCCGAGCAGGCGAAAGAACAACAGAAGCAGGCCGAAGCTGCTGCCGCACAGGCGAAAGCTGAAGCGGCAAAAGAAGCGGCTCAGGCGAAGGCCGATGCAGCGAAAGAAGCTGCAAAAGCGCAGGCTGATGCACAGAAAAAAGCCGCAGCCGAAGCGAAGAAACAGGCTGAAGCTGAAGCCGCCGCAGCGGCTGCGGCCGCGAAAAAACAGGCCGAGGCTGACGCGAAGAAAGAAGCGGCTGCTGAGGCGAAGAAACAAGCTGCCGCAGAGGCTAAAGCTCAGGCTGCCGCCGATGCGAAAGCGCAAGCTGATGCAGACGCCAAAGCTGCTTCGGATGCGAAAGCCGCCGCTGCCGCTGAGAAGAAAGCTGAAGCGGCTGCAGCTGCCAAGAAAGCCGCAGCCGATAAGAAAGCGGCCGCTGCCGCTGCCGCAAAAGAATCTGCTGACGCCAATAACTTATTTGACGGGCTGGCCGATTCTAAAAATGCGCCGAAAGGGTCAACGGGCGGTGGGGCTTCTGCTCCGGCAGGTAAAGGAACACAGAAAAAGGCGGGTGCATCAGGTGCCGATATTGCTAACTATGGCAGCCAGATAAAGGCGGCTATTGAGAGCAGATTCTATGACGCGTCATCGTATGCGGGTAAAACCTGTTCGTTGCGCGTTAAAATGAACCCGGATGGCTCGCTTATCAGCGTGTCAGCAGAAGGTGGGGATCCAGCACTTTGTCAGGCAGCGCTTGCCGCGGCCCGACAGGCGAAATTCCCGAAACCGCCTTCTGAAGCAGTCTATGAAGTATTTAAAAATGCTCCGATAGATTTTAAACCGTAGAAAGATGAAAATAATTTCTTTTCAGAATTTTACGATAGATTGCAGGGTGTAATTCTAGTTTTGTATGCGTTGGTTTGTTAAAATTCTGCTAAATTATCGCGGGCAGATACGTCCAGATAAGGGAGATACAATGAAGCAGGCATTTCGAGTAGCGTTCGGCCTTTTGATGATGTGGGCATCTGTAGTACATGCAGAAGTTCGCATTGAAATTACTCAGGGCGTAGATACCGCTCGTCCGATTGGCGTTGTGCCATTCAAATGGGCGGGCCCGGGTACTCCACCTGAAGATGTTGGCGGTATTGTTGCTGCTGACTTACGCAACAGTGGTAAATTTAACCCTATTGATGCATCGCGCATGCCACAACAGCCAACTTCAGCGGCAGAAGTCACACCTGCTGCCTGGACTGCTTTGGGCATCGATGCCGTTGTTATCGGTCAGGTTCAGCCTGCAGCCGATGGCAGCTATGTTGTTTCTTACCAGTTGGTTGACACCTCTGGTGCTCCGGGCACTGTGCTGGCACAAAACCAGTATAAAGTGACCAAACAATGGTTGCGTTATTCTGCCCATACAGCCAGTGATGAAGTTTTCGAAAAACTGACCGGTGTTAAAGGTGCATTCCGCACCCGTATTGCTTACATCGTGCAGACTAACGGCGGCAAATTCCCGTACGAACTGCGTGTAGCGGATTACGATGGTTACAATCAGTTTGTTGTTCACCGTTCACCAGAGCCTCTGATGTCTCCGGCCTGGTCTCCGGACGGTAGCAAACTGGCTTACGTGACCTTCGAAAGTGGTCGTTCAGCGTTGGTTGTACAGACACTGGCAAACAGTGCCATCAAACAGATTGCCTCTTTCCCACGCCACAACGGTGCTCCGGCGTTCTCTCCGGACGGGTCTAAACTGGCATTCGCGTTGTCTAAAGATGGTAGCCTTAACCTGTATGTGATGAACCTGGGTTCAGGTCAGATCTCTCAGGTCACTAATGGCCGTAGCAACAATACTGAACCAACCTGGTTCCCGGACAGCCAGAACCTGGCGTTCACGTCGGATCAGGGCGGTCGTCCTCAGGTATATAAAGTTAATATTAATGGCGGTGCGCCACAGCGTCTGACATGGGAAGGCTCACAGAATCAGGACTCTGACGTCAGTGCAGATGGTAAATTCCTGGTCATGGTGAGCAGCGCCAGCGGTACACAGCACATCGCTAAACAAGATCTGGCAACGGGAGCCGTTCAAACATTGACGGACACGTTCCTGGATGAAACGCCTAGCCTCGCACCAAACGGCACTATGGTTATCTACAGCTCCTCTCAAGGACTGGGTTCTGTATTGCAACTGGTATCGACTGATGGGCGCTTCAAAGCGCGTCTTCCGGCAACTGATGGACAGGTCAAATTCCCTGCCTGGTCGCCGTATCTGTAATGCATAGAAAACTATGTATGGCAAAAAATTATAAAAGGATCGAATAGATGCAACTGAATAAAGTGCTGAAAGGGCTGATGCTGGCATTGCCTGTTCTGGCAGTCGCTGCGTGTAGTTCTCACAAAAACGCGGACAACGACCAATCAGGTATGGGTCTGAACTCTGGCACTGGCGCAGAAAGCGGCAACATGTCTTCTGAAGAGCAAGCTCGTCTGCAGATGCAAGAACTGCAGAAAAACAACATCGTTTACTTTGGCCTGGACAAATACGATGTTTCTTCAGAATTCGCTCAGATGTTAGACGCGCACGCAGCATTCCTGCGTAGCAACCCGTCTTACAAAGTGACTGTAGAAGGTCATGCTGACGAACGTGGTACTCCAGAGTACAACATCGCCCTGGGCGAACGTCGTGCTACTGCTGTTAAAATGTACCTGCAAGGTAAAGGCGTTTCTGCCGACCAGATCTCTATCGTTTCTTACGGTAAAGAAAAACCAGCTGTACTGGGCCATGACGAAGCGGCTTACGCTAAAAACCGTCGTGCCGTACTGGTTTACTAAGAGAATAGTATGAGCAGTAACTTCAGAACTCACCTGTTGAGTCTGTCGTTACTGGTTGGCGTAGCGGTCCCATGGGCCGCTACTGCCCAAGCGCCAATCAGTGATGTCGGCTCAGGCTCGATAGAAGATCGGGTCACCTCTCTGGAGCGTATTTCTAACGCTCACAGCCAGCTATTAACTCAACTCCAGCAACAACTTTCTGATTCCCAACGTGATATGGATACTCTTCGTGGTCAAATCCAGGAGAACCAGTATCAGTTGAGTCAGCTTGCTGATCGTCAGAAGCAGATTTTTAACCAGATGGACAGCCTGAGTCAGGGTGCCGCCGGAGCCGCCAGTACGGGCGCTGCAGCAGCCACTGGCGACGCGTCTGGTAATGCTGCGGCCGCCACGTCTGATGCAGGTGCTGCACAAGCCCCTGCAAGCACAGGCGATGTGAACAGCGACTACAACGCCGCTGTTTCTCTGGCGCTGGAAAAGAAACAGTATGATGAGGCGATCGCTGCCTTTCAGAGTTTCGTAAAAAAATACCCGGATTCTACATACCAGCCTAATGCCAACTATTGGTTAGGCCAGTTGTATTACAACAAGGGTAAAAAAGACGACGCTGCTTATTATTTTGCAGTTGTGGTCAAAAACTATCCGAAGTCTCCAAAAAGTTCTGACGCGATGTTCAAAGTTGGGGTGATTATGCAGGAGAAAGGGCAGGCCGATAAAGCCAAAGCCGTCTATGCGCAGGTCATTAAACAGTACCCAAACACCGACGCGGCAAAACAAGCTCAAAAACGTTTATCTGCGAAGTAGTTCCCTATTCAGGACCGGAAAATGTACATATCGTGCATTTTCTGGGCTTGAGTGTGTGAAAGTCCAGCAGTTAAGCATCTTTGTGAAAATTAAAGTTGCACTGAAAAGTTAAATAAGTAATATATGCCGCCGTTGCCCAGACAACTCCAAACGGCTAACGCTGTTAGAGATTTAGGCAATTTGCAGTAGGTTTAGAAGGGCCGTTAGCTCAGTTGGTAGAGCAGTTGACTTTTAATCAATTGGTCGCTGGTTCGAATCCAGCACGGCCCACCACTTTTAAAGTGTACCCTCTAAACAAACAGGCAAAGTGGCTTGCACACCAACTGCAAGACACAAAGGCAGTCAGAAGTATTCAGGAAGGGCCGTTAGCTCAGTTGGTAGAGCAGTTGACTTTTAATCAATTGGTCGCTGGTTCGAATCCAGCACGGCCCACCACTCTTTAAGTGGTTAGTCCTGAATAAGTAGTACAAAGCATTTAGATGGGCCGTTAGCTCAGTTGGTAGAGCAGTTGACTTTTAATCAATTGGTCGCTGGTTCGAATCCAGCACGGCCCACCATCTTTAAGTGGATGTATGTAGTGAATCAGTGATGGATGAGAACCATTGGTTCGAGCCGAGCGAAGCGAGACGACAACGCGCAGCGTTGCCCGCAGGGTGAGGTAGCAGACCGAATCAATCCAGCACAGCCCACCACTTTTAAAGTGAGCCATCTAAATTGCAAAGATGTCTACTTCATCAAATTCAGAAAAAAGCGCCTTTAGGCGCTTTTTTCGCATTCATACCCCTGTATTTCTCACATTATCTTAACCTGCCTTTATCCACATAATCCCAATACACCTCTCTTTTAAGTCCAGTAAACATTTAAAGCCTTAAGAACAAAATTTGGACGACTTACCTCGTTTTTTACGGTATTTTGTTTAGCATACAAAACCAGTGGGTTTAATCTGTTAAACCGGCTGTGGCTCCCGGCCTTCAGGCGCATTGCCTGACAGAATGAGATGAAGAGTATGAGCGAAACCTTGGATTTGAATGCGACGGTGTATCCTTTCCCGCCTAAACCCGCAGTTCTGAATGCAGACGAAAAGACCTTCTATAAAGAGAAGATTAAGAAACTGCTGAAAGAACGCGACGCCGTTATGGTCGCGCATTATTACACTGACCCTGAAATTCAGGCGCTGGCAGAAGAAACCGGCGGTATCGTCGCGGATTCACTGGAGATGGCCCGTTTCGGCAGCCAGCATCCGGCGTCAACGCTGTTGGTGGCGGGTGTCCGGTTTATGGGGGAAACGGCCAAAATCCTCAGCCCTGAAAAAACGGTTCTGATGCCGACACTCAACGCGGAGTGCTCTCTGGACTTAGGTTGCCCGGAACAGGAATTCTCGGATTTCTGCGACAGCCACCCCGATCGCACCGTTGTGGTCTACGCTAATACCTCGGCGGCAGTAAAAGCCCGGGCGGACTGGGTCGTCACTTCAAGCATTGCGGTAGAACTGATTGAATACCTCGATAGTTTGGGTGAAAAAATCATCTGGGCTCCGGATCGTCATCTCGGAAATTACGTGCGTAAGCAGACCGGGGCGGATGTACTCTGCTGGCAGGGCGCCTGTATCGTCCATGACGAGTTTAAAACCCAGGCGCTGACCCGGATGAAAGGTTTGTACCCGGATGCGGCCATACTGGTACATCCTGAGTCCCCTCAGGCGATCGTCGATATGGCGGATGCCGTCGGTTCCACCAGCCAGCTGATTCAGGCCGCAAAAACGTTGCCGCAAAAACAGCTTATTGTGGCAACAGATCGCGGTATTTTTTACAAAATGCAGCAGGCGTGTCCGGATAAAGAATTGTTCGAAGCGCCGACAGCTGGTGAAGGCGCCAGTTGCCGTACCTGCGCACATTGCCCATGGATGGCGATGAACGGCCTGAAAGCTATTGCTGAAGGGCTGGAGCATGGTGGGGCAGCACATGCGATCGAAGTCGATGAAGCGCTGCGAGTGAAATCACTGATCCCGCTGAACCGGATGCTGGATTTCGCGGCTCAGCTGAAATTACGGGCGCAAATCAAAGCGCTTTAAGCCGAAGGCATTTTCAGAACAATTAAGGGAAGGACGTGATGATGGATTTCTTCAGTACCAGCAATATTCTGGTCCATATTCCTCTTGGAAAAGGCGGATATGACCTGTCATGGATCGAAGCCGTTGGCACCATTTTTGGTCTGCTTTGCATCTGGTATGCCAGCAAAGAAAAGCTGATCAACTATGCGTTCGGTCTGATCAACGTCACTTTGTTTGCGATCATCTTCTTCCAGATCCAGCTTTACGCCAGCCTGTTGCTGCAGATCTTTTTCTTTGCTGCCAACATTTATGGCTGGTATGCGTGGAGCCGTCAGACCGCCGATCAGCAAGCCGAGTTGCAAATTCGCTGGTTGCCTCGTGGCAAAGCGCTCATCTGGGGCGCAGTGTGTGTCGCGGGAATTCTGCTGATGACGTTTAACATCGACCGCGTATTTGCCGCGCTCACACTGGTGGCGGTGAATGTGATGCAGGCGCTGGGGCTTAATGTCAGTATGCCAGAGCTTCAGCCCGATGCGTTCCCGTTCTGGGATTCATCCATGATGGTGTTGTCGATTGTGGCGATGCTGCTGATGACGCGCAAATATGTTGAAAACTGGCTGCTGTGGGTAGTGATTGACGTGATAAGCGTAGCGATTTTTGCCTATCAGGGCGTTTATGCCATGGCGCTGGAATATGTTCTGCTGACGCTGATTGCGCTGAACGGTTCGTGGCTATGGATCAAAAGCGCGAAGCAAAACGGCTCGCAGCCACTGCAAACGGCCTGAATCCGCTTCAACAAAACGCCTCCATCGCGGAGGCGTTTTGCTTGCTGCAATCTATGAACAATCAGTGATGATGGTGTGCGTGGCTGTGACCATGATGGTCGTGTCCGGCGCTGGTCGCCGGAGTTTCATTTATCCCGCAATCTGGCGTTTCACAGCGACCGTATTCCATCTGAATCGTCGCATGTCCAATACGGCATTTCTCCAGCAAATGATGCTGAATGCGATCTAACAACGCATCGTGATCGTGCGGCGGGACGACCTGCACATGCAGCGTCATCAGGCGCTGCTCACCAATCTGCCAGACGTGAACGTGATGAACATTACGAACTTCAGGAATGCTCATCGACAAGTCACGGCGCAATTTATCGATATCAATTTCTTCCGGCGTCCCTTCCAGCAGCTCATGAAAACTTTCACGTAACAGCCGCCAGGCATTGTTCAGCACCAGACATGAAACCAGCACCGACAGAATCGGGTCGATGGGTGTCCAGCCGGTATACATGATGATCAGCGCCGCCGCCACCGCACCTATTGAGCCCAGCAAATCCCCCAGCACGTGCAGCGCCGCAGCGCGTACGTTGATGTTGGCTTTTTCCTGCCCCTGATGCAGCAACCAGAATGCCAGAATATTGGCAAACAGCCCGGCAATAGCGATCACCAGCATCGTGGTGCCCATCACCGGCTGCGGATTGAAGAAACGGGCAATGGCTTCCCAGACGATCAATACCACAATCACTAACAGCGCGGCGGCATTCACGAAAGCCGCCATGGTCGTCAGGCGCAGATAGCCAAAAGTATGGCGTGAGTTCGGTTTACGTTTCGCAAAACGCACTGCCATTAATGCTACCAGCAACGCAGCAGCATCCGTCAGCATATGGCCGGCGTCTGCCAGCAAAGCCAGAGAGCCAGAAATCAGCCCGCCAATGACTTCCGCAACCATAAAAACCACGGTCACAAGGAAAGCCAGCAACAGACGTCGGCTATTTTTATCCTGCGGTAACAGGGAAGAAGACATAGTTATATTCGCAAAAAGTATGAACAGAGAGGAAACAATAGCGTAATCATGGCATGTTGCAAGACAGGGAGCAGAAAGGAAAAAGAGGAACGAATGTTCCTCCTTTATGTACTTTTAAAATTAGTTACCGGTGGCCTTAGACTGATTGGTGCCAGGAACCTGATCCGGGCAACGACCGTCCTTACACATGGCTTTTTTGTGGTCGACTGTTTTTTTGCTCATATCTTTATGTGCTTTGGTGGTCGACGTGTGTTTCTTTTTGTGAACTTCATTCACGGGCTTATCTGTTTCATTGATTTTGCTGTTATCGACCCCGTTAGGTGCGATTTTCTGCACTGAACCCGGGCTGTCAGATTGATTAGCAGAACCATTGTTTGAACCGGTATCAGCGCCTTCTGCAAAAGCTGCACCTGAAGCCAGGGCCATTGTTGCGGACAGTAAAATAATGGCGAGTTTCTTCATAACCTTTATCTCCATTTTCGGGTTGTTGTTCGCTGTGGGTAATGTGTCTCCATTGAGATAAAAGCTTAGCTAATGAATTTATGTCTTAAATCAAAATGAGACTATTCGTAAGTGTAAAAGTAGATTTACACCGACACCCAATCCGGCTAGATTGAACGCGGTCAGCGTTTCGCTTTGTCTCTTATGAACACCCAATGGAACAGTTATGAATTATCAAAACGACGATTTACGTATCAAAGAAATTAAGGAACTTTTGCCACCTGTAGCGTTGCTGGAAAAGTTTCCCGCCACTGACAAAGCGGCAAAGACGGTGTCTCATGCGCGCAATGCGATTCATAAGATACTGAAAGGAAACGACGATCGTCTTCTGGTAGTCATCGGCCCTTGCTCAATTAACGATCCTAAAGCCGCTAAAGAGTACGCAGCACGTCTGCTGAAAATGCGCGAAGAATTGCAGGGTGAACTGGAAGTGGTCATGCGCGTTTACTTCGAAAAACCGCGTACGACTGTTGGCTGGAAAGGGCTGATCAACGACCCGCACATGAACAACAGCTACCAGATAAATGATGGTTTGCGCATTGCCCGCAAATTGTTACTGGATATTAACGACACCGGTCTGCCTGCGGCGGGTGAATTCCTGGACATGATCACGCCACAATATCTGGCGGATTTGATGAGCTGGGGCGCGATTGGCGCACGTACTACAGAATCTCAGGTTCACCGTGAGCTTTCCTCCGGTTTATCCTGCCCCGTAGGTTTCAAAAACGGCACCGACGGCACCATCAAAGTGGCGATCGACGCGATTAACGCAGCCGGTGCGCCGCACTGTTTCCTGTCTGTGACCAAATGGGGCCACTCCGCAATCGTCAACACCAGCGGAAATAACGACTGCCACATCATTCTGCGCGGCGGCAAAAAACCAAACTACAGCGCGCAGGACGTGCTGGAAGTGAAAGACGGCCTGAAAAAAGGCGGCCTGCCGGCTCGCATCATGATCGACTTCAGCCACGCCAACAGCAGCAAACAATTCAAAAAACAGATGGAAGTCTGTGAAGACGTTTGCGGTCAGGTTGCCGGTGGCGAACAGGCGATTATGGGCGTGATGGTTGAAAGCCATCTGGTCGAAGGCAATCAGAGTCTCGACAGCGGCGAGCCACTGGTTTACGGCCAGAGCGTGACCGATGCGTGCATTGGCTGGGAAGATACCGAAGTGTTGCTGCGTAGCCTTGCGAACGCAGTCAAAGCGCGTCGCGGTTAATCCGTCACAGCAATTCTGAGCTGAGCCCCGTTAAGGCGGGGCTTTTTTGTGGCTGTAAGAACGCTGTCATCGTGTGATGCCAAAAGAGAATATCTATGCTTATTTATAACGTTTTTGGCCGGTATCTGGGGGTTAAAAAGACGCCGGAGGGCTGGCAGGTTTTTCGTGCCGAGATGACCGAGAGAAAATTCTCACGCCTCTACGACATCATCATTCCTGACGATATGACTGAAGCGGAAATCCCCGGCTGGCTGGGCGATATTTTTCACGAGTCAGCGACGGAATTGCATCCTGACGTCTGGCGTATCGAGTAATGTTGGTTTTGCGCCGGGTCAGACCCATTAAAAAAGGCATGCTTTCGCATGCCTTTTTTGCATTTCTGATGAGCTCAGAAAACGCTAATTACTTCGCTTTACCCTGGTTTGCCACGGCCGCGGCTTTCGCTGCGATTTCATCGGCATTGCCCAGATAATAACGTTTGATTGGTTTGAGGTTTTCGTCGAATTCGTAAACCAGTGGAACGCCGGTAGGGATGTTCAGTTCCAGGATTTCGTCTTCGCTCAGGTTATCCAGATATTTAACCAGCGCACGCAGGGAGTTACCGTGCGCAGCAATAATCACACGCTCGCCGCTTTCGATGCGAGGTTTGATGACATCAGTCCAGTAAGGAATAACGCGGTCGATGGTCAGCGCCAGGCTTTCTGTGGTTGGCAGCTCTTCAGGTTTCAGTTTGGCATAACGCGGGTCATGGCCAGGGAAGCGCTCATCAGCACGATCCAGTTCTGGTGGAGTCACAGCAAAACCACGACGCCATTGTTTAACTTGCTCGTCGCCGTACTTCTGTGCTGTTTCAGCTTTGTCCAGACCCTGCAACGCGCCGTAATGACGTTCGTTCAGTTTCCAGGATTTCTCAACCGGCAGCCATGGCTGGTTCAGTTCGTCCAAAACGCTCCACAGAGTATGGATGGCACGTTTCAGCACAGAGGTGTAAGCGAAGTCAAATTGGAAGCCTTCGTCTTTCAGCAGCTGACCCGCAGCTTTTGCTTCAGTACGGCCCTTGTCGGACAGTTCAACATCATGCCAACCGGTAAAACGGTTTTCTTTGTTCCACTCACTTTCACCGTGTCTTACCAGCACCAGCTTGGTTACAGCCATAGCTAAACTCCTCAGTTAACTGAATTTTCAATGATAACAGTTATCATTATAGGGTCTGGGCATCCCGATCGGCAATCTGAATGTATTCAGGAAACCTATGCGTGACGCCCGTTTGTCTTAAACATAACGAATTTGCTGTGGCGATGTAAAACAAAACGCGCAGACGGTCACCCGGACAGCGCGTTTTGTGCAAAAGGACAGCGGATTAGCTGGCTTTTTTCAGGCAGGTACTCATGAAGGTTTTGCGGGCGTCGCCTTTAAGTTCTTGTTTCGCAGCATCAGCATTACAGGTTTTCATCTTTTTCTGCTGAGGGTTCATTTTATCGTCTGTTTTGGCCTCGGCTTTCAGGCAGTTGCTCATGAATTTTTTGCGCTCATCGCCCTTAAGCGATTGTGTGGTGGCCTGCTGATTACAGTCGGTCATTTTCTGGCGCTGCTCAGTCTGAGCGGGGGAAGGCACTTTTACGGGATCCGCGGCCAGAGCAGAACCCGCCGCACACAAGGTCGCCAGCAGGGATAACACAACGGGTAAACGCATAACGAACTCCTTTTTGAACGTCCTTTTCGCAGGACACTCTCTAAGCGTAGATGCGGGAGGCGGCTTTAGCTGAAAAAGTGCTGACGCAGATGCGTCATCAGTCACAAATTTGCAGAAGGGAAAGCGTGAAGGGCAGGTTGGGATGAGCCTGCCCCGGGAAGATTACAGCGCGAAGAACTGATAAGTGGTGGCGGATTTGTACGTCTGACCCGGTTTAATCCAGCAGCTTGGCTGCGGCCAGGTCGCGTGGTTCGGGCTGTCCGGCAGGAATTCACTTTCCAGCGCAACGCCGCTGTAGCTGGCATATTCGCCGCCTCTGCGGTTTGGCGTGCCACCGAGGAAGTTGCCGCTGTACAGCTGCACTGCCGGTGCCGACGTGAACATCGTCATTTTGACTTTGCCATCGGCTGACCACAAATGCGCAGCCGGATTGCTGCCGGTATTGCACGAGCGGTTGAGCAGATACGCATGGTCATAACCTTTCACCCGTTGCTGATCGCGATCCTTGAGGAAATCTTTCGCCAGCGTTTTTGCGGCGTTGAAATCCATACCGGTATGTTCAACCGGCGTCGGATCGGCGCACGGAATACCGTCGCTGTCGACCGGCAGGAAACGGTCAGCAAACAGTTGCAGCTTTTGCTGGCGCGCGTCGGTGCCTTCGCCGTCGAGATTGAAATAAGCGTGATTGGTCAGATTGACCGGGCACAGCTTATCCATCGTCGCTTCATAGCGGATTTCCAGACGGTTATCATCGGTCAGCTGATAATGCACTTTCGCCGTCATATTGCCCGGATAACCCTGATCGCCGTCGGCTGAAAACAGCCCGAACGTCAGCTTCTGCGCGTTTTGCTCAAGAATTTTCCAGCGACGCGCATGAAAACCTTCCGGGCCGCCGTGCAGCTGATGTACGCCCTGATTGGCGACGACCAGATGTGGTTTGCCTTCAATCTCAAACTGCGAGCGGGCGATGCGGTTGGCGTAGCGCCCGACGGTCGCGCCAAGATAGGCGCTCTGATTCATATAGTCGTGCGGTGTCTGGCAGCCGAGGAGCAGTTCGCGGGTCGAGCCGTCAGCCAGCGGGAAAGTGAAGGATAACCAGGTCGCGCCCCAGTCCATGAATGTGGCGGTTGCGCCCGCCGCATTCTGTAGCGTCACCTGTTCAAACGGCTGGCCATCGGGTGCCAGCTGTGTGTTTTCAGGTTTTAACATATGCCAGCCCCCTGGGAAGCGGTGCAAACGTAGAAGGTTTCTTTCAGGCCGCTGTAGGCGTGATATTGCTGCTCAACGGCGTGACGGACTTTGTCTACCATCTCTGTCGGAACGAGTGCCACGATGCAGCCGCCGAAGCCGCCGCCGGTCATGCGCACGCCGCCTTTATCGCCAATCACTTCTTTGACGATCTCCACCAGTTTGTCAATTTGCGGAACGGTGATTTCAAAATCATCGCGCATGGAGGCGTGAGATTCCGCCATCAGTTCGCCCATGCGTTTCAGGTCGCCGCTGGCCAGTGCGTCAGCCGCTGCCAGAGTACGATCGTTTTCAGTGATCACGTGACGTGCACGGCGTGCAACCACCGGATCCAGTTCATCCTGAATGGAGAAGAACAGGGCAGGGTCTACGTCGCGCAAGGCTTTCACACCGAAGAAGCGGGCGGCTACTTCGCACTGCTCGCGACGGGCGTTGTATTCGCTGTCAACCAGACCGCGTTTCACGTTGGAGTTGATGATCACCACGGCTGCGTTTTCCGGCATAGACACGGCGCGGGTTTCAAGTGAGCGGCAGTCGATCAGCAGGGAATGGTTTTCTTTGCCGAGAGCAGAAATCAGCTGATCCATAATCCCGCAGTTGCAACCGACGAACTGGTTCTCTGCTTCCTGACCGTTCAGTGCCAGCGCCACGCCGTCCAGCGGCAAATCATAAAGAGATTTCAGCGCCTGGCCGACGGCGACTTCCAGAGATGCAGAAGAACTCAGCCCTGCGCCCTGAGGCACGTTGCCGCTGATCACCATGTCTGCGCCGGAGAAATCTTTATTACGCAGCATCAGATGTTTCACCACGCCACGCACGTAGTTGGCCCACGGATGCGCGTCGCTGTGCAGGATCGGTTCGTCGAGAGAGAAGGTATCTTCCTCGTTGTCGTAATCGGCGGCGATCACGCGGATCACACGGTCGTTGCGCTGTGCGCAGGCGATCACCGTTTCATAATCGATGGCGCAAGGCAAAACGAAACCGTCGTTGTAATCGGTATGTTCGCCAATCAGGTTAACGCGACCCGGCGCTTTGATGGTGATCGTGGCAGGGTAGCCGAATTTGTCGGCAAAGATTTCCAGGGTTTTGGTTTTCAGTTTCATTGTTTTTCTCCGGCCTCACGATAATGAACATCACTCACCGCCCGCAGACGCTCTGCGGCTTGTTCGGCTGTCAGGTCGCGTTGGGTTTCAGCCAGCATTTCGTAGCCGACCATGAATTTGCGAACCGTGGCTGAACGCAGCAACGGCGGGTAGAAATGGGCATGCAGCTGCCAGTGTTCGTTGTCGCCTTCGGTAAACGGCGCGCCGTGCCAGCCCATGGAATACGGGAAAGAGCACTGGAACAGATTGTCATAGCGGCTGGTCAGTTTTTTCAGCGCCAGCGCTAAATCACTGCGCTGGGCATCGGTCAGCCCGGTGATGCGCTTAACGTGAACTTTTGGCAGCAGCAGTGTTTCGAACGGCCACGCCGCCCAGTAAGGCACCACGGCCAGCCAGTGTTCGGTTTCCACCACCGTGCGGCTGCCGTCTGCCAGCTCGCGCTGCACGTAATCCACCAGCATCGGCGAACCTTGCTCGTCGAGATAAGTGCGTTGCAGACGGTCTTCGCGCTCGGCTTCATTAGGCAGGAAACTGTTCGCCCAAATCTGGCCATGCGGATGCGGGTTAGAGCATCCCATCGCCGCGCCTTTATTCTCAAAAACCTGCACCCACGGGTAGGTTTTCCCTAAATCCGCGCTTTGCTCCTGCCAGGTTCTGACGATTTCCGTCAGGGCTTCTACGGAAAGCTGCGGCAGCGTTTTGCTGTGATCCGGCGAGAAACAGATAACCCGGCTGGTGCCGCGTGCGCTCTGGACCCGCATCAGCGGGTCATCGTTTTCCGGCGCAAACGGCGTGTCCGGCATCAGCGCCGCGTAATCGTTGGTGAACACGAAAGTGCCGGTGTATTTCGGGTTCACATCGCCCGTTACGCGGGTATTGCCCGGGCAGAGGAAACAGTCCGGATCGTGCGAAGGCAGAACCTCCTGCGAAACGGCTTCCTGCTGGCCCTGCCACGGGCGTTTGGCCCGATGCGGGCTCACTAAAATCCACTGATCGGTCAGCGGATTGTAGCGGCGATGTGGATGATCAATCGGGTTAAACGTCGTCATAAACTTTCCTTGGTCTGCCTTAATCCGGGTAGCCCTGCGGGTTTTTCGATTGCCACAGCCAGGTGTCATTGGCCATGTCTTCCAGCGTGCGTGTCACTTTCCAGTTGAGTTCTTTCTCGGCTTTAGTCGGGTCAGCCCAGTAGGCTGGCAGGTCGCCCTCGCGGCGTGGTGCAAACTTGTAGTTCACCGGTTTGCCACAGGCTTTGCTGAAGGCCTCAATCACTTCCAGCACGCTCTGGCCGAAGCCTGCGCCGAGGTTGTAAATGTGTACGCCCGCTTTGTTGTGCAGGGTTTTCATTGCGGCGATATGGCCGTCGGCCAGATCGACTACGTGGATGTAATCGCGAACGCCGGTGCCGTCAGGCGTCGGATAATCGTTGCCGAATACCGCCACAGATTCGCGGCGACCCACGGCCACTTGGGCAATAAACGGCATCAGGTTATTGGGCACGCCCTGCGGATCTTCACCCATCAGGCCAGACGGATGCGCGCCAACCGGGTTGAAATAGCGCAGCAGGGTAATGCTCCACTCCGGTTCAGCACGTTGCACGTCTTCGAGAATTTGTTCGACCATCAGCTTGCTGCGGCCATAAGGGCTGGAAGGGTTGCCGGTCGGGAAATCTTCGACATACGGGGTTTTCGGCTGATCGCCATACACCGTCGCGGACGAGCTGAATATCAGGTTTTTAACGCCCGCAGCGCGCATTGCTTCAACCAGCACCAGCGTGCCGGAAACGTTGTTATCGTAATAGGCCAGCGGCTTGGCGACGGACTCCCCGACGGCTTTCCAGCCCGCGAAATGAATCACGGAATGAATGTGGTGTTCGCTGAAGATCTTATCGAGGAGTGCGCGGTCGCGGATATCACCTTCATAGAACAGCGGCGTTTTGCCGGTGAGCGTATTGATGCGCTCCAGAACGCTGACTTTACTGTTGTGAAGATTATCCAGAATGATTGGCGTATAGCCCGCATCAATCAGTTGCACGCATGTATGGCTACCAATGTAACCGCTACCACCTGTGACTAAGACGTACATAATCGCTCCTCAATGAATATCATGATGCAACGATAACACGCTGCAAGGCTGAAAAAGGTGATCCATCCCCAATAAAATGGAATCGCTTACACAAACAGTTTATCACCTTTCAATGCCGCTATACAGGTGCTGTGCGCCGTACAGAAAGCCTGCGGGAGCGTGCCGGAAGCCAGAAGTATAGCTAAGTGTAATCGCTTACATTCCGGGGTGTGATTTATCCGCGGCAGGCTTTTACTTCATTTTTCAGACTCCAGCCGGAGGGAACGCCGACATTTTATCCAGCAACCAGTTCCGCAGGATCCCGATATCGTCGCGTGCGCTTTTCTCTTTTGTGGTCACCAGATAATAGTTTGCACCGGGGAGATGGTGCGGGAAGGGAACGGTGAGGATGCCTTTTTCAATGAAATCCCGCGCCAGCAAACTGCTGACAATCGCCACGCCCTGGCCGGCAATGGCCGCCTGAATGGCGTGAGTTTCGTCGGTAAAACGCAACCCGTTGTCGATGTTGAGGTCTTTCGGGCCGAAATGCGCACGCCAGTTTTCCCAGTCGGGTGAAGGGCGGGGAATGTGACGATTTTCCACATGAAACAGCGTTACGTCCTTCAGGTCTGCCGGGGTTTTCAGCGCCAGCGTCGGGCTGGAGACCAGTATAAACGTGTCGTGATACAGCAGTGTGGAATCCAGCGACTCATCGGCAGATTCGCTGTAACGGATCGCCACATCCACGGTATTACGCGTTAAATCCACCAGCTCAATGCCGGTGTGCAGCCGCAAATCCATGGCCGGTGCCACCTGTTTTAAATCCGCCAGCCGCGGAACCAGCCAGTGCGTCAGAAAATTCGAGGTGGTCGTCAGCGTCAGCGCAGGGGGTAATCCGGCGTGATGAATTTCTTCCACGGCAGCCTGTAAACCGGCAAAAGCCTGGCGCGTGGCCTGCCGCAAAATTTGCCCGGCGGCGGTCAGTTTCACCTCGCGGGCGCTGCGCTCAAAAACGGCGGTGCCCAGCGCCTCTTCCAGAACACGGATCTGGTGACTGATCGCCGTAGCCGTGACGCCGATTTCTTCGGCAGCGCGTTTAAAGCTGGCCTGCTGCGCCACCGCGTCGAACGCTTTCAGTGAACCCAGAGGCGGTAAACGGATTTTCTTCATGATGAGTTATTTTCATCCGTGGCTGAAATCTATGACTTTGAGTCTCCTAAAATAGGCGGTGTAAGCTCCTTTATCAACACGATGAGGATGAATAAAGTTCATCCTGATATCGCAAGGTTTCGGTTAAGGAGTTCTGTATGTCTGCCATTAATTTCCGGGTGCCCGCGCTGGCCTGTTCGCTCGGCGCTTTGTTTATTATGTCACTGACCATGACGCTGCTGGGTGTGGCGCATCAGGGGCTGGACACGCCGCTAACGCACAGCTTTGCGGGCGCGGCGGCTATATTTTTCACGTTGTTTATGATCAGCGAGCGTTATAACCCGCAGCCGCTTTTGCCGCAGAGCTTGCGGGCTTGCACCGAATTGCAGATAAGCCTCTGGACCAGCGTTTTCTTTGCCGCCCTTTGCGTACCGGCTTTCTTCCTGCTGGCCTGGCTGCTGAAAAACAGTTACGGGTTTGGTCTTCTGCAAATCCTCCTGAGCATTGCCCTGATCTTGCTGATGGTCCGGGCGGGCCATGTGCTGGGTGAAAAGGTTCAGGCTGAATTCACCCGCGATAAACGCCTGCTTCTGGGCTTTACGCTGGTCGCCGCCGGAACAGGGATGATTGCTGTGATGTCGGAAGGCTGCGCGTTCTGGCTGGCGCCGCTGCCCGCGATGATCCTCAGCGGTCTGGGGCTCGGGATGGTGAATCACGCCAGAAATATCAGGTTGCAGGTGATTGCGGCGCAGGGACGATGGCTCAACGGCGTGGCACTCATCGCCAGCACCGTGGTTTCACTGGCGTTGCTGACAATGATTGTGACGATTTATCCGGGCTACGCGGGACTGGAAAACGGATTCACACTGTTGGGGATTTTTGCCCTGGCGGGCATGGTGGTGGCGCTGATGGCCGAGGCGTAAAAACCGCCCTCCATGGAGCGGAAGGCGGGTGAAAAATCAGAGCGCGTCAATCTGATAACGGTAAATTTCGCCCTCAGGAATAAAACTCAGGCGGTGAGTAATGCACGCCGGCGCATCTTCCGCGTGATGCGAAACGAACAGCAATTGGGTGTCACCTTCACCAATCAGAATATCGACGAAACGGCGCACCAGCTGGCGGTTTATCGGATCTAAACCCTGCAACGGCTCGTCGAGGATCAGCAGTGCCGGATGTTTCACCAGTGCGCGGGCAATCAGTGCCAGACGTTGTTGCCCCCAGGACAGGCTGTGGAACGGTGTATCACCGGCATTGCCGCCGAGGCCGAGCAATTCCAGCCACTGATTTGTGAGGAATCTCTGGCGATCAGAAACCGCCTGATAAATGCCAATCGAGTCGAAGAATCCAGAGGTGATCACGTTGCGGACGCTGGTGCTGACGCGATAATCCAGATGCAGGCTGCTGCTGACATAACCGATGTGGCGCTTGATGTCCCAGATGGTTTCACCGCTCCCGCGGCGGCGGCCAAACAGCGTCAGGTCATTGCTGTAACCCTGCGCGTGATCGCCTGTGATCAGGCTGAGCAGCGTCGATTTCCCTGCGCCATTCTGCCCGGTGATCTGCCAGTGCTGACCGTGATCAACCTGCCAGCTTAAGTTGTGCAGGATCGGTTTATCGTTGTATTGCACCACGCCGTCGCGCAACGCGATCAGCGGAGAATCCTGTGGCGGCGTAACGCGCACTGTCGGATCTTCTGCTTCCGGCACTGCCATGCCACTGAGGCTTTCGCTGTGCGCCAGTTGTGCGACCAGCGCATCAGCCATGACCTGTTCGCGCGGGCCGACGGAGGCCAGCGTACAATCCGCCAGCACACCGACGTTTTGCACAAACGGCGGAATATCGTCGAAGCGGTTGAGCACCAGTACCATTGTCTGGCCTTCGCCGGAAAGGGTGTCCAGCAACTGCGCCAGCTGCGCCCGGGCATTGACGTCGAGCCCGTCGAACGGTTCGTCAAGCACCAGCAGATCTGGCCGTTGCATCAGCACCTGACACAGCAGCGTCTTGCGGGTTTCACCGGTGGATAAATATTTGAACCGGCGATCGAGTAATTTTTCGATTCCAAACTGCGCGGCAAGGGCGGCGCAACGGGCAGGATCGCGCACTTCTTCCTGAATGATTTCCGCCGTCGTCCGGCCGGTATCGTCTTCCCCTTCACTCAGTAAATCGGTGTTATTGCGTTGCCATTCATCGGCGACCAGTTTCTGGAGTTGCTCAAACGACAGGCGAACGATGTGCGGAAAACGGTTTTCACGGGTTCCTTTCAGCAGGGTGATATTGCCCGCCAGCGCGCGGGCCAGCGCTGATTTACCGCTGCCATTCGAGCCGACGAATGCCCAACTGTCGGTCTGATGAATACTGAGCTCGGAAAGTGTGAGGGTTCGGGTATCGCTGAGGCGAAAAACGCCTTGCGAGATATGCAACGACATTCTGCTATCCCTTTTTCCCGTCCTGCTCCAAGTTGCATGTGAGTTGGCTACGTTCACTCACCCGAATCACTTACTCGTGTAAGCTCATCGGGATTTACTCTGTTGCCGCCCGCCTGAAACTCGAATTATTTAGGGAAATGAATTTTGATTGATAAATTAAGGGATAAGCGCTGCACTCTCTTAAGTCAATTGACAATTCTGCAAAATGTTAACGCTAATTCTGCAAGATTTTGATTTTTATCATCTTTTCAGCACAGCGTGGCGAGGATCACCTTGTCATCATCAAACTGCGCGAAGACGTTCTGGCCGGTTTTCAACGCCAGACGGTCAACGTCACTGTTAGGCACCGTGGCGCACAACGTTTCGCTGCTGGGTAATTTTACCAGCACCTCGCAGTTACTTTCACCGCGCTGAATACTGATGACGTCACCCTGCAACGCGTTATGCGGATTTTCTGCCGTATAGCCGAGAGTGATCCACGGCGCTTTAATCAGCACCAGCACTTCTTTGCCCGGCGTCAGAGCCAGACGGTCGGCGCTTTGCTCGGTGATCGCCGCACGAATTTGCGTTTTGCCGTCGGCCAGCATGATGTCGATATGCTGCTGAACAATCTCATGCGAACGGTCAATAACGTTGCCGAAAAACTGATTGCGGGCGCTGGTTTGCAGTGAGAAACGCGAAATCGCCGCAAGCAGGCTGTCGAGCGGCAGGGAGTCTTCTTTCAGTACATCAAAGGCTTTTTGCTGGATTTGCGCCAACAGTTCATACAGCTGAATCAGGCGTTCGCCGTAAGGCGTCAGCACGGCACCGCCTCCGCCTTTACCGCCGGTGCTGCGTTCAACCAGGGTCTGGTCTGCCAGCTGATTCATTTCATTGATAGCATCCCATGCGCTTTTATAGCTGATGCCCGCGAGCTTCGCGCCCTGACTGATTGAGCCGGTATGCCGTACCTGTCGCAGCAATTCGATGCGGCGCGGATCGGCGAACAATCGCTGCTGGAGTTTAAGGGTTAAGAGAATTTCGGCTTGCATTGCAGCGTCCTTATTAGAATCATTATTCATTGTCGCCGTTAAACCCACAGGCAGGCAAGTTGGCTAAATGCTAAAGTAATCACAGTCCCGTACTGTTATTATCCGCAACAGATTGATTTTTCGTTTTGACTTCAAGCACGAAGTCCTACAACGCCTTCGGGCCGTTCAGCCAGTTAAGTGAGGCTATCATGTTAGAATTATTAGAAAGTTTGCTTTTCGCTGCCATCATGGTACCGATTTTCATCGCGGTTATCCTGGGTCTGATCTGGGGACTGGGCGAAATTTTCAACGTTATTTCCAACGTCGGCCACTCTAAAGAGTCCCGAAATACCCCGATTGTAAAATGAGTTAAGGGGTTTAAACCGCTTTCCGAAGAGCCCGGCCATTGTGCCGGGCTTTCTATTTTCAGGGTGAGATCAAGAAACCGCAGGTTCTTAATGTCCGCGGGGATAAAACGGATGACATCATTTTTTTCGACGTTATATTGGTGCTTACATAACGTAACATCTACTTATAAGGAAGAAGAAAACTGATGAAAACCTCATGGGGCAAATTGTTAACTGCTACCGTCATGGTCGCCGGTCTGGGCGTTCAGGCTCAGGCTGCTGAAAAAATTACGGTCTTTGCCGCCGCGTCGCTGACCAATGCGTTGCAGGATATCGCCACGCAATATCAGAAAGAGAAGGGCGTGCAGGTTGTCTCCTCTTTCGCTTCCTCTTCAACGCTGGCGCGCCAGATTGAACAGGGCGCACCGGCGGATATGTTCATCTCTGCCGACCAGCAGTGGATGGACTACGCCATCAGCAAGCAGGAAATCGTTGATAACACCCGTTACACCTTGCTGGGCAACGAACTGGTGCTGATTTCTGCGAAAAGCAGCAAAATCGATAAAGTCGATATTACTGAAAAAACCGAATGGACCAAACTGCTGGGCGACAGCCGGCTAGCAGTGGGCGATCCGGACCACGTTCCGGCCGGTATTTATGCTAAAGAAGCCCTGCAAAAACTGGGTGCCTGGACCACGCTGGAACCTAAACTGGCGCGCGCCAGCGACGTTCGTGCGGCAATGGCGCTGGTAGAACGTGAAGAAGCGCCACTGGGTATCGTGTATGGCTCTGATGCGGTTGCCAGCAAAAAAGTTAAAGTGGTTGGCATCTTCCCGGCAACCAGCCACAAGCCGGTTGAATATCCGATGGCGATTGTGAAAGGCCACGAAAATGCGACCGTCAGCGGTTTCTATGATTATTTGAAAACGCCAGCGGCCGCTGAAATCTTCAGGAAATACGGTTTCACACCGCGCGGATGATCCGTTTATCGCCGAAACCCTGAAGTCATCCCTCCGGGGATGACTTCATATTTGTTCCACGTTGTTATGTAATACTAAAGCGTTGATTCTTTCCTGATGTCGCGAATACAAAATGCCCCGAGCACCCAATCTTGCGTCCCCCTGTGGCGGCTGATTAAAGGCTTTACCTTTTTTGCCGATATTTTATGTTTGCGGCTTCACATTTTATTCAGGACAAATGAACCGACATGATGTTGAGTGAATATGAGTGGCAGGCGGTACTTCTCAGTTTGAAAGTCTCGAGCCTGGCCGTTGTTTGCAGTCTGCCGCTTGGTATTCTGATGGCGTGGATTTTGGTCCGCTGCCGCTTCCCCGGCAAATCCCTGCTCGACAGTATTATCCATCTGCCGCTGGTATTACCGCCGGTGGTCATTGGTTATTTGCTGCTGGTGGTGATGGGGCGACGCGGCGTGGTGGGGCAGTGGCTGTATAACTGGTTCGGCTTCAGTTTCAGTTTTAGCTGGCACGGTGCCGTGCTGGCGTCCGCTGTTGTTGCGTTTCCGCTGATGGTGCGGGCTATCCGCCAGTCGCTCGAGGCCGTCGATCCCAAACTTGAACTTGCTGCCCGGACGCTCGGTGCGTCGCCGTGGCGGGTGTTTTTTACCATCACGCTGCCGCTTTCGGTGCCCGGCGTTATCGTCGGCATCGTGCTGGCCTTCGCCCGTTCACTGGGTGAATTTGGCGCGACCATCACCTTCGTTTCCAATATTCCGGGGGAAACGCGCACCATTCCGCTGGCGATGTATACCCTGATTGAAACCCCCGGCGCAGAAAGTGCCGCCGCACGGCTTTGCGTACTGGCGATCCTGCTGTCTCTGGCGGCGTTACTGATTTCTGACTGGCTGGCAAAACGCAGCCGCATACGGCTGGGAGGCTGAAATGCTTGAACTCAATTTCAGCCAGAAGCTGGGTGACCTGGATTTACAGATTTCACAGGAACTGCCAGCGCAGGGCATCACCGCGATTTTCGGTTTGTCCGGCGCGGGCAAAACTTCCCTGATCAACGCTATATGCGGGCTGACCAGGCCGGACTCAGGGCGTATCGCGCTCAACGGGCGAATTTTATCTGACACGCAGAACAACATTTTTCTGCAGCCGGAAAAACGCCGTGTGGGGTATGTTTTTCAGGATGCGCGCCTCTTTCCGCATTATCGCGTGCAGGGAAATCTGCAATATGGCATGGCGCCATCGATGCGCGGCCAGTTCGACAATATCGTCCGTCTGCTGGGCATCGGCGCTTTGCTCGACCGTTTCCCGCTGACGTTATCCGGCGGCGAAAAACAGCGCGTGGCGATTGGCCGTGCACTGCTGACCGCACCGGAAATTCTGCTGATGGACGAACCGCTGGCGGCGCTGGATCTTCCACGTAAACGCGAGCTGATGCCCTATCTGGAGCGTCTGGCGCAGGAAGTCAGCATTCCTATTTTGTATGTGACGCACAGCCTGGATGAAATTCTGCGTCTGGCGGAAAAAGTGATGGTGCTGGATGCCGGTAAAGTGCTGGCGATGGGTGCGCTGGAGGAAGTGTGGGCGAGCAACGTCATGCGTCCGTGGCTGCCGAAAGAAGAGCAGAGCAGCGTGCTGAACGTCAGCGTGCTGGAACATCATCCGCGTTACGAAATGACGGCGCTGGCGATTGGCGACCAGCGTTTATGGATCAGTAAAGTGGAAGAAGCGCCCGGCACGCCGCTGCGCGTGCGCGTGAATTCCACCGACGTTTCGCTGGTGCTGCAACCGACCGCCAACAACAGCAGCATCCGCAATATTTTGCCCGCGAAAGTGCTGGAATGTCTGGACGTGGGCAATCAGGTGGAAGTGAAACTGGCGATGGCCGATCACATTCTCTGGGCACGCATTACGCCTTGGGCGCGCGATGAACTGATGGTTCGTTCAGGCCAGTGGCTGTATGCGCAGATTAAAAGCGTGTCGGTGAACCGTTAAGCTTTTGACGCGTGATACAGCGCCAGAACTTTTTCGGCGAATTTGTCATCGATAATATAGAAATAACACTCCGGCACATTCAGCACGCGGGCGAAATGACACATGGTGTCAAAGTTCGGACTGTAGGTGCCGTTTTCATATTGTGAAACCCGCGAACGTGCGGTGCTTTCATCAATTCCCGCCATAACGCCCAGTTTTTCCTGCGTCAGCTTCGCCTTTGTTCGGGCAGATTTCAGTCTGTATGAGATCATCGTCAATAACCACAAAAAGAGTATTGACGTTATGTTTAGCATTACTTAACATCATTGTTGTTTAGAGTTACTAGACATCGTAAAGTGAAAGTGTAGTTCACTTTTCTGAATGCCGTACAGACAACAAAGGATGAACGATGAGAATGGAAGATGACTGGCACCCGGCAGATATCATCGCCGGGTTACGTAAGAAAAGAACCACGCTGGCGGCGGTATCGCGGGAAGCCGGTTTAGGTTCCTCGACGCTGGCAAATGCGCTGGCGCGTCCGTGGGCAAAGGGCGAAATGATTATCGCTAAAGCACTGGGAGTTCCGCCGTCGGCTATCTGGCCGAGCCGGTATTTTGATGCACAGATGCGATCGATTCCGCGCTTCATACGGCCCGTAAAAATCAAACCCGAATTAAAGACCGACTGATGATTTTGTGGCAGAAAAAACGCCTTCCTCTGTAGCAGGGGAAGGCGCGAAAAAAACGCAGGGATTAGTTGAGGACTTTCGTGCGGATAACGTCTGCAATGCCCGGGGTTTCGTGGTCGCCAATGACCAGTGCCGCGCGTTCTTTTATCGCATCCGCCGCATTGCCCATCGCCACGCCCAGACCGACATTTTCCAGCATACTCAGATCATTGTAGTTATCGCCGAACGCGACCACATCCTGCATGCTCATGCCCTGAGATTCGACCCATTCCTGTAAGCGACGGCCCTTGCTGTTGCCGCCTTTCGCCACGTCTACCTGATCGTGCCACGACCATTCGCAGGCCAGACCCAGATCGTTTTCCACCTGTGCGGCAAACGTATGCAGCGCATCCAGATCCTGATGCGACGTGGCAAATTTCCAGATGGACTGCGCCTCGTCTGCGGCTTCACGCAGGCTGTTAACCTGAACGATGTTCGGACGCTGATGTTCCGGCAGGCTCTGACCCCAGGCAATCGAACGGGTCACATGGCCGCTTGGTTGCTGATACAGCATCGCATCATCGACATACAGCAGGCCGTGAATGCCGTGATGATCCAGCAGGTCGATGACTTTTTTAGCTTTCACGCTGTCGAGCGGATCGGAAGTTAATACTTTACGTGCCTGATAATCATACAAATAAGTTCCGTTACAGCAGATAGCAGGTGTATCGAGCTCCAATGCCTGATAAAACGGGTGGATTGCCACATGATGGCGACCGGTGACGACAACCACTTTAATGCCTTGTGCGCGGGCATCGGCCAGCGCAGCAAGAGATTCAGGAAGAATACGTTTTTGACGGTCCAGCAGCGTACCGTCGAGATCGAGCGCAATAATGCGATAAGTCATGAGCAGTCCATCGTAAGTGTGGGTGGATCGAAGAAATTATCATCATGTTACCGTGTTAAGCCTGCTAATTAAACCTTGGATCCGGCACCTTTAGTGCCGCCAGTGCGTTGAGTTATCGTGTTAACCTGAGCTACGCTTTTAAAAAGTCTACCCACTCATTCGGTTTTTAATAAGGAGATGTGATGAAGCAAGTCGTCTACGTTGCCAGCCCTGATAGCCAGCAAATCCACGCTTTTCATCTGGCGGATAATGGTGAACTGAGCCTGCTGCAAACGGTGGAAGTGCCGGGACAGGTTCAGCCGATGGTGCTCCATCCTGACGGTCATCGTTTGTATGTCGGCGTGCGCCCGGAGTTTGGCGTACTGACGTACCATATTGACCACGAAGGGAAACTGGAAGAAGCCGCGATGGCTCCGCTGCCGGGCAGCCCGACGCATCTGGGGATCGATCTTCAGGGGCGTTTTGTGTTCTCGGCTTCTTACAGCTTCAACAACGTCAGCATTCATCCGCTGGATGAAAAAGGTCATGCGCTGGCACCGGTTCAGGTTCTGGAAAACATCCAGGCGCCGCACTCTGCCAATATCGACCCGACCAATCAGTTGCTGATGATCCCGGCGCTGAAAGAGGACCGTATTCGTCAGTACGATTTCAGCCAGAAGGGCGAAGCGACACCACATCAGACCTCCAGCGAGCTGCGGACAGCTGAAGGTGCCGGTCCGCGCCACATGGCATTCCACCCGAATCATCACTTTGCCTACTGTGTAAATGAGCTCAACAGCAGCGTTGATGTGTACCAGAAAGACGTCGGCACCGGCGAATATCGTCAGGTTCAGACACTCGGCGTGATGCCGGCTGATTTTACCGGCACCTGCTGGGCGGCCGATTTGCACATCACGCCGGACGGAAAATTCCTCTACGCCTCAGACCGTACGGCCAGCCTGATTTCTGTTCTGTCGGTTTCCGAAGATGGCAGCGAGCTTACGCTCACAGGGCACCATGCGACGCAAACTCAGCCGCGGGGTTTCAATATCGACTTCACCGGCCAGTACGTGATCACGGCGGGCCAGAAATCCGATGCCATTGAAGTGGCGAAAATCAATCCGCAAAACGGCCAGCTAACCACGCTGAAAACCTACCCGGTGGGCAAAGCGCCGATGTGGGTAAGCATTCTGGAAATTGATTAATCACTCTGGTGTATTAGTGAGATTGTCTAATGTTTATGTTTTAACATCTCAATAATACCGCCACGGAATAATGATCAAGCCCCTGTAATAAGGGGCTTTTTTATTGCCTGAACCTTTCGGGCGATTGATAAGAAATATTTTAACTTCTCTCTAAATGTTAATCATTGCCGGTCGATAACTCTCCCGTTATTCACTCATTCTTCGGTGGCATTGCCACTTCAGAGTCAGTCCATTTGGAAATCAGGGAGAAGAAAATGAATGTACTTTCAGGGATCGCTGGCAAAGTTCGTCATGCCACCATCGCTGGCAAACTCGGTGCCGGTTTTGCACTGGTGCTGTTGCTGGGATCCTTTATCGCTGTGTCGGGTATTTATCATCTGACCAGCATCAACCAACGCGCCGAAAAGGCCACGCTGCTTAAAACCGTTAACGATTTGCTCAGCGGTGCAAAATTTTCCCGGCTTTCATACATGGCCAGCAAAGACCCAAAATATGTTGAGGAAAACCGCCAGGCGCTGGATAAGCTCGAAGCCCGGCAGGCGCAGGTCGCGGCCTATTCCTGGGATGCCGAAGATCAGCCTCTGGTGGACGCCATGCCTGAAAACATCCGCCGTTACCGCGAAAGCTGGCAGCAAACGCTTAATCCTCCGGCTGGCAGTGATCTGCAACAAATCACCGCACAGCTGGCGCAGGCCGGGCTGGCGCTGACGTCCGCATCCAATACGCTGCTCGATCATGAAATGGGCAACCTGCACGAAGAAGTCACCCGAACCATTCAGGAAATGCTGGCGATTATCGCCGCGACGGTGATCGTGGGCGTGCTGATTTCCTGGCGCACGACGCGCGGGCTGACACTTCCGCTGCGCCGCACACTTGCCACCGCTGAACGGATTGCCGCAGGCGACCTCTCAACGCACGCCACCAGCCACAGTCATGACGAAGTGGGGCAACTGACCCGTGCGATTGAAGGCATGAATAAAAACCTGCACGGCATCATCGGTGATATCCGGGAAGGGGTGACTCAGGTCACGCGTGCCTCGAGTGAGATTGCAGCGGGTAACATTGATTTGTCGGCGCGTACTGAAGAACAGGCGGCAGCGCTGGGGCAAACGGCGGCCAGCATGGAGCAGCTCACCTCGACGGTGAAACAGAATGCCGATAACGCCACGCAGGCCAGCCAGCTGGCGTCCGATGCGGCCGTGACGGCAGCACGCGGCGGCAAACTGGTCACCGACGTGGTGGGCGTGATGAAAGAGATTGCCGTCAGTTCGAAGCAAATTTCTGAAATCACCACCGTCATCAACAGCATTGCCTTTCAGACCAACATTCTGGCGCTGAATGCCGCCGTTGAAGCGGCGCGTGCCGGTGAACAGGGCCGCGGCTTTGCGGTGGTTGCCAGCGAAGTGCGCAGCCTCGCGCAGCGCAGCGGGCAGGCCGCTAAAGAGATCGAAGGGTTAATCGAAAAATCGGTGACCAACGTGAATAACGGCTCAACGCTGGTGGAAAAAGCAGGCGATACGATGGAAGAGATTGTCGGTTCCGTCCGTCACGTTACGCAGATCATTCATGAGATTGCGTCGGCGTCGGATGAACAAAGCCGGGGGATCAGCCAGATTGCGCTGGCCGTGGCCGAAATGGACACCGTGACACAGCAGAACTCCGCGCTGGTTCAGCAGTCCGCCAGTGCTGCGGCGTCGCTCGATGAACAGGCGCTGAATCTGGAACGCACGGTTTCGGTATTCCGTCTCGGCAATGAAAGGGCATAACCGGTAAGATTTTCAGGTAAAAAAAATGCCGCCGGAGTTTCCTCCTGCGGCATTTTTATTGCGTCAGACTGAATTACTTCGCAGGCTGAGTCAGCACATTGTTGTACTGCCACAGGCGGTTGAAGTTGGTGTCATTCAGGTTACGCTGCTGTTTTTCATCTTTCGGCACGTTGCCCACAAACGGATGACCGGAGAAGACGGCGTCGCCCCATGGGTTCATCTGGTCGTAGCTGTTGTCGAAGCTGCTGTCGCGAATGACCAGCTGGCTGCTGGCATCGTTAGCATCCCACGCGCGGCCCATTTTCGCTTTTGCTGCCTGCTCGAAACCCCGGTCGCCGGTCAGATTGCTGTCGATCACCAGGAAACCGTAAGGTGCTGTGGCTGGCGTATTCGGTGCGAAGATGGACGCCTGTTTCACGCCGCGGCTGCTGACGGTGTGGAATTCAACGTGGTCGAATACGGCATTAGCACGACCAAACACGTAATCCACATCACCCACGATCAGGCTGTTATGCACGTAAGCACGGCTGTAACGGCTGTTGTCGGTCTGGTTGTGGATGTTGGCGGTGTTCACCATAAAGGTGTTCTGGCGGCCAATCAGACGGACGTTGTCGAGAATCACGTTGTCGCCGTCGGTACGCAAAGCAACGGCTGAATGATCGCCGCCGTCAACGGTATCAAGCAGGGCGTTACCAATGGTCAGGTTCTGCACTTGCAGGCCGTTGCTTTGTGACCAGACGGTCGCCGTACAACCTGTGCCGATGGTTTCGGTCGTCAGATTCGCACAGTTCTGGAACATATAGAATGCGCGGTCACCCGGCAGGAACTGGCCGTTAGGGCTGACGGTTGCGCGGTACGCCGCTGGTGCCGCAGAGGCTTCCAGCGTTTGCGTCAGCGTGACATCCGCAGAGCTGTTACCGGCCCCGAATAAGGTCACTGGCGGCGCGCCAGCCGGAATGTAAACCGCGCCGTTATAAGTGCCCGGCAGGATTTTAATGAAAATACGCTCACCGTGGTTACGCACGGCCAGTGCGGCATTTACCGCCTGTTGTACGGTGGAATACGATGCGCCATCGGTGCCTAACTGCGGGCCAACCACAAAGTTGGTTTTAGCCGCGTCAGTGCTTGCCAGTTTAGGGAACCAGCCCTGTTGCTGAACCTGCAAAGAAGGGCCGCCAAAGGCCAGATAATTTTTCGCTGTAAAGTTGGCCGCTTCGTCCGCTGATAACACGGGCAGTGACGCGGTGCCCGGCGCAACCTGGCTGGATAAGCCTTGATGGCTGCTGCTACATGCCGCCAAAATCAGGCTGGCGGACAACATAGCGCACGCGCGTGACAGGGTGGAAATTTTCACTGTGACTGACTCCTTGATGAAGAAAGTTATTCTTTTTTTCAATGTCGCGGCCATTGCCGCAATAAAAAAACGGCGGCCAGTAAAACTGACCACCTTTTCTGCGTCTTTTATACCACAGGAATCAGCTGTATATCACTGTCAGTGATGCTTTGCCGCAAGCCGCGTCAGATCATTTGCTGATCTCTGCGCCGCCCAGCAATTTCAGCAAGGCTTGTGCGACGGCTTTGGACGAGGCCGGATTCTGCCCGGTGATCAGCTTACCGTCGGTGACCACGTACGGACGCCAGTCAGCGGCTTTGCTGTAATCGCCGCCGTGCTTTTTCAGCTCGTCCTCCACCAGGAAAGGCACGATGTCCGTCAGCCCGACGGCGTCCTCTTCGCTGTTGCTAAACCCGGTCACGCGTTTGTCTTTGACCAGCGGCGTGCCATCGTCAAGCAGCACATTGCGCAAAACGCCGGGCGCGTGGCAAACGGCGGAAATCGGTTTGCCTGCCGTCCAGAACGCCTTAATCAGCTCCACCGAATGCGCGTCTTCCGCCAGATCCCACAACGGGCCGTGGCCACCGGGATAAAAAATAGCGTCGAAATCAGCAGCATTCACCTCCGCCAGTTTCACCGTTGTGGCGAGCGCGTGTTGAGCGCTTTTATCCTGACGAAAACGCGCCGTGGTTTCAGTCTGGGCATCCGGCTCATCGCTTTTCGGATCCAGCGGCGGTTGCCCGCCTTTCGGCGACGCCAGCGTGAGTGTCGCGCCGGCATCCAGAAATTCGTAATACGGCGCGGTGAATTCTTCCAGCCAGAAACCGGTTTTCTTGCCGGTTTCGCCGAGTTTATCGTGCGATGTCAATACAATCAGTAATTTCATGTTACCTCCTGTGGACGCAGTCAGGGATCAATCCTGCCCGACACGAACGACCAGTTTGCCAAAGTTTTTACCCTCAAGCAGACCGAAGAACGCCTGCGGTGCGTTTTCCAGCCCTTCAACAACATCTTCGCGGAACTTCACTTTCCCTGCTTCAAACCATTCGCCCATCTGCTTTGCAAATTCCGGATAACGATGGCCGTAATCATCAAAAATAATGAATCCCTGCATGCGCAGTCGCTTTCTCAAAATCGTGCTGGCAAGCAGTGACAGGCGGTCGTGACCTTCTTTCAGGCCGGTGGCGTTGTATTGCGAAACCAGACCGCATACCGGAATACGGGCTTTGGTATTGAGCAACGGAAGAACCGCGTCAAACACCGCGCCGCCGACATTTTCGAAATAAACGTCGATGCCGTCAGGGCAGGCGGCTTTGAGACGTTGATCTAAATCCGGCGCGCGGTGATCTAAGCATTCGTCGAAGCCGAAATGCTCCACGGCGTAGCGGCATTTCTCTTCACCCCCGGCGATACCCACCACGCGGCAGCCTTTGATTTTACCGATTTGTCCGACCAGGGATCCGACCGGCCCGGTGGCTGCGGCGACCACCAGCGTCTCGCCCGGTTTCGGTTCGCCGATATCCAGCAGCCCCATAAACGCGGTGAAGCCCGGCATCCCCAGCACGCCCAATGCCAGAGACGGTTGCTTAAGCGCAGCGCCTTCCAGCTTTTTCACTTCATCCGCGTTCACGACGGCGTAATCCTGCCAGCCGGTTCTGCCCATGACGAGATCGCCGGTCTTAAAATCCGGGCTGTGGGATTCCACCACGCGGGACACCCCGCCGCCGGTCATCACTTCACCGATTTGCACCGGCGCGGCATACGAAGGCGCGTCGGACATCCGCCCGCGCATGTAAGGGTCAAGAGAAAGCCAGACGGTGCGCAACAAAAGCTGGCCTTCTTTGGCCACGGGCAGCGGGGCTTTTTCCAGACGGAAATTGTCATCAACAGGTTTACCATGAGGGCGGGACGCCAGAACGATGCGGCGGTTTTCAGACTGAGATTGAGACATACCAATACCTTCCCGTTTCATATAAGAGAGTTAAAAGTCGACGTAATTGGGAATAAGTATAGGACGCGAAGTTGTTTTCGCATGAAGCGGTTTATGCCATGTTCTTATGAGTCATGCGTTTTATCCCCAAACTGTGACCCTCATCTTTTCCTATGACTTTGTCCGAGAAATCCCTTTAAGTCTGTTAAGGGCGCAGGTATGTTCGGTAAGGTTTTTGACCACTTGCTCCGTTTTATCTTTCAGATTAATAAGCATAAAAAAGGGATCCCGATGCATAAAACACCTCTGGCACTCAGTGCCGTTTTCCTGCTGCTCAGCCTTGGCCAAACGGCGACGGCAAAAGACGCTGCGCCCGCACCGCTGTATCCGGGCGTTAACGTTGCACAACTCGCCCAACAGTCGCCGGTTCACTGGGTTTCTGTCGCGCAAATTGAAAACAGTCTGCAAGGCCGTCCGCCGCTGGCGGTGGGTTTCGATATCGATGACACGGTGTTGTTTTCTTCGCCGGGCTTTTACCGCGGCCAACTGGAGTTTTCTCCGGGCAAACAGGACTATCTGAAAAACCCGAAATTCTGGGAAAAAATGAATAACGGCTGGGACGAGTTCAGCATGCCGAAAGACGTGGCGAAAAGCCTGATTGCCATGCACCTCAAACGCGGCGACAGTATTTATTTCGTTACCGGGCGCAGTGAAACCAAAACCGAATCCGTCACCAAAACCTTGCAGAATGATTTCCAGATCCCGCAAGACAAAGTAAATCCGGTGATTTTTGCCGGTGACAAAGCCGGGCAGAACACCAAAACGCAGTGGCTGAAAGATAAGCAGATGAAGATTTTCTACGGGGATTCGGACAACGACATCACCGCCGCACAGGCCGCCGGTGCGCGCGGCATCCGCGTATTACGTGCGTCAAACTCCAGCTATAAACCGTTACCGCAGGCCGGCATTTTTGGCGAAGAAGTGATTGTGAATTCTGAGTACTGAGAAGAAAAGACAGGCTGTGGCAGGATTTGCGCCTCACCAGAATACAGGTGAGGCGCAGAAAATAATTACTTCACACTCACATCAATATCGCCGAAATATTTCTTCGAAAGCGTCTTAACTACGCCGTCGTTCTGTACTTTGGCGATAGCGGTGTCGAGTTTTTCTTTCAGCGCGGCATCACCTTTGCGCAGGCCGAAGGCAATGCCGCTGCCGAGGATTTTATCGTCGCGCACGGCGTCGCCGACAAAGCCGTAATCTTTACCATCAGGACGTGACAGGAATCCGCTCTGGCCCGCCGGAGCCAGCACTAACGTGCCGTCCAGACGCCCTGAGGACAAGTCCAGATATACCTGGTTCTGATCCTGATAAGAAACAATATCCACGCCTTTCGGTGCCCAGTGCGCCTGCGCGTAACTTTCCTGAATCGAGCCCTGCAACACGCCGATATGTTTGCCTTTCAGCGCATCAACGGTCGGCAACAGGCCGGAATCTTTTTTGGCAATCAGCTTCGTCGGTACGCGGTAAATCACGTTGGTGAAATCAATCGCCTGACGACGCTTTTCGGTTACGTTCATGGCGGAGTTGATTGCATCGAATTTACGCGCCTGAAGGGCGGCAATCAGGCCATCGAAAGAGGTGTCGTACCATTCGCATTTCACGCTGGCCGCGGCGCAAACGGCATTACCCAAATCAATATCAAAGCCCTGCAATTCGCCGGTGGCGCTTTTGGATTCAAACGGCGGATACTGCGCTTCCAGACCGAATTTCAGCGTGGAACCGTCTGCCAGCGCAGAAAAAGAAGCCACGGCACAACCTAACAGCAATGCGATTTTCAATTTTTTCATTATTCACAATTCCCCTGCGGTATCAGAAAGTAGGCTCAGACGCGACACAGACGGCGTGCGCCTTCATACAACGTGTCGTTATCTTTGGCAAAGCTCAGGCGGATAAGCCCGGTGGGTTTGTTATTACTGTAAAAGGCCGACAGCGGGATGGTAGCAATCTGGTGATCCCGGATCAGGCTCAGCACAAATTCATCGTCGGTCAGCGGGCTGAAATGACTAAAACGCGCCAGCATAAAGAAACTGCCACGGCTTGGGAGTAATTCAAAGCGGGATTCGCTCAGCGCTTCCGCCAGCAAATCGCGTTTTTTCTGATAAAAATCCGCCAGACCGAGATAGCTTTGCGGATCGGACAGCGCTTCGGCAAACGCAACCTGCATCGGCGTGTCGGCGGAGAACACCATAAACTGATGCACTTTGCGGATTTCGTCCATCAGTTCCGCCGGTGCCAGGCAGTAGCCCACGCGCCAGCCGGTGACGTGATAGGTCTTGCCGAACGACGACACAATGACGCTGCGCCCGGCCAGCTGCGGATGGCAGGCCATGCTTTCGTGGCGCTCGCCGTCGAAAACTACGTGCTCGTAAACTTCGTCCGATAAAATCACGATGTCAGTGTCTTTGGTAAGCGCCGTCAGACGTTCGATGTCGAAATCAGTGAAAATTGCGCCGGTTGGGTTGTGCGGGCTGTTGATGATGATCATGCGCGTGCGGCTGTTGATGGCGCTCGCGACCTGATCCCAGTCGATGCTGAAATCCTCCATCGACAGGCCAATCGCCACCGGTTTTGCGCCCTGTAAGCGGACAATTGGCGCGTAGCTGTCAAACGACGGCTCGAAATAAATGACTTCATCGCCCGGATGCACCAGCGCGCTGATGGCGGAATACAAGCCTTCGCTGGCGCTGGCAATCACGGTGACTTCGCTGTCGGCGTCATAATGGCAACCGTAAAGCGCTTCAACTTTGGCGGAAAGCGCATGGCGCAGCGCGGCCACGCCGCTCATCGGCGCATACTGGTTATGACCGTCGCGCATGGCTTTGGCAACGCTGTCGATAAGCGCAGGCTGGCAGGAGAAATTCGGTGCGCCCTGCGATAAGTTCAGGGCATTGTGCTCGGCGCTCAGCTGGCCAATCACGGTGAAAATAGTGGTGCCGACATCCGGTAATTTAGACTGCGGCGACATCGCGCTTTTCATAGCATTTTCCCCAAAGGAAACAGGCCGGGCGGCCATGAGAAGGTTAAAACGGGTGTTTAACGATTAAGCAGCAGTTCGCCTGTGCCGACAATGGAAAATTTGTCATACTCGCCATGATCAGCCGTCATGGCTAAATGCTGAATTTACCGGGGGCTCCGTGACACTTTCGCCTGAACTGTCGTATCTGAATGCACTGAATTTACCGTCGCTCAACGTGCTAAAAACCTTTGCCGTCGTCGCGCAAACCCTGAATCTGACGCATGCCGCCACGTTGCTGCACATCACGCAGGGTGCGGTCAGCCGTCAGATAACCGGGCTGGAAACATCGCTGGGGTATCCGTTGTTTTTACGTCAGGCCCGCGGGCTGACGCTGACCCCGCGCGGGGCGCAACTATTACCGCCCGTACAGCAGGCGCTGTCGCTGATGGGTGATGCGCTCAAACGCGTCGGTTCACACCCGGATACGCTGCGGATCAAATGCCCGACATGTTCGATGCGCTGGTTATTGCCACGCGTGATCCAGCTGCAAAACGACCGGCCTGATATGCGCATCGAACTGACGGCCTCAATTGCGCACGGCGTGGATTTCAGCAATGAGCATTTTGATGCCGCCGTGATTTTCGGGCGGCCACCGGAATCGCAGCGCCGCGCGCATCATCTGTTTGACGAAGTGCTGACGCCGGTCTGTACACCGGATTTTTTGCCCCGCCATAAAGGGAAAACTGCGGTTGCCGATCTGGCGGATAAAACGCTGCTGCACCCGACACGCGACCGCCGCGACTGGCTTTTGTGGCTGCGGGAAGAGGGCGTGCAGGGGTTGCCTTCGGAGAAATCACAGCATTTCGACACGCTGGATCTGGCGATTAATTCGGCACTTCAGGGTTATGGCGTGGCGATCGGCGATCTGACGTTAATTGAAGATGATTTGCAGGCGGGCAGGGTGATTGCGCCGTTTCCGCTTTGCGTGGCGAGCGGCGCGTCTTATACGTTGTTGTATCCGGAAAACCCGACGCCCGCGCTGAAAGTGGCAATTGATTTTCTCAATGAACAGGCGCGTCTCAGCCGGGAAAAGCTGAGCGCGCTGTTATCAACATCGCACCGGCTGGTCAGCGCCGTGTGATCAATAGAGGGCGCTGGCAATGGCACCGGTCAGTTTACGGAGTTCTTCCGGCGTGATGATGTACGGCGGCATCAGGTAAATCAGCTTGCCGAACGGACGGATCCACACGCCCTGTTCCACGAAATGTTTTTGCAGTTGCGCCATGTTGACCGGCTGGCGCATTTCCACCACGCCAATCGCGCCGAGAACGCGCACGTCGGCCACTGCCGGATGTCCGGCCAGCGGCAGTAATTCATTTTTCAGCTGTTTCTCGATATTAAGCACCTGCGCCTGCCAGCGGTTTTCCGACAATAAACGCAGGCTGGCATTAGCGACCGCGCAGGCCAGCGGATTGCCCATAAACGTCGGGCCGTGCATGAAACAACCCGCTTCGCCGTTGCTGATCACTTCAGCGACATGCCGCGTGGTCAGCGTGGCGGAAAGTGTCATATAGCCGCCGGTCAGCGCTTTGCCGAGGCAGAGAATATCCGGCGAAATCTTCGCATGGTCACAGGCAAACAGCTTGCCGGTGCGGCCAAAACCGGTGGCAATCTCATCGGCAATCAGCAGCACGCCGTACTGATCGCACAGTTTACGCACCCGTTTAAGATACAGCGGATGGTAAATCCGCATCCCGCCCGCGCCCTGAACCACCGGCTCTAAAATCACTGCGGCAATTTTGCTGTGGTTTTCATCGAGCATTTTGGCGAAAGGCGCAATGTCCGCTTCGTCCCATTCGCCGTCAAAACGGCTCTGCGGCGCGTCGGCAAACAGATGCTGCGGCAGATAGCCCTGATACAAACTGTGCATCGAATTTTGCGGATCGCAGACCGACATCGCGCCGAAGGTATCGCCGTGATAGCCGTTGCGCAGCGTCAGCAGCGTCTGACGTTTCTCGCCGCGCGCCTGCCAGTATTGCATCGCCATTTTCAGCGCCACTTCCACCGCGACCGAACCTGAATCCGCCAGAAACACGCATTCCAGCCCGGCAGGCGTCATTTCCACCAGACGGCGCGACAGCGCGATAGCCGATGGATGCGTGATGCCGCCAAACATGACGTGCGACATTTTGCCAATTTGCTCAACCGCTGCCTGATTCAGTTGCGGGTGGTTGTAGCCGTGGATCGCCGCCCACCAGGACGACATGCCGTCCACCAGTTCACGCCCGTCGGCCAGATGTAAAAGCACGCCGGACGCGGATTCCACCGGATATGCGGGCAGCGGTTTGGTCATGGATGTGTACGGATGCCAGATGTGGCGCTGGTCGAATTCGATATCGGCGGGGCTCATAAAGGATTCCTGCGGGCGGTAAATTGTAAACTAAAAAATGTAATTCTCGTTGACCGTAAACTAAAACGAATTGAGAATGGTTGACAGTATACCGACCATAAAAACGTTCACGAAACATTTATTTTGGAGTTGTCGCATGACTACCCGCACCCAATGGACGCTTGAAAAAACTCAGGCACTGTTTTCCAAACCTTTTCTTGAGCTGATGTTTGAAGCGCAGCAGGTTCACCGCCAGCACTTCGATCCGCGTCAGGTTCAGGTCAGTACGCTGTTGTCGATCAAAACCGGTGCCTGTCCGGAAGACTGTAAATACTGCCCGCAGAGTTCCCGTTACAAAACCGGGCTGGAATCTGAACGTCTGATGGAAGTCGAGCAGGTGCTTGAATCCGCCCGTCAGGCGAAAGCCGCCGGTTCAACCCGTTTCTGCATGGGCGCGGCGTGGAAAAACCCGCACGACCGTGACATGCCGTACCTCGAGCAAATGGTGCAGGGCGTGAAAGAACTGGGGATGGAAACCTGTATGACGCTCGGCACGCTGAACACCTCGCAGGCGCAGCGTCTGGCGCATGCCGGTCTGGATTTCTACAACCACAATCTGGATACCTCGCCGGAATTTTACGGCAGCATCATCACCACCCGCAGCTATCAGGAACGTCTGGATACGCTGTCGGAAGTGCGCGGCGCGGGCATTAAAGTCTGCTCCGGCGGGATTGTTGGTTTAGGTGAAACCGTCAAAGACCGTGCCGGTCTGCTGATGCAGCTGGCGAACCTGCCGGTGCCGCCGGAAAGCGTGCCGATCAACATGCTGGTGAAAGTGAAAGGCACGCCGCTGGCCGATAACGACGACGTCGATCCGTTTGATTTTATCCGCACTATCGCCGTGGCGCGCATCATGATGCCGCAGTCGTATGTCCGTCTTTCCGCCGGTCGCGAACAGATGAGCGAACAGACGCAGGCGATGTGCTTTATGGCCGGTGCCAACTCCATTTTCTACGGCTGCAAGCTGCTGACCACGCCTAACCCGGCGGAAGATAAAGATCTCATTCTGTTTGGCAAACTGGGGATGAACCCGCAGGTGTTCGAAACAGAAATGGGCGATAACCAGCAACAGGCCGCGCTGGCAGAACAGCTAGTTCATGCTGATACCGCACAGTTCTACAACGCCGCCGTCTGATCATGAGCTGGCAAACGCGGATTAACGATGCCGTTGCCGCCCGCAAAGAAGCGGCGGCTTTTCGTGTGCGTCAGCCTAACAACGGTGGCAGCGCGCGGTTTCTGACACAGGGTGACAAACGGTATCTGAATTTTTCCGGTAACGATTATCTCGGCCTGAGTCAGGACGCGGACGTCATTGCCGCGTGGCAGAAGGGCGCTGAAAAATACGGCGTGGGCAGCGGCGGTTCCGGGCACGTCACCGGCTACAGCGTGGTGCACGCTGAATTCGAACAGCAGCTGGCGCAGTGGCAGGGCTATCCGCGCGCGCTGCTGTTTATCTCCGGCTTTGCGGCAAATCAGGCCATTCTTGCCGCGCTGATGCAGGGCGACGATCGCGTGCTGGCGGATAAACTCAGTCACGCTTCTTTGCTGGAAGCCGCTGCCCATGCGCCTTCGCAGCTGCGGCGCTTTCATCACAATCAGCCGGATTCCCTGCAACGCTTGCTGAAAAAACCGGTGGACGGTGAAACGCTGGTGGTGACCGAAGGGGTATTCAGCATGGACGGCGACGGTGCACCTCTGGCGGAACTGCATCGTCTGGCGCAATCGCACGATAGCTGGCTGATGGTGGATGACGCGCACGGCGTGGGTGTCCTGGGTGAAGAAGGGCGCGGCAGTTGCTGGCAGCAGGGTGTGCGGCCTGAGCTTCTGGTGGTCACATTCGGTAAAGCTTTCGGGTGCAGTGGCGCGGCGGTGTTGTGTGATGATGCCACCGCGGATTATCTGGTGCAGTTCGCGCGTCATCTTATTTACAGCACGGCGATGCCTGCGGCGCAGGTTTGCGCGTTACAGGCCGCGCTGGCACGAGTCCGGCAGGACGACGGCCTGCGTGATAAACTGGCGGCCAATATTGCCCGTTTCCGCGCCGGGGCTTCCGGATTGCCTTACCGGCTGACCGCTTCACAAACGGCAATCCAGCCGGTGATCGTAGGCGAAAATCAGCCTGCTTTAGATCTGGCGGCGACATTGCGCGAACGCGGGTTGTGGGTCAGTGCTATCCGTCCGCCGACGGTGCCTCCGGGCAGCGCGCGGCTGCGTCTTACGCTGACGGCAGCACACAGGCCGGAAGATATCGATTTTTTGCTGGAGTCCCTTCATGGGTGCAGTCACTGAATTAGTGAATAAACAAGCGGTGGCCGACGCGTTCAGTCGCGCCGCCGTCAGTTATGAAAACGCCGCACAATTGCAGCGTGATGTGGGTGAAACGTTGCTTTCGCTGGCAGAACCTTATCTGAAAAATGCTGGAAAAACGGTTGTCGACGCCGGTTGCGGGACGGGCTATTTCAGCCGTTACTGGCGCGCTCAGGGGAAAAACGTGATTGCGCTGGACCTCTCTGAAGGCATGCTGAGCCGTGCCCGAGAGCTGGATTCCGCCGATGAATACGTGCCGGGGGATATCGAGCGTTTACCGTTTGCTGATAACTCGTTTGATATCTGTTTCAGCAATCTGGCAGTGCAGTGGTGTAACGCGCTGCCGCGTGCGCTGGAAGAAATGCATCGCGTCACCCGCAACGGCGGATTGGTGATTTTCTCCACGTTGGCCGAAGGTTCGCTCAATGAGCTGGCCGCGGCGTGGATGAAAGTCGATGGCCGCCGTCACGTGAATCAGTTCCTGACGCCCGACAAAATCGCCGAAGCCTGCGCGCCGTATCGCCATGAAGTGACCTTCAGCGATCACGTCGCCGAATTCCCGGACGTGATGTCGCTGATGCGTTCGCTCAAAGGCATTGGCGCGACGCACATCAAAAATGGCCGCCTCGGCGGACTGGGCGGGCGCGAGCGTCTGCAATTGCTGGAAAAACATTACGTTCGCCGCGACGGCATTTTGCCGCTCAACTACCGGCTGGTCTACGGCATTTTGCAGGTGGAAGAACTTATCCCACGTTAACAAAGTTCCTCCCAGGTTTGAAACAGGCGCGGTCTGCTCCCTCCCCTTCGCAGGGGGAGGAGCAAAATCCGATGTCATTGCGGGAAGGGAGCCAGAACCAACACCAGGCTTTTATTAAAATAAATCATGAAACAAAAATACTTTATTACCGGCACCGACACAGAAGTCGGAAAAACCGTTGCCACAACCGCATTTTTGCAGGCGGCAGCGCGCGCCGGACACAAAACCGCCGGATACAAACCGGTGGCATCAGGCAGTGAAATGACGGCAGAAGGGCCGCGCAACAGCGACGCGCTGGCGCTTCAGGCTTACAGCACCGTCGGACTGCGTTATGACGAAGTGAATCCGTGTACGTTTATCGAGCCGACGTCGCCGCATATCGTCAGCGAGCTGGAAAAGCGCCCGATTGATCCGCAGGTGTTATCCGCCGGATTGCGCCATCTCGAACCGCTGGCTGACTGGGTAGTGGTGGAAGGGGCGGGTGGCTGGTACACGCCGCTGACCGCAGATTACACGTTTGCGGACTGGGTGATTGCCGAGCAACTGCCGGTGGTGTTGGTGGTGGGAATGCGGCTGGGCTGCATCAATCACGCCGTGCTGACGGCGCAGGCCATCGCGCAAAGTGGGTTGCATCTTGCGGGCTGGATTGCCAATGATGTGCAGGAAACGGGGAAGCATCATCCGGCATACATGGAGACGCTCACGCGTATGTTGCCTGCGCCACTGCTGGGCGAGATCCCGTTCCTGATCGCCGGTCTGGACGTAAATCTGGGGCAATATCTGGATCTCGAACGTCTGCTTCCTTGTGGTGAATGAAGCGCGACGTCAGACCGTCAGATAATTTTTGATTAACGTCTCGTCAAGCTGTGCCAGCGTGCCTTGCGCTACGTTGCGCCCGCCGTCCACCAGACAAAACCGGTCAGCGACGCTGCGGATGAACGGCAATTTATGCCCGACCAGAAGCAGCGTCAGACCAAGGTCACGGTTCAGGCGGTGAATGATGTTACCCATATTCGCCGCCATTGACGCGCTGGTGTGTTCGGTCGGTTCGTCGAGGATCAGAAGTTCGGGCTCCTGAACCAGCGCGCGGCTGATCGCCAGTTGCTGCTGCTGGCTCTCATCGAGCTCTCCCGCTTTACGCATTCCCATTTCCTTAAGCGTCGGAAACAGGTCGTAGACCTCTTCAGGCACGCGACGCGTCTTATTCCGGCTGGCCATCATGGCAATTTGCAGGTTTTCATCGACACTCATCTGCGAAAAAATCTGCCGGCCCTGTGGCACATAACCGATACCGATTTGCGCACGGCTTTCCACTGGCAGATTTAACAAACTCTGAGGCTCTTCGTCGCGCGACTGCCAGGAGATCGCCCCGCTTTTCACCGGAAGATGGCCCATAATGCAGTTCACCAGCGTGGTTTTCCCCACGCCATTTCGGCCGATCAGACACGTACATTGACCGCGGTACAGTTCGAGATTGATATCCCACAGAATATGTTTTTGCCCATAATACTGATTAACTGATTTTACACTTAACATCAGACCTCCCTCCCGCACGGAGCATTCCGCTGAACTTCGCTTTGACCGCCACTGTCACATTTCTGACATTTATGTTCCGCTGTTAACGCCGTAACACAGAATTAAATCCCGTTGATTACCGGCCAACCTCTCAGCATCAATTATAGATAAACAGCCATTAACCAGTGATAAATGGGGTTAACCGCTTTTTCCTTGCACTAAAAATGACTTTGCTTAGCAAAAAACAGGGTAATCATCAGATTTCACTTTCAGGTGAAAAAAGCGGTTCCGGCTACAGGAAACGCTTCCTACAGTGACACTGCAACTCTCAGGCCAAGTTTGTAAAAGTGCCGGGGAAAAGAGAAGTTACAGGGGTGTTAACAGCGGGGCGCACGGCGATTTAGGATTATTCATTAGTGTTGCTCAGGTTTTAACAGAACCGGTCAGACGCGGGAAAAGGGCAACTGCACTTTGCCAGTGCCGCTCTCTCTGATTTTGGTGCAAACGTAAGGGGAGTAAGAAGCAAAAAAATCCTGATGAGATGCACTTTTGGATTTTGCAAGAAACATCCGACCAGAAATCTAGGCAAAATAGGCATAAATAAAGTCTGAAAAAAGGGAAAAAATAACTAAAAAAGATGCTGATCCCCCCTCCGGCGTCCGAAGTGCACTTTTTGCCAACTCCCGCAGCACGGGGCGTGCTGAGAGTTATCCACTATTCCTGTGGATAACCATGTGCATGAGAGTAAGAAAAGATGCTACAGACGAGTCGGGGCGCGGGTTGTGCTCACTTTGCCCGTATTCGCAGCTTTTTGATGATGTTGTTAATAATCAGTGAGTTAGTTAAAAGCAATATGCCCGTAATTCGTTCGTCATAGTTGTGTCAGAATTCGTCAACCTGTGGTCAGAAAGTTAACGGATGAAAAATTTTGGGGATAATTGTCACCTGATGGTGAGAATTCTTTTTCGTAATAACCTAAAAAAGTGCAGATGAAGCAACCTGTTAAATCACCGGTGATTTTTATCGATTGGAGGCTGGTTTTATATACAGTACTATAGGGCGGTAAAATCAAGGCTGGCAAAATTCGCGGAGTCTTTCATACTGTTTTTCCGTGAGCGCCTTTCGTACGGCCTTATGCGTTTTCATTTCAGCCAGGTAGCCCGTCATGAGTAAAGAGTTCAAACTGCATTCCGAATTTAAGCCATCAGGCGATCAGCCTGAGGCAATACGCCGTCTGGAAGAAGGGCTGGAGAACGGTCTGGCGCACCAGACGTTACTCGGCGTTACCGGTTCCGGTAAAACCTTCACCGTCGCGAACGTGATTGCTGACCTGAACCGGCCGACGATGGTTCTCGCGCCCAATAAAACCCTCGCGGCCCAGCTATATGGCGAAATGAAAGAGTTCTTCCCGGAGAACGCCGTCGAATATTTTGTTTCTTACTACGATTATTATCAGCCAGAAGCGTATGTCCCGAGTTCAGACACGTTTATCGAAAAAGATTCCTCGGTGAACGAACACATCGAGCAGATGCGACTTTCCGCGACTAAAGCGCTGCTTGAGCGCCGCGACGTCATCGTGGTGGCATCCGTTTCGGCGATCTACGGTCTGGGCGACCCGGATTTGTATCTGAAAATGATGCTCCACCTGACCAAAGGGATGATTATCGATCAGCGCGCGATCGTGCGCCGTCTGGCCGAGCTGCAATATGCCCGCAATGATCAGGTTTTCCAGCGCAGTACTTTCCGCGTCCGCGGCGAAGTGATCGACGTCTTCCCGGCGGAATCGGACGATCTGGCGCTGCGCATCGAGCTTTTCGATCAGGAAGTCGAGCGGCTTTCCCTTTTCGATCCGCTGACCGGTCAGGTGCAGCACGAAGTTCCGCGTTTCACCATTTACCCGAAAACGCACTACGTCACCCCGCGTGAACGTATTTTGCAGGCGATGGAAGAGATCAAAGTCGATCTGGCCGATCGCCGCAAGGTGTTGCTGGATAACAACAAACTGCTCGAAGAACAGCGTCTCAGCCAGCGTACGCAGTTTGATCTCGAAATGATGAATGAGCTGGGTTATTGCTCGGGTATCGAAAACTATTCGCGCTACCTTTCGGGGCGCGGGCCGGGCGAGCCGCCGCCGACACTGTTTGACTATCTGCCTGCCGACGGTTTGCTGATAGTCGATGAATCCCACGTCACCATTCCGCAAATCGGCGGGATGTATAAAGGCGACCGCTCGCGTAAAGAAACGCTGGTGGAATACGGTTTCCGCCTGCCATCGGCGCTGGATAACCGCCCGATGCGTTTTGAAGAATTTGAAGCACTGGCGCCGCAGACGATTTATGTTTCCGCCACGCCAGGCGCTTACGAGCTGGATAAATCCGGCGGCGATGTCGTGGATCAGGTGGTGCGTCCGACCGGCTTGCTGGATCCGATTATTGAAGTGCGCCCGGTGACCACGCAGGTCGACGATCTGCTGTCTGAAATCCGCAAACGCGTTGCCATCAATGAGCGTGTGCTGGTCACCACGCTGACCAAACGCATGGCCGAGGATTTGACCGAGTATCTGGAAGAACACGGCGAGAAGGTGCGTTACCTGCACTCTGATATCGATACTGTCGAGCGCGTGGAGATCATTCGCGATTTGCGTCTCGGTGAATTCGATGTGCTGGTGGGCATCAACTTGCTGAGGGAAGGGCTGGATATGCCGGAAGTTTCTCTGGTGGCAATCCTTGATGCCGACAAAGAGGGTTTCCTGCGTTCCGAACGTTCGCTTATCCAGACCATTGGTCGTGCGGCGCGTAACCTCAACGGTAAAGCCATTCTTTACGGCGACAGAATCACGAATTCAATGGCCAAAGCTATCGGTGAAACGGAGCGTCGTCGTGCGAAACAGGAAGCTTACAACCTGGAAAACGGCATTACGCCGATGGGCCTGAACAAGAAGATTTCCGACATCCTGCAACTGGGCCAGCCGAAGACCAAAAAGAACAAAGACAAGCGCGATGCCGAAGCGGCGCAAACCTACAAATCGCTTACGCCTAAAGCGCTGGAACAGCGCATTAAAGAGCTGGAAAGCAAGATGTATGCGCACGCCCAGAATCTGGAATTCGAAGAAGCGGCCAATACACGTGACGAACTCCACGCCCTGCGTGAACAGTTTATTGCTCTTTCGTAAGGGAAAAATGATAAAGTGCGCGGCCTGAAAATTGATAAGGAAAAGCGAGCCAATGACTGATACACCACAAAATCCCGGAGCGGCGAAAGATCCGTTGCACGGTGTCACGCTGGAAAAACTGCTGACAACGCTGGTGGATAATTTTGGCTGGCCCGCACTGGCCTCGCAGGTCAATATCAACTGCTTCAAAAGCGATCCGAGCATCAAGTCCAGTCTGAAATTTCTGCGCCGCACGCCCTGGGCGCGTAAGGAAGTAGAAACGCTGTATCTGGATTTTATCGAAGGCCATTTGCGCCCTGATATGACGCGCAGCAAACGTCGCACGCCGCTCTCCGCTGAAAAGCCGCAAAAGCCTAAAGTCAGTACCGTGAAACCTGCCGCCGACAGCCCGTGGAATAATCATCCGCTGGTGAAAAAGTAAATCATTTGCATTTCATTGTGTTTATTTGAGGGAAAGAGTCGTGTCAGAGCAACATGTTCTTATTGTGGTGGATATGCAAAACGGCGTTTTCGCTTCCCCGCGTTATGACCGCAGCGGACGGGCTGAGCGTATTAATCAGCTGATTGACCGGGCAGGGCGCGTCATCTTCATTCAGCACGCTGAAGGTGAAATGACCGAAGGCAGCGAATTCTGGCAGGTTTTGCCTGAGCTACATCAGCCCGAAGGAGCGATTTCTGTCACCAAAACCGCCTGTGATTCTTTCTATCGCACCACGCTGGACGCGGTACTACAGGAACTGAACACGACCCGTTTTACGGTTTGTGGTTGTGCGACAGATTATTGTGTGGATACGACCATCAAAGTCGCCGCCAGCAAAGGTTATGCCGTGACCGTTGCGTCGGATGCGCATACAACCGGCGACCGTACGCATGTTACCGCGCAGCAACTGATTGGTCAGCACAACGAAGTGTGGCGTGAATTATCCGTGCCCGGCAATCCGGTCACAGTAAAAACCACCGCAGAAATTCTGGCTGACTGGCAGTAAATTCGGTTTCCCAAACGTCAAAAAGGCCGCTTTGCGCGGCCTTTCGTATTTCTGCTAATGATAAATCAGAGCATCTTTTGCAGCGCTTCTTCTACCGCCATCCGCAACATATCGCGGTCATGGCGATACGGAATATCACTGGCTTCCAGCGGGCTTTGAATAATCAGATGCGCTTTGGCACTTTCGCCCAGCGTCACTTTCGGCCCGACAATCGCGGCATCAGCGCGACGGCCAATGCGCTTTTCGATCATATCCAGTTTGTCATCCAGGGTCAGCGACGCCGCAGCAACGCTCAGCTCTTTCCCCAGATTCCCGATATATACGATGTGCGCACGGCTGCGGCGCAGGGCGGTGGTGAGATCTTCCATCAGCAACAGCGGCATCAGGCTGGTAAAGAAACTGCCGGGGCCAATCAGGATGAGGTTCGCTTCGGCGATGGCGTGCAACGCTTCGCGTGTGGCCGGAACCTGTGGCTCCAGCAGTAATTCCCGCGGTATTTGCGTCAGTTTATCGACGTTTACTTCGCCGTGAACCCGCTGACCGGTTGCGTCGATCGCGGCTAAATCTACCGGTTGTTCGGACATCGGAATCAGCTCAGCGTCCACTTTCAGCAGGCTGCGCACCAGATTGATCGCTTCCAGCGGACGGACGGTCAGGTGATCCAGTGCGCGCAGCATCAGGTTGCCGAGATTGTGTCCGTCCAGTTCGCCCTGGCCGCTGAAGCGGTATTCGAACATCGCCGAGGCTAAGCTCGGTTCGGTGATCAGCTGGTTGAGGCAGTTGCGCATATCGCCCCAGGCGATGCCGCCCACCGAACGACGGATTCGGCCGGTTGAACCGCCGTTGTCGGTCGTGGTCACAATGCCGGTGAGACGCGGGCCCAGCGAAGAAAGAGAAGACATTACGCGGCCCAGGCCGTGCCCTCCGCCTAATGCCACCACCCGGTCGAGGTCAGCTAATGTTCGATTGCGCATAAAGATCCTTGTGAAGCGGCCAGAGGTGAGAATAGTGCGTGCTCAGGGCACAATAATGATGCTGCAGAGACTTGTGTCGCCGGGAGATTTTACCTAATTTTGCAACAGGATGTTATCCCTTCGCAGTACTCTCAGCGCTTTCAAAATCAAGCGGTTTTATCGTTGAAAATGCTCTCTTTTGTCGTGAAAAATCGTTATATATCAAAATGCATAACGAAAAACCACCTTGGCGATCCGGTCTTCAGAGCGTTAAACTGTAGTCCGTTACCCGAATTCTTCATCGTTCTGCACTGAACGTGTTGAATCAACTCCTAGCCCTGGTTCCTAAGTTGCCTTTCTGACGTTGTTCCCACAGAAACAATATGGAGCCCTGGCCGTGACAATCAGTCACCAGGGTGCATGGCAGAAATGCCCGCATCTCCCGTATTTGGAAAGGTGTTTAGGTGCTTCAACTTACTGATGCTTTTGCCCGCAAGTTTTATTACTTGCGGCTGTCGATCACTGACGTGTGCAATTTTCGTTGCACCTATTGTCTGCCGGACGGTTACAAGCCGCACGGGCACAGCAATAAAAGCTTTCTTTCGCTCGATGAAATCCGTCGGGTCAGTCGCGCGTTCGCCAATCTGGGAACGGAAAAAGTGCGCCTGACCGGTGGAGAACCGTCGCTGCGCCGTGACTTCTGCGACATCATTGCCGCCGTTCGCGAAAACCCCTCAATTAAAACGCTGGCCGTGACCACCAACGGTTACCGCATGGCGCGTGATATCAGCAAATGGCGTGATGCGGGGCTGACAAACATTAACGTCAGCGTCGACAGCCTTGATGCCCGCCAGTTTCACGCCATCACCGGCCAGGATAAATTCCGCGATGTGATGGCCGGCATTGACGCCGCGTTTGACGCTGGTTTCAGCAAGGTCAAAGTCAATACCGTGCTGATGCGCGATGTGAATCACGCCAGTCTGAACACCTTCCTCGACTGGATTAAAACCCGTCCGATTCAGCTGCGTTTCATCGAACTGATGGAAACCGGCGACGGCGGCGACCTGTTCCGCAAACACCATGTATCCGGCGAAGTCCTGCGCGAACAGCTGGTGCGTCAGGGCTGGCAGTTACAGGTTCGTTCCCGCAGTGACGGCCCGGCGCAGGTGTTCAGCCATCCGGATTATCTCGGTGAAATCGGTCTGATCATGCCGTACGAAAAAGACTTCTGCGCCAGCTGTAACCGGCTGCGCGTCTCAGCCATCGGCAATCTGCATTTGTGTCTTTTCGGCGAGCAGGGCATTCCGCTGCGCGATTTATTAGCCGACGACATGCAGCAGGACGATTTGATGGACAGGATCCAGGGCGGCCTCAGCCGTAAAAAACAAACGCACTTCCTGCATGAAGGCAATACCGGAATAACCCAGAACCTGTCGTTTATCGGCGGCTGAGTCCGGCATTAATCGTTTAAGGAGCAAACTGATGAGCAAAGCCAGCAAAGAATTTTTGCCGTTATCTGTGGCGATCATGACGGTTTCTGACCGCCGCACCGACGCGGAAGATACCTCCGGCCATTACCTGAAAGAAGCCGTGACCGAAGGCGGCCACCACGTTGTGGCGCAGCAAATTGTTAAAGAGAGCATTTACAGCATTCGCGCCGTGGTTTCTGCGTGGATTGCAGATGAAAAAATTCAGGCCATTCTGATCAACGGCGGTACCGGATTTAACGCGGGCAACAATACGCCGGAAGCCCTGAAGCCGTTATTTGACCGTGAAATTGAAGGTTTCGGCGAGCTGTTCCGTATGGTGTCTTTCGAAGATATCGGCACCTCGACCATTCAGTCACGCGCCATCGGCGGTATTGCCAATCAGACGGTGATTTTTGCCATGCCGGGATCAACCCGCGCCTGCCAGACCGCCTGGGAAAATATCATCGAAGCACAGCTCGACGCCCGTCAGGGGCCGTGCAATTTCACCCCACATTTGAAGAAATAAGAATGTCTGAATTAACCCACATTAATGCTTCCGGTGATGCCCACATGGTGGACGTTTCCGGTAAAGCCGAAACGGTTCGCGAAGCGAGTGCAGAAGCGTTTGTAGAAATGGCCGCTGACACGCTGGCGATGATTATTAACGGCAATCACCACAAAGGTGATGTCTTTGCCACGGCGCGTATCGCCGGGATTCAGGCAGCCAAAAAGACCTGGGATTTAATCCCGCTGTGTCATCCGTTACTGCTGACCAAAGTGGAAGTGAATCTGGAAGCTCAGCCGGAACATCACCGCGTGCGCATCGAATCCCGCTGTCGTCTGAGCGGCAAAACTGGTGTGGAAATGGAAGCGCTGACGGCGGCTTCTGTAGCGGCGCTGACCATTTACGACATGTGCAAAGCGGTACAGAAAGATATGGTGATCGGCCCGATCCGCCTGCTGGAAAAAAGCGGCGGTAAATCAGGCGACTTTAAGGCGGAAAGCAAGGCTGAAGGTAAGGTAGAAATATGATCGACATTTTATTCTTCGCCCAGGTCCGTGAGTTAACCGGGACGTCCGGCCTGCAATTGCCGGCTGATTTTTCCACCGTGGAAGATTTGCGCAATTCCCTGACCAGACGCGGTGACCGCTGGGCACTGGCGCTGGAATCCGGCAAACTGCTGGTGGCTGTTAACCAGACGCTGACCACGATGGCGCATCCGCTGGTAGCGGGCGACGAAGTGGCGTTCTTCCCGCCAGTGACCGGGGGCTGAGATGGACAGGACAAAAATTATTGTGGATGCCGCCCCGTTTAACGTTGGCGAAGAGTACAACTGGCTGGCGCAGTCAGACGCCGACGGCGCGGTAGTGACGTTCACCGGCAAAGTGCGCAATCACAATCTGGGCAGCCATGTGACGGCACTGACGCTGGAGCACTATCCGGGCATGACCGAAAAAGCGCTGGCGGAGATTGTTGAGCAGGCGCGTGCGCGCTGGCCTTTGCAAAGTGTTTCTGTTTATCACCGCGTCGGGCCGATGTATCCGGGCGATGAAATTGTCTTTGTCGGCGTCACCAGTGCGCATCGTGGAATGGCGTTCGAAGCCAATGAATTTATTATGGATCAGCTGAAAACGCGCGCACCTTTCTGGAAGCGCGAGGCGACGGAAGAGGGTGACCGCTGGGTTGATGCCCGTGATAGCGATAAAGTCGCGGCGGCGCGCTGGTAAATAGCGGCTCAACCGCACGCAGACCTCCCATGCTTTTCGCATTATCTGTGATACGCTTAGAAGATCGGGAGGCTTTTTTGGCCTCATTTTTCGTCCTCCATGCAAAAGGGTAATCATCATGGATCGATATCCACGCAGTAACGGTTCAATTGTTGAACGCGCGAATACCGGCATTCAGGCGTACATGGCGCAAGTGTATGGCTGGATGTTCTGTGGCTTGCTGCTGACCGCATTTGTCGCCTGGTATGCTTCCGGCTCTGAAAAAATCATGAGCTTCGTTTTCTCCAGCCAGATTACGTTCTTCGGTTTGATCATCGCCCAGCTGGCGCTGGTCTTTGTGATTTCCGGCATGGTGAACCGCCTGAGCGGCACCGTCGCTACCGGCCTCTTCATGCTCTATTCGGCGCTGACCGGGCTCACGCTTTCCAGTATTTTCCTGGTCTACACCGGTGACTCGATTTTCGGCACCTTCATTGTCGCCGCCGGGATGTTTGGTGCGATGAGTGTTTACGGCTACGTGACCAAACGTGACCTGACCGGTATCGGCAGCATGTTGTTCATGGCGCTGATTGGCCTGGTTCTGGCATCGCTGGTCAACATGTGGCTGAAAAGCTCTGGCCTCGCGAACATCATTTCTTACGCCGGTGTGCTGATCTTCGTCGGCCTGACCGCGTATGACACGCAGAAGCTGAAAAACATGGGTGCGCAGTTGTCTGCTGATGATCGCGATAACTTCCGCAAATACTCCATCGTTGGCGCACTGACGTTGTATCTGGATTTCATCAACCTGTTCCTGATGTTATTGCGGATTTTCGGCAACCGCCGGTAATTATTTTTGATTTCAAATGTGAGAGAGGGGCACTGAGAAGTGTCCCTTTTTTATGCCGGATGGTGAGGTCTTTTACTCCCTCTCCTGCGAAGGGGAAGAGCAAATCAAACCCTCACTCTTCCCGTCGGCACCTGCCGGAAACTCCACCACACCTGCACCGTATTGAACAACACCAGGATCGCGGTGACGATAAACACCCAGCGGAACCCCAGCAGGGCTGAGGCACTCGAGCCAATCAGCGGCCCGACCACGTTCCCGAGGTACATAAACGACTGGTTGTATCCGAATATCCGCCCTGTGACCTGGTCGCTGCTGTATTTCACCAGCAATGCCTGAACCGCAGGCATCAATGCACCATCGCCGAAACCGAGCATGAAACGAAGAATACCCAGCTGCGTCGGGGTATTAATCAGCGCCATCAGGCAGAAAAGGACAAAGCAAAATACCAGCGCGGCGATAAGTATCCGGTGCGCGCCGATGCGGTCACCGAGTTTGCCGAGTTTCGGGGCGGCCATCAGCGCGGAAACGCCCGGTACGGCGGCAATCACCCCGCTGATAAAGGCGATATTACTGGTATCGGAGGAAAGCTCGCGGATAAACAGCGTCAGGATCGGGCTGATAGAACCGTTCGCCAGCTGAATCATCATGGTGGTGACGAACAGGCTGACGATAAGCCACGGATAAGGCAACGTGGTGAAGACCGCTTTCCCGCTCAGACGGTTAGCTTTGGAGACCGGAACAACGCGTTCTTTGATCAGGAATAACGTGATCAGGAAGCTGATAAACAACATGCCGCTGGTGACGAAAAATACCGTGCGCAGGCCGAGATGGTCGGCCATAAATCCACCCAGCAGCGGGCCGATAATCACGCCCGATACCTGACCGGTGGATAACGTGCCCAGTGCCCAGCCGCTTTTATCACGCGGCACCTGTGAGGCGACCAGCGCCATCGCATTGGGAATATACCCGGACGTCAGCCCCATCAGCGTACGCAAAATGAAGAGCTGCCAGACGTTGGTGGCAAAGCCCTGCAGCATCATGACAATCGCCATGCCCAGCGCGGCGCGTAACAACATCAGCTTGCGGCCTTTGCGGTCAGCAAGGCTGCCCCACAGCGGCGCAACCACAGCGGAAACCAGAAACGTCCCGCTAAAAACCAGACCCGACCACAAACTGAGTGATGCGTGATCGGTCACGCCCAGTTGTTCGATATAAAGCGGTAAAAAAGGCAGGATCTGACTCATCGCCATGCCGGTAAAAAAACAGCCGAGCCAGACGGAGATTAAATTTACTTTCCAGGTTTCCATGTTGCAGCGGTATGGCCTTATGGACAGAGGAGTGTGAGAAACGAAGCATAGCAATCAAATCTGTGAAGTGGGACGCAAAAAGTGGGAACCCATTCATCAGCTTTATAATTGATTATCCTGTATCAAAGTTTCGGATTATCGCGGCAGATTATGCGGCCTGAAACTGTGACCCGATCCTGCCGTTGTAACCGTCAGTTACAGGCAAAAAGGAGATAACTTCACGCATGGCGGCGTTTTGTGCTAGTATCCACCCAACTGGCGCACTGCAGTTTGTGCCGAATCCTCGTGGTAATGCCTCATTTGCCTCGTCTGATCATCCACTCTTGAAACTGCACCGAACCCCGTTCGGGTTAGAGTGGACTGGAGCTTTTCCTTATATGTCATTTGATTCCCTCGGCTTAAGTGCCGAAATTTTGCGTGCTGTTGAAGAACAGGGCTATCGCGAACCTACGCCTATTCAGCGTCAGGCTATTCCTGTCGTGCTTGAAGGTCGTGACCTGATGGCGAGTGCGCAGACCGGTACCGGTAAAACCGCTGGTTTTACACTGCCGCTGCTCAACATGCTCAGCCATACCAACGCGCAATTCAAAGGACGTCGCCCGGTTCGTGCGCTGATCCTGACCCCAACCCGTGAGCTGGCGGCGCAGATTGGTGAAAACGTCCAGGCTTACAGCAAATACCTGACCCTGCGTTCGCTGGTGGTATTTGGTGGTGTAAGCATCAACCCGCAGATGATGAAACTGCGCGGGGGTGTGGATGTGCTGATCGCAACGCCGGGTCGTTTGCTGGATCTGGAACATCAGCGTGCTGTGGATTTATCTCAGGTTGAAATCCTGGTGCTTGATGAAGCTGACCGCATGCTGGATATGGGCTTCATCCATGATATCCGTCGCGTGCTGGCGAAACTGCCTGCCAAGCGTCAGAACCTGCTGTTCTCCGCGACGTTCTCTGATGAGATCAAAGGTCTGGCGAGCAAGTTGCTGACCAACCCTGCTTCTGTTGAAGTGGCCCGTCGCAACACCGCTTCTGCGCAAATTGAACAAAGCGTCCACTTTGTTGATAAGAAACGTAAAAGAGAATTGCTGTCTCAGATGATCGGTGAAGGCGACTGGAAACAGGTGCTGGTGTTCAACCGTACCAAACACGGCGCGAACCATCTTGCTGAACAGCTGAATAAAGACGGCATCACTGCCGCAGCAATTCACGGCAACAAAAGTCAGGGCGCGCGTACCCGTGCGCTGGCCGATTTCAAAGCCGGTTCAATCCGTGTTCTGGTCGCCACCGACATCGCCGCGCGCGGTCTGGATATCGATCAGCTGCCACACGTTGTGAACTATGAACTGCCAAACGTACCGGAAGATTACGTTCACCGTATTGGCCGTACCGGTCGTGCTGAAGCCACCGGTGAAGCGATTTCTCTGGTGTGTGTGGATGAACACAAACTGCTGCGTGACATCGAGCGTCTGCTGAAACGTGAAATCCCGCGTATCGCGCTGGAAGGTTACGAGCCAGACCCGAGCATCAAAGCTGAGCCGATCATCAATGGTCGTCAGGGTAATGGCGGCGGCGGTCGTGGCGCGCCTCGTCAGGGCCAGCGTCCGGGCGCACCGCGCTCTGGTGCTCCACGTTCCGGTGCTCCGCGTCAGGGCGGAAACGGTCAGCGCAGCGGTACCTCTGAAAACCGTGGTTCAGATAACCGTGGTTCAGCTGAAAACCGTCCGGCACGTTCGCGTCCTGCGCATGCAGGCCAGCGCCGTACCGGAAATGCAGGCAGCGGCAATAAGTAATTGTCATCACTGCTCTGCAATCAAACCGCCTTAACCGGCGGTTTTTTTTCGCCTGAAATCCGGCTAACGGATCACATACGCGCAGCGGCGCGCGCCCTGTAAAATATGCTCGGTGCGTTCAACGTTCGCCTCCAGCACATCACGGAAGACATCCCGCTCGGCGCGGCAAAAACCCTGACAGGTCGTTGCGGCGGCGCAAATCGGGCAGTGGTTTTCGACAAACAGATAACTGCCGTCTTTCTGCAATGTCCAGTCCGCCATATACCCTTCGCGGGTGCGGATTGCCGTCAGCCGTTGCAGCCTTTCTTCCAGCGAATTCGCGCCTTTCATCGCTTGCCGGTAATTATCCAGCGTCTGGCTTTCACGCGATGTAATCAGCTGATCCAGCGCGGATTCGCCCAGCGACGTGCGGATAAGCTGAAGAAGTTGTACGGTCAGATCAGCGTGCGCGTCGGGGAAGTGCGCATGCCCTTTGGCGGTGAGTTGCCAGTATTGTGCCGGCCGCCCGACACCCTGTGACACGGCTTTCGCTTCAGCCAGACCGTCTTTAGCCAGCTTTACAAATTGCTGCCGCGCCGCTTCGCCGGTTGTGCCCAGCAGATGACCCGCATCGCTGGCCTGCATTTCCCCGCGGGTTTTCAGCAGCGTCATTAAGCGCTCAGCGACGCTTTGCCGGACGTCATTTTTATTTTCCAAGTCGTTGCTTGACATATCGCCTCGCCGGGTTCTAGATTAGGTAAAACATATTCCAAGTAAATTCTTGTTTTAATCATACCATAATCACAACGCGCTTCAATGTGCGGAAAACATAAACCAAAGGGACGAAGAGAAATGTCGGAAAGTCAGAGCGGCTGGAAGGATTTATTCAGTGCGGAAAACCGGGGAAGCGCCATCACCCTGAGCGCCGGCGTCGCGCTATACGCCACCAACAGCTACATCGTGATTACGATTTTGCCATCCGTAGTGCAGGATATCGGCGGGCTGGCGTGGTACGCGTGGAACACCACGCTTTACGTCGTCTGCTCGATTCTCGGCTCGGCGCTTTCTGCCCGACTGATGCGAACCGCCGGACCGCGCGGCAGTTATCTTATGGCGACCGGTATTTTCATCGCCGGTGCTGCGCTTTGTACCGTTGCGCCGAGTATGCCGGTGCTGCTTGTCGGGCGCGCCTTGCAGGGGCTGGGTGGCGGTTTCCTGTTCGCGCTTTCTTACGCGATGATTAATCTTCTGTTTAAAGAATCTCTCTGGCCCCGCGCGATGGCGCTGATCTCCGCGATGTGGGGGATTGCGACGCTGGTCGGCCCGGCGGTCGGCGGCATTTTTGCAGAGCTGCACGCGTGGCGCTGGGCATTTGGTCTGCTTCTGCCGGTCACGTCATTATTTGGCTTGTGGGTCTGGCGGATCCTGCCTAAATCTCAGCGGGAGAAACAACCGGAAGAACCGTTGCCGCTGATGCAACTGGCGCTGCTGACCGGCGCGGTGCTGGTGGTTTCGGCGGGCAGCCTGTCTTCGCACGGGCTGATTAATCTGCTCGGTTTTGTGATTGCGGTGGTGATGATCCTTATCCTGCGCCACCGGGAGTTTACCGCCAATGTCAGGCTGTTGCCGCGTAACGCGCTGCGCCGTTCATCGCCGCTTTATGGCCTGTATCTGGTGATGTCGTTGCTGATTATCGGCCTGGGCTGCGAGCTGTTTGTGCCATATCTGCTGCAACATTTGCACGGCCAGACACCGCTGGCTGCCGGATATATTACTGCCGCCGCCGCCGCGGGCTGGACGTTAAGTGAAGTCGCCAGCTCGGGCTGGACGGGGCGTCGTGCCGACAACGCCATTGTTTCCGGCCCGCTGATTCTGGCAGCCGGCTTGCTGCTATTGCTGTTCACCGTGCCGGTGGCTTTCGGAATGCCGTGGCTGAATATCAGCGGGGTAGTGCTCGGGCTGACGCTGGCCGGTTTTGGCATCGGGCTGGGCTGGCCACACCTGCTGACCCGCGTCCTGCAACAGGCACCGGAGGAAGATCGCGAAAAAGCCGGTGCGTCGATCACCGTCGTGCAGTCTTTCGCCTCTGCGCTGGGTGCCGCGCTGGCCGGAACGGTGGCTAATTTCTCCGGCGTGAATCAGGGCGATGCGGGCGCTGCCAATGCCGCTTTCTGGATGTTCCTGCTGTTTGCTGTTCCGGCGTTTCTGGCGGTGTGGATTGCCTGGCGTTCGGTGAAAGCCCGGCAGGCCAGTGGCAGTGCGCCGGAACACCTGAGCCGCGATTTGTCACAGGGGTAATTGCCCGGCGGCGGGCCATGCGGTAATCTTGCGCGTCATTTTTAAAGGTTGAACTGCGATGCGCGTATTACTGGCTCCGATGGAAGGTGTGCTTGATCCCCTGGTTCGTGAACTTCTCACCGAAGTGAACGACTACGATTTGTGCATCACTGAGTTTGTGCGTGTGGTAGATCAGCTGCTTCCCGTCAAAGTCTTCCATCGCCTGTGTCCGGAATTAGAACACGACAGCCGCACGCCTTCCGGCACGCGGGTTCGTGTGCAGCTTCTCGGTCAGTATCCCGAATGGCTGGCTGAAAACGCCGCCCGAGCCACTGAGCTGGGCTCTTACGGCGTGGATCTCAACTGCGGCTGCCCGTCGAAAATGGTTAACGGCAGCGGCGGGGGCGCCACGTTACTCAAAGACCCGGAGCTGATTTATCAGGGCGCTAAAGCCATGCGGGCTGCGGTGCCAGCGCATTTGCCAGTGACGGTAAAAGTACGTCTGGGCTGGGATTCTCTGGAGCACAGTTTTGAAATCGCTGACGCCGTACAACAGGCGGGCGCGACAGAGCTCACCGTACACGGACGCACCAAAGAAGACGGTTACAAACCTGAGCGGATTAACTGGCAGGCGATTGGCGAAATCCGTCAGCGGCTGAGTATTCCTGTGATTGCCAACGGTGAAATCTGGGATTACGCCAGCGCTCAGGCCTGTATGCAAACCACCGGCTGTGACGCCGTCATGATCGGGCGCGGCGCGCTGAATATTCCCAATCTCAGCCGCGTGGTGAAGTACAACGAACCGCGTATGCCGTGGTCGGACGTGATGACGCTGTTGCAGAAATATACCCGTCTGGAAAAGCAGGGTGATACCGGTTTGTATCACGTAGCGCGTATCAAACAGTGGCTGAGTTATTTGCGTAAAGAGTACGAAGAGGCGACAGAGTTATTTACTGAAGTGCGCGTGCTGAAGACGTCGAAGGAAATTGCCGGACGCATTAACCGGTGACTGAATTCCATGACTTCTCCACGCGGCAACGCTTAAAAATGGAGGAGTATCATGGACAATAAAGACATCGGCCTGAGTCACATAGCTTTTGCCGTTAAAGATCTCGACGCCAGTATCGCTTTCTATCAGCAATTTGCCGGAATGAAAGTCATCCACCGGCGCGGCGAAAAAGGCACCCCCGTCCGGCCTGTTGCCTGGCTCAGCGACATGACCCGCCACTTTGCCCTGGTCCTGGCAGAAGACCCGCATTCTACCGACACTCAACTCGGCCCGTTCGGGCATCTCGGTATTGCCTGTGCCTCGAAAGAAGCGATGGACAACAAACTTGCCGAAGCGCGTGATGCGGGCGTTTTGCGTCAGGAACCGACAGATTCCGGCGCGCCTGTCGGCTATTGGGCTTTTCTCGATGATCCGGATGGAAATACGCTCGAACTTTCCTACGGGCAGGAAATCGGTTATTTAATCGACCATCAGTAATTGCCGGATAATCAATAATAAAAACGGGCAGGGAGCTAAAACCCTGCCCGTTGTCGTCTGAACTCCCTTCAATCTTACGCAAGTGTTCACTAACTCGCCATTGCACGGTCTGCGGGTGGTTGTGACAGACTTTGTGACAAATAGATTTGAAAATTGCGAGTGCTAAGACTATTCCTGTCACTTATAATTCCCGCCGCTGTTCCGACATAACTTCATGACAACTTTCTTAAATACAGAGCAATGCATGTGAAAATTCGTCTTCTGGTTCTGAGCTTATTAGCCTTAAATACAGGCATGTTGTCTGCACCTGCCGCCTTCGCTGCAAAACATGAGCAGGCCGTCGCTCCCATTGTTCAAATTGCTTCAGGCAGCGCCATGGTGGTGGATCTTAAAAGCCACGAAGTGATTTATTCCCGAAATCCGGATGAAGTGAGGCCGATTGCCTCCCTGACCAAACTGATGACCGCGATGGTGACGCTGGATGCGAATCTGCCGCTGGATGAAGTGATCAACGTTGATATCAGCAATACGCCTGAAATGCGTGGTGTGTTTTCCCGCGTAAAACTCAACAGTGAAATTACCCGCCGCCAGATGATTCAGCTGGCGCTGATGTCTTCCGAAAACCGTGCGGCGGCCAGCCTGGCGGCGCATTATCCGGGGGGGTATTCGGCGTTTATCAATGCGATGAATGCCAAAGCGAAATCCCTCGGCATGACCCATACCCATTACGTGGAGCCGACCGGGCTTTCGCCGCGAAACGTTTCCACGGCGCGCGATTTAACGCGATTGCTGCTGGCTTCGCAGCGCTATCCGCTGATCGGCCAGCTCAGTACCACGGCTGAGAAAACTGCGGTGTTCAGCCATCCGGCCTACGCACTGCCGTTCCGCAATACCAACCATCTGATCATGAATCCGTCGTGGAGCATTCAGCTGACCAAAACCGGTTATACCGACGTTGCCGGTCATTGTCTGGCGATGCGCACTACCATCAACGGCAAACCGGTCACGCTGGTGGTGATGGACGCGTTCGGGAAATTTACCGCCTTTGCGGATGCGAACCGTCTGCGAACCTGGATGGAAACCGGAAAAACCGTGCCTGTTCCGCAGATTGCCAAGAACTACCGTAAGCAGAAAGAGCAGCAGAAATCTCAGCCATCGATAGAAGAAGCTGACGATTAAATACCCGTTAACCCTCATGCCGCAGGTGTATTGGCCGTGATCCGGGTAACCTTTACTTGCCGCCTTCCTGCGACACGAATTATTTAGGGTATTAAGATTGTTCAAACTAAAAAGTCCGGCGCAGGTGCCGGACTTTTGTTTTATACGCAGACTGACGATTTTTAGAAAATCAGTTTAAACACCCCTGTCAGGGTCAGTAAGCCAACGATAAAGATGATGGCGATGATCCACAGAATAATTTTCATGTTTTCTCCTTATCACACCCTTTTGTCGTCATCAGCTAAGTTGGCTAAGCCAATGATTATTCCACTTTCAGTATAGCCAATCCTGCCATTTGCGCTTTTCCGCCAGTCTTAAACCGCGACGACCGCTCTCAGGCCGCATTCCGGGCTGGTGAGCGGTTTGCCCCTTTGCGTGAACTGCGCCGCGCCGGTCATCGATGCCTGAGCCAGCACCACTGCGGCTGCGCCAGCTAAATAGGCTGCGTCGGCCGCTGCGGCGACAGTCTGCAAATATCCCGCCAGATCTCCCTGCTTAAACTTGTCCCAGGCTCCGGCTACCAGACGCATTTCCAGCGCGGCGCCGGGGTGTTTTTCTGTCTGCTCAAACAGCTTCCTGGTCGGGCCGAGCGTGGTTTCCACCGCACATAACACCACCACTTTTCCGGCGGTTTTCATCGCGGCTTCGGCCAGCGCCTGATCAACGCGCAAAACCGGCACCTGCGTACTTTCAGCGGCGGCCGCAGCGGCTGCGCCCAGCGTTGAGCAGGTGAGTAAAACGCGATCGCTGTCCTGACTCAGCGCGAGCAATACCTGTGCGGTTTCTTCAAGAATTTCCGGCGTCAGCCCGCCAGCGTCTTCTGCCGCCGCCAGTAAATCCGGGCGGGAAATATGGCGGAATGTATGGTTATTCAGTCCCAGCTCCTGAATTGCATTTTCAAAAACCGCGATGTTGCTGTCTGCCGTGTGTAAACAAGTGATGCGCATGGACGTCTCCGGAAAGTGTGATGACTCTACGTTAACGAGTTTCTATCTTCCCGTGGAGGCTTTTTTGCCTGTAAAAATTTGTTAATTAGTGTACTAACTCAATGCAGAATAATTAACTCATTGATTTTAAATATATAAAATATGTACCTTTTGGTTCGAAATATCTTACTTTCATCTAACATCTTCGTATAATCTCCGTCACAAATATAAACCCATATCTGATGTGGGTAAGTCCCCTTTCAATGTGCGTAAACAGGAGAATTATCGTGAAACGCAGACACTTTCTGACCTCGATGGCGGTGCTGTTATTCAGTACCGCCTTAAAGGTTAAAGCCAAAATTTTCTCCGGCGGCATGCCGTGGATTATCCATTCGGTTCGTCCGCCAAAACCGGTGGTTGCCGGGGAATGGACGTTCTTCACCGCTGATGAAGTCAGCCTGATTGAAACGCTGGCTGACCGGATTATTCCGGCTGATGAGCTGAGCATCGGCGGGAAAGAGGCGGGCTGTGCGGTATTTCTTGACCGTCAGCTGAGCGGCGATTATGGCAACGCGGTCACGACTTACCGCCTCGGGCCGGTGATCCAGGACGGTTTACCGCAGGCCGGGCCACAATACAAAGATACCCCTGCCGAACGCTACAGGCTGGGGCTGGCCGCGCTGAACAGCGTGGCGAAAGCGCGTAATGCGGGTAAAAACTTTACCGAACTGACCGGCGAGCAACAGGACGATTTACTGCGCCGCGTGGAATCCGGCGAGATCCCGCTGACCGGCGTCAACGGCCAGCTGTTCTTCAATATGCTGGTGCAGAACATGCGCGAAGGCTTCTTCTCCGACCCGCTTTATGGCGGCAATAAAGACATGGCCGGCTGGAAAATGATTGGCTTCCCGGGCGCGCGGTATGACTTCCGCGATGTCATCGACCGCCGTGGTGAAGATCTGCATATCGAGCCCGTCAGCATGCTGACCCAATACGAAAAATCATAAAAACCGGCAACGCACGGGCTTTGATTATTGAGATATTTTCAGGAGTACATGTCGTATGAGCAATAAAAGAGAGAAGGTCGACGCAGTGATTGTCGGCCTCGGCTGGGCGGGTTCGCTGATGGCCAATGAACTGACGCTGGCTGGCCTGAATGTGGTCGCCATTGAACGTGGTTCATGGCGCGATACCAGCAATGATTTCCCGACCACCATTGATACCGACGAACTGCGCTTCGTCAGCCGTCGCGCGATTATGCAGCCCACGGCGGTAGAAACCCTGACCTTCCGTAATAACCCGATCCAGCAGGCGCTGCCGCTGCGTGAGTTTAATACTTACCAGTTCGGGATGAACGTCGGCGGGGCGGGCACGCACTGGAACGGCATGACCTGGCGCTTCCTGCCGTATGATTTCCAGAGCTACAGCCAGACGGTTGAACGCTACGGTAAAAACAAATTCCTGGAAGGAATGCAGGTTCAGGATTGGGGCGTGACATTTGACGACGTCGAACCGTTCTACGATAAATTTGAACGTTACGCCGGGACATCCGGGAAAGCCGGTAACATCAAAGGCGAAAAAATTGAAGGCGGCAACGTCTTCGAAGGCCCGCGCAGCCGGGATTATCCGCTGCCGCCGCTTAAGCGCACCCAGCTGTCGATGATTTTCGACAAAGCCACGCGCGAGATGGGCTATCACCCGTTTGCGGTGCCTGCGGGCAACACGTCCGGTGCGTACACCAACCCGCTGGGCGTCAACATGGCGCCGTGCACATACTGTGGTTACTGCGAATTCTTCGGCTGCGGCAACTGGTCGAAGAGTAGCCCGAATGCCTGCATCTTGCCTGCGGTAATGCAGCGCCCTAATTTTACGGTGATCACCGAATCCGAAGTCTTGCGCGTCAACAAAGCACCGGACGGCAAAACTGCCACCGGCGTGACCTTCATTGGCAGCGACGGCGTGGTGTGGGAGCAACCGGCGGATATCGTGGTGATTTCTGCCTACCAGATGGATAACGTCCGCCTGATGCTCCTTTCCGGCATCGGCCAGCCTTACGACCATAAAACCGGTGAAGGCGTGGTCGGGCGTAACTATGCGTACCAGACTATTTCCGGCGCAGGTTTCTTCTTCGAAGACGAAATGATGAATCCGTTCATCGGCGCAGGGGCGCTTTCACAGGCCATTGATGATTTCAACGGCGATAACTTCGATCACACCGGCCATGACTTTATCGGCGGCGGCGTTGCGCTGGTGCATTCCACTAACGGACGCCCGATCGGCTATTCCAACAACGTACCGCCGGGCACACCGCGCTGGGGCGCAGACTGGAAAAAAGCCGTCAAACACAGCTACCAGAACTACAACAATATTTATTGTATGGGCAACAGCTATCCGCACCGCGACGTGTTCCTCGATCTTGATCCGGAATACAAAGACCGCCACGGTCAGCCGCTGCTGCGCGTGACGTTCGACTGGATCGAAAACGACAAACGTTCAGCGAAATTCATGGCTGACCGCTCGGTTGAAATCGCGCATGCGATGGGGGCAAAAACCGTTGTGCGTCAGGAACCGACGGCTAAACCGTTCTCGCCAATGGATAACCTTTCTTCCCACACCACGGGCGGCGCCTGCATGGGCGACAACCCGAAAACCAGTGCGGTGAACCGCTATCTGCAAAGCTGGGATGTACATAACGTCTTTGTGTGTGGCGCATCGGCGTTTGCCAATAACGGCGGTTATAACCCCACCGGCACGGTGGGCGCGCTGACTTTATGGGCGGCAGAAGCGATTAAAACCCAATATCTGAAATCCCCTGGTCCGCTGGTGAGGGTTTAAGCATGAGAATGAAAAAAACGTTAGCAGTGATTGCCGGTGTGGTCGTCATCGGCGGGCTGGGGTTTGTCGGTGTGAAAATGGGGTACAACGCCAGCCAGTCCGGCGAATTTCAGGCACCCGCAGCGGCGGCGATGACCGGTAAAACGGCCATCGAACGCGGTAAATATCTGGCGCTGGCGGGGGATTGTGTGGCCTGTCATACCGCGCCGGGCGGTGGCAAGCCGTTTGCCGGAGGCTATGGTCTGAACACGCCGTTTGGCACGATTTACGCCACCAATATCACGCCTGATAAAGAAACCGGTATCGGCGGCTGGACCGATCAGCAGTTCATTAATGCGGTGCGTAACGGCAAAGGGATCAACGGGGAAAACCTCTATCCGGCGATGCCATATAACGTCTATGCCAAGGTCAGCGATCAGGATCTGAAAGACATCAAAGCGTACCTCAATACCGTGCCAGCCGTGCATTACGATGGCCCGAAAACCGATCTGCCGTTCCCGTATAACATCCGCCTGATGATGTTTGGCTGGAACCTGTTGTTCCTGGATACCGCCCCGTTTAAGGCCGACCCGGCACAGTCAGCAGAATGGAACCGCGGCGCGTATCTGGTGGAAGGGCTGGGGCACTGCACATCGTGTCATACGGCGAAAAATCCGCTGGGGGGCGATAACTTTGGGGTGCATTTGCAGGGCGGAGAACTTCAGGGCTGGTTTGCGCCGGAAATCACCGGGAATGTCCGTCAGGGGCTTGGCGACTGGAGCAACGATGAAATTGTTCAGTACCTGAAAACTGGCGCGAACGCCCGTACCGTGGCCTCCGGCCCGATGGCGGAAGCGGTGACAAATTCGCTGCAACACCTGTCGGACTCCGATCTTCATGCCATTGCGGTTTACCTGAAAAGCTTACCGGGCAGCAAAGAGGTGTCTGCGCCGCTGGCAGCAAATTCAGCCATGGCAAATGGCAAAGCGCTGTATGCCGATAACTGTGCGGCCTGCCATCAGAATTCCGGTGAAGGTGTGCGCAATATGGTGCCCGCGCTGAAAGGCAACAACGGCGTTCAGGCCAGCCAGCCGACGAATATTCTGCATGTGCTGATGAACGGTGCGCAGGGTGCCGCGACGCTCAGCAATCCGACCAGCGCGGATATGCCGGAGTTTGGCTGGAAAATGACGGATCAGCAAATGGCCGATGTCACGACTTACATCCGCAACGCGTGGGGAAATCAGGCGCCAGCGGTCAGTAAAGACGATGTTGCGAAGGCCAGAAAAACGCAGGACGGCGCGGCGGCATTGCATAACCCTGCACCGTAAAAAAAACCTGAGCGTATTATCAGGAGTCCCTGTAACGGAGCCGCGTAAGCGGCTCTTTTATTTGGTATTTATTCATTTTATCAATGCAATTCCCTAAGGCATAGATTCATAAATAATCACGCCCTGAACGAGAAAAAAATTGATTTGAGGTGTTTATTTATACAGTGCAGACTGCCCGCAGATTAAGGATGCCTGAACAAGGATTAGCTCAAGCGAGGGACAACACATCATGTTTCTGCTCAGGATGCCAGATTGCTGGCCAGCCAACCCGATGCTCTATCTTCCCGGTGCCCTGACGATGCCGGAAGACTTTAAGGGAGAATGGATTATGGAAGCGTTACTGCAAAGCCAGATCAACAGTATCGAAAAGCAGGGAATCAAAACCGGTGAGGAAATCGCAGGCCTCAATTTGCGGGTGGGAAAGGTTGAACAGCAAGTTGTTCAGCTTACAGAGGTCGTTACGGACACCAATCTCCGTGTGGGAAAACTCGAACACCAGATGGTCACGCTCACCGATGCTGTGACAGATATCGGTGTTCGCGTGGGGAAAACGGAGGAAAGTATTGTTCGCATCGATAAACATCTGGTCAGGATCGACGAGCATCTGGTGCGAATTGACGATCATTTTGTTCTCATTGATAAGAAATTTGACCTGGCAGATGAACGCTTTGAGAAAGTCGACCAGCGCTTTGTCAAAATGGATCTGCGTTTCGATAAAATGGATGCCCGATTTGATTCCGTTGAGTCGCAGCTGGCGGTTATTCAGTCGAATTACGTGACCAAGGATATTTTCCACATCTATATTACAAAACAGACCCATTGGATCATGGGCATGATGGTAGCACTGGCTGGTGTGGTGCTTACCGCTGCCTGCTATATCCACTGACCTTCAGGGAAATTCCTTTCTCCGGCATCAACATCCTCTGCGACAGGGGGGTTGTGCCGCCAGCAAACCGCTTAATAACGGCTATAATATAAACAGGCTGCCACCTTCTTGTTGCCCTTGTGACCTTTATCAAACGGGCATTCCCGAAGGTTTATCATCGTACGCCGCTGGCGGCTTTCGGCGCACAAGGGGGTGTTTCATGGGTAATCATGTCTGGGGACTGTTATCTCATCCAGGTCCCGAATTGCAGCAAATCCAGCGTGAACGGGAAACCGTTTCACATGTTTATTCCCACCATGTTTTTCTGATGGCGCTGATTCCGGTTGTCTGTTCCTTTATCGGGACAACGCAGCTGGGCTGGAACTTCGGTGACGGCCAGAAGCTGATGGTTTCCATGTTCACCGCGTCCTACATCGCTGTAATCTTCTATGTTCTGATGCTCGCCGCTGTTGCTTTGATGGGGCGAATTATCTACTGGATGGCGCGTCGTTATGACAGCCGCCCGACACTCAACAGTTGTATTGTGTTTGCCGGTTACGTTGCCACGCCGATGTTCCTCAGCGGGATCGTTGCGCTTTATCCGATGGTCTGGTTATGCCTGTTTGTCGGGCTGATTGGCCTTTGCTACAGCGGATATCTGCTGTACCTCGGTATTCCAAACTTCCTCAACATTGACCACCGCGAGGGGTTCCTGTTCTCCAGTTCGACGCTGGCGATGGGGGTTCTGGTTCTTGAGTTGTTACTCGCACTGACCGTGCTGATGTGGGGTTATGGAACGAAATTGTTCTAACCAATGAGATGAGGTCGGAGTGACGTAGTATCCCTCCCCTGAAAAGGGGAGGGTTGGTAAGAAGCACTTCACCGCGTTATTCCTGCCAGTTTTTCAGCTTACTGGTTTTGCCGATCCCCGGGTTAAAACTGTTGGTCGGGTCGGCCTGCCGGTAAAATTCCTTCAGATGCGGTTTTGCAATATACAGATGTCCGACATTGTGTTCCGCCGGATATTCGGCACCTTTGGCATCCAGCAACTCGAGCATGCGGTGTTTCAGCGCCTTACTGTTCGCCCCTTTTTTGACAATGTAATCCTGATGGAAAACGTGGCACATAAAATGGCCGTAATAGAGTTTTGCCACCAGCTGATTATCAATATCCTCCGGCAACGTTTCAAACCAGTCGCGATCGTTGCGGCGCAGTGCGATATCCAGCGCCAGAATGTCTTCCACTTCTTTCTCATGCACAGCGTGATAACGAACGGCGGCACCCGCCGCAGCGAAGCGGTGCAGAAACGCCTTTTTGCCTTCGTCGGCGGAACAGATAAAGAAATCACCCTGATTTTCGCTGAAGAAACGGGTCAGAAACGTTCTGGCTTCATCAATTCCGGGGCCGGACATTTTCAGCAATAAGTGATGCTCAAACCGGTCACGATATTGCTTCATGCGGGGCGGTAAATGATTCGGCAGCGCTTTACTCAGGCACTGCATTACACGGTCGCTGAAATGTTTCGGCAGGAAAGGCACCTTGCTGGCGTGTGCGTCAAACTTCCCTTTGGCGGTAAACATATCCGGCATTTTGTCTGTGCCGAGCTTGTCGATCATCAGGAACGTATCTTTACCGTACACTTCGGTGATATCGAAAATATCCCGGTGCATGTATTCGCCAGCCACCGGAAGATTCGCAAAATCTCTCAGGATCTGACGACGTAACTCAGTGAGAACCGCTGTGTCATTAGTGCCGATATAGAAAACCTGCTGCTGGGTTTCTGCCGGGAAAGTATCGAGACGGACGGCGAAAACCGCCAGCTTCCCGGCACAGCCCGAGGCTTCAAACAAACGGCGCTCATCGGCGTTAAAGCGTGATGGCGTATCGGCATCCACTTCGCGGACACGCGCCGCGTAATCATGGTCCGAAGCCAGCCGCTGATCGTGCAGAATATCAGCTTCGAGATAATCGCCTTTTTCCAGCCGTGTCAGAATCTCTTCCGGCGTCTCACCCAGATTGATCCCCAGATGGTTTATCAGCCGGAGTTCTCCCTGCGCATCAATCTGCGCATACAACGCCATTTCCGTATAAGCCGGACCACGTTTCACCAGTGAACCGCCGGAGTTGTTGCATATCCCGCCGACGACGGAGGCACCAATGCAGGATGAACCGATGACCGAATGCGGTTCGCGGTTATACGGCTTGAGAATTTTTTCGAGTTTATACAACGTGCTGCCGGGGAAACCGATCACCTGATGGCCGCCGTCGAGCAGCTGGATCTGATCGAGTTTCAGGGTGCTGAAAATGACGATGTCGCGGTCATAATCGTCGCCGCTCGGCGTCGAACCTTCGGTCAGCCCCGTATTGGCGGCCTGCATGATGACAATTTTGTCGGCCGCGATGCAGGCTTTAAGCAGTTGCCATTGTTGAAGCAATGTCTGCGGGAATACCACCGCCAGCGCCTTGCCGCCGCCGGAGCGAAACCCCTTGCGGTAGCGCTCGGTATTGCTGTCGCCGGTCAGGACATGGCGGCTTCCGGCGATTTCTTTCAACGTGGTGATGAGTGACTGATTATCCATTTCATCTTCCTTTTTTTGACGTAGGCTCTGCAATCATAGACTTAAATGCCACATAACAGGCTACAGATCATTCAGGATAATTACCGAGGGATTTCTCTTAAGTTGCTACATTTTTGTCATATGCTGTCCACTAAATCGTCATTGATGTGTCACAAAACTCGCGCTTAATGAACGCCAGATAACGAAAGCAACCGAGAGACAGCATCATGGCGCAAGCTCAACTTAAGCTGGCACAGGCTGAATATCCTCAGGCCGGGCAGCAACATCTGAACAAAGTGCTGGACGTGAAAGGCCTGGTGAAATCCTATAAATCAGGTCAGCGTGTTCTTAATGACATCAATTTCGATCTTCACGCCGGTGAATTTGTTGCGGTCATTGGCCGTTCCGGTGCGGGGAAATCGACTCTGCTGCACGTGCTTAACGGCACGATCCCGTTAACCGACGGCAGTGTGGTGTGTCATTACGAAAACGGTGAGCAGCAGGAACTGGCGGGTCTGACCGGCAAAGCGCTGCGTCGCTGGCGTTCGGGCTGCGGCATGATTTTTCAGGATTTCTGCCTGGTTCCGCGTCTGGACGTGTTAACCAACGTGTTGCTGGGGCGCCTGAGCCACACCTCCACGTTTAAATCCTTCTTTAATCAGTTCGATGACGAAGACCGCGCCCGCGCGATTTCCCTGCTGGAATGGTTGCACATGTTGCCGCATGCGCTGCAACGTGCTGAAAATCTCTCAGGGGGTCAGATGCAGCGAGTCGCTATTTGTCGCGCCCTGATGCAAAACCCGAAAATTTTACTGGCCGATGAACCGGTTGCCTCGCTGGATCCTAAAAATACCCTGCGCATCATGAATGCCCTGAAAAAGGTCAGCGAAGAGAACATCGCGGTGATGGTTAACCTGCATTCCGTAGAACTGGTAAAAGATTACTGCACCCGCGTGATCGGCATTGCGAAAGGGCAGATTATCTTTGATGGTCATCCGGATCAGTTAACCGACGGGATCTTGCAGCAGTTATATGGCGAAGAACACGACGTTAATTCCTGATGCTCACGCGTTGTAACGAATGTTTTAATAAATAAATTCCGTATTTTATTTCGGAAATAAATTTTAGCCGTACTTATTTTCACTTTCTCTCAATCTACACAAGGTCATCATTAAATGAAGAAGTTATTACGTCTGGCGGTCTTTGTTGCAGGTTCCCTTACCGCAATGCACAGCATGGCAGAAGATGCGCCTAAAGAATTGAATTTAGGTATTCTGGGTGGTCAGAACGCCACTCAGCAAATCGGCGATAATCAGTGTGTAAAAGATTTCTTCGATAAAGAATTAAATGTGGATACCAAACTGCGTAATTCATCCGATTACTCGGGTGTTATTCAGGGATTATTAGGCAAGAAAGTCGACATGGTATTAAGCATGTCGCCTTCTTCTTTCGCGTCTGTGTATATTAATAACCCGAAAGCGGTAGATCTGGTCGGTATCGTAATCGATGACACCGACAAATCCCGCGGTTATCACTCTGTTGTTGTCGTAAAAGCGGACAGCCCGTACCAGAAACTGTCTGACCTGAAAGGCAAATCATTTGGCTTTGCTGATCCGGATTCCACGTCCGGTTACCTGATCCCGAACCAGACTTTCAAGAAAGAGTTTGGCGGTACGACGGATAACAAATACAACAACTTCTTCTCCAGCGTGACCTTCTCCGGCGGCCACGAGCAGGATATCCTCGGCGTGCTGAACGGGCAGTTTGAAGGCGCGGTAACCTGGGCTTCCATGATTGGCGATCGCGAAACCGGCTATACCTCCGGCGCGTTCAACCGCATGATCCGCATGGACCATCCGGATCTGATGAAGAAAATCCGCATTATCTGGGAATCCCCGTTAATTCCTAACGGCCCGATTCTGGTTCGCAGCGATTTGCCACCGGCATTTAAAGCGAAGCTGGTTTCAGCCATTAAGAAACTGGATAAAGACGATCACGCCTGCTTCGTGAAGGCCGTTGGCGGTAAACAACATATCGGCGAAACGTCTCTGGCTGAATATCAGCAGATTATTGATATGAAGCGTGAATTGACGAAGGGTGGCCGTTAATACCCTGACTTCCTCCCCTTTCACGGGGGAGGAATAAAAAAATCTCCATGTAAACCGGAAATATTATTTTGAATAAAGACTTCAATCGTTATTACCAGAATATACGCGGTAAGCAAAAGCGCGAGGCGCTGATCTGGTCAGGGCTGATGCTGCTGTTATATTTATGGTCTGGCAATGTTTCCGAACTTAATCTGAAAACTATTATTGTTTCAGCTCCCAGCTTTTTTGATTATATCGGCCAGACAGTTCCGGTTCTGCACTGGTCATTATTATTCGCAGACGGACACACCGAAGGTTCTCTGGCTTACTGGGGATACCGTCTCAATATCCAGTTACCGCTGATTTGGGAAACTATTCAGCTGGCATTGTCTTCAACGATTTTGTCTACCGCGCTGGCCGTTGTACTGGCGTTTCTTGCCGCCAGCAATACGGATTCCCCAAAATGGGTGAAATTCAGTATCCGCACGTTTGTGGCTTTCCTGCGAACCATGCCTGAACTGGCCTGGGCCGTGATGTGCGTAATGGCCTTTGGCGTCGGGGCTATTCCGGGCTTTATCGCGCTGACCTTACACACCGTCGGCAGTCTGACAAAATTGTTCTACGAATCTATCGAAACCGCGTCGGACAAACCGGTGCGCGGCCTGAGAGCCTGCGGAGCAGGGCGCTTGCAGCGCATGCGTTTTGCCATGTGGCCACAGGTTAAACCTATCTTTTTGTCCTACAGCTTTATGCGTCTGGAAATTAATTTCCGCCAGTCGACCATCCTCGGCCTGGTGGGCGCGGGCGGGATTGGTCAGGAACTGATGACGTCCATCAAGCTCGACCGCTATGACCAGGTCAGCATGACGTTGCTGCTGATTATTCTGGTGGTTTCCGGGATGGATTATCTGTCGGGTAAATTACGCAAACGCGTGGTGGAGGGCACTTTCTGATGTTAACTGACGCGCTTGAACCTCATGTTATTGCTGGCCTGAAACAGCAGCACGCACATCTGTTTTCCGCGCAGCGTCGTTACCTGCGTTATCTGGCAATTCTGGCTGTCGTGATTGTGTTGTATTACGTCTATTTCTTCAGCTATTTCGGCATTCCGTGGAGCGAAGTCGTGCGCGGCACCCGCGAAGTCGGGCGTTATTTCCTGCGCATGTTCGTGTGGCATAACGTTTCCGAATGGCCGTTTATGTACTACTTCTCGCAGATTGCGATCACGCTGGCGATTGTGTTTGCCGGGACGGTCACCGCCTCTTTCCTCGCACTGCCGCTGTCTTTTCTTGCGGCACGAAATGTGATGTCCACGCCGGTTCTCCGGCCGGTTTCACTGGTGATCCGCCGCATTCTGGACGTGCTTCGCGGCCTGGATATGGCGATCTGGGGGCTGATATTTGTCCGCGCTGTCGGCATGGGGCCTCTGGCCGGCGTGCTGGCAATTGTGATGCAGGATTTAGGCTTACTCGGCAAGCTTTACGCTGAAGGCCACGAAGCAGTGGAACGTTCACCAAGCCGCGGCCTGCGTGCGCTGGGCGCATCTCCGCTACAGACGCACCGTTTTGGTATTTTCACGCAGTCTTTCCCGACGTTTCTGGCGCTGTCGCTGTATCAGATTGAATCCAACACCCGTTCTGCTGCCGTTCTCGGTTTTGTGGGCGCGGGCGGTATCGGTCTGGTTTATGCGGAAAATATGCGGTTGTGGAACTGGGATGTGGTGATGTTTATCACGCTGATTCTGGTGGCTATCGTCATGACGATGGACAAGATTTCAGCGATGCTGCGCGCCAAATATATTCTGGGCGAAGAGATTGATCTGTTTGTGCCGGAAGAGCGGAAAATGAAGCCGCCGGTCGAATTGTATAAACCCTGATTCGGACCGCTCTTAAAACTAAAAAGGCGGCATCCACCGGATGCCGCCTTTTGTCATAACCGGGCAGCAAAAAATATTACTCGTCGAAATACCAGTAACCCTGATTCACCAGATCGGTGAACACGGCCATGAACGCCGGATCCTGAACGGCATCGCCCAGCTCTTTTTTACCGATCAGCCTGAAACGGCAAAGTGCATCCGCTGCCTGATATTGCTCGGTTTCCAGCGCTTCACTGTTGACGAAGAAACGGTCGCCGACGTTCAGCACACGCAGACCGCTCAGACGGGTCAGGCTGTCGCCCTGCATCAGCGCATCCACGATTTCGTGCGTTTCATATGGCGGTTCGGCGGGGGCGATGTCCAGCTCATGGCGCGGCGTGGTTGCAAAACGTCCGAACCATTGTCTGAACGCTTCCGGCTGATTGATCAGGTCATGCATCATATTGCGCACGCGATCCAGCTCGTATTCTTCTACTTTGCCCACATGATCGCGCAGCGTTAAATCCGGGTCGCTGTAGTGGTCGCCACCTAAATCATTTTCCAGTGCGTAGTCGGCAAAGCTGCTGATAAAGTCGCGGGTATTCGGGCCACGGAAACCGACGGAATAGTTGAGGGCGGTTTCATGGGTGAAGCCGTCGTGCGGGAAGCCCGGCGGAATGTACAGAATGTCGCCCGGCTCGAGATCTTCATCGATGATCGGCGTAAACGGATCGACATGCAGCAACGCCGGATGCGGGCAGAACTGACGCATCGGCAAAGCATCGCCCACGCGCCAGCGACGGCTGCCCATTCCCTGAATGATAAACACATCGTACTGATCGATATGCGGGCCAACGCCACCGCCGGGCACGGAATAGGAGATCATCAGGTCATCCAGGCGCCAGTCTGGCAGCACGCGGAACGGACGAACCAGTTCAGCCGCAGGCAGATGCCAGTGGTTCACCGCCTGTGCCAGCAACGACCAGCCGGTTTCACCCAGCCCGTCGAAATGCTCAAAAGGACCGTTGCTCGCCTGCCATTCACCATTTTTATGGCTCACCAGACGGCTGTCCACTTCAGGTTCCATCGCAAGGCCGGCTAATTCATCGGGAGTGATCGGATCGACAAAGTTTGTAAATGCTTTTTTTAATACAACAGGTTGTTTCTGCCAGTATTTTTCTAAAAATTCCGGCCAGTCCAGATTGAGTTCATACGCCATGTGATTTACCAGTGGGAAGACAAACGGGCCTGATTATAGAGAGGCTGGCGGGTATGCCGCTTTGTCATTAATCAAGGGATCACAAAAGACTGGCGGAGGGAGGGAATTTCCCTCTCCGGGCGGAGAGGGAAGTGTTACGGGGCGGTGCAAACGGGTATTAAGACTTGGCGGCAAGCACCACCAGTTTTTGGTTCACAAACTCTTTGATCCCCAGATCTGACAGCTCGCGGCCAAAACCGGAGCGTTTTACCCCCCCGAATGGCAGCTCGGCGGCGGTATCCGTTGGTGAGTTAACATATACCATTCCGGTTTCGATCTGGCTCGCCAGCTTACGGGCGCGATTGAGATCGGTCGTGAATACCGAACCGCCCAGGCCGTAGTGCGAGTCGTTGGCCAGTTTCACCAGTTCCTCGTCGTTTTTGACGATATAAACCTGCGCAACCGGGCCGAAAAACTCCTCGAAGTAAGCCGGATTATCACGCGTGATGTGTGTGAGGATCGTTGGCTCGAAGAAGTTGCCCGGATTCCCCGTCACTTTCTTGCCGCCGAAATGCAGTTTTGCACCGTGCTTCACGGCATCGTCTACCTGCTTGCTGAGCGTTTTCACCGCGTCGGCTGAAGACAATGGCCCCAGCGTGGTCGATTTATCCAGCGGATCGCCGATTTTCAGTGCCTTGAAGTGTTCAGTGAATTTTTTCAGGAATTCATCGGCCACTTTTTCATGAATGATAAAGCGCTTGGCGGCAGTACAAACCTGCCCGGCGTTGGAAACACGCGCCTGAGCACCGGCTTTGGCGGCGTGATCAATATCGGCATCATCCAGTACCGCGAAGACGTCATTCCCGCCCAGTTCGAGCGTGGATTTTTTCAGTTTCCCGGCTGCGCGCGCCGCTACAATCGCCCCGGCTTTTTCCGAACCGGTCAGTGCGACGCCCTGAACGCGATCGTCATCAATGATCGATGCGACCTGATCCTGAGAAATAAACAGATTGGTATAGGCACCTTTTGGCGCACCGGCTTCAGAAACCAGCTTCTCAAAGGTTTCTGCGCAATGCGGCACGATACTGGCGTGTTTTACCAGCACGCTGTTACCGGACGCGAGATTCGGCGCAAGCACACGCATCAGCTGGTAGAACGGGAAATTCCACGGCTCGACCGCCATGATTACGCCAATCGGATGATGCTCGACCCAGGCTTCGCCGAGGTCAGATTTATACGGCACAGGTTTGAGAAATTCCTCGGCGTTTTCCGCATAGAATTTCGCAATATCGGCGCAAATCTGCACTTCGCCACGGCTCTGACCAATGAGTTTGCCCATCTCTACACTGACCACTTCTGCCAGTTCATCGACACGGGAAGCCATCAGCTCGGACAATTTATGCAGCACTTTGATCCGCTGTTTGATATCTCCCTGTGCCCAGTCGGATTTATAAAGGGCATGCGCGGTGGACAAGGCTTGTTCAACCTGCTTGTCGTTGTGCGTCTGATATTCTTTAATGAGCTTGTTATTAAAAGGATTTATCGTCTGATATGGCATCTGTTGCTCCTTGTTTTGTGGCGCGCCGGATAATGTCATCAGCGCGTTGGAATTGAGGTGCGTTCGATTTACTGCCTTTGGCCTGCTTCTTAACGCTTGTTTCATCTCACTGCCAATAAGCATAGTCGATAAAACGTGAACTCTGTCTCACAGACATCTCATGCAACACATGAGGTTCGGGCTTTTTAGCGGCTTGCGCGCAGGCCTTGCCATCCGCGGGCTGCCGCCTGTCTCTAAGAACAATCGCCTTTACTTAACTTTGCGGCGAAAGGGCTTTCGAATTGTTTTCAGCAAGCGATTGATAAATTTACCGCTCACTTTTATGCTGGCTTTCCTTCCTTTTCCGACATTGAGAAACTCATGAAGCTTGATGCGATCCCGTTTTGCACGACTGACTGGAGCGACGTAACGCCGACACAACATCCGGGCGACACTGGTATGGCGCTGTGGCGTACGCAAAAATATGGCGATATCCGCGTGCGGGTCGTCGAATATTCCGCAGGATACGAGGCCGATCACTGGTGCAGTAAAGGGCATGTGCTGTTTTGCCTGGAAGGGGAATTGCACACGCGCCTGGAAGATGGCCGCACCTTTACCCTCTCACCGGGCATGAGTTATCAGGTGGCGGATAACGCGGAAGCGCACCGTTCCTCAACCCCCGTCGGGGCTAAATTATTTGTCGTTGATTAGTCGTACACAGAAAAATCGCCGCCAGCGTGAGGCTGGCGACAAGGAGCAGCAGGTGAGTAAATTACGGGTAGGCATCATTTTTGGCGGCAAATCGGCTGAGCACGAAGTGTCATTACAATCAGCAAAAAATATTGTGGATGCCATTGATAAAGAACGCTTTGACGTGACTTTGCTGGGCATCGATAAGAAAGGCGAGTGGCATATTAATGACGCCAGTAACTACCTGATTAATGCTGAAAATCCGTCACTGATTGCCCTCAACCGCTCGAATAATCAGGTCGCGCTCATTCCGGGGCAAACTGAAAATCAGCTGATTGAAACGCACAGTGCCAGCGCATTGTCGCAGGTGGACGTCATCTTCCCGATTGTTCACGGAACGCTGGGCGAAGATGGTTCATTGCAGGGACTGCTGCGCATGGCAAACATTGCGTTCGCCGGTTCCGGCGTGTTGGGGTCGGCTGTAAGCATGGATAAAGATGTGACCAAGCGTCTGCTGCGGGATGCCGGTTTGTCCGTCGCACCCTTTGTCACCCTGACCCGTGCGAATCGCCAGAAATATACGTTTGCTGAAGTCTCTAAGCAGCTCGGCTTACCGCTGTTTATTAAGCCTGCCAATCAGGGTTCTTCCGTCGGCGTCAGCAAAGTGAGCAACGAAACAGGTTTCATTACTGCACTGGAAAAAGCATTCAGTTTCGATCATAAAGTGCTGGTCGAATCCGCGATTAAAGGCCGTGAAATCGAATGCGCGGTACTTGGCAACGATTACCCGCAGGCCAGCGTATGCGGCGAAGTCATCCTGCACGACGAGTTTTATTCCTACGACACCAAGTACATTAATGAAGCCGGCGCATCGATTGCCGTTCCCGCCGATTTGCCGCAGGAGACGCATGACCGCATTCGTGCCATCGCATTGCAGGCATTTCAGGTGCTGGAATGCCGGGGCATGGCGCGCGTCGATGTGTTCCTGACCGAACAGGGTGACGTCGTTATCAACGAAATTAATACGTTGCCGGGTTTTACCAACATCAGCATGTACCCGAAACTGTGGGCGGCCAGCGGTTTAAATTACAGTGATCTGATCACGCGTCTGATCGAACTGGCGCTGGAGCAACACGAGCAGGATAACCAGCTCAAAAGCTCAGCGAACTGATTTGTAAGAGGTGCTGCAAAAGAAAAGCAGGGAGAAATCCCTGTGTGGCGGGATCAATTTAAAGGTCTCCTCAAATCGCAGACACGAAAAAGGCGGCAAACGCCGCCTCTTCTGCTTACTGCTGAGGACTCTTATTTGTACAGCTCAGCTGTACCGTACAGGTGGTTGTCACCAGACGCACCGATAATACGGTAAGAACTTGCACCGGCTTCGCTGGCTTTAGCATTCAGTTTGTCCTGCAAGCTGCTCAGGCTGTTACCTGAAGTCGCGCTGACGACACCAATCGCCTGCTGACCAGCCGGAGCGGACTGAACTTCAGTCGCTGCCAGGGTAGAGAATGATGCGGTTGCCAGTGCGATGGCGGCGAGAGTCATAGTAATGTTTTTCATGATGGTTTCCTCAATTCGTTTATTGCGCTTTGCCAGGCGTTGTCATCAACGTTCATTTAATGTGCAAAGCTGTCTTCTGTCCGATACAACATCTAGCTTATTAATCGTTAACTAAATGCCGCTTTACCCTTATCAAATCGTACTCCGTGCTTATTTATACAGCTCAGCAGTACCGTACAGGTGGTTTTCACCAGAAGCACCAATGATGCGGTATGAACTTGCACCGGCTTCATTCGCTTTAGCGTTCAGCTTGTTTTGCAGGCTTGACAAATCATTGCTTGAAGAAGCACTTACCACACCGATTGCCTGTTGGCCTTCTGGTGCAGACTGAACTTCAGTCGCAGCCAGAGTTGAGAATGAAGCGGTAGCGAGGGCGATTGCAGCTAATGTCATAGTGATGTTTTTCATGATTTCTTCCTGTTTTAATCTGTTTATCAGCAGGTGGTTTAGGTCAGACGTTATTTGTTAACGTTCGATAATTAAATCTTAGACCTGGATCACATTCTTTGCAACTCAATTATTTATTAATCGTTAACTAATTGTGCGGAACAATCTGCTAACGAATGTCGTTGTGCTTATTTGTACAGCTCAGCAGTACCGTACAGGTGGTTTTCACCAGAAGCACCGATGATGCGGTATGAAGATGCACCGGCTTCGGTCGCTTTCGCATTCAGTTTTGACTGCAAAGTCGTCAGGTTACCGTTTGAAGAAGCGCTGATAGTCCCGATAGTTTGTGAACCTGCCGGAGCGGACTGAACCTCAGTGGCTGCCAGAGCAGAGAAAGAAGCGGTAGCGAGTGTCAGGGCAGCGATTGTCATTGCGATACTTTTCATGATTTGTATTCCTGTTCGTTAATTTTTTTGGAGTGACGTTTTCGTCAGCCCCGTTATTCGGTCAACGTTATTTATTACTTAACGTTCGATAAGTAAATGGTAAAGGGTGTTGAGGGTTTGTGCAAGATGTTTTTTTAATGAGCGTTAACTTATTGTGCTGTGACGAACATCACACCAAAGTGCATTGTTGTTTTTGTTTTGTTAAATTTATGTTTTTAAAATGATTCGCCTGACAGATGGAGTTCGGGCTTATCCAATATTGTGCTGAATGAATCTTTAATGATCGCTAAGTTAATGGTTGGTTCCGGCGGGAGAGGGTGTTAAAACTAGGGTCGGCTTAGAAAAAAGATAAGGCAGCAAATGCCGCCTTATCGTTATTCCTGCTCAGACATTCTGTCGTCAGGGCCGGTTTCCTTAGTAGTAAATGGAAGCCGGTTTATGACCTGAAGTCATTGGTGCAGGTGGCTGAGACGGAGAAGTGGAAATACGGCTCTGCGCGACTTTTTTGTTCGTACAGGTTGCCGGGTTACAGAAGTTACTGTCACCGGTCACATTGACCATCGCCACTTCCTGACTCTGTACTGGCATCATGATAACCTGCTGTGCGGCAACATTGGCAACCGGTACAGCGGTTAATGCCAGAACTGCAAGAAGGATTTTGAAGTTACTCATGATGTTTCGTCCTGGGTATTTTGCTTTTATAAAGCGCTTATAGCTGTGCAGCTTTGCGGGTGTGAGTGATTTTCTTATCGCTCGATAATTAAATGATAAACTCCGCTGGACTTGTGCGCAACTATTTTTAATAATGATCGTTAAGTTATTTCTAAAAACAATTTTTATAACCATTATCACAATGGTGATGGAAGGAGGGTGTATGAGCACTGAACAGACGGCTTTGGTCCGGAAAAGTCGCGGTCGCCCAAAACAGTTCGACCGTGGAACTGCTCTGAGCAAGGCCCTGAATTTATTCTGGCGCCATGGTTACGAGGCCACTTCATTAGCTGATCTGGTCGAAGCAACCGGTGCAAAAGCGCCAACTTTGTATGCCGAATTCGGTAATAAAGAAGGGCTTTTCCGCGCAGCCGTTGAGCACTACGTTAAAAATTTCTACGAAAAAGGACGCTGTCTGCTGAGCAGACCTGATTTGTCCGTGGAACAGGCGATTGACCAGTATTTGCGTGCCATTGCAAACCTGTTTACTGACTGTGATACGCCGAGCGGTTGCTTCATGATCAGCGCATCGTCCGGGATGTCTTCATCTTCCGCGGATATTGCCGAAATGCTGCGTGAGCACCATCTGTCGCAGGAACGGACATTGTTCGAATATTTCGAGAAACAGAAACAAAGCGACAATCTGGCTGCGGTGACGGACAGTGCCCTGCTGGCGAAATACCTCGCCTGTACCATTCAGGGTTTCTCTGTCCAGGCGCGCGATGGCGCAACGGCGGCTGAGCTTAATCGTCTGATCGACGTGGTCATGAACCTGTGGCCGGAACTGACAAAAAACACCGTGCAAATCACTGCTGCGCACTAACGGATGTCTGATTTTCGTCAGTTATTAAGAAAGAGAATAGAACGCCAGGTGCTGAGTATTTCGGGCCTGGCGTTAGGCGGTATAGACTTCGAGAATCCTGCGGGCGATCCGGGGCTGTTTGGCCCTGAAAGCGTAACCTGGCGAATTCACGGAGACTTTTCTTCGATGCTTTGCGGCGGTGTCAGTGCCTTGCTGCTGCAAATGCTTCACCCGCTGGCGCTCGCCGGTGTCTGGGATCACTCCACATTTCGCGAAGACATGCTCGGCCGCCTGCGCCGCACCAGTCAGTTTATTTCCGGAACGACATTTGCCCCGACCCGTGATGCCACGGCGCTCATCGAAAAAGTAAAATTCATTCATCTGCACGTGACCGGCACCGATGCGCACGGCACGCCTTACGCTGCCAGCGACCCGGATTTACTGGTGTGGGTACACGTCGCGGAAGCGTACAGCTTTCTGCAATCTCATCTGCGTTACCGCAATCCTTCACTCAGTTCAACCGAACAGGACCGCTATTACCAGGAATTCGCCCGCGTGGCAGAAAGCCTCGGGGCGGTGAACGTGCCCGAAAGCGTTGCGGCGGTAGAAGCTTATTTGCAGGCCATGCGGCCTCAGTTGCGCTGCGATGAAAGAACGCAGGAAGTTGTGCGGTTATTGCGTAATGCGCCTGCGCCAAGCCGTCTGGCTAAACCGGTCGGCAGCCTGATGATTCAGGCCGGTATCGAGCTTTTGCCCGGCTGGGCGGCGGAACAACTGGGGATTTCCCTTTCCCCGGTTAAGCGTAAAACGATTCGTTTTGGCACCCGCCGCATCGCAGGTATCCTGCGCTGGGCGGTCAGAAACGGCTCATGGCATCGCGCGATGCGCCGCATGGGCCGCTTACCTTTCTGAATTTATAAATGCGGATAAACGCCCGGTCCGATCGGTAAACCCAGCAGATACCAGCCAACCAGCATCAGCAGCCACACCACGAAAAATACAATCGGGTACGGCAGCACCAGCGAATAGTAGGTGCCGAGTTTCGCCTCTTTGTTGTATCGCTGGAGGAATCCGAGGAACAGCGGTACAAACGGCGACATCGGAGCCAGCGGGATCACTGAGGAATCCGCGACGCGGAACACGATCTGCGCGAATGCCGGATGGAAGCCCAGCAGCATAAACATCGGTACGAAAATCGGTGCCAGAATCGACCAGATCGCCGAGCCGCTGGCGATGAACATACACAGCAATGCCGACAGGAAAATCAGCCCGAGGAACGCCGGAATACCGGTCATGCCGAGATTTTCCAGCACATCCGTCAGCCCGATCGCCATAAATTTTCCCATATTGCTCCAGTTGAAAAACGCCACAAACTGGGAGAGCGGGAACACCATCACGATAAAACCGGCCATAGACTTCATCGGATCAACCAGCAAATCCGGCACATCGCTGGCGCTGCGGATTTGCTTCGTCACCATGCCGTAAGGCACCGAAATCACGAAGAAGAACAAAATGATCAGCGGTACGATGCCCTGAATAAACGGAGACGGGATGATGCCGCCGGTTTTCGGATTGCGCAGCGGTGCGGCTTCCGGAACCACCAGCAGCGCGACCAGCCCGATGAACACCAGCGCCGCAATCCCGCTCGCCATCAGGCCGCGGTTCTGTTCCGGCGTCAGCTTCTTCATCTCTTCGTTACGTTCGCCGCGATAAACTGGCAGACGCGGTTCGACAAATTTGTCGGTCAGAATGGCCCCGACAATCGTCAGTAAAATCACTGACGCAGCCATGAAATACCAGTTATCGATAACGCTGACCTGAACCGCCGGATTAATCGCTTTTGCCGCTTCGGTACTCAGCCCGGAAAGCAGCACGTCCGTGGTCACAATCAGCAGATTTGCCGTAAAGCCGCAGCCCACACCGGCAATCGCCGCCAGCAAACCGGCCACAGGATGACGCCCGACAGCCAGGAAAATCAGTGCACCCAGCGGCGGCATCACCACCAGTGCGGCGTCGGACGAAATGTGGCTGAAGAAGGCGATAAAAATCACCATATAGCTGGCATAACGGGCGTTCACTTTCGACGCCATTTTATACATCAGGCTTTGCAGCAGCCCGACGCGCTCCGCCAGACCTGCGCCGATCACCAGCGCCAGAATCGAGCCAAGCGGGGTGAATCCGCTGAAATTCTTAATCACGTTCGGCAAAATCCACTGGATACCTTCCACGCTCAGCAGATTTTTAACGTGGATAACTTCGCCGTTACTCGGATTTACCGCCGTAATATTCAGCCACGAAATCACTGCGCTGGCGACCATCAGAATGGCAATCAAATAAACAAATAACAAAAACGGATTGGGAATTTTATTACCTACACGTTCTACCCACTGGAGAAAACCTCCCGGGCTCTGGCCGGAGTCTTGTGCTTCAATACTCATCTCTTAACCCTCTGTCGTGTTTGATTTTTTATATTTATGCCGCCCGTCTCTGCCGGAACGGGGCATGAGCGGGCGGTTTACTCGTCGTGATTTATTTGAGTGGCGAAGGTTTTACGCCCGCCGGGATAGGGCAGTGATACGGACGGCGTTCGCGCAGGACGTCCCGCTCTTTCTGGCATGCCGCGAGTAAATCAGGCTTCGTGAACAGCTCGATGGCCGTGGAGGACATCACTTTTGCCGCCAGACACATGCCTTTATGTGCGATTGATGTGCGCCCCTGCGATACTATCTGCCAGGTGTGCAGCGGCGAACCGACCGCAAAGCACGGGCTGAAACACTGAGCGGTCGGCACCAGCCAGCTGACATCCCCGACGTCGGTGGAGCCGTAGAGAATATTGCTGTTCGGTGCATAAGGCGCAACGGCGTCGGTCAGGGGTGACGTGCGCAGCGTTTCGGCAAATGCCATCCCTTCTGCGCCGCTGGTGCGGGAGATGTTCAGCAGATTGTTATCGATATCCTGGTCCGTCAGCGTGGCGCGAATTGACGCCGCAAACGCCTGTTCTTCATCCGTGTACTGCGGTGCGCCAAACGCTTTAACGTACTGATACATCGCGTTTTCCAGCGTGCGGTTCGGCACGTAATTGGAACAGGCTTTATCAAAACGCATCGACATCGTAGTGCCGGTCATCAGCGCCGCGCCTTTGGCGATATCTACCACGCGGTCGAAAATCCCCTGCGCCTGATCCATCTGCGGTGCGCGAACCAGGTACAACACTTCCGCATCGGCCTGCACCACGTTCGGCGAGATACCGCCCGCATTGGTGATGGCGTAATGCAGCCGCGCTTCCTGAATAATGTGCTCGCGCAGGAAGTTGGAGCCGGTGTTCATCAGCGTCGCGGCGTCCAGCGCACTGCGGCCCAGATGTGGCGCAGCAGCGGCGTGTGAGGACACGCCTTTGAAGCTGAACGACGCCTGAATATTGGCCAGCGTCTGGTTGCTGAACATGCCGCTGTAAGTTTCCGGATGCCACGTCAGCGCGGCATCAACGTCACCAAACAGGCCTTCGCGGGCCATAAACGTTTTGCCGGAACCGCCTTCTTCGCCCGGACAGCCGTAAAACCGCACCGTGCCCTGAATCTTTTCGCGTTCCATCCAGGCTTTTACCGCCAGCGCGCCACCGAGCGCCGCCGTCCCGAGCAAATTATGCCCGCAGCCGTGGCCGTTACCGTTTTCGATCAGCGGTTGCGCGGTGTTGCATCCGGCTTTCTGGCTCAGCCCGGCCAGTGCGTCGAATTCGCCGAGCAGGGCGATCACCGGTTTGCCACTGCCGAAGCTGGCGATGAACGCGGTTTCCATGCCACCGACGCCGCGCTCAACCGTAAATCCGCTGGCTTCCAGTTTGTCTGCCAGCAATGCTGAAGAGAACGATTCGGCGAAACGGGTTTCAGGATGATCCCAGATGGCGTCGCTGATTTCCGCCAGCGCCGGTTGCTGGTTATCGATAAAATCGCTGATGAAATTGACAATCGTTTGCTGAGCAGCCATCAGTTTTCCCCTTTGAATTCAGCGATATTCAGCGCCAGTGCGGCCAGCGTTTTGATGCCCTGCATCATCACTTTTTCATCGAAATCAAATAGCTCGTTGTGATGCCCTGCGCTCAGGTCAGTGCCGAAAATCACGTAAGAGGCTTCGCCGCCGCGCGCTTTCACACGTTCCATCATGTACGTCGCGTCTTCAGATCCCGCCGCGCCTTCCTGACGGTCAATAATCTCTGCAAATTCACCCAGTTTTTCCGCCTGCTGATGGATGTAATTGACCCACGCCGCCGTTGGTTTACTGCTTTGCGCCGCGCCCATCAGTTTGATGTCGAATTTCACCTGATGCATTTCGGCCGCGCCGGAAATCACTTTCAGCGCCTGCTGATAAATGAATTCGTTGACCTCATTGGTGGAACCGCGCGTTTCGACTTTCATCATGGCGGAAGAGGCGACTACGTTGCGGCCAGTGCCTGCCTGCAATACGCCGACGTTGACCCGTGAACTGCCGCCGCTGTGGCGGGGAATAGCGTGTAAACCGAGCGTGGCCTGCGCCGCTGCCAGCAGGGCGTTGCGGCCTTCTTCCGGTTTGCCACCGGCATGCGACGCCACGCCGGTGAAGCGCACGTCGAGCTTGGTGGTCGCCATGAACGTGTCGTTGCCGCAGACAATATGATTGGCCGGAACGCCGGTGCCGATATGGACGGCGGTGAAGTAATCGACGTCATCGACCACGCCTGCCGCGACCATGGATTTCGCGCCGCGCGTGCCTTCTTCCGCAGGCTGGAAAATCAGTTTGATCGTGCCGCAAAGCTTATCGCGCGCCTGCATCAGCACTTCCGCCAGGCCTAAACCGATCGTGGTGTGCCCGTCGTGGCCGCAGGCGTGCATCATGCCGTGATTGGCAGAAGCAAATCCTTCGCGGAACGGGCGGTGCGCCTCGTCGAGCACCTCGTTTAAATCCAGCGCATCCATGTCGACGCGAAATCCCATCACCGGGCCGGGACGTCCGGTTTCCAGCGTGGCAACAATGCCGGTGAAACCGCCGGAAAAATGCGGCATCCAGCGGGCAATTGCGCCCTGTTCCAGCGCGCGTTGCTCGTGTTCGGCCAGCACGGCCGCAGAAGGCAAACCCATGCGCGAATCCGCATCGATAACGTCTTTGCCCAGTTTCAGCGCATACCCGAGTTTCTCCAGCCGGTCGGCCACCAGCGTGGACGTACGAAATTCCAGCCAGCCGGATTCGGCATATTTATGCAGGTCACGACGTTGTGTTTGCAGGGCAGGGAACAGCTGTTCAACGTGTTCAGAAATCTCATTAACCATCACGGACTCTCTTTTTTACAGACATGCAGGCTTTCTGCCAAAAGCAGAAAGGAGGAAATCTTGTTTGGGGGGAGTGCGCGCCGGAGCACGAAAACTGGCACAACAAACCCAGACCGGCAGGCGCGAAGCGCAAACCAGTAACCCGTAATTTGTTGCCGTTTGGAGGAAAAATCCGCAGGAAAAGGCCCGGCGGAAGGGACTGCATCGCGGCATTTTTGCCGTCGTATCGGTCAGCGTTTTATGACGAACGTCTGCCTTATGTGTTTTTCAATGTACACAAAGCGATCAGGGCATATAAGATGCCAAAATCTTCTTAGTGATAATCAGGGGTTATCAAAGAATCTCATGCCATCACAAATAAAAATGCATCAGCTGCGGGCGTTTGTGTCAGTAGCACGACAGGGCAGCATTCGCGCTGCCAGCCGTCTGCTCAATCTTTCCCAGCCTGCGCTCACCAAATCGATTAAAGAGCTGGAAGAAGGACTGGGCGCGAGATTATTTGTCCGCCGCCGTCAGGGCGTGACGCTAACCGATTGTGGTGACGCGTTTTTTAAACGCGCGAGCCTGATTCTCGAAGAGCTGCGGGTGGCACAGGAAGACATCGCCCAGCGCCTCGGCGGAACCAGCGGCAGGGTGAATATCGGTGTCGGTGCCAGCATTGCGCGCACCATAATGCCGGAGGTGATCGACCGTTTTCACCGGGAATTCCCCAATGTGAAAGTGCGTATCGCAGAAGGCCAGCTGGTGTCGATGATCCCTGAACTGCGTCAGGGCGAGCTGGATTTTACCGTAAACACCTATTATCAGGGTCCCTTTGATAACGAGCTGTTATACGAAAAGCTGATGGATAAAGAGTACCGCGTGGTCGCCAGACGCGGACACCCGATGCAAAACGCGCGTTCGATGAAAGAATTGCTTCACTGCGACTGGACCATGCCGACGCCGCGCGGAAGCTATTACAAACTGCTCAGTGAAGTGTTTAGCGAGATGGACGCGGAACCGAATATCAGCGTGATTTGCGAGACGTTTATGTCCTGCACCAGCCTGATTGCCAAAACGGATTTCCTCAGTGTGTTATCCGTGGATGTGATTAACGATCCGGTGATCGGCCAGAGCCTGGTGGCACTCGATTTGGATCTGCCGTTGCCGACCGCGACGTTCTATCTCATTCAGCGGCGTGACACCACGCTGACGCCGATGGCGGCACATCTGGCACAACTGTTCCGACTTTATTGCCGGTAATCAATTCTGCCGGTAACAAACCGCATTCGCGTGAAAAGCGCGTGTTTTGATGATTTATCGGGGATTTTTGGGAATATTGCCCGTTATCGGGCTGGCTTATCCGTTCTACACTGACCATCACAGGGAATAATAAGCTTCCTAATATTGCCGAGGTCATATGCGCCAGTCCGACATTGTTGCTGAAGTCAGTAACGACAAACAAACCCTGACCGCGCTGGTCGAACAGGACAACCGCGTGGTGTATTTCTACATTTTCGCCCGGGAAGATCTGCGTGACCGCTTTCCGAAAATGCGTGCCTGCTGGGTGCGTAATCTGGTGCCTGCGCCTTTGCACGATGACACCGCCGCCACCGAACAGGGCATCGCGCCGCTGCTGGCCGCGCCTTATTGCCGCAATCTGGAAGGCGAAGCGCCGCTGGATCCGTCGCAGATTCAGATCCTGTGGAACGAAAGCGATGACGGCGCGGCGTTGTGGTATCAGGGTTTGCTGCTGGCGGTGATCCCCGGCTGGAGTTTGTATATCGATCACTCGGTGTGTTATTCCGCCGGGTGCATCGCGCAGAACCCGCTGACCTTCCCGCTGGGGTCTGCCTCGACCAATACGCAGTGTGAGCTGGCAGAAAAAACCCGTCTTTTCTGGCGTGACTGGCAAAATGAATTCAGCAATCCGTGGCCGAAAATCCAGCGAAAACTGCTCGAATCCTACGAAGATCGCTTTGGCCCTTCGCTGAAATATTACCTGATTAACCAGGGCAGCTGGCCTCCGATGGCGATTTCCCAGCACGAAGACGATGAGAATTATTACTTCTTCACCGTCGGTATGAGTATCCGCCCGATGCCGCAAATCGACATCATTTTCAACGATGAAGCCGAAAAGCATCGCCGCATTGAACTGGCGTTTTCCGTCGGGAAAGAGTACGTGACCGAAGAAAACGCCGTGCAGATGGCGAGCGCGCTGTCCGGTTATGCGCAAATCCCGTGGACCACGCTTAGCTGGCTCGGCGAAGGCCACACGCTGATGTCTCCGATGGCACCTCTGGGCTTCGAAGGCCACGTCATTTCCTCCGCACTGTGCGGACCGGCCGATAAAATGGACCTGCCTGAGATTTACGGCGACCCGGTGAATCAGTTCTGGGTCAGCCCGATATTTACCAGTGAACTGGAATACGCAAAAGGGAAACCGAATGGCGGATTTGAACTGGTCGCCGCGATGATCGAGAATGGAATCGGGTTTGTGTTTGCGCCGAGGAGCGCGGTGATGTGATGTCACTCTCTCGGTTTTCTAACAGAGATGAGTAAGAATACCGATCTGCTCCCTCCCCTGCGAAGGGGAGGGTTGGGGTGGGGTATTAAGGTCAAAAACAAGATTTAAAGTTTGTTTAGACAAGGCGTTAGCTTTTAAAACCCCCTCCCGACCTCCCCCTTCGCAGGGGGAGGAGCAAGGCAAAAACTAAACTGGTTTAATTTCCTGCTGAAAATCTTCAGCATCTACGTCATACCCCGACGGTTCCCACCGTACCGCTGTCAGCACGATGAGTCCTGCCAGCGGCGCTAACGCGATCACCCAAAACACGCCGGTGCCTAACGCGGCGGAAAGTACCGGGAACAGGAACAGTGAAAGGGTGGAACTGGCGCGCATCAGCGTCTGGTTGAAACCGACACCCATGCCGCGCAGCGACGTCGGGTAGCTCAGCGAAGCGAATGTCATGGTGTGCGAGCCCGGACCGAATCCCTGTCCGAACAGGAACAATGCCAGCATGGCGATGGAAATTGCCGCTTCACCGCCGTCGGCCGGACGGCCAACCAGCGCCAGCCCGATCATCGCAATGAGCTGACAGGCGTAACCGGCATAAGTCATTTTCCATGCACCAAATTTAGAGACATAGCGCACGGCAATCAGACCGCCGACAAACGCGAAGCACAGATTCAGGCCAAGCGAGAACAAAATGGTGCTGATCATCGACTGTTTCAGGAAGCTGGATAAAATTACCGGCAGACCGAACGCCACGGCGTTGTAGGCAAATGACGAGGCGACGGCGGTCACCGTAGCCAGCACGGTGCGGCGCAGATAAATGCCCTGCAACAGCGTGCCGTAATTCCGCCATGCCGCTTTGCGCACTTTCACCTGCGGCGTTTTATCGGCATCATCGGCAACAATCGCATTGATGTTATAGGATTTTCTCAGGATAGCCGCCGCACTTTGCAGGTCGCCCTGATTCGCCGCCCAGACCGGCGATTCATTCATGTAACGGTGGCGTATCGCGATAATCAGAATCGCCGGCACCGCGCCAAAACCGAGAATTAAACGCCACAGCCAGTCGGTGTGTGTGGCCGGCAATACCGCATAAAGCAGCAGAACCAGCAGATAGGAAACGCTGATCGCCGCGTACCACGTCGGGCACCACATCGCCACGCGCGAGGCTTTATTGCCGCGCCCCTGAAGTTTGGAGAACTCCGCCAAAAACGCCATCGCCACCGGTAAATCGATACCGACACCGAGGCCCATCACAAAGCGCGAGCCGCCAAGCACCCATTCATTTGGCGCAAAGGCACAGGCCAGTGCGGCAATCACAAAGAAGAACATGTCGGCCATGAACACACGATAACGGCCAATTTTGTCGGTCAGATAGCCGCCGAAAAGCGCGCCGACAATCGCCCCGAAGGTGATTGCGGAAGCGACAAAGCCCGCGCCGGAAGGCGTCAGGCCGAACTGGCGGGTGATATCTTTCATCCCGAAGGCCAGCGCACCGAGGTCGTAAGCGTCGAGGAAAACGCCGCCCAGTGCGATAGCTATCACGATGCGCGCGTCGCTGATTTTCGCGGCGCCACGGTTCACTAACTGAGTAATATCGGCAGCAGAACGAATCACCACCGGTTTGTCAGACGCAGAATCTGCGCTGTAATCCCCTGAAGAGGCGGCGGGAGAGGCCGCAATTGAATCAGACATTGTTGTGTTTACGCTTTTTGACAAAAAAACCAGCATAGAGGCGAGGTGATGCCGGTCACAAGTCCTGATTCAGCGATACGTAAAAACAAATGGCTATAAGTTAAAGCTAAGTGATCTAAGCCTGCGCAGGCCAGCGTAAAACGGCCTTCATCACCTTGCCGCAGGCGGCATCGTCAATAGCCTGACTGATATCCTGAAAGTCGTAAAAATGCAGCAGGCGGTCGAAAGGAAATTGCCCGGCCTGCCAGAGTGTAATCATTTTTGGGATGAACGCCTGCGCCACGGAGTCGCCCTGGATCACGCTGAGTATTTTCCTCCCGCGCGAAAGCGTTGCCCCGCCCGTACCGGTCAGCCGTACCATGGTGCCGCCGTCTTTCAGCGCGTCCTGCCCGAGTTTATCCAGCGCGGAAACGCCCGCCGTATCGATAACGTAATCCAGAGTTTCGCGCAGACTACGCTCCTTTCCGGTTTTCATGGCTTCTGTCGCGCCCAGTTCCAGCGCCAGATCCCGCCGGTGCTGATGTTGATCGAGGGCGATAATCTCTTTTGCCCCAGCAATTTTTGCCGCCATCACCGCCGCCATGCCTACCGCACCGGTGCCAATGACCAGCAGACGATCGCTTTTTTTCACTTTCAGCGTATTCATTACCGTACCCGCACCGGTTTGCAGGCCGCAGCCGAGCGGAGCCAGCGTGGCGAGTGGCAGCGATTTACCGACTTTCACCAGATTTTGTTCCGTGACCAGCGCGTAACTGGCAAAGGAGGATTGCCCGAAAAAATGCCCGCTGATGCCCGGAGGGTAAGCGCTGCTGCCATCAAGGCGGGAGAAGCCAAAGTTCAGCGTAGAAAAATGTTCGCAGTCTGCCGGGCGGTGCGCGGAACAGGCGTCGCACTGGCCGCATGACTGAAAAGACAGCACAACGTGATCGCCCGGTTTTACCGTCGTCACCGCGCTGCCGATCTGCTCGACAATCCCCGCGCCTTCGTGGCCCAAAACAGCGCCCGGCGAGAAAAAACTGATATCGGTGTGGCAAATTCCGCAGGCAACGATGCGGACACCCACCTCATTACGGCGCGGCGCGCTCAGGCGCAACTTTTCAAATTTGAGCTGATGGTTATCACTGACCACGGCGGCTTCAATCATGCGTGGTGCGGTTCTTTTCGGTGAATAAACGGACATCTGGCTCTCCTTATTAAAGGGAAAACAGAAGATTCCGGCTCAGTGTTTTACCGGATAAGCTTCGAACATTTTTGCATTTTACTCAGCTACCGCTGCCTGCTTTTATGGCTCACCATCCATTCCCCTGCGCGAAATTGGACTATTCTTGTTAGCAGCTTGTTTATTCAGATGAAAGCAGAAAGACAGAGCAGTCGCCGGGCGACAAAAACCAACATAACCCGATAAGAGGATAGAACATGACTGTAACAACTGGGCGAGTACGGGGCGTTTCCATGGCAGCGCTGGCGCTGGTTTCGGCATTGAGTTTCAGCGCACAGGCCGCAGAGGATGCCGTTCGTGTCGGCTCGAAAATTGATACCGAGGGTTCCCTCCTTGGTAACATCATTATTCAGGTTCTGGAAGCCAACGGCATTCACACTACCAATAAATTGCAGCTGGGGACGACCAAAGTGGTGCGCGGTGCGATCACCGCCGGGGAAATCGATATTTACCCGGAATACACAGGTAACGGCGCATTCTTCTTCTCCGATGAAAAAGATCCGGCGTGGAAAAATGCGCAGGCCGGTTTCGATAAAGTGAAAAAACTCGATTACGACCAGAACAAGATTGTCTGGCTTGATCCGTCACCGGCGAATAACACCTGGACTATCGCGGTGCGTCAGGATGTGGCGAGTGCGCATGACCTGAAATCGCTGGCCGATTTGGGCAAATTCATCAGCAGCGGCGGGGATTTCAAACTGGCGGCATCGGCGGAGTTTATTGAGCGTCCGGATGCGTTGCCGGCGTTTGAAAATGCCTACGGCTTCAAGCTGAATCAGCAACAACTGTTGTCGCTGGCGGGCGGTGATACGGCGGTGACTATAAAAGCGGCGGCGGAAAAAACGTCCGGTGTGAACGCGGCGATGGCGTATGGCACCGACGGCCCGGTGGCCGCGCTCGGCCTGCAAACGCTGGAAGATCCGAAAGGTGTGCAGCCCATTTATGCGCCTGCGCCAATCATCCGCGAAGCCGCGCTGAAAGCGCATCCGAACATTCCTGATCTGCTGAAACCGGTCTTTGCTTCCCTCGATACCAAAACGCTGCAAACGCTGAACGCGAAAATTGCGGTCGATGGTCAGGATGCGAAAAAGGTCGCGGCGAAATATTTGCAGGACAAAGGTTTCGTTAAAAAATAATCGGGCAGTGACGCCCTGAATGCGGCCTGCGGGCCGTGTTCACTGAAATCAGGTAACGTTTTGGCTCATCATTCACCCGTTAAAAACCGCGTATTGCTGACGCTGGTTTTCCTGTTATTGCTGTCCGGTTCCGGTCTGGCCTTTCTCAGCCATGCGCCTAACCGCCTGGTGTCGGGGCAGGGCATTTCGCTGGCCTCGTTGCTCCACGGCTATACCTTTTTCGTGCTTCTGCCGGTGATATTGCTGGTGGTGAGCGCTTTTCTTACGTTGTTTGGCCGCAGCCATTTGCTGGTGATGTTGCTGGCAGAAATTCTGCTGGCGGCGCTGGTCTGGCTGGCCGGATACACCGCGGTACAACTGACCGGCGGCAACGAAGACAGTATTGCGCGCACCTCGCTCGGCGGCGGTTTCTGGGCGGCAGCGGCGCTGTGTCTGCTGATTGCCTCCGACGCCATTTCCCGTTTTACCCGCAATCACACCCTGCGCATTTTGCTCAATATCCAGATGCTGATCCCGGTGGTTTTGCTGCTGTTTTACGGCCAGCTTTCCGGGCTGTCGCTGCTGAAAGAGTACGACAACCGTTCAGACGTTTTTAACGACGCACTCTGGCAGCATCTGGGGATTTTGTTCGGCACGCTGGTGCCTGCGGTGCTGATCGGCCTGCCGGTCGGTTTACTCTGCCACCGCCATGTGCGCTGGCGCGGGCCGGTGCTGTCGGTGCTCAATATTATTCAGACCGTGCCGTCGATTGCGCTGTTTGGCCTGCTGCTCGCGCCGCTGGCCGGGCTGGCAAAAGCGCTGCCGTGGCTGGGCGAACATGGGATCAGCGGTATCGGGCTGGCCCCGGCAATTATCGCGCTGGTGCTTTACTCCCTGTTGCCACTGGTGCGCGGCGTGATTGCCGGGCTCGATTCCGTGCCGGAAGCGGTGATTGAATCCGCGCGCGGTATGGGCATGAACCGCGGGCAGGTCTTTTTCCGCGTCCAGATGCCGATTGCGCTGCCGGTTATCCTCACCGGCATCCGGATTGTGGCGGTGCAAACCGTCGGAATGGCGATGGTCGCGGCGCTGATTGGCGCGGGCGGGCTGGGGGCGATTATGTTCCAGGGCCTGTTAAGCAGCGCGCTGGATCTGGTGTTGCTCGGGGTGATCCCCGCGGTTCTGATGGCCGTCGTGGTCGACAGCATTTTTAAATTCGCAGTCTCAATACTGGAAACCTCACGCAGATGATTCATTTCAAGCAGGTAAGTAAACACTTTGCTGGCAAGGCGGTCGTGCGTGACCTGACGCTGGAAATGGCCAAAGGCGAATTCACCGTGCTGATCGGGACGTCCGGCTCGGGGAAATCCACCACGCTGAAGATGATCAACCGGCTGGAAGAGCACGATCGCGGCGAAATTCTCTTTGCCGGTGAACCGATTGAAAAATTTCGCGCGCAGGATTTACGCCGCCGGATGGGGTACGCCATTCAGTCGATTGGCCTGTTTCCGCACTGGACGGTGGAAGAGAACATCGCCACCGTGCCGCAGTTGCTGAAATGGCCGAAGGCCAAAATCCGCGACCGCGTGACCGAATTGCTCGAACTGCTGAGTCTGGATCCGAAACAGTTCCGCACGCGTTATCCGCACCAGCTTTCCGGCGGGCAGCAGCAGCGTGTCGGCGTGGCGCGTGCGCTGGCATCAGACCCGGAAGTGCTGCTGATGGATGAACCGTTCGGCGCGCTCGATCCGGTAACGCGCGCGACGTTGCAGGAAGAAGTGGCGCGTATTCATAAACTCTCGCACCGCACGATTGTGCTGGTGACGCACGACATCGACGAAGCGCTGGCGCTGGCTGACCGCATCGTGCTGCTCAACGACGGGCAGGTGGTGCAGCAGGGCACGCCGCTGGAATTGCTGACCAAACCGGCGACGCCGTTCGTGCGTGATTTCTTTGGCGGCAGCGATATGGGCCTTCGTTTGCTGTCCTTGCAGGAAGTCGGTTCGCGCACACGTCAGGGCGAATATTACGCCGGTAATGAAAAACCTCTGGTGGCGTCGATGAGCCTGAGCCAGGCGCTGTCAAAATTTGTCGCGCAACAGGTTCAGCAACTGCCGGTGGTGGATGAGCAGGGGCAGCCGGTCGGTGTGCTGCATTTTGCGGATCTGACGACGACAGGGAACGCTGTATGAAACACGGCTTACGGCGAGCTCTCACGGATCCTCTCATCTGGGTACTGGCGCTTTTGCTGGCGCTGATTTTCGGCATGACGTCGCTCGGCGGCCTGTTTCACTGGATGTTTCCCGCGCTCAGCAGACCGGTGTATCAGCAGGAAAGCTTCGCCTCGCTGGTGGAAGCGCACCTCTTGCTGGTCGGTGTTTCCAGCCTGATTGCGGTGGTGATCGGCGTGGCGGCGGGCGTGGGTGTCACGCGTCCGGCGGGCAAGGAATTCCGCTCGCTGATCGAAACGCTGGTGGCGATGGGGCAGACTTTTCCGCCGGTCGCCGTGCTGGCGGTGGCGGTGCCGGTGATGGGGTTTAGCGAAAAACCGGCGATAATCGCGCTGGTGCTTTACGGCCTGCTGCCCATTTTGCAGGGCACCATTGCCGGGATTGAATCGGTGCCAGCGTCGGCACGCGAAATTGCGCAGGGCGTCGGGATGAGCCGCTGGCAGATGCTGAGAAAGGTCGAAATCCCGCTGGCCGCGCCGGTGATCATTGCCGGTATCCGCACATCAGTGATCATCAATATAGGGACGGCGGCGATTGCGTCAACGGTCGGGACATCAAGCCTGGGGTCGCCGATTATTATCGGTCTGAGCGGCTTTAATACGGCGTATGTTTTGCAGGGCGCGGTGATTGTCGCGCTGCTGGCGATTTGCGTGGATATGCTGTTTGAACGCTGGAGCCGCTGGCTGCAACGGTGGCAGCAGCGGTCTGGCGGTGAATCAGTGCGCTGACGTCGAAGACGGCGCCGGAACTACGGAAGGGGCGTCGCTATCGCTGACCGGTTTGGCGTCGTCCTGAATCACCACCGCATAACCCGCGACCATCACGCCACCAATTGCGCCAATTGCCATCAGGCCGAACAGTGCGATAAATAATTTTTTGCCTAGCGAATTCATGTGCAGTACCTCGGAAATTTGAACGACGAATTATAAATTGTTTACCTCCTCCTGCAACACACTATTCATGCGCTAATTACGTTAACCGCCAATGCCTCTCATTTTTTGTCATATGCAGAAACTTTTTAGCAACATTTTGACGCGATCGCACAGATTCCCTTGCCGGTAATCGGGCCAATAGCGTTAACTGTTTGCCTTTATTATCACGCTAATAAGTTATTCCTATGACTGCCTCTGTGACCCGTTCCCTGCTGCCATTAATCGCAGCACTGTTTGCGTTGTATTTTATCTGGGGTTCTACCTATTTCGTGATCCGCGTGGGCGTGGAAAGCTGGCCGCCGCTGATGATGGCCGGGCTGCGTTTCTTTGTTGCCGGATGCATTATGTTCACCTTTTTGCTGCTGCGCGGGCATAAAGTCCCGACGCTGAAACAGTGGATGGCCGCCGGTGCGGTGGGCATCTTGCTGCTCTCCGTCGGTAACGGTCTGGTGACTGTCGCCGAACATATGCAGGTGCCGTCGGGCATTGCCGCGGTGATGGTCGCTACGGTTCCGCTGTTTACGCTGTGCTTCAGCCGTCTGTGGGGAATGCCCAACAGCCGTCTGGAATGGACCGGCGTGGCGATCGGCCTGTTTGGTATTGTGCTGCTCAATACCGGCAGCAATCTGGAAGGAAACCCGTGGGGCGCGGCGCTGATCCTGCTGGCCTCGCTGAGCTGGGCGTTTGGTTCGGTGTGGAGTTCGCGCCTGACCCTTCCGGTTGGCCTGATGGCCGGTGCGGCAGAAATGATTATTGCGGGTGTGGTATTGCTGGTTGCCAGCCGACTCACCGGTGAACATCTGTCGGCCGCGCCGAAGCTCAGCGGCTTTCTGGCGCTGGGATATCTGGTGGTTTTCGGCTCGATGATTGCCATCAGCGCCTATATGTTTTTGCTGAAAACCGTGCGTCCCGCCGTCGCCACCAGTTATGCCTATGTGAACCCGATAGTCGCGGTTTTGCTGGGTATCGGCTTCGCCGGTGAATCCCTTTCGCCAGTCGAATGGGTAGCGTTAGGCGTAATTCTTTGCGCCGTTCTGCTGGTGACGCTGGGTAAATTCGTCTTCGGCCGCCGCAAAACGGTGATTAAAGAGGTGAAGATTTAACACCCTCACTTCTTCTCAAAGAACAGCGTCACACGCGCCACTTCGACGCCGAATTTTCTCAGCGATGTGACGTTAAACAGATGCTGTTTGTCCTGCTGATAAATCCAGTCGTCGAAGGTCAGGCGGTACGTGCTGCCGCCTGATTTAACGTCCATCACATATTTCCAGTTGAACGCATTTCCGGCCGATTGCCCGGTCGCGGTGCCGATAATGTCACCCGTCGTACCGGTATAACGGCCATCTGCGAGTTTCCGGATGCGCCAGACGCGGGTCTGTTTCTCGCCGTCGTCATATACAAAATCCTCGTGCAGCGTCAGCGTATCCGCCACCACGTCACCCTGAATTTTGGCGGTAAAACGCCGGGTCTGTTTATGGCTGTAATCCTGCACCATGCCGTATGCCACGGTATCACCGGCAAAATAGGTGAAGATATCCAGCGCTGGCTGCGCTTGCGCATAATCTTTGATACTGGCACTGCAACTGGTCAGCAGCAGCGCGCAGGCCGCCAGAAGGGGAAGAAGCATTTTGCGCAGGGCAGTCATAAAACCTCCGGTCGAATGAACATTAATCGGACGCCGTCGCGCCGATGAGCTTGCTGCGTAAATCAGGATATTGCGTGGCGGGTGAAAGCCAGATGGCCAGGAATGCGTCGCGAAACGCCGGGTTGAACGGTTCGCCGATGGGTTGAATCAGCACGCTGTTGGGCGCGCGGCTGTAAAACTGGCCACCGTTCTCATCAGCCAGAAAAACGATTTCGCTGCCGTTACTGACGTCCGGCCAGATCTTTTCAACGCGGTTCAGCCAGTCATTTTTCCGCGCCTGTTCCAGCAGTCCGAGTGCCTGCCATTGCTCTTCCGTGGCTTTGGTCAGTTCCTCGCGATCAATGCTGCGCAGATAGTCGATCACTAACGCCTGTGGCCATTTTTGCGCCTGATAATGGCCTTCCGGCGTCAGCAGCTGTGAGTTGTAAACTTCAAACGGTCCCCAGTTCAGCGTGGCGCGTCCCACCTGCCGCCAGTGATCCCACGGTGTGGCGGCGATAGCAGAGAATGAAAACAGCAGCGGTATTGCCAGCAGTAAAAAACGTTTCATCAGGTTCTCCGTGTGTTACGGAACAATACCGGCAGACTGACCAGCGGCAGGAAAACCGCCCATCCGGCGGCGAGCGCCAGCCAGACGTAAACCGGTGCGGCGATGAGCTGCATGGCGCCGAGCTGCATACCGAGGAAATACGCCAGCGGCCCGCTGACCGCGCCGAGCGGGATCAGCCAGTACCACGCAAGGCGTATTACGCCAAGCAGCCACAGCCACCACGCGCTGAACCCCAGCCAGAGCGCCATCATCCACGGCGGAACAGCCTGCGAATCTGTAAATTCCAACAGACCCAAAATACACCACAGCGAATCAAGCATGATGCCCAGCGTGCAAACGACCGCCACCCATAAACGTCGATGCGAAGGCGTAAACGCCAGCATCAGAAAGCTGCTGATCAGCAGAAAAAAGATAAACTGATCGCGTCCCCGGACTGCCAGTGTCCACCAGACATCAAAGCCCAGCGTCAGCAGCCAGAACCGCCACGATTTCATCCGCGTCGCTCGGCGATAAGCTGTACGGTGCTGATGGTACGGGCGCGGAATCCGGCCTCGCAGTAGCACAGGTAAAACAGCCACAGGCGGCGGAAATGTTCGTCCTGAACGCCGTCCGGTTGAGCATTCCAGTAACGCTGTACCCGTTCGCGCCATTCGTGCAGCGTGCGGGCGTAATCAAAACCGATGTCGAACAAGTCGCGCACCACCAGGCCGGTATAACGGGTCATCGTTTCATTCATGGCGGTGATAGACGGCAGAAAACCGCCGGGAAAAACGTAGCGCTGAATAAAATCGACTTTGCGGCTGTACGTCGCGTAACGCTGATCGGCAATGGTGATTGCCTGGATCGCCAGCCGTCCCTGTGGTTTTAGCAGGGCATTGCAGCGTTTGAAGAAGGTGGAAAGGTAGCGTTTCCCGACGGCTTCGATCATTTCGATGGAAACCAGCTTGTCGTACTGGCCGTCGAGCGAGCGGTAATCTTCAAATAACACCGTCACGCGGTCGCTCAGCCCGGCATTCGCAATGCGTTGGCTGGCGTAGCGGAACTGCTCGCGGGAAATAGTGGTGGTCGTCACTTTGCAGCCGTATTCACGGGCGGCAAACTCTGCCATCGCGCCCCAGCCGGTACCGATTTCCAGCAGATGATCGCCCGCATGCAGTTGCAGTTGTTCGCACAAGCGGCGCATTTTGGCTTCCTGCGCCTGTTCCAGCGACATCTGCGGTGTCTGATACCAGGCAGATGAATAGAGCATTTGCTCATCCAGAAAGCCCTGATAAAAATCGTTACCGAGATCGTAATGCGCGGAGATATTTTTGCGCGCCTGCGTCGGGCTGTTGCGGCGGAATAAGTGAATCAGCCTGTTCAGCGGCGTACTCAGCCAGCTCAGCCGCGCTTCGATTTTATCCACCAGCTTCATGTTTTCGGCCAGCAGTTGCAGAACCGCCGTCAGATTGGGCGTCGTCCAGTCGCCATCAATAAAACTTTCGCCCGCCGCGATGCTTCCTCCGAGCAAAACCCGCCGGTAAGCCCGCAGATTGTGAACTTCAATTTCGCCCTGCAAAGGGGCTGTCGCGTCGCCAAAAAAGACCGCATCTTCACCCGGTTCACGCAGCGTTAACCCGGCGCCATTCAGATTTTTTAATACGCCGAGAATCAGTGCGCGTGCAGCCTTGCTGCGCCGGTTCATCGCCCCTTCGCGGGCGAATTGCACTTCGGGTTGGCTCATGGTCAGTCCTTATCAACGGGAGGATGAGAATAAACAGGTGCCCGTTTCAGCCACAGTTTTAGCGCCTGCCAGTAAATCGTCAGGGCGGTTTTCGCGGTCATGAGAGGCAGCCGCCATAATTGCTGGCGCAACGCGTCGCGGGTCAGCGGGCGGGCAGTCAGCGACAGGGCAGCATCGAATTCCCGTTCTTTACGGTGATTTTCGATAGTGATATGTAATTCTTTTCCCGGGGATGTCAGACGCCAGTGATAGACCATGTCCATCGGATTAAAAGGCGACACATGGAAGGCTTTCGGGACCGGCTGCGAACCGTCGGGCAGCACGGCGTAGGTGTGGCGTTCATTCCAGGGCGTGTTCCGCACCTCGGCCAGCATCCAGCGCAAAATTCCGGTCTTATCATAAAGGTAGTAGAAATTGACCGGATTGAAATAACAGCCGAAATAACATAACTGACAAAGCAACATTACCCGTCCGTCAGGGCGATCGCCGGTCAGTTCGGCAATTCTTTCCTGCGCTTTGGTTTTGATGTCGCCGCCGCCCAGATAATCTTTTCGGCGAAAGCTGGCCGGCGAAAAACGTTCCAGCTTTACGCCGAGTGCAGGCAGTTGTTCCAGCTCATCGAGATCAATCAGCGGCATGAAAATGTCGTAATCGAAACGGTGTTCGACCGGCGTAAACCGCCGGTGGCGCACGGTACCGACGTACAACGTGCTGTTCATGACGCCTCCCGTTCGGCCTGCCCGGCGGTGTCTTCGCGTTCAAGTTGCAGGGTCAGCTGTTCGGCCACGTCGCGGGCGCTGTTGACGCCGTCTTCATGGAAACCGTTGTACCAGTAAGCGCCGCAGAACCAGGTGCGGTTGACGCCGTTGATCCGGTAACGCTGCTGCTGCGCATGATGGCTGGCGACGTTCAGCACCGGATGCATATAGGTCGCGCGGAACAGGACTTTGCTGCCGTCAACCGGCGTGAGCGGATTGAGCGAAACGCAGAAGGTTTTCGGCGCGTCCAGCCCCTGCAAAATGTTCATGTTGTACGTCACGCTGGCACGGCGCATGTTTGACGGATTGCCATCACGCATATCCCCGCGCAGCGCGTCACTAACGGTATTCGGCAACTGATAATTCCAGCTCGCCCAGGCGCGTTTTTCACGCGGCAGCAGGCGGGTATCGGTATGCAGAATCACGTCGTTGGCCTGATAAGGCAGCTCACCGAGAATGCCGCGCTCATCGGCCGTGGCCTGTTCGCCCAAAATCGCCAGTGCTTCATCCGAATGGCAGGCGAAAATCACCTGATCGAAATGCGCTTCGCCCTGCGCGTAATGCACAACCACGCCGCAAGAAGAACGGATGACTTTAGTCACCGGAGCGTCCGTCAGCAGTTTCACACTGGCGGGTAACCGCGCCTGTAAGCGGCGGATATATTCACGCGAACCGCCCGGCACCACCCTCCATTGCGGACGATTTGTCACATCGAGCAGCCCGTGGTTATCAAAGAATCGCAGGAACATCGACAGCGGAAAATTCGCCATGTCGCCCAGCGAGGACGACCAGATCGCCGCGCCCATCGGCAACACATAATGCAGTGCGAAAAACGGCGAAAAGCCATTTTGATCGAGCAAATCGGCCAGTGTATCTTCGTCATTGTGTGGATTCAGCAGGCGCGCCTTGCAGAGTTTATTAAAGCGCAGGATCTCGAAAATGAAGCGCCAGAATTGCGGCCTGAACAGATTGCGGCGCTGGGCAAACAGGCTGTTGAGCGAATGCCCGTTATATTCAAGCTTGCTGGCCGGATTGCGCACGGAAAAACTCATTTCCGTCGGCTGGCCTTCAATGCCCAGCTCGCGCAAAAGGGCGATGAAATGCGGATACGTCCGCGAGTTGTAGACAATAAAACCGGTGTCGATGGCGTAGGCTTTGCCGTCTGAAATCACGTCCTGCGTGGCAGTATGCCCGCCTAAGGTTGCCGACGATTCGAAAACCGTGATCTCGCAGCCGGGCTGGCTTTTCGCCAGCATCCACGCACAGCTCAGGCCCGAAATGCCGCTTCCCACGATCGCCACTTTTATTGTCATTTTCATTTCACCATTTTCCGACATAACCATTTTTGCAGACTCACCGGCAGCAAAGATGCCACCCTGAGGAAACCGGCAAAAAGCGGCGGGAATGCAATTTCACTGGCACCGCGCGCCAGTTTTTTTCGAATGTGCTGAGAAGCCTGCGTGACGGTCACCATCATCGGCATCGGAAAATTGTTTCGCGCCGTCAGCGGTGTTTCCACAAATCCCGGCTGGATCAGCGAAATGTGAATCTGACGCGGAGCCAGATCGACGCTCAGTGAACGTGCGAAAAAGGCCAGCGCGGCTTTCGATGCGCCATACGCTTCACTGCGCGAAAAGGGCAAAAGCCAGGCGGTGGAACCGACGATCGCCACGCGACTTCCGGCTGCTAAACCCGGCAGCAGGGCGTCCAGGCAATTGACCGGGCCGATGAAATTGGCGTTCATCACGCGGGCAACTTTTTCGGCTTCCACCACGCCGTTATCCAGGTATTCACAGGTTCCGGCGCACAGAATCACTAAATCGGCCTGTACGTCGTGTAACGCCTGACGCGTGGCGGCCAAATCGGTGATATCAAAACACAGCGGAATAATCAGCGGACTGGCGGCTGCCGTACTGATCAGTTTTTCCAGGCTGCGACCGCACGCCGTCACTTCCCAGCCTTCGGCGGCGTAATCCTGTGCCAGCTGTTTTCCGATACCTGAACTGGCACCGGTAATCAGAACGCGGCGCATTATTTCAACCTGGCTTTGACTACGCGGACGGCGCCGCCGAGCACCGGCAGATGCTCATACAGCATCGCGCCGAGATCGTAATAATCACGCTGATAAATGACGCGGTTATCGTGCAGGCGGATATGGCTCGCGCCGTGGAGAAACATCGGCTGGCCTTTTTTCAGGGCAGGATGGGAAAACTCCATCTGCCAGAACAGGGATGCTTCGTCGCCCTGCAACAGCGGGGGCTGAATTTCAAAGCGGCAATAATTCACTTTCCTGAGCAACTGCGAGAAATAGCGCTCGAGCGCGTCCACGCCGTCGTAATGCGAAACCGGATCGATAAACACCACATGCGGGTGATAGATGCGTGAAAGCTGCGGCAGCTGGCTCATCTCAAGCTGATGATAAAATTCGCAAAGCCGCGACAAAACGTCGGGAGCAATGGCGGGCTCAGGAAAATGTTTAATCATTATTTTTTTCCTTCTTTGCGCAAAGGCACCATCTGGAGAATGGTGTGACTTTCGTCATGCGGCAAAAGCGCCGGCTCAGACTCTTCGTGAGGTTCGTCTTCTCCGGCGCTGAGAATGACCGCCGAGCTGCCCAGAAGAATGATCGAAAGCCCTTGTTCCACCCAGTTCAGAAGGCGCTGGCGCTGGATCTGCGTGAGCTTGCCTTCCGACCACAACAATATTTGCGAGCCGCTGAGGTTTTCCAGATGTGGCTCATCCAGCGGAACCGGCAGGATTTCAACCTGCATACCTTCTTCGCAACGCACAATGGCTTCGAGCCACAGCTCGGTGCTGTCGGTGTGCCCCCAGCCGGTCAGCGTTGCCGGGGTTCCCGGCCGTTTACGTGCGGCATTCATACACATCACGGCGTGCTCGATGATCAGTCCGTCGAGCTGGCTGCGCATCATCAGCAGCCGTGAATCGCCGGAACTCAGGCGCTCACGCAACGGGCGCAAAATATTATTCACAAACGAGGCCGCCGGATATTCCCGCCCCAGTTCGATAATCAGCTGACGCACTTTGTTGCTGCGTCCGTCCTGAAGCGCGGTCAGAAGACGGTGTTCGCCCTGCGACCAGCCGCCGGGCAGTGCCTCGACTTTGCCTTCCAGCAGGGATTTCACCTGGCCGACGGGAATGCCGCGATTGATCCAGCCCAGAATGGTGCGGATGGTGTCGAGATCATCATCGTTAAAGAGGCGGTGGCCGCCTTCGGTGCGCTGCGGTTTAAGCAAACCATAGCGGCGTTGCCATGCGCGAAGCGTGACCGGGTTGATACCACAAATTCGGGCGACTTCGCCGATGCTGTAAAGAGACATAGTTAAATCCAAAAATATTCATCCAACTTATCGTAACTCTAGCGCCTGATCTGAAAGCTGTACAACTTTATTATTTTTGTACAACTTAGCTAATACTTTCTGCTTACATTATTTTAACTTGCGCATTTCTCAAATGAGAGATATTTTCCCTGTATTGAGAATTTTCAAGGGGAACGAAATGGAAGAAGGGCAGGACAGTCACGATCTGCGTCTGGCCGAACGGCTGGCAGAATTACGCGTCAGCCAGGGCTGGTCGCTGGAACAACTGGCGCAACGCACGGGCATCAGCCGGGCAACGCTTTCCCGCGTGGAGCGTGCAGAAACCAGCCCGACCGCGTCGCTGCTGGGCAAACTGAGTGCGGCGTACGGGCTGACCACCTCGCGCCTGCTGATGGCGCTGGAGGATAACCCGCCGGAGCTTATCCGCGCCGCGCAGCAGCCGGTGTGGCATGACCGCGAAACCGGTTTTGCGCGCCGTTCGGTTTCCCCGCCCGCACCGGGTTTTCGCGCCGAACTGATCTCCGGCACGTTAAAAGCCGGTGCCACGATTTCGTATGATTCCCCGCCGGTGGACGGCCTCGAGCAGCATATCTGGATGCTGGAAGGCATACTGGAGTTCACGCTCGCTTCACGCACTTACCGGCTTGAGGCCGGAGATTGCCTGCGTTTCCATCTTCACGGCACCTCGTCATTCCACGTTCCCGGCCCGGCGGATGCCCGCTACGCCATTGTGATTTCACGTCCTTAAATCTGACAGAACAGGAGCATCATTATGCAAAACGGCAGAGAAGTCGTGATAAGTGAAGTGCAGGGTGGCGTATTGCCGGAGGTGGATCTGGACGCGCTGGCAGAAACCCTGATGCAGTCGGTGGCGCTCGGCGCAAGCATCGGGTTCATTCTGCCGTTCGGGTTTGTGCAGGCGCAGGCGTTCTGGCAAAAATTATTGCCTGCTTTTGAGCGTGGCGAAAAGCGTCTTCTGGTCGCCCGCGAAGCCGGAAAAATCATCGGCACCGTCCAGCTGGTGGTCGATCAACCGGGCAACGGCCTCCATCGCGGCGACGTGGTGAAACTGATGGTCCATCCGGAAGGGCGCCGTAAAGGCGTGGCGAAAAAGCTGATGGATGCGGTGGAAGCGCTGGCGCGTGAAGAGGGCAAAACCCTGCTGGTGCTGGATACCGTTACGGGCAGTCCGGCGCAGACGCTGTATGAAAATCAGGGGTTTACGCTGAGCGGGATCATTCCGCAGTATGCAATGTCGACGGGAGGCGTGCTGGAGTCGACGAGTGTGATGTTTAAGGTACTCACATAAATACTTTAAAGCCAACTTCAACTTCAACTTCAAATTCAAGGTCGTGGGCGTCGGCCCACACCGACTTGGGGGGCGGCCTATCGCCGCCACCCCCCAAGACCCCCCGGGCTCTTTCACTGCGCGCTATCGCTAGGTCGACTGACGTGTTCTGTTACTACGGCGTGTGGCGCGAAATCTTGCCGCTGCGCGGTTCCTTCCTCGAGGGCTTCGAGCCTGCGGTCTCGACCCCTCGGTCAGCAAAATTTCTGAGCGCGCCAAATTGCCTTTTCTAAAAGATTAGAACCAGCCTGATTTTGAATTTAAATAAGCCTCTGGCCGCTTTCAGAAAGCTTGCCGCGCGAAGCGTTTCGAGACCTGTGGCTCGAAACCGAGAAAGGGAACCGCGCAGCGGCAAGTTTTCGCGGCACTAGCTGTGGCTTCTGAAACATAGCCAGCGGGCGATAGCGCGTGTTGTAAAAAGACGCGGAGAGTCCAGAGAGGCCCCGTCCCGGGCCTCTCTGGTCGGTGTCGGCGCGAAAAGCCATGTGATCACTGCTATTGAAAAACCGAAACTTCCTCGATCCTTTTCCGTTTAAAAACGCAAAGCCCGTTCAGGCGACCTACCGCTTCTGTATGTACGTCAGCGCCAGCGCCACCGCCAACACCAGCCCTTTGATAATATCCATCGCGTAGTACGGCACCGACAGCATCACCAGCCCGTTTGACAGCACGCCCAGAATCACTGCGCCCAGCAAGGTTCCCAGCGCATTCGGCTTGCCGGAACCGGCCAGCGAGAAACCGATATACGCGGCGGCAACGGCGTCCATCAGATAACCGCCACCGGCATTCACCTGCGAAGAACCGATACGTGACGCCAGCAAAATGCCGCCTGCGCCCGCCAGAACCGAAGAAATCACGTACGCAATCACGCGGTAACGCGCGGTGCGGATCCCCGCGAGGCGCGCGGCCAGCGGGTTGCCGCCGATGGCGTACATACGGCGGCCATGTTTGGTCAGCGACATAAACAATTGTACCGCAATGGTCACGACCGCCATCACGATCACAATCACCGGCACCTGACCGAGCAGGCTGAATACCGCAGGTACCGTGCCTTCTGCCATGTCGCCGCTTGGCAGAAGCATGTTCTCCGTGATGGAACCGCCGTAACTGTAGGTCATCGCCGCGCCCTGAATCACAAACAGGCTGGCGAGGGTGGCGAGCATGTCGGGGATTTTCAGGATAACAATCAGGAAGGCGTTAAACAGGCCCACCAGCGTACACAGCGCGAGCGTGATCAGAATCGCTTCGGTGGTGCCAAACCCGTGCCAGACGAACATCGAAATCACCAGCGCATTGGCGAGCGACGCCGTTGAACCGACCGACAAATCAAAGCCGCCGACCGAAAGTGAAATCGATACGCCGATGGCAATCACCGTCACGATGGCGATGGAACGCAGAATGTTGATGATGTTCGACGGCTCGAGGAAGTTGTCCGAGGCTACGCCAAAACCGGCGATCAGCAGCACAACGGTCAGCAACATGCCCCATTTATACAAAAATTCGAACAACTGATGACGCCAGGGCTGACCCGCTGCCAATGTACTTTCTTTACTCACCACGGCTTTGCTCACGCGGGTGTTCCTCCGGTTGAATAGACTAATAAGGTTTCTTCGTCGACGTCTGCGGCGTCCAGTTCGGCCACGATGCGGCCATCCCATAACACCAGAATGCGGTCGCATAAACCGACCAGTTCGGCGAACTCACCGGAAGCATAAATAATGCCTTTTCCCTGTTGCGCCAGGCCGTCAATCAGCCTGAACACGTCCGTTTTGGCCTTGATGTCCACGCCTTTGGTCGGTTCGTCAAAAATCAACACCTGACTCTCACTGCGCAGCCATTTTCCGATAGCCACTTTTTGCTGGTTACCACCGGAAAGCCTCGCCAGCTTCTGCATCGGCCCGGAAGCGCGAATGCCTAAACGGCTGATAATGTCTTTCGCCCACGACAGCGACTGGCGTTTACTGAAAATACTCCAGCGCGAAAACGAATCGTCAGCGGTGACGCTGAGGTTCATCGGGATATTTTCATCAATGAAAATCCCTTCCTTGCGCCGTTCTTCCGGCACTAATGCCAGACCCTGTTCGACGGAAAGATGCGGTTCTTTCGGCTTCCACGGTTTGCCGTTCAGCTCACCACTTTCGACCTGGCTGGGCGTCGCGCCAAACAACGCTTTGCACAGCTCGGTTTTTCCGGCACCGGCCAGCCCGGCAATGCCGAGGATCTCACCGCGATGCAGGCGCAGTGAAATATCACGCAGTTTGTCTTTGTCGTGCATGCCGTGAATGCGCAGCAGCGTTTCGCCGCTGTGCGGCGGACGGCGTGGCGGATAAATATCATCGAGCTGATGGCCGATCATTTTCTCGATTATCTGCTCGTTGCTCAGGCCGTCCATGCTGTCATCGCTGACCAGACGACCGTCGCGCAGCACCGTCATGCGGTCGCAGATTTCGCGCAGTTCATGAATGCGGTGGGAGATAAAGACCACCGCCATGCCCGCGTCTTTCAGCTTACGCACCAGTGCAAACAGACGGGCGCTTTCCGCCTGATCGAGCGGCGCGGTCGGTTCATCGAGGATCAGGAAACGGCATTTATGCGACAACGCGCGCGCCAGCAAAATCAGCTGTTTCTCGGCCAGCGTGCAGTTTTCGATACGGGCTTTCAGGCTGATGTTCAGGCCAAGCTGTTCGGTCAGCCGCTGCGCCTGACGGTATAAACGCGGCCAGTTATGCAAATGTCCGGGCTCGGAAAGCCGGTCCAGCATGATGTTTTCGGCGACATTCAGCGTCGGCACCAGCGCGACATCCACTTCCTGCTGGACCAGATGAATGCCGTGAGCGCGCGCGTGGTGCGGGAGTTTAATGTTCACCGGCTCGCCGTCGATGGTGATCTGCCCGGTGTAATGATCGTGCGTGCCGGAAAGCACAGCCATCAGCGTCGATTTTCCGGCGCCGTTCGCACCGACCAGCGCATGGACGGATCCGCCTTCCAGCGTAAAATCTACCTGGCGAAGCGCGGGAAAACCGGCAAATGAAATCGAGATGTTGCGCATCTCAAGACGGGAAGCGGTCACTGGACGTTGGCCTTCTAAACGGGGGATGTGGAGCTTCAGACGTTTAGCCGTCTAAAATGCGGTGTAGCAGAGTTTTAACATATTGTGTGATTTAATCAACCAATTAAAAGATCTAAGGAATGCTCAAACCGGCATAAGCGGCCAGGAACGTTTCAGGGTGAGGGCTGAACAAAAACATTTCACCGCGCAGGCAACTTCACTATTATCTGGATGCCTTACAAAGGCTTATAGAAATCAGGGTCATCAGTTTTCAGTAATAAAGGGATATTATTTATGGACTTAGATCTCAAGGACCGGCGGCCGATCGCCACCCGGGATAAACGTTGGGCCAAAAACAGCGCGGTCTGGTTAAAGAATAAAGGCATTACGCCGAATCAGATTTCCGTGGCCAGCATGGGTTTTGCGCTGGTGTCCTGGCTGTGTTTTCTGCTGGCATTTTATTGTGAAACGGCTTTCGGGCGTGGATTTCTTCTCCTGCTGGCGGCGCTGATGATTCAGGGGCGGCTCATCTGTAACCTGCTCGACGGCATGGTGGCGGTGGAAGGCGGCATGGCCAGCCCGGCGGGACCCGTTTACAACGAATTACCGGATCGTGTTTCCGATACGCTGATTCTGGCGGGCGTCGGTTATGGTCTGGTGGCGATGCCGGAGGCCGTCACGCTGGGCTGGATTGCGGCGCTGCTGGCGCTGATGACGGCGTATTTGCGTCTGCTGGGCGGAACCTGCGGGCTGAAACAGCAATTTCTCGGGCCGATGGCAAAACAGCACCGCATGGCGATTCTGTGTGCGGGCGCGGTGATTGCGATTTTCCTGCCGTCGCAGTGGGGGCAACTCCTGCTGCTGAGTTGTCTGGTGATCATTACGCTCGGCGCACTGGTGACCTGCTGGCGTCGCGGTTCACGTATTTTGCGTGAACTGCATGAAAAGGCCGGAACTGAGGGAGATAACGATGGAACCTCGCACTAAATTACCGCTGGATGGCCGGCTGGTGGCCGGTTTTCTGGTACGGCTTTGCCGCCTGCTGACCGGCGTCCGCGCCCGCTGGCTGGCACCTTTACCTGAAAAACAGGCCCGCATTTACTACGCCAATCACTCCAGCCATCTCGACGGTATGGTGATTTGGGCCAGCCTGCCCGGTCATCTGCGTCCGCAGGTTCGTCCGGTTGCGGCGGCTGATTACTGGCTCTCTTCTAAATTGCGCCGTTACATTGCGCGTCGTGTGTTTAACGCGGTGTTGATCAAACGGCGTCCTGCTGAAAAGCAGTCTGAACAGCCGAACAATGCGCTGGAACTGATGAACGACCCTCTGAAAAAAGGCCAGTCGCTGATTATTTTCCCGGAAGGCACCCGTGGTAACGGCGAGGAAATCTCGGCGTTCAAAAGCGGGATCTGGCATCTCGCGAAAATGAATCCGGATGTCGAACTGGTGCCTGTTTATCTCGAAAACCTCAACCGTGTGCTGCCGAAAGGCTCCCGTCTGGTGGTGCCCATTCTGTGTTCGGCAACGTTTGGCGAACCGGTTGAAAGTATCCGGGAAGGGGAAGAGAAAGCGGAATTTCTGCTTCGTGTGCGGGCTGCTCTGGAGACACTGGCACCATGAATTTTCAGGATAAATCGTTAGTTTATTTACTGTGCGGATTGTTCGGTCTGCTGCTGATTGCCAGCATTCTGGGCTATCTGATCGCGCTGGTGAAAGGTAATACGCCGGTCGTCGCCAACCTCAATGCCCGCATCCGCGCCTGGTGGATGATGTGTATTTTATCGGTGATGGCAATGTGGTTCGGCCCGGTCGGCTCGACGCTGCTGTTTGCCGTGATGTCGTTTCTGGCCTTGCGCGAATGCATCACACTGACGCCCACCCGGCGCGGTGACCACGAAGCGCTGTTCTGGTGTTTCTTCATTATGCTGCCGCTGCAATATTTGCTGGTCGGCGAACGCTGGTACGGCACGTTTGCGATCTTCATTCCGGTCTACGCGTTTCTGTTTATCCCCACCCGCATGGCGCTGGCCGGAGACACGGTCAACTTCCTCGAACGCAGCGCGAAAATTCAGTGGAGCATGATGCTGGCGGTGTACTGCATAAGCCACGCGCCTGCCTTGCTGATGCTGAACATTCCCGGCTATGAAAACCAGAACATCAAATTGCTGCTGTTTCTGATGATTGTGGTGCAGATTTCCGATGTGTTGCAGTACGTGTTCGGCAAGCTTTTCGGCAAACGCCCGATTGCGCCGCGTCTGAGCCCGAACAAAACCCTTGAAGGCTTTGCCGGCGGGATCCTCAGCGCCACGCTGGTCGGGACGTTGCTGTGGTGGATCACCCCGTTCGCACCGTGGCAGGCCGCACTGATTTCGCTGGTCATTACCTTACTCGGCTTCGCCGGGGGCTTGTGTATGTCGGCGATTAAGCGCGATCGCGGCGTGAAGGATTTCGGCGCGATGATCGAGGGGCACGGTGGGATGATGGATCGCATTGATTCGTTGTGCTTTGCAGCACCGGTGTTTTTTCACCTGATCAGGTTTTATTTCACCTGAAGGGAGGGATTTGGGCTCGCCGCCCAAACACTGCAAAACCTTGGGTTCGCCGGCCAAACGCTGCAAGACCTTGGGTTGCCACCCAAACCGGCCTCAAGGGTGGTCTATCGCCACCACCCTTGAGAATCCCGGGCTCTTTAACTGCGCGCTGCCGCTCGCTGGCTATGTTTCAGGTGCCGCAGTTATTGCCGCGAAAACTTGCCGCTGCGCGGTTCCCTTACTCGGTTTCGAGCCACAGGTCTCGAAACTCTTCGCACGGCAAGCTTTCTGAAAGCGGCTGGGGGCTTATCTAAATTCAACGGCATTCTGTTTTCTTACTTAACTTTTGGTAAAACCGTCTGCTTATTTTTTTGATGACAATCAGCGGTGAGGTTGCGAATTAGAAAACTGCGGCCGCTTTCAAAACGACGTTGAGTGAGAGGTGAGAAACGGCGAGGTTTTTTTCCGAGCAGGTTCGAACCCGAAGCGAAAGTACCGCGCAGCGGCGGCGTTTGCGGCACTAGCCGGAGTTACTGAAACATAGCCAGCGAGCGGCAGCGCGCAGTTGAAAAGCGCGGGTGTCCAGAGGGCGCGCGCGTTAACGCGCCCTTTGGGCCAGTTTGGGCGGCGAGCCCAAGGTCTTGCGGGTTTGGGTGGCAACCCAAGGTCTTGCAGTGTTTGGGTGGCAACCCAAGGTTTTGCAGTTTTGAACGGCAACCCAAGGTTTTGCAGTTTTGAACGGCAACCCAAGGTTTTGCAGTTTTGAGCGGCAACCCAAGGTTTTGCGGGTTTGGGCGGCGAGCCCACGACCTGGAATTTATTCTTCGCTAAAACTAACCGCCACTCCCAGCGAATCCGCAGCGCGAACCAAAACCCGGCTGGTTAAGTCATTAAACGAAATTTCGCCCACGCGCAGGCTATTGCGCACCGCATCCAGCGACCGGGTCGCAAATTCCAACCCGACCATCCGCGCACTCCCGTTTTCCCCCTCAGGTACGATCCCAAACTCGGCCTGCGCCTGTTGTGGCGTCACAAACCGGACGGTTGCGCGACCGGCGCGTAATGTCACGCCTTCAGCGCTAGTCTGCAAGGCTTCTGCGCCGAACAGTTCGCCGTACACTTTCGCTGCGGCCTGCGGGGAGGCGGCGGAAATCACAAAACCGGTGATGTCCGCGACGCCGTTCGGGTGGTTTTGCCACTCGGTGCGCCACACCAGTTCCGGGGTCAGGTGCTGGCAAAAGAAACTGCGGCCATTGGGCACGCGGTCGGCGGCCAGCGGGACCGTGCGGAACCGTGCATTGGGCGAGGTGCCGTCGTTGAGCGCCACGGGGCGAAAGAATTCTGCCGGTGCTGAACCCGCGATGTTTTGCTGTTGCAGATGATCAAACACGGCGTTCGAATTCTGCGTTTTCCACACCAGACCGGTGAGGCCGAGCGGAGCCTGCCAGAGATCTTTACGCGTATGCGCATTGCCCGGTTCGAAGCCGAGCAGTTCCAGATAGTTTTCGCCGAAAATCGCCAGATGATTGCTGGAACCGAGCGAGTGATGGCCTCGCGGTGTGAGCCGGAAACCGAGACGACGGAACTGCTGCTCGGCACCGTTAAGCTGTTCGGCGACGTTAATCACTACGTGATCGAGCTGCGGAACCGGGCGTTGAGAAGTCTGTGAATCAGTCATTAAACGGTTCTCCCAGCGTTAACATCAGGCGGTTTGCCCAGGCGAAGAACGCCGCAGACTGCGCCAGATCGACGATTTCCAGTTCGTTCAAACCCTGATCGCGCAGTGCCTTAATGTGTTCCGGCGAGGCGACCGGCGGCGTGGCGGAGAGCGCGGCGGCGAAATCAATTTCGGCCTGCCAGCGCGGGGATTGTTCCTTGCTGAGAATGCCGCCCGGCGGGGTGTCGATCAGCCGCTGAACGTCTTCGGTTTGTTTGGAAAGCTGGCTGGCTTTGCGCGAATGCACCGACGCACAGTAAATACAGCCGTTGATTTTGCTCGCTACGGTGGCCGCCAGTTCACGCTCTTTGCGCGGCAGGCCGCCGGACGTGTAGAAAATGCCTTTGTCGGTCAGCGTACGTTGTTCAAGCACCGGCAGGTTACGGCCTAACAGGCGGAAATAGTCGGAATCGGTATGGCCAAATTTCGCCAGAATCGCCTGCTGGGCTTCATCAAATTCCTCCAGCTTTTTGGACGGGATCCACGGTTCCCAGCCAAGCTCTTCCTGCGTGAATGCCTGCGGTGCGTCGCGGCCGCTGTGGGTATTCGGTTCAGTGCGCCAGAACGCGGCGCCGACCGGTTTATTGCTGGCGTTTTCCACCGGTTTGCCGCCAATCAGACGGTAGCTGCGCAGCGCGCGGCTCTGGAAACTGACGAAAGCAATCAGCTGCGAAATCGTGACGATGGCATCCACCGACCAGCCCGCTTTTTTCAGTGCCTGTAAATGTGCAGGCGTGGCGCTGGCGGGTTTGAAGCTCAGGCGTTCGCCGTGAGTCAGCGCGGCGTCGAGACGGGCGGTTTCGTCGATGTCCGGCAAATCCTGCAAACGCTCAGAATAGTGATTGGTGAGCTGTGAATCGCCGTGCCAGCGCGCGACGTTTTGCGCTAAACGCAGACGCTCGGCAAGCGTGAAATCCACGCCGTCCTGTTCGGTAAACAGCGCATCGTAACTGCCTTGCGCGTGGCGGGTCGCGGCGTCGCGGGTGTCGCGTGCCTGTTTCAGTTCAGAAGACGGCGCGATTTCAGCCAGTTTTTCCAGCAGATCAGTCGAATAAGTGGTCATAAGTTGTCCTGTGTAAATGCAGCCTTTGAGAGCGTAGGGTCGGCGGAAGAGGTGGAAACACGGCGCTGCGGCGTGCGGCGAACCCAGCCAAGGGCTGGCGCGACGTGACGCGCAATCAGTTCAATGGAACGCAAAATGTAAGGATGCGGCGGATCGATAGAATGCACCTGAAACGCCAGATCGGTGACGCGGGCCAGTGCGGTGTCGGCCTGTAGCGTGGCGGTGACCTGCTCCGCGGTGCCAAGATGCACGTCGAAGGTGCGGATGTAATCATCCAGCGTATCGCCTTTCACAATCTGTCCGCTGGCACGGTGATTTTCGGCCTGACGGCGTAAACCTTTTTGCGCCAGTTCGCGGGCTTCGTCGCCGTTTTCGGTCACAAATGCCGTGCGTGAGCCCATGATGCGCGGCGCAACGCCGTCCGGCAGCGCGTCGAGATAGGCATCGATAATCGGGTTTTGCAATTCGTCGAGACGCAGGTCTGGCGCATTCGCCGGGCGTGGCTGGGTGCGCGAAAGCATCAGCCCGTCGCCGGATTTACCGGCACGTGCGCCGCCGTCAACCGAGAATGTGGCCTGCCAGACGCGTTTTTCCAGATGCGGTGCCGCCGGATACAACCGGTTATCGGTGCCCGCCAGCGGTTCGCCGCGCCAGGCGGTCAGCAGGGTTTGCAGATTATGGCTAAACACCGCACCGCGCTCGCTGCTTTCAAAGCCGAACGGCAGAAATGACGACGGCGTGCCGCCGGAACCCAGCCCGATTTCAAGCCGTCCGCCGGAGAGTAAATCCAGCACGGCGGTGTCTTCTGCCACGCGCAGCGCATTTTCCATCGGCAGCGTAATCACGCCGGTGCCGAGACGGATAAAGCGGGTATGCGCCGCGACCTGAGCAAGGAAGACCAGCGGTGCGGGCAGGCCGCCTTCCGCTTCGTGAAAATGGTGCTGCGCGACCCACGCGGAGTCGAAACCCAGCTGCTCGGCGTGAATAATTTGCTCGGTCGCCAGCCGGTAACGTTCCTGCGCGCTGGTGTTATCCAGAAGTCGGGTGAAAAACCCAAGACGTTTGCTGCTCATAATGTCCCTCTTTTCTTTTTCATGTGCTGACTCAGGCGGCGCGGTGGCGGCCGGGGATCGCATCAATCAGCTGCCGTGTGTAATCGTTGGAAGGCAGCGCAAACACGTCTTCCACGTTGCCGGAATCCACCTGTTGCCCGCGGTTGAGCACCGAGACGCTGTGGGAGATTTGCCGGACGGTCGCCAGATCATGCGAGATAAATAAATAGGTCAGGCCGAGTGAATCCTGTAGCTCCCGGAGCAGGGTCAGGATTTGCGCCTGTACGGTGACGTCGAGCGCCGAGGTCGCTTCGTCGAGTACCAGTACTTTTGGTTCGAGGATCAGCGCCCGCGCAATCGCCACGCGCTGACGCTGGCCGCCGGAAAGCTCACGCGGTTTGCGGCCCAGCAGTTCTTCCGGCAGCGCCACGCGGCGGGCGATATCCAGAACGCGCTCACGGCGTACGGCTGACGGGATTTTTTCGAAGTTCAGCAGCGGTTCTTCAATCACGCTGAACAAGGTCTGCGACGGATCCAGCGAGGCGAACGGGTTCTGATAGACCAGCTGAATTTTACGGCGTACCTGACGCAGCGCTTCGCCTTTGAGGCGCGTGATGTCTTCGCCGTCGATCAATACGCGGCCGCTGTCCGGTTTCTGAAAACCGAGCAGAATGCGCGCCAGCGTGGTTTTACCCGAGCCGGATTCGCCGACCAGAGAATGCGTGGTGCCGCGCGGAATGCTGAACGAAACGTTATCAACGGCGCGGAATGCTGCCTGATGTTTACCGCCCAGGGAGAAATCATGGGTGACATTTTCGACCAACAGCACCGGTTCGGCGACGGCGGCAATATGCGCGCGGTGTCGGCCGGAAAGGGCAGGAACGTCGGCAAACAGCTGGCGGGTGTAATCGCTTTTCGGCGCGTTCAGCACTTCCGCCGTCACGCCCTGTTCCTGCACCTGGCCGTGGCGGAACACCAGTAAACGGTCGGCGCGTTCGGCGGCAATCGCCAGATCGTGCGTGACCAGCAAAACAGCGGTGCCGGATTCGCGGCGCAAATCGTCAATCAAATCCAGAATGCGTTTTTGCACCGTGACGTCGAGTGCGCTGGTCGGTTCGTCGGCAATGATCAGCGCCGGTTGCAGCGCAATGGCAATCGCAATCAGCACTCGCTGTTTCATGCCACCGGAAAGCTCGTGCGGATACTGTTTCGCGCGCTGTTCCGGGTGCGTAAGGCCGACACGGGTCAGCAGTTCCACCACGCGTGCGTCGCGCTGAACACGCGGCAGACGCTGGTGGATATCCAGAATTTCGGCAACCTGCGAACCGATAGTTTTCACCGGATCCAAAGAACTGGTCGGGTCCTGCGGGATCAGGCTGATGCGTGCGCCGCGCAGGGCATCAAGGCGGCGCTGCGACCACTGGCTGATGTCGGTGCCGTTCAGGCGGATTTCGCCCTGTTCGATATGACCGTTCTCCGCCAGCAGGCCGATGATCGACTGCGCGGTAGTGGTTTTACCGGAACCGGATTCGCCCACCAGTGCCAGCACTTCTCCGGCGTTAATGGAAAATGAGACGTTGTGGACGACAGCTTTGCCGTCATAGGCAATCGTCAGATTATCCAGCTCAAGAACGGGTGCGGCGTGGTTATTCAAAATTGCCTGTGTGCTCATCGCGTTCTCCTGCGTAATGACTGGCTGATGCGGTTGGCGGAAAGCACCACCAGCACCACGACGATGCCGGGGAAGGTGGTCAGCCACCAGGCGGTTGAAATGTAGTTACGGCCTTCGGCAATCAGTAAACCCCATTCCGGCGTTGGCGGCGGTGTGCCGTAACCGAGGAAACTCAGGGTGGAAATCGCCAGAATCGCACTGCCAAATTGCAATGCCGAGAAGGCGATGACCGAGGTCAGCGAGTTCGGCAGAATGTGCCGCCAGAGGATCGAGAAGAAGGTGCCGCCGCTGCCATAGGCCGCTTCGACGTAATCGCTGTGGCGCACCAATACCACTTCGGCGCGGGCGAGGCGGGCGAAGTTGGCGACGGAGGTGACCCCGACGGCAATCGCCGCGTGAACCGTGCCGAAGCCGAGCAAAATGATGACGCTTAGCGACAACAGCAGGCCGGGAATCGACAGCAACACGTCGTTGATGCGCATGACAATTGCATCAACAATGCCGCCGCTGGCACCGGCTGCCAGCCCTAATGCGGTGCCGAACACCAGCCCGAGCGCCACGGCGACCAGTGCGCCGGAGAGTGAATGCGACGCGCCGTAAACGATGCGGGCGTAAACATCGCGGCCGAGCTGATCGGTGCCCAGCCAGTGACCGGCCTGCGGAGCCAGACGCTGTGCGCCCGCGATGCCTTCGGTGCCGCTGTAACCGGTAAACCAGCCGGGCGCGACCGCCCATAAAATCACGGTCGCGATCACCAGCCAGGCGATGATCAGCCCCGGTTGTAAACGGGCCGGTTTCCAGCGGCGGCGCTGTGTGGCGGGCAGGGAAAGAGTGCTTTTACCCAGCGGTAAGCTGCTCATGCGGTGGCTCCCTTTGAGTTTTTCGAAGCGTTAGCTTTAAGACGCGGATCAAGCAGCGGATAAAGCAAATCAACCAGTAAATTGATGCCGACAAAAGCGGCGGCGGAAATCACCACAATCGCCTGTAAAACCGCGACGTCCTGATTGTTCACCGCCTGCTGCGTCAGTTGCCCGAGGCCGTTCAGGCCAAATACCGTTTCGGTGATCAGCGCCCCGGCGATCAGTTCGCCAAACAGCAAACCGGCGATAGTCAGCACCGGAAGCAGGGCGTTGCGCGCCACATGACGCCACAGCACGCCGCTGCGGCTGGCCCCCTTGGCGCGGGCGACGGCGACGAACGGCTGGGTCTGCACCTGATCAATGCTGCGGATAAGAATTTGCGCCAGCGGTGCGGAAATCGGCACGGCCAGCGTCACCACCGGTAAAATCAGCCCGACCCATTCCCCCGGATTGATCACCGGGATCCAGCGCAAATGGAAAGAGAAAAACTGAATCAGCGCGATGCCGAGCCAGAAGGTCGGAATGGAAATAAACAGCGACGGCACCGACTGCAACAGGTTTTTCAGCCAGCCGAAATGCAGCAGGCTGGAGATAAACGCCAGCGCAAAGGCCACCACGGCGGCCAGTGCGAAGCCCATCAGCGCCAGCCGCAAGGTCGGCGGAAAGTTGCTGCTGAGTAATTCAGTGACCGGTACGCCAGCCTGAATCGAATAGCCCAGATCCCCGCGCAGGAAATTCCCCAGCGTATGCAGATATTGCTGCACCAGCGGCACATCCGCGCCGTAGGCCGCGCGCATATCCGCGATTTGCGCCGGGCTCAGCCCCATGTCCGGGTTCTGGAATTTAATCAGAATGGCATCGCCAGGCAGCACTTGCAGGAGAATGAAAGAGACGGTAAACGCCGCCCACAACACCAGCAAAGCCTGCCCGAACCGGCCGCTAACGTATCGGTTCATGATTCACTCCTGCCTGTTAGTGCTTTTCAAGCCATGCGCCGTAGAAGCTCGGACGGCCAACGGCTTCGAAGCTCACGCCTTTAAAATAAGGCGCACCGGCAAAGACCTGCGGTTCTTCGAAAATCGGAATGACGTAAGCCTGATCGAGCAGGTAGTTCTGCACGTCACCGGCCAGGGCCAGACGTTTTTTCGGATCCACTTCAGCTGAAATCGCCACCAGCAGGTCGTTCAGTTTGTCGTCACGGAAACTTTTCACCTTGCTGCTCAGGCCGCCTTTTTGCAGCAGCGCATCGCGGTTGGTCGGGTAAAAGGAGCTTTTGATGACGTCCGGATCGGCGCGACCGACTTCCACCACGTTCGCCGGAGTTTTTTCAGGATCCAGGTTGTCCGCCACGCGGCTGCCCGCGTCACCGGCCAGAATGTTCAGCTTCGCGCCGACCTGATTCCACTGCTGTGAAACCAGCTGCAAGACTTCTTTGTTTTGCGGCTGCGGCAGGGATTCATAAATGGTCAGCGACAGCGTTTTGCCATCTTTCTGGCGCAGGCCGTTCGGGCCCGGTTTCCAGCCTGCTTCATCCAGCAGTTTTTTCGACAGCGTCGGGTCATAAGTCAGTTTGTTGCTCAGATCCACGTAACCGGCGGCGGTTTTAGCGATGACGGAGGTGGCCTGCGGATAGTTTGGCGAGAACAGCGTATCGACCACCTGTTTGCTGTTGGTGGCGTGCAGCAGCGCCTGACGGACTTTGAGATCAGATACCAGCGCGTTGTCCGGACGGAACGAAATGCTGTCGTTCACGCCTTTGGTTGGCGCGGCATAAATCGGGAAGTTCTGGTCTTTGGCCTGTTTCTCGTCATACGCCTGAACCTGACGGATGAAATCTGCCTGACCGGCCAGCAGCGCGCCGATACGCACGCTGTCTTCGCCGGTGACGATCACTTTGATGCCGTCGAGATTGGCGCGGCCCTGCTGTTTGAGGTTTTTCGGCCCCCAGTTGTAATCTTTGCGCGCCGTCAGATCGACTTCACGACCGAGCGTTTCCTTGCTGACGACGAACGGGCCGGAACCGATGATGTGTGTCGCGTCACCCAGCGCATCAAAATTGCGATCCAGCGTGCTCAGTGATACCAGCCCGGAGCCGATGGTCGCCGTGCCTTGCAGGAAGCCCGGTGAGGATTTTTTGAAGTAGAACTTCACGGTCAGCGGGTCAATCACTTCGCTGTGGTCGTAGTTATTAATCACTTCGGAAACCGGCAGATGGCGTTCTTTATTGCCCAGCCCGTAGGTGTCGAAGTTTTTCGCCACGGCGTTAGCATCAAGCGGCGTGCCGTCGGAGAAGGTCACGCCCGGACGCAGTTTGAAGGTGTATTCGGTTTTGTCGGCGTTGAAGCTCCAGGACTCAGCAATCCACGGTTCGACTTCCAGCGTCTGCGGGTTCTGATAGGTCAGTTTGTCGGTGATCTGATTGAGGATGCCGCCGTTCGGGTAAAAGCCACCGGCCGGAGGATACAAATTGGTGTGCGCCTGTTGTTCGAGATAAACCAGTGTTCCGCCCTTAACCGGTGTTGCGTCGGCGGCAAAAACGGCGGAAGAACTGGTGATCAATACCCCTAAAGCCAGTGCGCGTGTGACCGCGTTTTTCCGGCGAAGAATGTGCATAGTGAGACCCTTTTTATTTTTGGCGATGTCTGGCAGATGAATCACTTTTTATTCATATAGAACGAAAGTGCTGGTTCCATAACAAACCAATTTAAAGGGGAGGTGAACGAAGGAATTTCGCATTACTTAGCTGCAATGTGGGAATGTGTGAGGCGCAGAAAGAAAAAAACCAGCGGCTAATCCGGACGGGTGGACCGGATAACCGCTGGCGATCATCAAAAATGATGAGCTAAGGAGAAACTGAGGTCGTCAGTGATCTTTTAATGCAGCTTCTGTGCCAGTTTTTATTTCCGGCTGCGTTTTTACCTGTTTGCTGCGGCTGAGGAAAGCGTTCAGCAAAATTGCGCCAAACGTTGCTGTGCCGATACCGCCCATGCTGAAGCCGCCCAGACTCAGGGTAAAGTTGCCTGCGCCCAGTACCAGCGTGACCGCAACCATGATGAGATTGCCGTTAAGACCCAGATCCACCTGGTTTTGTACCCAGATGCGCGCACCGGCGACGGCAATCAATCCGAACACCACAATCGACGCGCCGCCCAATACCGGACCGGGAATGGTGTGGATCAGTGCACCAAATTTGGGCGAAAAGCCCAACACAATGGCAACAATGGCAGCAGCGACGAAAATCAGCGTGGAATAAATTTTTGTGACCGCCATGACGCCGATGTTTTCCGCGTAGGTTGTCACGCCGGTTCCGCCCGCAGAGGCTGACAGTAATGTCGCCAGCCCGTCGCCGACAAACGCGCGGCCCATGTATGGATCGAGATTTTTACCGGTCATGCCCGCGACCGCTTTAATGTGCCCGAGGTTTTCCGCCACCAGAATCACGGCCACCGGCGCAATCATCAGCATTGCGTGGGTGCTGAACACCGGCGTGGTGATGGTCGGCAGGCCAAACCACGGCGCCTGCGCGACGGTAGTGAAATCTACCGGCGCGCCCAGCCCCATGACGTTTGTGACCAGCATATAGATCAGATACGCCGCCACCAGCCCGAGCAGCAGAAGTAAACGCTGCACCAGCCCGCGGGTGAAAACGGCCACTGAGCCAATACACAGCACGGTGACCACCGCCATCCAGCTGTCAAACGACGACGCGGAGACGCTGTTAATGGCAATCGGCGCGAGGTTCAGACCAATTGCCATCACCACCGCACCGGTCACGACCGGCGGCATCAGGCGTTCAATCCAGCGCGTACCGACGGCCATCACCACAAAACCAATCAGCGTATAAATGACGCCGCAGGCAATAATCCCGCCGAGCGCGACGCCGATATTCGGGTTTGCGCCGTGGCCGCTGTAGCCGGTCACCGCAATCACCAGCCCGACAAACGCCGCGCTCGACCCGAGGTAACTCGGCACGCGTCCGCCGACCACCAGGAAAAACAGCAGGGTGCCGATGCCGGACATCAGGATCGCCATGTTGGCGTCAAACCCCATCAGCAGCGGCATTAATACCGTCGCGCCGAACATGGCGACGGTATGTTGCAGCCCCATAATCACCGTCGGCCCTAACGGCAGCCGTTCGTCCGGCGCAATAACGGCGCCATCCAGATTGCCTTCTCTTTTACGCCACTTTGGAAACCAGGAGGTATTGGTATTTGCCATGCTGCAATTCCCTAATCAGGTTGAGTTAACAGGCTGACTGCCGCATCAGCGGGTGATAGCGGCGGTCGAAATACACCAGTCCGTGGCGTTCGTCGTTGCGGGTGATCGCGACGGCTTCGCAAAACAAAATATCGTGGGTGCCGACGCGGGTGACTTGCGTGATTTTGCAATCAAACGAGACCAGCGCATCGCTGAGAATGGGAGAACCGGTGGAAAGGGATGACCATTCGGCGGCCTCAAAGCGTTGTTCCATTGGCGTTTTTCCGCCGAATAAATTCGACAGCGATTCATGACAGTCGGCGAGCGTGTTGACGCACAGCACCTGATTTTCGGTAAATGCCGGATACACCGACGCCGAGCGGTTCAGGCAAACGAGCAGGGTCGGCGGTGAGTCGGTGACGCTGCACACGGCGGATGCGGTAAAGCCCGCGCGACCGCCGGGGCCGTCGGTGGTGATAATGTTAACGGCGGAACCGAGATGCGCCATCGCATCGCGAAACGCTTGTTTTTCAACGGCTGGCATAGCGGTTAATGTTTCGGCCATGTTGTCTCCGTGGGCAGGCGATGGGAAGGCGCGGCAGGTTTTTGCGATGAATGCCGTTGCAGCCATTCCAGTAAAATCGGGTTAAACGTTTCCGGGTCGGTCACGCTCATGGCATGGCCGCCGTACAACATTTGTGTGTGTTCACCGTTCGGCAGGCGTTCGGCAAGATCGGCAGAACGCATCCACGGCACCAGCAAATCATCTTTGCAGCTGAACGCCAGCGTGGGCGCGATGACCTGCCCGAGCGTTTGGGTCAGATCGGAATTCATCAGCGCCTGTAAACGGTGAAGCAGATTTTCCATTCCCTGAAAATGCGCCACCTGATGCTGGCGCTCATCCTGAAGTAATGCGTCGTTGGCCGACAGCCAGTCGCCCGGATACAGAAACAGCGGTTGCGCCTGCACGTAGGCATCGACGCCGCTGTTGAGCAGTAAATTCTGGCGGACTTCAAAGCACCGGCGCGTCTGGTTGTCGAGCTTCGCCCAGCCGTTGATCACCACCAGGCTTTGCAGCAGCGCGGGATAACGCAGTGCCAGATGCAGGCCAATAATGCCGCCGAGCGCGTGACCTGCCAGATGGCAGCGGGTGATATCCAGTTCGTTGAGCAGTCCGGCGAGTTCATCGGCCATATCTTCCATCCGGTAACCGGCGGGCACTGTGCCTTTGCTGACGCCGGTTCCGTGCTGGTCATAAATGATGACGCGAAAATGCTCGCTCAGCATCGCCAGCTGGGGTTGCCAGAAACTGCCTGAACCGCCGAGGCCGGAGGAAAGCACCACGGTTTCGGCGTCTGCATTATTCTTACCCAATACCTTGTAATACATGATGTTTCCTCAAGGTCTTCAGGAGAACGGATCCCGGCGTTTTACTTGCCGATGTGCGCGATGGTGGCGATTTCAATCAGCGCGCCCGGTTTGACCAGCCCGCACTGAATGCAGAACCGCGCCGGTTTTTCGCCCGGAAAGTACTCAGCGTAAACCTGATTCACGGCGGCGTAATTCGCCCAGTCGGTTATGAAAATCGAGTTCATGGTGACGTCATCCATTGCGCCGCCTGCGGTTTCAATCACGCTTTTAATGGTTTCCAGCACATGGCGGGTTTGCGCGGCGGCATCGCCCAGATGCACGACGTTATTGTCTTTATCAAAAGGCAGTGTGCCGGAGACGTAGACCACGCCGTCGGCCAGCGTTCCCGGAACAAACGGTGCCAGCGGAACGCCGCTGCCAGCCGGAATAATGGCACTTTTAGGCATATTGCTATTTCCTCTTCATAAAGCCGTTATGCGGCGTTTTGTTTAGCGTCATAACCCACGGCGTCGCAGAAGTTGCGGACGCTGGAGACCCAGCCGAAGAACGTTTCGATGTTATAAATCGCCGCTTTTTGCGCGAATTCCGGGCCAGCCTGATGGGTGGCGTCTTCAAGCACCACGCCGAAATATTCGAGGAAGAAACCGTCACGCAGCGTGGATTCCACACACACGTTGGTAGCGATGCCGGTAAACACCAGATGGTGAATGCCGTAACTGCGCAGCAAGCTGTCGAGCTGGGTGTTGAAGAATCCGCTGTAGCGCGGTTTTGGCAGCACGATGTCGCCCGGCTGTGGCCGGAGTTCATCCACCAGGTCGTAATCCCAGTCGCCTTTTGCCAGTAATTTGCCCATCAGCTCCGGGCGTTTACGCATGGTTTTCAGCGCGTTGGATTTGTGGAAATTTGGCGAACCGGCACCCCCGGCCTCGACGTACTGGTTGTCCCAGCCGTTCTGGAAGAAGATCACTTTGATGCCTGCGGCACGCGCGGCGGCAATCGCCACTTTGATGTTGGCGATCACCGGTGCGGTGGCGGAAACGTCAAAACCGGCTAAATCCAGATAACCGCCCTGCGAGGCGTACGCATTCTGCATATCGACCACAATCAGCGCCGTTTGCTGTGGCGTAAACGCAATGGCTTCCGGGCGGGCCGTGAGAATGGTTTCCTCACCGCTGTTTTTGGGGTCGCGGCGAACCACGTTCAGTTCATCAACCGCTTTGGGTTTCTCAAACAAAGTCATCAGGCCACCTCTTTCTGCTGCGTTGCGATGTGCTGGCGGGTTTTCATTAATGGCTGGATGAAACGGCCAAAGTTTTCGATGCCTTCTACGAAATCGTCGAAGGTCAGCAACACGCCACCTGCGCCGGGCACGGTGTCGATTTCATCAAGCATTCTGGCGACGCTGGCGTAGGAGCCGACCAGCGTACCCATGTTGATATTGACCGCCGACGTGGGATCGGCCATCTGGCGGACATTGGTGTCAGCACCGGATTTGGTATCTTTGCTGCTCTGGTCGGTGAGCCACGCCAGCGCACCGGCATCGGCACCGTCTTTATACAGTTCCCATTTGGCGCGGGCGGCGGCGTCGGTTTCATCCGCAATGACCATAAAGAGAATGTAAGAGGAGACATCGCGGCCTTCGGCTTCCGCCGCCGTTTTCATACGTGCAGCGGTCGGCGCAAACGCGGTTGGCGTGTTAACGCCTTTGCCAAAACAGAAGTTGAAATCGGCGTGTTTAGCAGAGAACGCCATGCCTGCGTCGCTTTGTCCGGCGCAGATCACTTTCATTTCAGACTGCGGGCGCGGGCTCACACGGCAGTCGTCCATCTTGAAGAATTCGCCGTCGAGCGTGCAGTGGCCGGTGCCCCACAGGTCGCGCAGGACGCTGACATATTCGGTCAGATAGTCATAACGGCGGCTGAAATAGTCGTCGCCCGGCCACATGCCCATTTGTTCGTATTCCGGTTTCTGCCAGCCAGTGACGACGTTCACGCCGAAACGACCGTTGGAGATGGAATCAATCGTGGCCGCCATGCGCGCCACGATTGCCGGTGGCATCACCAGCGTGGCGGCGGTGGCGTAGAGCTGGATGCGGGAGGTCACGGCGGCAAGGCCCGCCATCAGCGTGAACGACTCCATGTTGTGTTCCCAGAATTCGGTTTTACCGCCGAAGCCGCGCAGTTTGATCATCGAGAGCGCGAAGTCAAAATGGTAGTGTTCCGCCTTCTGCACGATGGTTTTGTTCAGTTCAAAAGTCGGTTTGTACTGTGGCGCTGTTTCAGAAATTAACCAGCCGTTGTTGCCGATAGGAATGAAGACACCGATTTTCATAGCTCACCTCAGTTGAATATTTGTTTTTCAATACAAGGGCTTGCGAAAATCTCTGCGCGGCTTGAGTGCGTCCTGCGGGTTCCGAATTGCACCGTGCTGAAATTTCCTAACGGGGTGAGTATTGCAAGGGCAGTGCCACTTTTTTAAATGTTATGGTTATCAATAAGTTAAAAATGTGTTTTGACTTGTGGTGGAGCAAACGGTCTGTTTCAGACCATTTGGTCAAAACAAACTGCACATAAATCAGGCAGGAATGTCCGCAAATGGTGCATTTTTGTTAAATAACACAATTATTGTGGTTATTTATTTGTTGTTTAATTGACCGGACTTATAGCGATAGTCGCGTTTATCCCTATTTGTTATGATTTCTCCCTTGCTGTTTGTCTCAGGAAATCCTTGTGAAGCCATTGGTCGAACCTCCTCAGCCCGCCGCCGGGGAAAGCAACTCCCGCAAAACCGGGGTGAAAGCACCGACGCGCCGCTCGCGGGCGGTCGCCGCCAAACGTGGCAATATCATGGCCGCCGCGCTGGAGTTTTTCTCGCTGTACGGCATTCACGGCACCAGCCTGGATCAGGTCGCTGAGCGTGCCGATGTCTCAAAAACCAATCTGCTGTATTACTTCCCGTCGAAAGAAGATCTGTATATCGCCGTGCTGAAAGGCCTGCTGGATATCTGGCTGGCACCGCTGAAAGCGCTGCAACGGGATCAGCATCCGCTGGAAGCGATACGTGAATATATCCGCCTGAAACTCTGTGTTTCACGCGATCATCCGCAGGCGTCGCGACTGTTTTGTCTGGAGATGGTGCAGGGCGCGCCGCTGCTGAAACAGGAACTTGGCGGCAGCCTGAAAACGCTGGTGGAAGATAAATCGGATGTGATCCGCGGCTGGATCAAAGATGAATTAATTGCGCCGGTTGACCCGATGCAGCTGATTTTTATGCTGTGGGCAACCACCCAGCATTACGCCGATTTTGGTGTGCAGGTGGAAGCCATCACCGGCAAAACGCTCAACGATCCTGAATTTTTCGAACTGACCGTGAGCAACGTGCAGCGCATTATTACCGAAGGCATACAGCTTCGGGCTTGAAGAGGTCAGGATGGATTCGGTTTCACAATTAGTCTTGGGCGCCGCCGTGGGTATCGCAGTGATGGGCAAGCGGACGCCGGTGTGGAAATCCGCGCTGGCGGGCGCGGTCTGCGGAACGCTGCCGGATCTGGATGTTTTCTACGATCACGGCGACGCCATCAGCAATATGACGCAGCACCGCACGGACACTCATGCGTTGTTGTATCTCACGCTGGTTTCGCCGCTGCTCGCCTGGATGATGGCGAAAATTTTCAGCGCCGGGCAGCACTTCAGACGCTGGTGCAGCACGGTCTGGCTGGCGCTGATCACGCATCCGTTGCTGGATTTAATGACGGTTTACGGCACACAGCTGGGCATCCCTTTTACGCATTATCCGTTTGCGGTCGGCAGCATTTTCATCGTCGATCCGCTGTATACCTTGCCGCTGATCATCGGCGTCGGGCTGGCGCTGTACCGTGAGCAACAGCGCGGGATTATGTGGAATAACGTGCTGCTGGGCGTGAGCTGTTTGTATCTGGTCTGCACGGTTATCGAACAGCATCAGGTGACGGTGCACGTCAGCGAAGAATTGCAGCGGCAGAACATCGAAAGCACACAGGTTCTGGTGACGCCGACGCCGCTCAACTCACTGGTGTGGCGCGTCGTGGTGATGAATAAAGACAGCTACGGCGAAGGTTTTACATCGCTGCTGCACCCGGATTCCCCGATCCGTTTCCGCTTTTATCCGCGCGGAGAAGCACTTTACGAAGCGCATAAAGACAATGCGTTTCTCGCCCGCGTCGCGTGGTTTAGTCACGGATTTTTCAGTGTGAAAGAGCAGGGCGGCCACATTCTGGTGAGCGATTTACGCATGGGGCAGGAACCGGATTACACCTTTGTGTTTGATCTTGGCGAGATGAAAGCCGGAGAACCGCCTCAATTACCGGTCAAAGTGGCCTCGGCCAGACCCTCAGCGGTGAAAATGTGGCGGCAGTTCAGATCGGCGCTGGATGTGGAGTAAACAACCCAAGAAAAAGGAGCCGTAAAGGCTCCTTTCTACTATTACCGGTTCAGTTAAGCGCGGCGGCTTCTGCTTCGCAGCCAGTAGCCAATGCCGAGGATCACGAACCAGAGCGGCGTAACCATCAGCGCCTGACGGGTGTCATCCTGCAAAGTCAGCAGCACCAGCACGAAGGCGAAGAACGCCATGCATACCCAGCACATGATTTTGCCGAGCGGCATTTTGTAGATGGATGCTTCGTGAAGTTGCGGACGTTTACGACGGTAGACCAGATACGAGCAGAGGATGATGGTCCAGACGAACATAAACAGAATCGCAGAAACGGTGGTGACCAGTGTGAAGACCGTCACCACGTTCGGGATCAGGTAAATCAGCACCACACCACCGAGCAGGCAGATGCAGGAGAAGGTCAGCCCGTTAGACGGCACGGCGCGGGAAGAGAGTTTGCCGAACGCTTTCGGCGCATTGCCTTCCTGGGCCAGACCAAACAACATGCGGCTGGTGGAGAACACGCCGCTGTTGGCGGAAGAAGCAGCAGAGGTCAGCACGACAAAGTTGATGATGCTCGCCGCAGCCGGCAGACCGGCCAGAACGAACAGCTCAACAAACGGGCTTTTATCCGCAACAACGTGGCTCCACGGTGTGACTGACATAATCATGATCAGCGAGAAAACGTAGAACATGATGATGCGCAGCGGAATCGCGTTGATGGCGCGTGGCAGCGATTTCTGCGGATCTTTCGTCTCGGCAGCCGTTGTGCCCACCAGTTCAATCCCGACAAAGGCAAACACCGCAATCTGGAAACCGGCGAAGAATCCACTGACGCCTTTCGGGAAGAATCCGCCATCGTTCCACAGGTTACTGAAAGCCGCGACGGTGCCGGTTGGGGTCTGGAAATGAGTCAGAACCATCACCAGTCCGGCAATAATCAGCCCGACAATGGCGACGATTTTGATCATCGCGAACCAGAATTCCATCTCACCAAACATTTTGACGGTAGCAAGGTTCAGGCTAAGGAGAACCAGAACGCAGAGCAGCGAGGCGATCCATTGTGAAAGACCGGGGAACCAGAATTGCGCGTAGGCGGTGATGGCGACGACGTCGGCGATACCGGTGACGACCCAGCAGAACCAGTAGGTCCAGCCGGTGAAATATCCGGCCCACGGACCGAGAAGGTCGGCGGCAAAATCGCTGAAGGATTTGTATTCAAGATTGGAAAGGAGCAGTTCGCCCATCGCGCGCATCACGAAAAACAGCATAAAGCCGATGATCATATACACAAAAATGATGGAAGGACCGGCGAGACTGATGGTTTTTCCTGAGCCCATAAACAGGCCGGTACCGATGGCACCGCCGATAGCGATAAGCTGAATATGGCGGTTAGAGAGGTTTCGCCGCAAGCCTTCTGCGTTCTCTTCCTCTGACTGAGTGAGGATTTTTGACTCTTCTTGCATGTTGTATTGATTCCTGTTTTTTGCTTTTTTGCGTATGAACTCCGCCATATCGCATTTATTTATGTCAGTAAATTGAGCTCTCAATGGCTCTTTTGTCAGCCTAACTGGAACGACAGCCGGGATGACCGGTGTAATAGTAATGTTATATGCGCATTTATTATAACTGGCATGAAAAATGCCGCAGAAAAAAATGTATCGTATTTTTTACAACGCGGATAACTGAGTGTTAATTAATCAAATGTCAGTGACAGCGACGGGAATAATACCGTTTTTCACTGTGATGGGCTTCACAATTATCACTGAGAATAACTGTAAAAAAAGTAGGGATAAGCGTTTGACATCATCCGTTGAGAAGAGAATAATCCGTCCCGTTGGGTCGTTAGCTCAGTCGGTAGAGCAGTTGACTCTTAATCAATTGGTCGGCGGTTCGAACCCGCCACGACCCACCAACAATCTGGTTATCAATGTGTTGTGATTCCCCTATTTCGTCATTCCCTTCTGTTTTATCTTCCTGATTCAGCAATATTATTATTTCGTTCTAATTCCGGAAATATAAAGCTGTGCTTTGCCTTAAATTTAATCAGTGAGTTCGGATTAGTTTTACTGTGGTTAAATTTGATGAAATGCGGGATATAAATTTTCTGGAGCGGCTGTTTAACTTTACTGGTTCAGGAACTTCATTTTTTGACAGGAAATATTCAGGCTTTCTTTGGCACGGCATTAATTTCCCAATGCTTTAACATTGCAATCTGGGGTGTGATTTTGTTTTGCCCGGCCTGCTTCCGGTGCAACAATCTCTCCTAAAAAGAGTCGGACAAATGCGCGCACGCTGCTATTATTCGTGCATAAACTCAGGGAGATAACGATGAAAAAAACACTGGTGGCCTTGGCTGCTCTATTTTTAGCCGGGTGTGCAGCTAATCCTTACGAGCCGACACTTCAGGTCAAATCGTCGTTTGCCAATGCCAGCACCACACCGCCGGCGGGCCAGACGCATGTCAGATTGCACCGCATCGAGCAGTGGTCGGTAATACCTTTTGAAAAGACCTGTCCGCTGATCGTGATTCTAGATGGTCAGACCGTCGCGTCGCTGCACTTTAATCAGTATGTGGATTTAAATGTGCCAAACGGCATGCGAACCATCGACGTTCGTCTTGCCTGCGCACTGACCAAAACGACCGGTTCGATTACTGTGGATGCGAACGGGAAACCTGTCAGTCTCGAAACAGACCGCAGTTTCTTCGGAACCTACAATATCCGGCAGAAAACCGGCGAATGACCGAAATGAAAAACCCGCTCCTGCGGGTTTTTTTATGGCTATTTTTCGCAATGATTACACGGGGAATATCAGATGTACGGTTTCGACCATTCCAGTATCTGATCGTGATGCAGCGGGCGGGAAAAATAGAAGCCCTGTACGGAATCACAACGCAGTTCTTCCAGACACATCAGCGTGTCATTGTCTTCCACGCCTTCGGCAACGACCTGGTAACTCAGCGCATGCGCCATTTCAATCATCGATTTGACGATCACTTTGCTTTTGCTGTCATTGCTGATGCCCTGAATCAGGGACTGATCCAGCTTGAGCGTATCCGCCGGAATTTTTTGCAGATAGTTCAGGTTGCTGTAGCCGGAACCGAAATCGTCCAGCGCAATGCTGATACCCATTTGTCTCAGGGCATCCAGCGATGCGACGGCGTGCGGATTATTCACCAGCGTCTGGGTTTCCAGACACTCGATTTCCAGCATCGACGGGGAAACCTGATGCAGGATTAGCGCGGTATGGATGCGCTGAACCAAATCCTGTTCCACCAGATTATTGGCCGTCAGATTGATGGAAACCTGGATCTGCGCACCGCGTTTTTGCCATTCGGCAATCTGCATTACGGCCTGAGTAATGACCCAGTTAGTCAGCGGCGTAATCAGCGGGGTTTTTTCTGCCAGAGGAATGAACTCTGAAGGTGAAATGACCCCGAGTGTCGGGTGCCGCCAGCGGATCAGCGCTTCCACGCCCTGGAATTTTTTGTCAGCCAGACGAATTTTTGGCTGATAAAGCAGATGAAAATCTTCGCAGGACGCGACGGTCGCCATCAGATCATTAAGCAAATTGAAGGCACGTAGCTGGATAACATCGGATTCCTGCTGATACGGCATCACCAGCTGATTATTGCTGATGGCTTCATGCAGGGACGACATACCCTGACGCAGGGTGGTTTCCGCGCAGGAAGAGGTTGACGAAAAGACAGTGTAACCTGCGTGCAAGCGGACATTGATCGGGATATCGCTGGTAATGCTGCGCTGGATTTTAGCGGCGGCGATTTCCAGCTGATTGAAAATCTCCTGCTGTTCATCGAGCCGTTTGATCAGCGCAAAGCGGCCGAGCATCAGGCTGTAAACTTTGTCGTTTTCATTCAGTTCACTGCGCAGGAAAGCACCGACGTCTTTAAGAATGTTTTCGACTTTCGGAATGCCAATTGAACGCCCGATGTCGTAGGCATAAAGCGTGTCGAGCGTATCAATCAGGATCAGCAGATAGGACGTGTTATCCGGCGTTTTGATCAGTTGCGCGATATCTTCCATCAGCCGCTGGCGGTTAGGCAGGCGCGTAACGATATCCACAAAGCTCACCGAGCTGCGCGATTCGATAATATCAATGACGATAGCCGCGAGATCCGAGAGCATTTCCACTTCCTGCACGGAAAAATCTCTCGGTTGTTTGTCGGCCAGACACAGGCTGCCGACGGCAAAACCATCGCGGGTGATAAGCGGGGCACCGGCGTAGAAACGCATTCCCTCATCGGCGGTGACCAGCGGATTCTCGCGAAAACGCGGATCCTTTTTGGCATCGTTGACGACCATTACCGAAGAAGAGCGGATGGTGTGATCACAAAATGCAATATCACGTGCGGTGTACTGAGTTGCTGTATTAGTTTTGGATTTAAACCACTGACGGTGTTGGTCAACCAGAGTAATGATGCAAATAGGAATATCGAAAATTTGTTGAGTCAGGCGGGTAATCAGGTCAAGCACTTCATCCGGATTGCTGTCTGCAATCTTGAGTTTTTGCAGCGCCGCAAGCCGTTTATTTTCGTTTGGATTCAGAACCCTTTTCATTCTGTACGACCTCTGATCGCCGAACTGGACGCGTTTAGTTATGCACTATAGCGTGACTCTGATTCATTTATCATTTTCTTTTTGTCCGTTTTGCGAGGGTTGCTGTCAGTTAGCAAGGCGCAGAAGGATATCGTTTGCGTACTATGGAATTCGCAGAGCATTGCCGCTCACTTTATTCCTAAGGAGATTCGTATGTTAAACGACCCGTCACAGAAATATCGCCCGTTCCCCCCGGTGAATTTGCCGGACCGCCAGTGGCCGGGGAATACGCTCGATAAAGCGCCGCAATGGTGCTCAAGTGATCTGCGTGACGGAAATCAGGCTCTTGCGGAACCGATGGATAATGCACGTAAACGCCAGTTTTTTGACCTGCTGGTGCGCTGTGGTTTTAAGCAAATTGAAGTGGCGTTTCCCTCTGCATCACAAACCGATTTTGATTTCGTGCGCGGGTTGATTGAAGACAAGCTGATCCCCGACGACGTGGTGATTCAGGTGCTGACGCCGTCGCGCCCGGATCTGATTGCCCGCACGTTTGAAGCCCTGAAAGATGTGCCGCGCGCCATCGTACATTTATATAACGCTACGGCGCCGGTTTTCCGCGAAGTGGTCTTCAGTCAGGATAAGGCCGCCACCCGCGAGCTGGCTGTCCGTGGTGCGCAGCAGATCCGCCAGTTGTGCGAACAATATTCTCAGACGCAATGGACGTTCGAATATTCCCCGGAAACGTTTTGTTTTACTGAGCTGGAGTTTTCACTGGAAGTCTGTGAAGCGGTAGCGAATGTCTGGGAGCCCGGCGCTGAGCGTCCGATGATTATCAACTTACCGGCCACCGTGGAAGTCAGTACGCCGAATATTTACGCCGATCAGATTGAATGGTTTTGCCGGCATTTCAGCCGTCGTCAGCAGGTTTCCATCAGCGTGCATCCGCATAATGACCGCGGAACCGGGGTGGCGTGTGCCGAGCTGGCGATGCTGGCGGGTGCCGATCGCGTGGAAGGTTGTTTGTTCGGGAACGGCGAACGTACCGGGAATGTGGATATTGTGACGCTGGCCCTGAATCTCTATACCCAGGGCGTAAACCCTGAACTGGATTTCAGTAATTTGCAGGCGATTGTCGAAGCGGTTGAGGAATGTAATCAGCTGCCGGTGCATCCGCGCCATCCTTATGCCGGTGAACTGGTGTTCACCGCATTTTCCGGTTCACATCAGGATGCCATCAAAAAGGGCTTCGCGGCGCAGAAAACCTCAGACAGTGACGTCTGGCGGGTGCCTTATCTGCCGCTCGATCCCGCTGATGTCGGGTGCAGTTACGAGGCAGTGATCCGCGTCAACAGCCAGTCGGGCAAAAGCGGGGCGGCCTGGTTGCTGGAACAGAATCACGGGCTGAAATTGCCGCGCGGCCTGCAAATAGATTTCAGTAAAACCGTGCAGCGCGAAACCGATACGCATGGCAAGGAAATGAGCACCAGCGATATCTGGCGGCTGTTCCGTGCGCGTTACGGACTGACCGAGCAACCGGTGGTAAAACTGCTGAGCTACGATATCCGCAGTGATGAGCAAAATGTCTGTCATTTCAGTGCGCGCATCCGCTACCGCAATGAAGAGCAGCAAATTGCCGGCAGCGGCAACGGGCTGTTGTCCGGCGCGGTCGATGCCCTGCGCCGCAGTTTTGACGTGGAGCTGGAAATTGGCGATTACCACGAGCATACGTTAGGGCATCAGAGCCACAGCCGTGCCGTTGCGTACCTGAGTTGTCAGGGACGTCATGGTGAAACCCGCTACGGCGTGGGTATCGACAGCGATGTCTCCAGTGCTTCCGTGCAGGCGCTGTTTAATGCGGCTGGCGGGATTCTGTCTGACTAAAATATTCGCTGGGTGAAATGCCAAGGGAACGGCGGAACATCGCGCTGAATGCACTCGGGCTGTCATAGCCCAGTGCCAGCGCGACATCAATCACCGAGAGACCTGCTGCCAGCTGGTTAATCGCTTCGAGTAATTTTGCCTGTCTGACCCAGTCACTGAAACGCAGCCCGGTTTCGCGCTGAAAGCGGCGCGAGAGTGTCCGGCTGCTGATATCCAGACGCTTAGCCACTTCCTCAAGCTCCCATGACGCACACAAATCGGCGCGAATTTGCTGGCTGAGCACAAGCAACTCCGGTTCTTTGGGCTCGGGCAAATGAAGCGGCAACGTTGGCAGCAACCGAAGTTCGTCGAGCAGTAACTCCATAATCCGTTCATCACGGCCGCCCGGCAGATAATCGTGCGGGATCGTCAGAGATGTCAGAATCAGTTCGCGGAGCAGGGGGGAAATCTGGACCACCTGACACTGCGCGGGTAAATCGGCGCGGGCGAGGGGATCGACAAATAAGGTGCGGGCTTTTACGCCACCGATAAAACGCAGGCTGTGTTCGACGTTTGCGGGCAGCCAGACGCCGCGGCCCGGCGGAACCATCCAGGTGCCGAGCGCGGTGTTCACCTCAACAACGCCAGATAAAGTATGGATCAGTTGCGAACAGTGGTGGCTGTGTGCCGCTTCGCTATCACCATGCTGATAATCAATGGCCAGCGGCGCGATGGCCTGATGAGGTGCAAGGAAGTTGCGGTGCATTGATCAGTGATGTTTCTGTTTCTTGGCGTCTTCGACGGCTTTTTTGGCTTCTTCTGCCGCTTTCTCAATCTCTTCTTCTGTCAGTTGCTCGGCCGCTTCAATCAGTTCTGCCAGCCCGTCGCTGACATGGACTTCGTCTGCCTTGCTTTTGTTTTCTTTATTATTTTCGCTCATTACGGTTGTCCTGATGATGTGAATGCAGGGCTCTATTATAGCAGAATATAGGGCGAAAGCCGGGGGGCGTGCGGGGAAAGCGCGGAGCCCGCCAGGCGGCAGGCTCCGAAATATTCTTACTGGCGATAAGCAAATTTGATTTGTTGCAGGGAGTTTTTGAAGACTTCAGCCTGTTGCTCGTCTTCCATCTGCGCCACAAAACGTTCCATATTCAACATGACTTTACCTGCATCAGCCTGACCAATGGCTTTCAAAATCAGGGTCAGCGTGGCTTTCAGGCAGGCAACTTCGGTCGCCAGTGTTTCAACGTTTGCTTCAGTCGTAAAATCGCAATTACTCATTATTTAAATCTCCTCAGACAGGCTGGCAGGCAGCACGCCGAATTCTGAACGGTAAAAAGAACAGGGCAAAAAGTGAACTCACCCGCTATGAAGGGTGAAAAGTGGCAGCATTTTAGCATAGTTGGCACGGTTTAGTGCAGCGCGGACCTGTTGCGGTTAAAACAGCCAAATAGGATTATTCATACGGAATATTATGGGCGCCGTAAAGAATACTAAACGTAATAGCAAGCTGAGAACCTTTCATGCAGATGTGCAGACTTATTCATATAAGCCATCAGCAATTCGTGCTATCCAAAATAATAATCGGATATATCATAGATATATGAAAGAACGACGTTGACGGATAAATAAGCTGTCTAAGAAAATGCCTGTTTTAGACCTGAAAATTCCGGTGTTATTATTTTTTTACTGCTGAAAACATCGGACCTCTGATCAGCCTTTTCGTTGATTAGACAGGTTTTTTTAACGAATTATTAATACAGGTGATGGCACTTCTCATTTACATTCAGCAAAGTAGTTTTTTTCAGACATTCCTTGGTCAGGACGGCATGATAGAGTAAAATACGCGGGCTATAATAATGTTTTCGTCTTCCTGATTTAAAACACTGCCGATGAGCGGTAGTGGGGCGAGTTTGTTAATGCTGGCCTCTAATTGCCACCTCCTCTTCGTTTATAAGCGGTCTGAGAACACTATTAATGTTCAGCGTACATGATTACGTTAAGACGGGCTTGAAGAACCTGACGGTGTGTCGCCCTTATTTTTTGGAGAATTCTCTTTGATTAGCGTTCTTCTTGTTGATGACCATGAACTGGTGCGCGCAGGGATCCGACGCATTCTTGAAGATATCAAAGGCATCAAAGTCGTTGGTGAAGCGCAGTGCGGTGAAGATGCCGTCAAATGGTGTCGCGCCAACGATGTTGATATTGTCCTGATGGATATGAACATGCCGGGTATCGGCGGGTTAGAAGCGACGAAGAAAATTATTCGTTTTTCGCCCGACATCAAGATAATCATCCTGACGATTTATACCGAAAATCCGTTACCCGCCAAAGTGATGCAGGCCGGGGCTTCGGGGTATCTGAGTAAAGGGGCTGCGCCACAGGAAGTGGTGAATGCTATCCGCCTGGTTGATTCGGGTCAGCGCTATATTGCGTCTGACATCGCTCAGCAAATGGCACTCAGCCAGATTGAACCCCAATCTGAAACGCCTTTTGATTCCTTATCAGAGCGTGAATTACAGATCATGCTTATGATTACCAAAGGGCAAAAGGTGAATGAAATTTCAGAACAGCTGAACTTGAGTCCGAAGACAGTTAACAGTTATCGTTATAGGATGTTTAGTAAATTAAATATTAGCGGCGATGTTGAGTTAACCCATTTGGCTATCCGGCACGGCTTGTTCAACGCGGAGACTTTATCAGGCAGTGAGTGATGAGCGTTTCGACCCTAAAGCCTTTCTGAAAACGGTCACCAGCCAGCCGGGCGTCTACAGGATGTATGACGCCAGCGGCACCGTAATCTATGTAGGTAAAGCCAAAGACCTTAAAAAACGTCTTTCCAGCTATTTTCGCGTCCAGGTTTCCAGTCGTAAAACGGAAACGCTGGTCAAAAATATCGCGCAAATCGATGTCACCGTAACGCATACGGAAACTGAAGCGCTGCTGCTTGAACACAACTACATCAAACTGTATCAGCCGCGCTACAACGTTTTGCTGCGCGATGATAAGTCGTATCCGCTGATTTTCCTCAGCGCGGACAACCATCCGAGAATTACCGTTCACCGTGGCGCGAAGCATGCGAAAGGCGAATATTTCGGGCCTTTCCCAAACTCTTACGCTGTTCGCGAAACGCTGGCGCTGTTGCAAAAACTTTTCCCCATCCGACAGTGTGAAAACAGTGTTTACAGCAACCGTTCACGTCCGTGTCTGCAATATCAGATTGGCCGTTGTCTGGGCCCGTGTGTCAAAGGGCTGGTCAGCGATCAGGAATACAACGATCAGGTAGATTACGTGCGTCTGTTCCTGTCGGGCAAAGATCAGCAGGTTGTGACGCAGCTGGTCAGTCGTATGGAAGAAGCCAGCAAAGATTTGCGATTTGAAGATGCCGGGCGGATCCGCGATCAGATTCAGGCCGTCCGTCGCGTCACAGAACGTCAGTTTGTATCGGGCAACAGCGAAGATCTGGATGTCATCGGCGTGGCCTTTGAGTCGGGAATGGCCTGTCTTCATGTGCTGTTTATCCGTCAGGGTAAAGTCCTTGGCAGCCGCAGCTATTATCCGAAAGTGCCGGGCGGCACCGATCTGGGCGAAGTCGTGCAGACGTTTGTCGGGCAGTTTTATTTGCAGGGGAGCCAGATGCGTACGCTTCCCGGTGAAATTCTGCTGGATTTCAGCTTGCCAGAAAAAGACTTGCTGGCGGAATCGCTCAGTGAAATGGCCGGACGTAAAGTTCAGATTCAAAGTAAGCCTCGCGGTGATCGCGCGCGTTATCTGAAACTGGCGCGTACCAACGCGTCCACCGCGCTGACAACAAAGCTTGCGCAGCAATCCACCATCCATCAGCGGCTGGCAGAATTGGCAAAAACACTCCATCTTGCCGAAATTAACCGCATGGAATGCTTCGACATCAGCCATACTATGGGCGAGCAAACGGTCGCTTCCTGCGTTGTTTTTGACGGCAACGGCCCGGTGCGTCCGGAATACCGCCGCTATAACATTACCGGTATTACGCCAGGCGATGATTACGCGGCGATGGCTCAGGTGCTGAACCGCCGTTATGGTAAAGCGCTCGATGAAAAGAAAATTCCCGATGTCATCTTTATTGACGGCGGGAAAGGCCAGCTCGGCATGGCGCGCGATGTTTTTGATTCGCTGAATGTTGAGTGGGATAAATCTAAACCGCTGCTGATTGGTATCGCGAAAGGTGCTGACCGCAAAGCCGGGCTCGAAACGCTGTTTTTCGTACCAGAAGGTGAGGGCATTGCGTTACCGGCGGATTCTCCGGCATTGCATGTGATTCAGCACATCCGCGATGACTCGCACAATCATGCGATCACCGGCCACCGTCAGCGTCGCGCTAAAGTGCGTACGACCAGTGCACTGGAAGAAATTGAAGGCGTCGGGCCAAAACGGCGTCAGGTTTTACTGAAATACATGGGAGGCATTCAGCCATTACTGAATGCCAGCGTAGAGGAAATTGCACAGGTGCCGGGTATTTCTAACGCATTGGCAGAAAAGATTCATAATGCGTTGAAACACTAAAGGCAATGTAGCAACATACTCATAATATCCACACCGGACAAACAGTTACCTTCGCTATGCAATTTAATATACCTACGTGCCTTACCCTGTTCCGCGTTGTACTGATACCGTTCTTTGTGCTGGCTTTCTATCTGCCTTATCCCTGGGCATCACTGGCCTGCGCGCTGATTTTTGTTTTTGCTGCGGTGACTGACTGGTTTGATGGTTATCTTGCCCGTCGCCTGAAGCAAACAACGCGTTTTGGTGCATTTCTGGATCCGGTCGCAGACAAAGTGATGGTTGCCATCGCGCTGGTGCTGGTCGCAGAATACTTTCATTCATGGTGGATTACGTTGCCGGCGGCGACGATGATTGCACGTGAAATTATCATTTCGGCGCTGCGCGAGTGGATGGCGGAAATTGGTAAACGGAGCAGCGTTGCGGTGTCCTGGATTGGTAAAGTGAAGACAACGGCGCAAATGTTGTCTCTGGTCGCGTTATTGTGGCGTCCGGATAACATCGTGGTGGGTGTCGGTGTGGTTGCGCTTTACATTGCTGCGGTGCTGACTTTCTGGTCAATGTTCCAGTATTTGAACGCTGCGCGCCACGATTTGCTGGAACCCTGATCAAACTGACGTAAAAAACGTCAAACGATCGCATGAACCTGATAATTTTATTGACTCAATCCGTCAGGTCAGTAGAATGCAACGCATCGGAAGGCAGCCAGTCATGCGCCAGAAGATAGTTAAAAAAATCAGTACGTTCTGATTAAAGCGGGAATAGCTCAGTTGGTAGAGCACGACCTTGCCAAGGTCGGGGTCGCGAGTTCGAGTCTCGTTTCCCGCTCCAAATTTTCTTAAACTGGTTCGTGAATTGGTTTAAGTGCAAGACAAGTAGTAAGATTTAAGGCGCGTTAACAAAGCGGTTATGTAGCGGATTGCAAATCCGCCTAGTCCGGTTCGACTCCGGAACGCGCCTCCAATTTTCCCGGAGCCCGGGTGGTGGAATCGGTAGACACAAGGGATTTAAAATCCCTCGGCTTATGGCTGTACGAGTTCAAGTCTCGTCCCGGGTACCATGGAAAATTAGCTGAATAATCAAAAGCAATAAAGTAGTAATGTCGTTATAGCCACCTTCGGGTGGTTTTTTTATGCCTGAAATTCGGCAAGCCACAAGAATGCACAATGATGCTTTTTCGTGTGGCGTGCAGGGGAGTAAGTGCAGAGAAGGGAATTAAAACAGCCCCGAGGGGCGTTTTTAGGGTTAAAATTCACCCGGTGAATCAGTGTTGCTCAGTGCCCTGATAGATAAAGGCAGATGGTAGTTAGGCTGGCTGGTAAAAAACGCCTGCAGGGCAACGCGTTTCTTCCGGTCTATAGAAATTTCTTCCATAGTTTTGCGGAAGATACTGTAACGGCCGCAAGAAGTGCAGGTCACAGTGACAATTTTCGCCGACATATTCACCGACGTTTTATTCGTGCTTTGGCACAACGGACACTCGTCTTGAGCGCTTACAACGGTGGAACTCATAAAACCTCCGGTTTTACTTAGAGCGGGCAGTAGTCTAGCACAAAAAGGCGGCAGTTACTTAACGATAATTTAATTATCAGTGGATTTCAGCGCCAACTACGTGTAAAGAGCGCTCAAACCGCTGACGGGCAGTGAAAATTTTCCTCCCGGCCGCACGCATTCTTTCCTCCTTCTTCTCATACGTTACACTTAAAGAATTCACTGCTTAAATGGATTTCTGTTTCGTATGACGCCTGCTTTGTATCAGCGTATCAATGGCTCGCTTTACCACCGCATTTTTGTCGTGGGGGATCTGCACGGATGTCTCAGCCTGCTCGGGCATGAACTGGCAAAGATAGCGTTCGATCCGCAACGCGATTTACTGTTATCTGTCGGCGATCTCGCCGATCGCGGCCCTGACAGTGTCGGGTGCCTGCGCCTGATCAATGAGCCGTGGTTTTCCTGTGTCCGCGGCAATCACGAACAGATGGCGATTGACGCGATACATGAAGAGAATGTTTCAAGATGGCTGCGTAACGGCGGCGACTGGTTTTACGCACTGGAGGATGAGATTCAGGAGCAGGCAAAAGCGCTGATTTTGCAGGCAGACAAATTGCCACACGTTCTCGAACTCAACACGCGCGAAGGAAAACGCATCGTCATTGCGCATGCGGATTACGTTTCGGACGAATATGTTTTCGGAAAGCCGCTCGACAGTTATGAAACTATCTGGAACCGCGACCGTATTAACTCTGCGCTTGCCGGACGTTACGGGCCGATATCCGGCGCTGATGCTTTCTATTTCGGACATACGCCGGTTGAACCTGCACTGCAATTTGCGAACCTGTTTTATATTGATACCGGCGCGGTCTTTGGTGGTTATCTGACGATACGGCAATTGCAATAATATCAGGCTGCAGGCGGGTTTGCGGTGGTTGCGCGGCAAAGGTATAGTGAGCGGCTGCGAACGGGAAAGGCGTGAGATAACACCATGGAAAATAAGCGTGAAGACAGGATCCAGCGTTTGTTGCTGGCATTAAAAAAGACCGACAAAATTCATCTGAAAGAAGCGTCTTTACTGCTCAATGTTTCCGAAATGACCATACGGCGTGACCTTAACGTGGAGCCTGCGCCGGTTATTTTGCTGGGTGGCTACATTGTCATGGATCCTAAGAATAACCCGGCGACACATTATTTCGTCAGCGAACAGAAAATGCGTCAGGTTGCGGAGAAAAAACGCCTGGCCTCACGCGCAGCGGGGCTGATTCAGACGAACGACACGGTGTTTTTTGATTGCGGCACCACAATGCCTTACGTCATCGAAAGCATTCCCGAAACCCTCGTTTTTACGGCAATCTGCTATTCGCTCAATACCTTTCTCGCATTGCAGGAAAAGCCTCACTGTGAAGTGATTTTGTGTGGCGGCGCGTTCAAATCCAGCAACAGTATTTTTACCCCGTTAGGGCGCAGCAGTGAGCTGGATTATATCCGTCCGTCCAAAGCTTTTATTTCGGCGGCCGGTGTCAGTATTGAACACGGCGTCACTTGCTACAATTTTGATGAGTTGCTGATGAAACATCAGGCGATGGAGCGTTCTGCGCAAAGTATTCTGGTGGCAGACAGCACGAAGTTTGATCAGGTGCGACCGGCGGCAATCGCACCTCTTGCCCGATTCAATGTACTGGTCAGCGACGCTGAGCCACCGCGGGCTTATCTCGATTTTTGCAGTCAGTCTGACATTCCGCTTCTGGTCTGAGCCTTTTAGCGGATAGCGGGAATTTTCTCCACAGACTGATAAAGTACAACTTCCCAGATGCCACTTTTCGAACCATCACTGAGATAGTGTTCGAAACAGGCTTTTCCGTCCGGCCGGTAGTGCGCACTGGTCAGCAACTGAGCATAAAAATCGCGCCAGGCTTTCTCAAAATCACCGTCGGCAATAGTGGTGTGATAGGCCGCATAAGTGCCTCCTGGCAACGTTTGCAGCGACAGACCTTCTGCTTCATCCAGAATAAAATTATCGGCAACGCAAACCGAAGGATCGGCCCGCAAAGCCTCTGCCGGCGTGGTATCAGGGTTATCATGAAACCAGGTCAGCCATTCGGTACGCGGCTGATGATGCCGCGCAACCCATTTGGTCAGTTGCTGAAAGCCGCTGTGGATTGACTGCTGATAAGGGCCGACAACCCGGTAGCTCACCAGCTTTTTGGCCGGTCTTTCTACGATTGATAATGCCACGATGATCTCCTTTTATCTGACATAGATTGGGTGGTTTCCATGTGGGTAAAAACGTCAATGCCAAGCTTATCTATAACAGTTCACCGTTTTACTCACGGTAACTGCTCTACGCGCTATAACAGTTGTCATGATAAAATTATGTAATCAGATTGCATTATAGTCGTGACGCAGTGAGGTTATGAGATGGACGTAATCAAAAACGTATTAAACAGTGAAATTGATCGGATCAATCGTCAGGAAGGCCGTGACGGAAAGGCGCGCATTAATGGAGAGTTCTTCGTGAACCATCCATGGTTATGCCTGGCGATGCTGGTCGGCTATATCGCCGTCGGCGTGGTGATGTATGTTTCACCGTACATGGGCGTGGGCTGGTTTATCGGCTTCACCGCATTTCTGGTGTTTATGTCGGCGATGCTGCTGCTCGAAATCAAACCGGTTTACCGTTACGAAGATATCGGCGTGTTAGATCTTCGCGTTTGCTATAACGGCGAATGGTATTTCAGCCGTGAATTATCCGGTGATGCGGTTAAGCAAATTTTGAGTGCCGGCAGCGTAAGTTCGCACATCAAAAATCGTATTGAATCGATCGTACGCAACAAAGGCTCGATCGACTTTTATGATGTATACGATCTGGCTCGTCTGGAAAATCAGCAGCAAGATCCCACCAGAACAGCACAGTTAGCTCACTGATCGCGCCCTTAAACATGGCTTCTGCCCATGACGTTACCCTGCATGCTCTGATAAAATAGTGGCTGGGTATCATTTTCGTGAATGAATCGTACATGCGAAAAATGATGCCAGCCGTTACAGGAGCGACAGTGGAACGAATCAAACTTACTATTCATCATCTGCACAAAATCATTTCCGGTGAAAAACAGGATGCACAGGCGACTGCGCGCATTTATGCTGGCGATGAACTGTTGCTGACTGAAACAATGACCGGGCAGGCGATGCATTTTGATCGCTTTATCCAAGCCGAAAACGACAATGGCAAACCTTTACGTGTGGAATGGGACAGCGACGGCAGCGCCGCAATGTCGGTTTCCCGCGCTGAAGTGTGCCCTTGCTGCGGTGGCGATGCCCTGCACCATTGAATAAATCCGGGCCTGACCGCATGTTAAGTAAAAGCCGAACAGGGGGGAATGATGAAATTTATCAGTAACGAATTTGAATACCGCCAGTGGATCATGGACGAAATATTCCAGGCAAGCGCGGTAGGCGAAACCTCTGAGTTTGCCGATCAGGAAGTGGAAGATTTTATCTTTGACGCGCGTCCGGTGGCTTATCCCTGCGTCGCAGTGATGATTCAGACGCCCGGTGAGCCTGGCGTATGCGAACCCCGATTCTTTTATAAAGAACAGGTATTTGAGTGGGCACACAAAATGGGCTTTGGTTTTGACAGCTAACGGCGCATCCGGTTAACGCAAAAACCCCGGGAAGGTCCCAGGGTTTCCTGGCGAATGGCCGGGCTACTGATCAGACATTTTTCCTGTCGATTTTCTCTTCACCCCAGAACAAATAGTCGTCCTTGGTTTTTGCGAACGCGATGGGCAAGACTTCATCGCTGCCTTCTTCCCAAATTTTCTGCGCCAGTTTCTCATCATTTTTAGCCAGTTCGAAAATGGCTTCAGCGATTTCATGAGAGGTTTCACGTGTGTTGGCCCAGGCTTTGATGTTTGACGTCGTCATCCGGTTCTCCTCGTATTTTTGCGCAACGGTGTCTCCATGACACCATCATATTCAGGTTAACTATGGTTTCTGCGCGGGGTTAATGCAAATCTGCGAGGCAGGATAGGGCAGAAATTCCATGATTAGTGCCGGTGCAGGGCACAAAAAAACCGGCACCGGGCGGGGACTGTCGTTTATACTGAACGCGATTTTGAACAATTAAGGTGATGAGAATGAGCGACGATATTTTTGATTTTGACATTGATGCTGCACTAGAAACTGCTGAAGTAAAAGCGGCTGAAAAAGCAGCAGAAGTGCCTGAAGCCGTTCAGGACGAAAGCGACTGCGAAGGCTGCAAAATCTGATTTTGCACAACTTAGCAGCAAACAGAAAACCGCTTCGGCGGTTTTTTTGTATCTGTCATCTATTCCTATTCTGGCACTTCTGGCTGAATCTCCTTTACCGACATAGTGTTGCATCGCAGTCTCCCGACATCGCTTCTGACGCAACTGTAAGGATAACGTCAGGACATTTTTTTTGGGATAAATTCCTATAGAACAGGAAGATAGCTGGCGGTACTTTGTCACCACCTGATAAGCAGGTCGTGAGGTTCACAATGAAAAAACTAATTTTTGTTCTCGCCGTTTTGCTCACTTTGCCCGCTATCGCACAGGCAGACGTCGAGGTAGGGCTTAATATGCCGGGGTTGTCACTGCATGTCGGTGACCGAGATAATCGTGGATATTACTGGGACGGTGGTGACTGGCGTCCGCCAGGCTGGTGGGATAACCATTATCGTGATGAAGGCCGCGGGCATTGGGTTTATTACGAACCGGCTCCGCCGCCACCGCCGCGCTACTGGCATCACGAGCACTGGCATGAAGGTCCGCCTCCCGGCTACTGGCGTGATGGTCCTCCGGGGCACTGGCGTGAAGGCCCGCCTCCTGGCCGCTGGTAATCACGTTTTACAGAACGGCTAAGAGTCAGAACACGAAAGAACAGTAACGACAGATTTTGGGAACAGGGCTGGCAGTGGCGATGCAAAGCATCCCCAATGTCAGTTCTGTTCCTTTCGTTTTTAATCATTTTAAAACCTCCGCTGCTGATAATTTCCTGCAAAATTAATCGCATGCTGAATATTTAAAATATAAACCATTCATGAGAATTATATTTTAAACCGATTATTGCAAGGAATAGCAATAAACGCTTATCCCATAAACTTTTCAGAGAAAGTGCTGCTTGCTAAGTGTCACTATTGTGTTAATTTCTTGTTATATGAGATCAGCAATGGAAGGCCTGAACGCAATGCGTGCCTGATATCATATTGAAGTGTTATGGAATTTTTACTCAGGTGCGCTATTTGTCATTTACTGAGATTACCGCTATGCGCCTGATTAAAAACGATTTTGAGTTCCGTCTCTGGATGCTGGATGCCTATTTTTATCAGGATAAGATAGAAGGCGATACGTTGCTGACCGACGAAGAGATGGATGAGTTTTTATTTGAATGCCGTCCGCAGGAATATCCATGTTTAGGAACGGTCACGCCTTCCAAAGAATGTTCGCTGGAATTTGATATTGCCTTTTTCTATCGTGAACACATTACGGAATGGGCAAAATTGATGGGATTGATGAATACGAAATAGTATTGCTTTCCCGACATTAAAAAAGCGCCTTCGGGCGCTTTTTGCATTTTTACTTGTGCGGATGACAGAAGAATCAGTTTCCCCGTACTTCTACCATCACCGGGCAGGGCGATCGCGCGATAACCTCTGCGCTGACCGAACCTTTGATGATGCGGCCAAAAGCTGAAAGCTGCCGGTGGCCCATCACAATGACCGACGCCTGTCTTTTCACGGCTTCTGCCGCCAGCGCTTCTCCGGCGTTACCGACAATGATATTGCCTTTCGCCTGAATCCCTGCTTCTGCGAGCGTTTTCAATGCCTGACCGACCACGGCGCGGGCGGTAGTCTGTTCTTCCTCCGCAGGAGGATATTCGATGATTTCGCCGGGCATATCCCCGTTTTCTTCCAGTGCATAAGACTCATCGATGCAACAGGTGACATAGACCGTTGAGTTATGGCCGGTGGCAAGCTGACGGCTTAGATCCACTACAAATCCCGTTTGTCTGGAGCCATCTACGGCTAACAAAATGACGTCAAACATTTGTATTCCTTATACAGCCTGATTTTTGAGGTTCGGTATTACTTGCCAATTTCGCTGGTCAGCGCTTCTTTGCACTCAAGCAAAGCGGTGCGGATCACGTCCTGTTTAGCCTCAAGGCGCGGAGTGGGAATCAGAACGGAAACTGAATAGCGCCCCAAAATCGTGTCGATGGCAATCGCAATAGTGGATACACCTTCTACCGTTTCGCCCGTTTCAATCGAGTAACCGTTACGGCGAACGTCGGCAACGATATCGAGCAGTGCGCCGAGCGTGCCGACGGTATTTTTCGTCGCCGGCTCCAGCACTTCACCGACAATAATTCGAATTTCCTCATCGGTTTTTAACGCCAGCAGCGCACGGCCTGAGGAAGTGCTGTATATCGGCAAATTCAGGCCCACGCGGGGAACAATGCGTAACTCTTTTTCCGACACAATGCAGTGAATATTGGCAATCTGACGACCGCTGGCGCGGCCAATGGCGACGGTCTCCCCGGTAATTTCGTTCAGATGACGGAGAAACGGTGTGGCAATGGCGATCATGTCGGTGTGTACTGTTGACGCCAGTTTCAGCAACGTCGGCCCGAGCCGGACACCGCCGTTGCCTTCCGAACGCACCAGCCCTTCTTCTGCCAGTGCTGCAACGATGCGCTGAACCGTCGAGCGCGGAAGATCGACATCATTCGCGATGGCTCCCAGGCTCATGCCCTGAGGATGTTTGCCCAGTGCGTTAAGCACCGATGCTGCCCGCGAGATCACTTGGATCCCACCGCTGCGCTCTTCGTCTGCCGGAATATCCTGCGCCATTCTTTTTCCTTCTTCATTATCCGGTGTCATCCGCCAACACCTTGTCTTGCCAATGTAATGGCTGAACCGGTGAAAAACAATTCCTAATCACATTGCAATACACTGTACCGTATTATAGTATTTTGGCGTGTATCACGATGCGGTGCATTGCATCGAAATATGAGTGACATCGCTCACTGAACTGCGCCTTCCCGGCGCAGACCTGCCTTCTCACTATCGGCGCACCATAAAGCGGCGAAGTTAATGAGTACAACTATGAATCAGTCAATTGCACAGGCACCGGCCGCAAGCAGCGCCGGAATGTCCGGACCACCGCCGTTTACCGCGAGGCTGGTCACCGGATTAGCGGGCGTATTGATCGTCGCACTTTGCTCCGGCCTGAACGACCGTGTCACGGATATTGCTTTGGCTGATGTTCGTGGCGCTTTAAGTATCAGTAATGATGCCGGTTCATGGCTGATCGGCTCCTATCAGGCTGCGGAAGTGGCGGCCATGATGATTGCTCCGTGGCTGGCGGTGACGTTTTCGCTGCGCCGCTTCACGCTGTTCGTAACGTTGGGCTTTTTGCTGGTCGCCGCCGTTTTACCGTATTCACCCAACCTGCCGGTGTTTATTACGCTGCGTGCGGTTCAGGGACTGTTTGGCGGGGCGATGCCGCCTTTGCTGATGACGGCGGCGCTGCGCTTTATGCCGCCGCAGTACAAACTTTACGGGCTGAGTGCTTATGCGCTGACCGCTACTTTTGGGCCAAACATCGCGACCTCCATGGCAGCCATCTGGACCGATTATGTCGGCTGGAAGTGGGTGTTCTGGCAGGTTATTCCACCGTGTGTGCTGGGGTATTTGCTGATTGGTTACGGATTGCCACAAGATCCGCAGCGTTTTGAGCGATTTAAACAGATGGATATTGTCGGCATGGTGACGGGATGCAGCGGCATTTCCTTGCTGGTGCTGGTTCTTCAACAGGGCGAACGGCTGGACTGGTTCAACTCGCCGCTGATTACCGTCATGTTTTTCGCCTCGCTGGCGCTGCTAACGATTTTTCTGGTTAACGAATGGCATCACCCGTTGCCGCTGTTCAAATTGCAAATGCTGAAACGCCACAATCTGGCGCACGGTTTAATCACGCTGTTTGCGCTGATGTTCCTGTTTTTATCCGGCTCGGCATTACCGACGAGTTTCATGCAGCAGGTGGGGGGATTTCGTGCGGTGCAGGTCGGGCCGCTGGCGCTGACGATCGGTTTGCCGCAGCTGCTTCTGGCTCCGCTGGTGGCGTTTTTCCTGACTATTCGTTGGGTAGACAGCCGCTGGGTTCTGGCCTGCGGGCTGGGGCTGGTGGGGGTTTCCTGTTACTGGGGAACGCATATCACCAGCGTCTGGGCACGTGATAACTTTTATGTGATTCAGATTATGCAGGCGTTCGGCCAGCCGATGGCGGTGTTGCCCATTTTGCTGGGCGCAACCAGCGTCGTTCAACCGCAGGAAGGCCCTTTTGCCGCAGCGATGTTTAATACCACGCGCGGAATGGGGAGTATTGCGGGAAGTGCCCTTCTGGGCGTGATGGTCAGCGACCGTGAGCAGTTCCATTCTAACGTTTTACTCAATCACATTGGCGGTGTGAATTATCTGCTTTCCCAGCCTTATGGCGGTGGCAGCAGTTTTCTGGCACCGCTGAACACTGACGGTTCTGCGATTTCAACGGAAGTCATTACGCAGTTTTCCACGCTGGTCAGGAAGCAGGCACTGGTTATGAGCCTGGCTGATATTTACATGCTGATTATCGGCCTGGCGCTTGCGCTGATTGTGCTGGCCTCAATCCTGCCCAAACGCTCTTATCCGCCTCAGTCTCTGGTTAAACGCCCCTGAATGAAGCATCACCTGAACGAATGAATTTCACTATAAGAAAGTACGAGAGAAAATCATCATGATAAAAACATCGCCTGTCCGCCTGAGCTGGCTGGTTGCCGCCGTGGTGGTGGTATTACTGATTGTGATTGCCTTCTGGATGTTGTCTTCAGGGAGCGCACCGGAAACCGATGACGCTTTTGTGTCGGCAGACTCTACACTGGTTGCACCGCGGATTTCCGGTACGATTGCTGATGTGTATGTTAAGGATAATCAGAGTGTTAAAGCGGGCGATGTGCTGGCAAAAATTGACGATCGCGATTACCGCAACGCCGTGCTCACCGCGCAGGCCAGCCTCGAAACGGCGAATGCGCAAATGCTCAGCCTGAACGCGCAACTTGCGAAACAGCAGCAGACTATTTTACAGGCGCAGGCCTTGGTGAATGCGGATTCTGCCAGTATTGCGTATGCACGCCAGAGTGCTGACCGTTACCAACGTTTGCTGCAAAATGGCTCCGGCACGGCGGATGCTCGTGATGAATCAGATGCCAGTTTGCGCTCAAAACTGGCTTCCCAGCAAAGTGATATGGCCGCCGTGCAGGCCGCTGAAAAGCAGGTTGACGTACTGAAAGCGGAGCAGGCGCAGGCCAAAGCGGCGATTGATTCTGCTGCCACCGCGCTGGCGCAGGCGAAACTCAATCTTTCCTATACAGAAATCACGGCGCCGGTTGACGGCGTGGTCGGCCAGCGTTCTCTGCGCATCGGCGGCTATGTCAGCGCAGGAACCCGTGTGCTGGCAGTCGTGCCGCTTCACGATGCTTATATTGTGGCGAATTATCTGGAAACGCAGCTGGGTGATGTGCAGCAAAATCAGCCAGTTGATATCAAAATCGACGCATTGCCGGGCGTGACGCTGAAAGGGACAGTGGACAGTATTTCTCCGGCCACGGGTGTCACGTTTTCGCCGATCTCACCGGATAATGCAACCGGTAACTACACCAAAGTGGTGCAGCGTCTGGCGGTGAAGATTGTGCTGGATAAAGATCAGGCCGATGCGAAGCGGCTGAAAGTCGGAATGTCGGTGATCCCGACGATAGATACTGCGTCACGCTGATTTTCGTTTGTCTTTCTTTGCGTCAAAAATCAGCCGCCTGAAAGCAAAAGGGCCATGCTTAACCGCACGGCCCTTTTTGTTTTCGCTTCACCTGAAGCGTCAGGACGCCTGATTCTGCGGTGGCGTGGCGTCCGATGAATCCTTCTTCGCCGGATGCTGCGGTTTACCCGAGAACAGGAATCGCAGAATCGGAATGCGTTTGTGTACTTCGTACAAGATAAACGCAATACCGAATACAAACACCAGACCCAGCCAGAAACCCAGCCAGTCGCTGTGGATCTTCGGCGTGATAAATGCCCCGTAAATCAGCGTTAACGGGTGGTGAATCAGATAGATAAACAGCGACGAGTTCACCAGATAAGTAATCCACGGCGCCTGGAAATTGAGGAGGTAGTGACTGAATGAGAACACCACATTAACCATCAGGATCCCCAACAGGGTGGTGATGATGGCGTCGATTTCCATCGAGTACAGCTGCGGAGTATTCACGTGCTGATTAAACATGTAAGCGGCGAACAGGAAGATACTCACCACGCCGGCAGTTGCTGAAGGCTTCAGGAACAGCTCTTTCAACCAGGAGAATTTATAAGCACACGCGCCGATGATGAAAAATGGCAGATAAAACAATGTCTGCATCACGACGAAATTAAACGCACCGTTGGAAAGTAAATTAGGTGCAAAAAGATACAGCCCGCGGTTAAACGCGGCGTAAATTAAGCCGATAAATAAAAATACAATTGAGAGTTTTCCTAACGTGTTTGTCCGGGTTTTTATTAATTGAATACGACTAGTCTTAATTTCTTTAATAAATTTGAAGAGGTAAAAACAAATACTGGTCAGAATAACTAACGTTAACAGGAACCATAAATGGGACACTAATTCCCAGACGGTAATGTTAATCTTTTGATAGAAATCCATATTTCCCCAGTCTGAGAATTTACTGGTGAATTTCATCAGGAAATAGAGCTGCGGGATTGTAATCAGCGGGAAGGCCGCTACCAGCGGGATGGCAACCCGCTCCAGACGTACCTTGAGCCACTGGTGCGAGTCGTAGCGCTCATACAGCATATAAGAAAAATACCCGGAGATGACAAAGAAAACCTGCATCCGGAAGGCATGGATAATATCATTGAAAATTGTCAGGCCGTGCGAAGGCACCGCACTGTTTACCGCCCAGATATGACTGGAGTAAATCAATGATATATGGAAAGGAATACCCAGCAGCATCAAATATGCGCGGATAGAGTCCAGGAAAAACTCACGTTGTGGTTTTTGTGGTTTCATTACGTATCCGTTGTATGTGGCTCATCCTAATTTTAGAGCGTAGTTTGTATTCGGGCTAATTTCTCAGGTAACCAAAAATGACTGTCGTTGACATTAGTTTAGTTTCTCACCTTAAAACATGCATTGTTATAGGACAAGTTTCCATAGCCGGAGTTTCAACGAATTGATATCCTTGTACCCTGTTGCGCTTAAACGGTTCATCAATGGCTGAACCATCGACTGCTCAAGTTGTCGGAAACCTGACACTTCCCATAAAATAGTTACAGTGAATGATTGAAGCGCGCATAGGAGACAAAGTGTCGGATAAAAATTTTTCCATAGGGTCACGTATGATCAAAGTCCGTTTGCTAAGTGCCGCAGTGTTGATGACCATGTTCACCTCATCTGCCTGGGCTTTTTCTATAGATGATGTTGCCAAACAAGCGAAGGCATTAGCCGATAAAGGTTACGAAGCGCCGAAAAGCAATCTTCCGTCTCAATTCCGCGATCTTAAATTCGCAGATTACCAACAAATTCAGTTCAATCATGACAAAGCGTACTGGAAAAACCTGAATACGCCTTTCAAGCTTGAGTTCTACCATCAGGGGATGTACTTCGACACTCCGGTAAAAATCAACGAAGTGACGGCAGACTCCGTAAAAGAAATCAAATACAGCCCGGACTACTTTAACTTTGGCAACGTCAAACATGACGCTGACTCAGTCAAAAACCTCGGTTTTGCTGGCTTCAAAGTGCTTTATCCGATCAATAAAGCAGACAAAGATGATGAAATTATGAGTGTGCTGGGTGCCAGCTACTTCCGCGTCATCGGTAAAGGCCAGGTTTATGGCTTGTCTGCCCGTGGTCTGGCGATCGACACCGCGCTGGCTTCCGGCGAAGAATTCCCGCGTTTCCGCGAGTTCTGGATTGAACGTCCAAATCCAGACGAAAAACATTTAGTCATTTATGCCTTGCTCGATTCGCCGCGTGCGACCGGTGCTTATCGTCTGGATGTGTATCCGGGCAAAGAAGCGACCGTTGACGTGCAGTCACAAGTTTATCTGCGTGACAAAGTCGGCAAACTGGGTATCGCTCCGCTGACCAGCATGTTCCTGTTTGGCGCGAATCAGCCCTCTCCGGTGATGAACTATCGTCCGGCGCTGCATGATTCCAATGGTCTGTCTATCCATGCCGGTAACGGTGAATGGATCTGGCGTCCGCTGAACAATCCGAAACACCTTGCTGTCAGCCAGTTCTCCATGGAGAACCCGAAAGGCTTCGGTCTGTTGCAACGGGGTCGCAGCTTCTCAAACTTTGAAGATCTCGACGATCGTTACGACCTGCGTCCGAGTGGCTGGGTCGAGACCAAAGGCGACTGGGGTAAAGGTAAAGTTGAGCTGGTGGAAATTCCAACCGCAGACGAAACCAACGACAACATCGTCGCATTCTGGACGCCGGAACAATTGCCGGATGCCGGTAAACCGCTGAGCCTGAACTATCGTCTGCATTTCACCCGTGAAGAAGAAAAATTACATTCTCCTGATCTGGCGTGGGTTGAACGTACCATGCGTTCTACCGGTGATGTGAAACAGTCGAATCTGATCCGTGAACCTGACGGCAGCGTGGCTTTCCTGGTTGATTTTGTCGGCCCAAATCTGAAAGCCCTGAAAAGCGACACTCCGGTGGCGTCTCAGGTCAGCGTGGGTGACAACGGTGAACTGGTTGAAAACACTGTCCGCTATAATCCGGTAACCAAAGGCTGGCGTCTGACGCTGCGCCTGAAAGTGAAAGATCCGAAGAAAGCGATCGAAATGCGCGCTTCTCTGGCTAATGGCGATAAAACACTGAGTGAAACCTGGAGCTATCAGCTGCCTGCAAATGAATAAGTCAACGCACTCTACTCATGATTATGTAGAAGCTTTGCCGCTTACTGATGATCAGAAAGCGGCGCTCACTCAGCAGCTTCCCGCTGAAGATGAGCAGGCTTTTGCTACCGTACATCACCGCTTAGGCGGTGATGTGACAGCCTCTGCTAATGCCCCTGAACCGGATGCACCTTTGCTCTCGGTGAAAGCGCGCGTCGGCGCAAGCTGGCCGGATGCGCTGGCCAACGGTTCTCTGGACGAAGTGGACAACGAAGGGCGTACCATCGCCAGCGCAATGCCGCCTGTGAAGCGTTCAAGTATGTTCCCGGATGTCTGGCGTACCAACCCGGTAGGGCGTTTCTGGGACAATCTGATGGGACGCAGCGCGGCTTCGCGTCATACGGTTGCCGATATGCCGGAGTCAGAAAAGCGCTGGCGTCATGCCGGTTCGGTTCGTCGTTATGTCCTGCTGGTTCTGATGCTGGTTCAGACGGCGATCGCAACCTGGTACATGAAAACCATCCTGCCTTATCAGGGGTGGGCGCTGATCGACCCCGCAGATATGCTGAATCAGGACTGGTTGCAGTCGGTTCTGCAATTGCTGCCGTACGTGTTGCAGACCGGGATTCTGGTGTTGTTTGCAATTCTGTTCTGTTGGGTTTCGGCCGGTTTCTGGACCGCGCTGATGGGCTTTTTACAATTGCTTATCGGGCGCGACAAATACAGCATCACCGCCTCGACTAAGGGCGATGAGCCGCTGAACCCGAATAACCGTACTGCGCTGATCATGCCGATTTGTAACGAAGACGTGGAACGCGTTTTCGCGGGCCTGCGTGCTACTTACGAATCTGTTAAAGCTACCGGTGATTTGGATCAGTTTGATATCTACGTGTTGAGTGACAGTTACGATCCGGATATTTGTGTCGCTGAACAGAAAGCCTGGATGGAAGTATGCCGCGACGTAGACGGTCATGGTCGTATCTTCTATCGCCGTCGCCGTCGCCGTGTGAAGCGTAAAAGCGGAAACATTGATGACTGGTGCCGTCGCTGGGGCGGGGAATATGCCTACATGGTTATCCTCGATGCGGACAGCGTCATGAGCGGCGAATGTCTGACCGGTCTGGCTCGTCTAATGGATGCGAATCCGAACGCCGGTATTATTCAGTCTGCGCCAAAAGCGTCGGGCATGGATACGCTGTATGCGCGTTGCCAGCAGTTTGCGACACGTGTTTACGGCCCGCTGTTTACCGCCGGTCTGCACTTCTGGCAGTTGGGTGAATCTCACTACTGGGGGCACAACGCCATTATCCGCGTGAAACCGTTCATCGAGCACTGTGCGCTTGCACCGTTGCCGGGTGAAGGTTCATTTGCCGGTTCCATCATGTCTCACGACTTTGTGGAAGCTGCGCTGATGCGCCGTGCAGGCTGGGGGGTGTGGATTGCTTACGACCTGCCGGGTAGCTATGAAGAATTACCGCCAAACCTGCTCGACGAGCTGAAACGCGACCGTCGCTGGTGTCACGGTAACCTGATGAACTTCCGCCTGTTCCTGGTCAAAGGCATGCACCCGGTTCACCGTGCGGTCTTCCTGACCGGCGTTATGTCCTACCTTTCTGCGCCGCTGTGGTTTACGTTCCTTGCGTTGTCCACGGCATTACAGGTGGTGCATACGTTGATGGAACCGACGTACTTCCTGCAACCGCGGCAGTTATTCCCGGTATGGCCACAATGGCGTCCTGAGCTGGCAATTGCCCTGTTCTCGACAACAATGGTTCTGTTGTTCCTGCCAAAACTGCTGAGTATCGTCCTGATCTGGGCGAAGGGAGCGAAGCAATTTGGTGGTGCATTCCGTCTGCTGGTTTCCATGTTCCTGGAAATGCTGTTCTCGGTGCTGCTCGCACCGGTGCGTATGTTGTTCCACACCGTTTTCGTGGTCAGCGCATTCCTGGGCTGGGAAGTGGTCTGGAACTCTCCGCAGCGTGATGATGATGACACGCCGTGGGGTGAAGCATTTAAACGCCATGGTTCGCAGCTTCTGCTCGGTGCCGTCTGGGCTGCCGGTATGGCATGGCTGGACTTGCGCTTCCTGTGGTGGCTGGCGCCAATCGTCTTCTCTCTGATCCTGTCACCGATTGTTTCGGTTCTGTCGAGCCGAGCAACGCTGGGGATTAAGAGTAAGAAAGCCAAGCTGTTCCTGATCCCGGAAGAGTACGATCCGCCGCGTGAGCTGGTTGCGACTGAAGAATATCTGGCACTGAACCGTGAACGTAAGCTGCAAAACGGCTTTATGCATGCGGTGTTTGATCCGGGCTTCAACGCACTGGCTACGGCGATGGCAACATCCCGTCATCTGTTGCGTGAAACTGTAGAAAACGGTCGTCGGGCTCGTCTGGAGCAGGCCCTGAAAACCGGGCCAAAAGATTTGGGCAAAGCTGACCGTCTGGTCTTGCTGAGCGACCCGGTGCTGATGGCGCGTTTACACTCCGCGGTGTGGACGCAACCCGATCAGCAGGCGTGGGGAGCTTATTACGACCAGCTTCCGCGTAACGTGCAGGCTTTCCCTGTGACGCAGACTCTGGAAGTTAAATCCGCCTGAGTTAAATAGCGGACGGAAAGGGCAGTATGTGAAAACATGCTGCCCTTTTTATTGCTTCACGATCACCGGCCCGCACAGGCCATCACGCCGCAAAGACAACAGGTGACTCTCAGGCCTGCAGCGTATAAAGTTTTACGTCCCCTTAACATCAGGGAACATGACGCGCGTGCTATTCTGAGCGCGCTGTTCAGCGCTTAAAAAGAGCTTCTTTTTGATTTGAATCGACAGGTTGGGTAAGTGATTAATCGCGTAATTTTTCGTGGATGTGTACTGGTGCTACTGGCTACCTCGCTCACAGGTTGTGGCAGCATTATCAGCCGGACCGTGCCAGGGCAGGGGCATGGCAACCAGTATTATCCCGGCGTGCAGTGGGATTTACGTGACAGCCCGTGGCGGTATGTCACTGTTATTGATGTCCCGCTGTCCATGATTGTCGATACCTTCATGTTGCCGATTGACGCCCGCCACGGGCCTTACGAATAAATCTGTTATAAACGTTTAGTCGATATCCCGTCCCGGATAATCGTCCTCGTCATCCCACTCTTCGGCGGCGGCTTCGCCTTCTTCCGTATCCAGCTGCGGCTCATGCTGGAATTCACCTTCATCCCATTCATACAGCGTCGCTTCTTCCTGCCATTCTTCTTCGAGTTCAATCTGATCGTAATCTTCATCAAAGATAGCCTGCGCGGCCGGGCCGCTGCGGAACGTCAGCGCATCGATGGCATCGCCTTCATCGCTGAGAAATTCTGCCTGCCACATCACATCGCCATCCTGCATGATGTACTTTTGCAGGTTGAACTGATCCGGAACGGGCTCTTCATCGTTCTGAACTCTTTCCTGTGCGGCTTCGAGAAATTCTTCGCGGGCGGCATCAATAGCTTCTTCAAGCGTTGCGTACATGCTCATTGTTGTCTCCTGAGTTGAATAAGGGGAAATAATCAATAGTCTTGATAGTAAATAGCGTTAGGAATGAAGAAGTAACAGCCATCTGACAGTGAAAACTCTGATTAAATGATTGTTGTCGATAACTGACAGGATGCAAGTTTTGAGATGAAAAAACAGGTCGCCTTTCTTCTGCTATTCTCTGAGTCTTAATGCCGGAACACGGTAAGTTGAAGGAGTTATGGCGGCTATGGTTTCACGAAACGCAGTGCTGAGGGTTGCCCGTCCGACCGATAATCTGGAGCGGATTGCGGCGATGTACAGTCAGGGACTGGGCTTTGAGGTGATCGGCGGTTTCAGCGACCATCAGAATTTTGATGGCGTTCTGATCGGCCATCCGCATCATCACTATCACCTGGAATTTACACATCACCGGGGAACAACCGTCGGGCGCGCGCCAACGCAGGATAGCCTGTTGGTGTTTTATATCCCGGAGGATGCGCAATGGCAGGCGCAGTGTGACGCGATGCTGCAAGCCGGGTTTATTGCCGTTCCTTCGTACAATCCGTACTGGGATGAAAATGGTCAAACGTTTGAAGATTTAGACGGTTATCGCGTGGTGCTGGCTTCACGTGACTGGACCGTGTAGAGAGAAATGTCAGAAGAGCTTCAGCTTTGCAAAGAGGACGGTGGCAGAAGGTAAAAGTTTAGCAAACCGCCAGTCCGGGGAAGAATTGGCGGGTAGAGTGACGGTGAACTTTCAAGAAAAAGGTTACTGTTATGAAGATTTTTTCCCGTACTTTGCTTATGCCGCTGTGTGGTCTTGGCCTGTTTTTCAGTGTCGCCGGTATGGCGGCTGACAGTACGCATCCACAACCGCCGATGGAATATCCGCACGGTATGCCGCCATCCGACCATGAAGGCATGCTGCCTCCGCCACCGGTGATGATGGGGCTCTGCCATCCGGGCGCACTATTCTGTGCGAGCATGGCTAGCGATAATCCAACGGAAACAATTCAGAAACTGACTTCGGTGCTTCCGGCGACAACGGCGGGCAAACATTATGAAGTCCGTCTGGCGGTTGTCGAAGTGCCTGACCATCTGCCGATGCCTCCGCAGGCAGAAAAAGCCAAGTAAAGTGTTTTACACGCTGGCCGGAATTAATCGACCATCGCCTGACGCGGCCGGCGTTGCAAACACCACCAGGAATAAACGGCATTAAACATCACCACCAGCGCCGTGACGCAAAATACCGTTCGGAACCCGTAGCTTGCCGAAACTGCCGCACCCAGCAGAGGGCCGGTGACATTCCCGACATCACGGAACGATTGGTTATAGCTGAAGACCCTTCCCGCCACCTGATTGGTGCAGTTATAAATCAGCAGCGTTTGCACCGCCGGGAGCAGCGCGCCGTCTGTTGCCCCCAAAAGAAAACGTAAAATGCCTAACTGAAGCGGCGTTTGCACGAATGCCATCGGGATTAGCAAGAGGACGGATAACCCCATCATGGCCACCAAAATCCTTTCAGGCCCGATTCTGTCCCCCAGTTTTCCCAGCCTCGGCGCACTCATCAGTGCTGCCACGCCGGGCACCGACGCAATCATCCCGCTGATAAACGCCAGATTCTGCGTATTACCGGCCAGTTCACGCACGTAAAGCGTGAGTATCGGCGCAATCGATCCGGTCGCCACCTGAATAATCATTGTGGTGACGAACAGGCACAATACCAGCTTGGGATTTTTCAGCGAGGCAAAAACCTGTTTGCGGTTGAGCATGTCTTTCTTATTTACAGGGACAAACTGTTCGCGGATGCAGTACAACGTCATCACAAAACAGAGAAAAAGTACGGCTGCGGTGATGAAGAATACCGGGCGTAAACCGTAGTTATCTGCCAGTAACCCGCCGACCAGCGGGCCAAGCAGTGCGCCGCTGACGCCGCCTGTGGAGAGTGTTCCCAGCGCCCAGCCGCTTTTATTGCGGGGAATTTGTGTGGCAATCAGCGCATTGGCATTCGGCACAAAGCCGCCGAGCAAACCCAGCAGCGCGCGAAGGACTAAGAATTGCCAGATGTTTTGCGCAAAGCCCATGAGCATCATGACAATCGCCATGCCCAACGCCGAGCGCAGCAGCATGATTTTACGGCCTTTACGGTCAGCCAGGCCGCCCCAGAAGGGCGAAGCAATCGCGGAAAACAGGAAGGTAATACTGAAAACCAAACCCGACCACATGTTCAGGGATTCATGGCCGGTGACACCCAGAGTTTCGACGTAAAGCGGCAGGAAAGGCATGATCAGGCTGAACGCGGCACCGGTAAGGAAGCAGCCAATCCAGGCAACATACAGATTTCGTTTCCAGTTTATGGGTTCTGGTGCGGTTTCAGATTCAGATGCCGAAGTCATAAATTACCGAAAAAAGAGGTCAGATTAGCTCTGGAATGACAGATGGGAGCAAGGCAGAGCACAAGTAACAATCAATTGGCTGGATAATTATGCGCCTAATTATCATCCACTTCAATGATGTTAATGAACTGTAACAACGAAAGTAAAATACCGTTTTATCGCGAGAGGTGTGGTGAAGGAGATCAACTGAGGAGCGAAAATGCAAAAAAATACGGCCAGCGATGAGGCCGGCCGCGTCAGACACAGAATTAAAATAAAAACCAAAAGACAGACACAGCAAAAAACAGGGTTTACCGCAGGGCTGCGTTTTTCATCACAGAATAACGGCCACTGCCCAGGAACATAATCACCAGCCCGCCAAAGAAGTACAGTGCTTCGCCTTCCAGACCCCAGGCGCCGACGTCGGTCACGGTGAAGAATTTACCCGCAACCACCAGCAAAACTGCCACTAAAATGTTGAATGCCATCACCAGCGCGGCAGGGCGGGTAAAAATACCCAGAATAATCAGAACCGGTGCAATCACTTCACCGATGTATGCGCCATAAGCGATGAATCCCGGTAAGCCGGCAGCCTGCAACATTTTGGCAATCCAGCCCACGCCATTTTCCATTTTCGCCACGCCGTGGAATAAAATCAAAATCCCGAAAGTGAGACGTAACAGTAATTTACCAAAGTCAGGGTGATCGGTAACGCGGGTAAAAGCAGTGTTCATTTTAGCCAACATAATGTATTCCTTTTGAAGGTCACAAAGTGGCCACGCGGCTCCCAAGAAGTGAGGGGGTAATCACGTGGAGAAATCATGGGGAGAGTATTGGCCTAAACCGGATAGGATAAAATCTGATAACTTTGAAGAAGTCTGTCAAAAAAATTGTTGAAGCAAATCAATAAAACCGGTTCAGGATGCGCTGAGCCGGCCTTTAAGTTTATTCGCTGAGGGCTTTGTACAGCGAAGGCTCGCCCTGGGGACGCGTTTTGAAGCGTCGATGCAGCCACATGTATTGCTCGGGCGCCTGACGAATTTCGTCTTCTACCACTTTGTTCATGTACGCGGCAGCAACCACTTCATCATCCAGCGGGAAATCAGCGACCTGCGGATGAATAATCATCTCGTAGCCTTTTCCGCCAGCCAGACGGCGCGGTGTAAACGGAATGATGGCCGGTTTGCCCATTCGTGCCAGCAGATAGGTGCCGGTGGTTGTCGCGGCTTTATCCACGGCAAAGAAGGGTACAAACACGCTGGCGCGCGGGCCGTAGTCGTGATCCGGCGCGTACCAGATAATGTCGCCTTGTTTCAGGCTGCGGATCATTCCTTTCAGGTCTTTGCGATCCAGCATCCCTTTATTTGAACGCATGCGGCCTTTGGTCTGGATCCAGTCCATCAGCTTATTGTCATGCGGGCGATAAACACCGACGCCCGGATTATGAATACCGAAAATACGCGCACCCAGTTCCAGCGTCAGGAAATGAACGCCAATTAGCAGCACGCCTTGTTTGTTATCGCGGGCGCGCTGTATGTGTTCCAGACCGCTGACTTTAAACCAGCGTTCAATACGCCAGTCAGGCCAGAACCAGGCCATGCCGGTTTCAAATAAACCCATGCCAACTGATTCGAAATTTTTCACGACCATGTCTTCCCGCTGTTCAGGGTACATGTCGGGGAAACACAGTTCGATATTACGCTGGGCGATTTTGTAGCGACGTTTCAGAAAGCGCATTGAGAAGCGCCCAAGCCCGGTACCGATGCGGTAAATGACCGGATAAGGTAATAAGACCAGCGCGTACAACAACCCCAGACCTATCCAGGTGATCCAGTAGCGTGGATGCAATAACGAACGATTAAAGGTAGGTACCTGAGTCATAGAATCTCTGCGTCAATGGATCGAAGTAGAAAGTTTATAAGCTCTGTCTAATGCAGCAGCCCGCTACAGAAATACGTCCACATTCCGATATGGAGCGCGTGTTATCCGTTATTTTTAGTAGCAAAGTGACATATTGTGGCACTTTTTTGGTATTAGGTGAAAATTCACGGCACTAATACCTCATTTAACTTATGGACTGTATGAATGAAAAACAATGTGATTTATTTATGAACAATTCAGCTGTTTTCTCCATGAGTCTTCGAATCAAATATCCGCAGAGAATGGCTTTTTGTCAATGAAACGGACAGCCCGGGGGCTGTCCGTGATCACGTTTATTAAACTGCCCGGTATTAATCCGGCAGGAATAATCCTTTCACGCTATGAGGCTCGCTGCGCCAGTATTGTTTCGGTGCGTAAACTTTTGCCCCGAGTTTGGCAGCGGCGTGCCACGGCCAGCGTGGGTTATACAAAATACCGCGCGCCAGTGCGATCATGTCTGCCTGTCCGGTGCCGACAATGGCTTCGGCCTGTTCCGGTTCAGTGATTAAGCCAACGGCGATCACCGGCATTTTGACGTGCTGTTTAATGCTGTCAGCGAAGGGCACCTGATAATTTGGCCCCACGGTGATTTTCTGGTGCTGGCTCAGGCCGCCGCTGGACACATGAATATAGCTGCAACCCAGCTTATCCAGTGCTTTGGCGAGTTCGACAGATTGCTCCAGATCCCAACCTCCTTCTACCCAGTCGGTGGCGGAAATACGCACGCCGATGGGTTTATCAGCCGGGAAGGCCGCGCGAATTTCCTGGAAGATTTCCAGCAGCAGGCGCATACGGTTTTCCAGTGAACCGCCGTACTGATCGGTGCGCTGGTTGGAAAGCGGGGACAGGAACTGGTGCAGGAGATAACCGTGCGCACCGTGCAGTTCCAGCAGATCGAACCCGAGGCGGTCGGCGCGCCGTACGCTATCCACGTACGCTTTTTTCAGTTCGCTGATACGTTCAGCAGAAAGCGCGACGGGCGCTTCCGTTCCTTCGGCAAAAGGAAGAGCGGAAGGTGCGACGGTTTGCCAGCCACCGGCGGACTGAGGTATTTGCGCACCCCCTTTCCACGGTGCGGCGTGAGAGGCTTTGCGTCCTGCGTGGCCGAGCTGTAAACCGAGAGGAATGTTGCTGTTTTCGCGCAGGCCGTCGACCAGTCCTTTCAGCGCGGCTTCGGTTTCATCATCCCACAGCCCTAAATCCTGCGCAGAAATGCGCCCGACGGCTTCCACCGCTGTGGCTTCGAGGATCAGCAAACCGGCACCGGAAAATGACAATTGCCCGAGATGCGCGTGGTGCCACGAAGTCGCTTTCCCCTCGTCGGAGGAATACTGGCACATTGGTGCGATAACAATGCGGTTAGGGAGCGTCAGGCCGCCCAGAGAAATCGGTTCAAAAAGCTTGCTCATGTTTCCTGCCCTTTAAAAAATCAGTGTGGTGGATAGATCACAAGTATGGATAACATCTGAGAATAGGTTACCGCATTTAGAGAAAAGGCAAGACGCAGCAGGTGTTTTTCTTATCATGAATTTGCAACGGAAGATGTCGTCCGTGTTGCTTTAATGTATAATCTTGCCGCTTCAAAAGTAGCTAATTGGTTTCCAATAATTAAATCCCCCTGAAAGACAGGAACGTACACCATGCCAGTGTTACATAACCGTATTTCTAATGAGGAACTCAGAGCGCGTATGTTGGCTGAAACCGAGCCCCGCACGACTGTTTCTTTTTATAAGTATTTCCAGCTCGAAGACCCGAAAGCTTTTCGCGATGCCCTGTATATCAGCCTGACTCGCCTGAATGTGTTTGGCCGTATTTACGTGGCAAAAGAAGGGATTAACGCGCAGATCAGCGTTCCGCAAAGCCAGTTTGACGCGTTCAAAACCGAGCTGTTTTCCAGCCATCCGGCGCTGGATAACATCCGCCTGAACGTGGCGCTGGAAGATGACGGCAAATCCTTCTGGGTTCTGCGTCTGAAAGTGCGTGACCGTATTGTGGCGGACGGCATCGATGATGAGTCGTTCGATCCGTCGAATATCGGTGAGTACCTGAAAGCCGAGCAGGTCAACGCCATGATTGACGACCCGGACACGCTGTTTGTCGATATGCGTAACCACTACGAATATGAAGTGGGACATTTCGATAAAGCGATTGAAGTCCCGTCTGACACTTTCCGCGATCAGCTGCCCATGGCCGTTGATATGCTGAAAGAAGACAAAGACAAGAAAATCGTCATGTACTGCACCGGCGGTATTCGCTGTGAAAAAGCCAGCGCCTACATGCTGCATAACGGTTTTAAAAACGTGTATCACGTGGAAGGCGGCATTATCGAATATGCGCGCCGAGCGAAAGAGCAGGGTTTGCCGGTTAAATTCAAAGGTAAAAACTTCGTCTTTGATGAGCGCATGGGCGAACGCATTTCTGACGATGTGATCGCGCATTGTCACCAGTGTGGTGCGGCGTGTGATAACCATACCAACTGTAAAAATGACGGCTGCCATTTGCTGTTCATTCAGTGCCCGACCTGTGCGGCGAAGTTCGACGGTTGTTGCAGCGAAATCTGTATGACTGAGCTGAAACTGCCGGTTGAAGAACAGCGTGCGCTGCGTGCTGGCCGTGAAAATGGGATCAAGATTTTCAACAAGTCCAAAGGGCTGTTGCAAACAACCATGCACATTCCGGCACCGGAAAACGACTGAACTGCCGATCCGTCGTAACAAAGGCCCTGACGATTTAATACCGTCAGGGCCTTTTGTTTTGGCGATGCGGATTACTTCTCCTGCACGCCTTCCACGGAAATGATCAGCTCAACATCCTGCGAAGCAGGGCCGAGATCGGTAGTGATCCCGTAATCTTTCAGCGCAATCGTGCCTGCGGCTTCAAACCCGGCGCGATAACCGCCCCACGGATCCTTACCCTGACCCAGCAATTTCGCCTGAAGGGTTAACGGTTTCGTCACGCCATTCAGGGTGAAATCACCGGTAACGGCCAGGTTATCCCCCTCTTTTTTCACCGACGTGGATTTAAACGTGGCCTGCGGATGCTTGCTCACATTGAGGAATTCCGCGCTGCGCAGGTGTTTATCACGCTCGGCATGGTTCGTGAACACGCTGGTGGTGTTGATGCTCACGTTCACTTTATCCGCTGCCGGGTCTTTCTCGTCAAAGGTAAAGCCGCCGTCAAAATCGTTAAAACTGCCGTAAAGCCAGCTGTAGCCCAGATGCTTGATGCGAAACTCAATAAACGCGTGCTGTCCTTCTTTGTCGATTTTGTAATTCGCCGCACTTGCTGTGCCTGCGGCTAACAACAGGGATGCCAGTGTCAGGCCCAGAGTGGTTTTTTTCAGCATGGTTATTCTCCATTTATCCGTTAAGTGAATCGCAAGGTGAAACAGTTCAGCGCCCCAGCATGCGTGTCAGCGTGCTGTCGCGGTCGATGAAATGATGTTTGAGTGCGGCCAGCGCGTGGAACGCAGAGATAATCACAATTCCCCACGCCATCCACAGATGTACGGTGCCGGCGATGTCCGCCTGTTGCTCCAGCCCGAACAGCGTGGCCGGGATATCAAACCAACCGAAAACGCTGACCGGCTGGCCTTCGGCGGTCGAAATGAGATAGCCGCTGAGCAGGATCCCGAACAGACCGGCAAAGAGCAGAACATGCGCGAGCCACGCCCCGAGCCGGGTTTTGGCGCTGTAGCTGTCCAGCGGTTTTGGTGGCGGCGAAATAAAGCGCCAGGCCAGCCGGAATACCATGGCCGCGAAAACCAGCACGCCAATGCTTTTATGAATTTCCGGCGCCCGGTGATACCAGGTGTCGTAATAGCCCAGTCCGACCATCCATAATCCCAGGGCGAAAAGGCCATAAACGGCCAGCGCAACAATCCAGTGGATCAGAATTGAAATATGCCCGAAGCGCACAGTCGTATTTTTCCAAAACATAATTTGGCCGCTCATTGTGAGAGTTATTTTTGGAAAGTAAACATTTGGAAACATTCTGGCAAACTATTATTTGCAAAATAGATGATTAATTTAACTTGTTCACTATTTTTGAACTGATTATGGTTATCTTGTTCAGCTTATTCGTTTTTGATTCGTCAGGAAGGCTGGGATGGGCTGGGGTTCAGTCTGGATGCGGGTTTGTCAGGTTTTGTCATCGACGGTAAAGTTTGTTTTATTACTAAAAATTTGAGTAAAAAAATTGATTTCATCCGTGATTGTTATTTTTGGATAATGACTAAAATGAAAAACGTTATCTGATTTAGCAGATAAGACTCTTCGGAATATTAATTCTAAATATTCCTTAAATATAACGTAAAGAAATCACGGGATATTATGCAAACTGATCGGGATCAGTTTATGGAAAGTTATCACCTCTATAATCTCCGAAAATTCTGATTAGGAATTTTTTTATCTACTAAAATGGATATGAGCCGGTGCGTGCACTTTCCTGACCCAACATAACCGGCATCCGACCTGACACGGAGAGTGACACTATGTTTCCTGCAGTATGCCGTCATGCAGTTTTATCCCCACTGCTGGCTCTGTTTTTATCCCTTCCGGTTGTCGCAACAGCGCAATCTGTTCCGACGGTTACAACATCGACTATCGCAACGCAAACTGATGGCGTCAGCCGCACTTATCTCGGCCGCCTTGAGGCTGTTCAGGCGGTGAATGTTGTCAGCCGCACGGAAGGTTTTATTTCCAGGAGAGTTTTCCAGGAAGGTCAGCTGGTTAAAGAGGGGGATGTCCTTTACGAAATCGACCCCGCGCTGCATCACTCCGCAGTCGCGCAGGCGAAAGCGCAGCTCGACAGTGCGAACGCCACGGCCCGACATGCGCAGACGCATCTGAACCGCATTCAGCGTCTGGGCGATGCGCGGACAGTCAGCCAGTCCGATGTCGATACCGCACTTGCCGCACGCGATACCGCCCGGGCCGCCGTCGCGCAGGCTCAGGCCGCCCTGAAAACTCAGGAATTACAGCTGGGCTTTACCCGCATTACCGCACCTATTTCCGGGCGGATTGGCGTGAGCCATTATCACACCGGCAGTCTGGTGAATCCGGCGAGTGGCGCGCTGACTGAAATTGTTCAGCTCGATCCGGTTCGTGTGGTGATTTCCGTTAACGAGCGCGACGTACTCAGTGCCAGCCAGAGCAGCGGTTCGCTTGAGGACGCTTTCGCGGCGGATAACATGACGCTTTCGCTGCGTTTATCAGATGGTTCGCCGTACCTGAAAACACCGAAGTTTGAATCCCTGGGAAACCGCATTGATACGCAAACCGGCACGTTGCCCGTCAGGCTGACCGTTGAGAATCCGGATCACCGTTTATTACCGGGTGGCTCAGTTAACGTGCTGGCAGCACCGCGCTCCGGACAGAAACTTCCGGTTCTGCCAGCCGCGGCTTTACAGCAGGATGCCACCGGCCACTTTGTTTTGCTGGTGAATGCTGAGCAGCAGGTTGAGAAACGGCCAGTCCGCTTGGGGGCGCAGACCGGACAGGGATATTTCGTTCTGGACGGTTTGCAGGGAGGAGAAAAAGTGGTCACCGAAGGGCTGCAGTGGATCCAGCCAGGGATGAAAGTGAAGACGCGGGACGCCTCGGGTGCTCCGGCGACGCCGGCAAAAAAAGGTTAAGGAATAACTATGCTCGAGCAATTCATTAAAAGACCGCGCTTTGCGGTGGTCATCGCGCTGGTCACGGCACTGATTGGTGCCGTGGCGCTCAAGGTGATCCCGGTGGAACAATATCCGGACATCACGCCGCCCGTTGTTTCTGTCAGCGCGGTTTACCCCGGCGCCAGTGCGCGTGACGTGGCGGAATCTGTTGCTGCGCCCATTGAAGCGCAGGTCAACGGCGTCAGCAATATGCTGTATATGTCCTCTAACAGCGGCAATAACGGCAGTTACTCGCTGACGATTACGTTTGCCAGCGGAACGGATCCTGATACTGCGGCGGTTGAAGTGCAAAACCGTATCTCTCAGGTCAGCTCTCAGCTCCCGCCGGAAGTGCTGAATACTGGCGTTTCCGTGCGTAAGCAGGCATCCAATATTTTACTCGGGATCAGCCTGTTATCCCCGAAACATACTCACGACATGCTGTTTATCAGTAACTTCGCCAGCATTCAGCTGCGCGATGCTTTAGCGCGTATCGACGGCGTCGGCGATGTCCGCGTGTTTGGTTCTCGCGATTACAGCATGCGAATCTGGCTCGATCCCCGCAAAATGGAAGCGCTGGATGTCAGCAGCATGGAAATCAGTTCGGCAATCCAGAGCCAGAACGTGCAGGCGGCGGCCGGTCAGATTGGCGCTTCGCCAAGTCCGTCCATGCAGCAACAAACGCTCACCATCAGCGGGGCCGGACGTTTGAGTACGCCGGAAGAGTTCGGCAATATTATTGTGCGTAAAAATGCCAACGGCGGCACGGTGCGTTTGCATGACGTCGCCCGCATTGAGCTGGGTGCGCAGGATTATCAGGTAAACGCTACGCTGAATCAGACGCCGTCCGCCTTTCTGTCAGTTTATCCGGCACCGGGTGCCAATGCGCTGAATGTGGCCAATGCGGTGCGCGCGGAAATGGAACGTCAGGCGGGTTACTTCCCGGACGATCTGACTTATGAAATCAAATTCGACTCCACACGGTTTGTCAGCGCGACGCTGGATGAAATCGTCGTATCCTTGGTGCTGACGTTCATCGTCGTTCTGACCATTGTTTTCCTGTTCCTGCAAAGTTTGCGCGCGACGTTCATTGTTGCGCTGACCATTCCTGTCTCTTTGCTCGGCACATTTGCCGTGCTTTACATCTTTGGCTATTCGGCCAATACACTGAGTCTGTTCGCTATTATTCTGGCGCTGACGGTTGTGGTCGATGATGCGATTGTCGTGGTCGAAAATGTCGAAAGGCTGATGGTCGAAGACCCGTCGCTCGGGCGGGTAGCTGCAACCCGTCTGGCACTGAAACAAATTGCCGGACCGGTTATTGCCACTACCGTGGTTCTGCTGGCGGTATTCGTTCCTATTGCCGTGCTGCCGGGTATTACCGGTGCGCTGTATCGTCAGTTTGCGGTGACGCTTTCTGCGGCGGTAGTGCTTTCCAGTATTAACGCATTAACGCTGACTCCGGCGCTGTGCGCAACATTACTCAAGCCCCGTCCGGAGAAACCTGCGCGCTTCTTCCAGCTCTTCAATAACGGGCTGGACAGTGTGCGCGATACCTATGTCAAAGCCGCGCGTGGGATCAGCAGAAATGTGCTGACCAGTATTGTGAGCGTGATTGTGATCGCCGGTTTGTGCGCATGGGGTTACAGCAGTTTGCCGAAATCTTTCCTGCCGGATGAGGATCAGGGGTATTTCTTCGTGAATGTGCAGCTACCGGACGGCGCGTCCCTTAACCGTACCGATACGGTTCTCGGGCAGATGAAGGCAATTCTTGGCAAAGATGACGCGGTTGAAGATGTCATCGCGATCAGCGGATTCAGCCTGCTGAGCGGCGGGAGCTCACCGAATTCTGCCTTTGGTATTGTTTTGCTGAAACCCTGGGGTGAGCGCAGCAGTGTGGATCAGGTCATCGGACGGTTGCAACCTGCGATGGCAGGCATTCCTTCTGCGATGATTATGGCGATAAACCCGCCAGCCATTTCCGGGCTGGGTACGGCTTCCGGGCTGGATTTGCGCTTACAGGCGTTACGCGGACAATCACCGCAGGAACTGGCGGCGACCGGACAGGCGCTGATTCAGGCGGCAAATCAGGATCCGCAACTGAGCCGCGTCTTCACAACATTCAGTGCGTCCGTTCCTGAAATTGCACTCAGCGTGGATCGCGAGCGTGCTGCGCAATTGCAGGTTCCAGTCAGCAGGATTTTCGGTACGTTGCAGACATCGCTCGGCGGGATTAACGTCAGCGATTTCATTATCAACAACCGTTTGTTCAACGTGCAGATGCAAAATGAGATGGAAGATCGCCAGCGTGCGGATCAAATCTCGACGCTGACCGTGCGCAGCGATAATGGTTCTCTCGTCAGCCTGGGGAAAATGGTCAGCCTGACGCCGTCTCTCGGCGCACCGTTTATTACGCAATATAACCAGTTCCCGTCACTGGCGATCAGCGGTTCTGCTGCGCCAGGCGTGAGTTCCGGGGAAGCGATGACGCAAATGGAACATATCCTGAACGAGAAACTGCCCGCCGGTTATGGTTACCAGTGGACCGGGATGTCGTTGCAGGAGATTCAGGCGGGCGGTCAGGCTATTGTGATTTATGCCGCGGCGCTGCTTTTCGCCTATCTGTTCCTGGTCGCCCAGTATGAAAGCTGGAGCATACCGCTGGTGGTGATGATTTCGGTGATCTTCGCGGTGTTTGGCGCAGTCGGAGGCCTGCATCTGGCAGGCCTCAGCAACGACGTATATGCTCAGATTGGTATGGTGTTGCTCATCGGGCTGGCGGCGAAAAATGCCATACTAATTGTCGAGTTTTCGAAAGCCAGAAGGGAAGGGGGCGCCACTATCCGCGAAGCGGCGCAGGACGGTGCGAAGCAACGATTCCGCGCTGTCATGATGACCGCAATTTCGTTCATTCTGGGCGTCTTGCCGCTGGTACTGGCGTCGGGTGCTGGCGCCATGAGCAGGCACATCATTGGTGTCACGGTGTTTAGCGGAATGTTGTTGTCCACGACCGTGGGGATCCTGTTTATCCCGTCGCTGTATGTGCATGTTCAGCGTCTGCGGGAATGGGTGAAATCCCGTTAAGAAAACGGGCCGCATCAGGAGGAAGATTTGCGTAAAACGATCGTGACGACTCAGGGACTCAAAATCGTCGTAATGATGGCGATGCTGGTGGTGATTTTCGCGGGAATTAAATCTGCGGCGGACATCATCGTACCGTTCATTCTGGCGCTGTTTTTGGCTTTTGTTTTGAATCCGCTGATTGTGCTGCTGGGGAAATGTCGGGTGCCGCGCGCACTTGCCGTTTTGCTGGTGGCGACGCTGGTGATTTGCCTGATGGTTATCATGACCACTAAACTGCTGGTGACGCTTAATGAATTTGCCCGCACGTTGCCACAGTATCGCGGGCTGATTGTTGAGAAGCTGAGTTATCTCGAAGAGCTGTCCGGGCAAAGCGACCTGACGTTATCGCCTGAACAGCTGGCCAGTTATATCGACCCGGCAGCGACGTTGAACCTGGTCAGCAAACTCATCAGCTATTTATCTAACGCGATGGCGGGTTTGTTTCTGTTACTAATGACGGTGGCTTTTATGTTGCTCGAAGTGCCGCAGCTGCCGTACAAAATTGAACAGATGTCGGATGAACCGGGAAAGGGCATGGCAAATGTTCAGCGTGCGCTCGACAGCGTGACGCGTTATCTGGTGATCAAAACGTTAATCAGCGTGGTCACCGGGCTGGCGGTCTGGGCGCTGCTGGCAGCGACGGGGATCCGGTTTGCGTTTTTGTGGGGAATGCTGGCGTTTGCGCTGAATTACATTCCCAATATCGGTTCTTTTCTGGCGGCAATCCCGCCGGTTATTCAGGCGTTCTTGTTCAACGGCTTCAGTGAAGGGATTATCGTGGCAGGCGGATATGTGCTGATCAACCTTGTTTTTGGCAGCATTATCGACCCCAAAATTCTGGGGCGCGGGTTGGGGCTTTCGACGCTGGTGGTCTTTATGTCCCTGATTTTCTGGGGATGGCTGATGGGCCCGGTCGGAATGCTGCTCTCCGTGCCGCTGACTATTGTACTGAAAATAGCGCTGGAACCGACGGCTGCCGGGCATAAGATTGCTGTACTGTTGGGCGATGGCGCCGCACAAAAACGCTAAAGTTTGTTTAACTCTTCAATGCGCACTGCGTGCGTTTCAATGCTTTTCAAAGAGGCCATGAGTTGCTGACGGGCGGGTAAATCCAGCCCGTGAAATAACCGGTCGATGGCATCCTTCTTCGGTTTTTTAGTCTGCTCTAACGCCTGTTTTCCCGCTTCCGTTAATTCCAGCAATTGTGAACGGCGATCTGTCGGATGACGTTTGCGCACCAGCAAACCGTCCCGGTCCATGGCATCAATCGCATCGGTAATGGTTCGGGGAGATTGTTGAAGCACCTGAGCCAGTTCTGCGGGGCGGCAGGTACCTTCATGCGCGATGGCCGACAATAGTTTTCCGCGAGCCAGGGAAAGGCCCTGCGCGGACATTGCCGCGTCCACTTGTTTGCGCATCAGACGGATTACGGAAAGCAACGTTTCTGTAATTTCTGTTGGGGTGACATCTTCAGAAGCGGAGTGTTTCATTTTATGAGGCTGCTCAAGATAAGGCTGCTAATTTTAAACTTATTGTATGCCTCTGTCGTCAGAGTGCAACCGCGTAATCCGCGGATGTCTGAGTGAGTGAAACTTAATGGAAAAGCAGGAAGGCGATAATATAAAAATGCCCTGATTGTTCAGGGCATTATGTGAATGATTTAGCTGTGTGCTTTGTAAATCATTAAAAGATCGTCTTTAATCTGACGGCTAATGGGTGTCGCGGAAATGTCATCTATCGGCCAGAATAAATACTTGATCAGATTGTAAATAAAACAGAATTCAAGCCGGTTCCGGACTTTAATTTTCTGAGCCAGATGGCGCTTATGAACATACACGGTACGGCTGCTGATATTTAATTTTCTGGCAATCCGGTAGTTCGGCATTTCTGACATCCAGTATCCCATCACAAGAATTTCCTGATCGCTGAACAGGGTTCTTGGAATGCCGAAGTTATTTTCAGGCATAAAGGATTCAGGGTCTGCGGCAATCTCTTGTAATAACTGCGTTAATGACTGTTTATTGAGAACGAAAACTTCGCGGGTGATGGCAATCGGCGCATCACTGTCCGGATAATTCGCATCGATATAACAGTATATTCTGGCGGTATGGCGGAACTCAAAGAAAGCCTTCAATTCCAATGATAATTCAGCGTTATGACAATGCTGCGTCATATTCACGAGAATAACGTCAGGCTGAAATTCTGTCAGTGAATTGAGTGCCTGAGAAATATTCACAGTATCAATAATGTCGAGATTATTATTCTCAACAAGATAAGAGAAAATTCCTAACCGGGTGAATCCACAGGGTTCAATAATAGAGAGTTTCATTCGACGTCCTTGTTCAGGCGTATCATTTACGCGTGGAAACCACTCCTGTGATTTCTGCATCTAGCATAGGTTTTTTTCTATAATGCTGTCAATTCGGAAATACCGGTCTATTGATCTCGTTCAAAGTGAAACTTAAAAATGACTCTTCGAGGAAATAAAATGACAACCGTCGAAAGAATATAAACGACGGTTGAAACATCTTTACATTAATTGAATCGGGAAAGGGAGAAAGGCTCAAGCTCGAAAGGAATAGGATGATTGTTAGCGAAATGAGTCACTATTTCACCTAATACGCTGGCAAATTTAAATCCGTGGCCGCTCAAACCTGAAATGACCAGTGTATTTTCTCTGCCCGGCAATGTATCGATAATGAAATCTTCATCTGCGGTCATGTCGTAAGTGCATGACGCGCCGCGTAAACTCACTCCAACACCCGGCAAAAAGTGGCGGAAAAAGTTGAAGGATTCTGTACCGTCCTGGCTAAATCCGCCGAAAGGTTTGCGCTCTTGCGGCTCTGTGATCCACTGACCACCATTATGTTTTCCGAGCTTTAAGGAATCTTTTACGGAAGGGAAGCCGTAATACTGATCACCTTGCTGGGTTTCGAGCGTGAAGGCCGGGAAGTGATTCTCCTCGCTGTAGCGCCCATCGGCATGAAACCAGGCAAAAACTTTGCGTAAAGGTTTCACTGGCAACTCCGGAAGGATTTTTGTCACCCAGGTTCCGGCGGTCACTGCCAGTTTTTTGCCATGATAAACGCCATCGATTGTGGAGACCTCAACGCCGCCATCAACCCAACGGATATCGTCGACCGGGCAGTTGAACAGTTGCGCGCAACCCGCTTCGCGCGCAAGGCGGATGTAGGCGCTGATGGCTATTTCGCTTTGCAGATAACCAGAGTCAGGTTCGAAAACGCCGCAATAGCCGTCTGGCAAAGTAAACAGCGGCCATTTTTCACGGATTTCAGCCGCGCTGAGAGACTGTGTGTTCAGGTTGTAGGTTTCTGCACTAGCTTTCACATTGCCGATGAATTCGGAACCTTCAGGACCCATATTCAACACGCCGCTGCGGTGAAATACTTTATCACCGCTTAGCTCTGCCAACTCATTCCAGAGTATTTGTGCTCTCAGCAGCATTGGAACGTACCGGGCACCTTCACCATACGCGTGTCGAATAAGCCGCGTTTCGCCGTGATGGCTGCCTGCCTGATGAGGAGGTATTGCGCTGTCTATCATCAGTACTTTCAGCCCGGCACACGTGGCGTAAAAGCCCGCAGCCGACCCGACTGAACCGCTGCCAACGATGATGAGATCATAATCCATAACCAAATGCTCCACTGTCGAAATTTTTTAACATATTCACTACGGGCATGATAGTGAGTTTACGGCTGGGAAGGCAAGGGAGCGGAGGCAAAGAAAAAGGCACCAGGATGAAATCGCTGGTGCCTCAGACTGGCAGGTATAGCTTAGTGTTTTCGGTGATCACTGTATTCGTACTCGTTAGATTCTATCTTTTCGATACCGGCTTCGAGAATGTTGATCAGCTGCCTGGCAACGTCGGTAGTTAACCATAAAGTTCTGTCTACCTGAGCATCCTCGGGTGTCTGGTCTTTTGAAGACAGGTAATGAAGACGTATCATCATGGCGTCATAAGAGTCGACGGTACTGATATCCCAACCAACAAGCGGGTGTGTCTGAATAACTTCATCATTTCTGTCCATATAGACCCCTTATATTGTAGTGACTGACGTGAGTGACTATCTGAGGATCAATGCGGCTCATTATCAGGTGAGCTATTTCAGTATAAACAGTTAATGCAATTTATGGAGAGGTTTAAGGGGTTTTAATTGTAAATAATTTGTATTGATTATCCGGGAGTCAGAATAATCTGGAGTTTAACCAAAATTACTTTTTAATTTGGGTAATTTTTATACGAGCGAAAAGAATGAAAAAACCGGACTGCGACGCCCGGTGAAATACGCAAATAGCCTTACGGCGGGTTTTAATAAACCTGATTATTATTAATAAGGTATTGAATCTGAGCACGTTCTGAGAAAATTCATGCAGTTACTCATCATTCTGATTTGAAAACCAGTCATCTGCACTTTCCCAGGTTTCCTGGAGAATTTCTTCGATAAGATCACGATCTGTTTTGGCTCCACCCAGCACGGACAAGCTATTTGCGCCGGCGTAGCGAACCTGAATTTTATTTTCGCGATCAGAAAACTGTTTGTTAATTCTTTTACTCAATTCACCCGATAAGGCGTCTAAGGCACCCGCAGGCAGAGGCTTGGTTTTATCGATTGTGACTTCAACACGCATAGGACCTCCTGAATAGATTTGACTGTATATTTATACAGTCAAATCGCGAGCGGTGCAATACAGAGTTGAAGAGAATCGTATTTTAGTACGAAGTCACTTTCCAGTTGAGCGTCTGTCCTGCAAGGAATGGCACAACGCATTCATCGCCCAGCGCAATTTCTTCTGGCTGAGTGACTGGCGTACGCGTCAGTTCAATGAAGTCTTCATTGAGCGGCAAGCCGTAGAAGCGCGGGCCATTCAGGGAACAGAAAGCTTCAAAATGTTGAAGTGCATCCATTTCTTCGAAAACGGTCGCGTAAGCGGAAAGTGCCAGTGGTGCGTTGAAGCAGCCTGCGCAGCCGCAGCTCGATTCTTTGCGGCCTTTGGTATGTGGCGCAGAATCAGTGCCCAGGAAGAAACGATCAGCGCCGCTGGCAATAACGTCACGCAGGGCTTGCTGATGAACATTACGTTTCAGGATTGGCAGGCAGAACAGGTGAGGACGTACGCCACCGACCAGCATGTGGTTACGGTTAAACATCAGGTGCTGAGGTGTAATGGTCGCGCCGAGGTACTGATTGCCGGACAGAACGTATTGCGCCGCTTCTTTGGTCGTGATGTGTTCGAACACGATTTTCAGTTCAGGAAACTGGCGGCGTACCGGATCCATCACTTCATCAATAAAGCGCGCTTCACGGTCAAAAATGTCCACATCGCTGTGAGTAACTTCACCGTGGATAAGCAAAGGCATGCCAATTTTTTGCATGCGCTCCAGCACCGGATAGATTGCCTTAACATCGGAGACACCGTGCTGAGAGTTGGTTGTTGCATTGGCAGGATAGAGTTTTGCGGCAGTGAATACACCTTGCTCGAAACCCTGAGAGATCTCATCAGGATCCAGAGAATCCGTCAGGTAGCAGGTCAGCAATGGGGTGAAGTTATGTTCTTTCGGCAGTGCAACCATAATCCGTTCGCGGTAGGCAATTGCCGCTGCGACGGTCGTCACCGGAGGCGTCAGGTTGGGCATGACAATCGCGCGGCCAAAGACTTCACTGGTGAAAGGCAGCACCGTGCTGAGCATTTCATCGTCACGAAGGTGAATATGCCAGTCATCTGGGCGGCGGATTTTCAAAACTTGCTGTGTGGCGGTCATCAGGCAAAACTCCGGCATTGAGAGACAAGATGTTGGGAATCAGGTGCGGTAATGGGAGCATTAACGGCGGGGAACAAGAATAAGCGTAAAACCGTTGTGTTGCATCTGTTAAATAAAGTTCGTATTGAAATCAATGTATCGAAAGGTTCATAGTGAACGCAGATTTTAGTCAAAGTGCTTCCAGACACCGGGGAAGCAAGACAAAAAACGACAGGAGAACCAGTATGGAAATCAGAGTTGTTGCCACAATTGTTGCTAAACCAGAGTTTAAAAAACAGGTAACAGAGGCTTTGCTTGACGTTATTGAACCCAGCCGTCAGGAGGTTGGGTGCCTGCAGTATGAACTGCACGGAGATCTTGATAAGGAAGGGACGTTCGTGTTTTACGAGCGCTGGGCTTCTGAAGATGCACTGAAGCAGCACAACAAAACAGAGCATTTTCAGCATTTCGCCAAAAGTCTCGAAGGTAAACTGGAAGAACTGACTATTCGCCGTCTGAAAACCCTGGCCTGAAAACGTCTCAATCAATCAGTCCGTCATTATTGTTTAATAATAAAAAACCCGCCGGGGCGGGTTTTTTTAGAGCATTTTCAACGCATCACTCAGAAGGCATTTCAGGTTTGGTTGCTGGTGCCGTTGCAGTGCTTACTGCTGCATGCCCGCCTGCAGAACCTTTACCTTCGAAGCCGAATTCAGGACGAACCCAGTCGCTGTGACGGGCAGGTTCCTGAACGTACTGAGGGGCTGGCGCTTTGGTCATCGGTGCAGTGGCATGATGTTTAAAGCGTGGTTCAGCAACGACAGCTTGAGAGACAACAGTTTCAACATTAGCAGGGGCTTTCACCTCTGGCGTTGTTTCTGCGGCGTGCTGTACCGGAGCAACAGGCTCGGCGTTAACTTCAGGTTCTGCGGCTACCGGAGCCTGAACTTCAGGTTCAGCAACAACAGGCACTGGTTCAACAACAACCGGTTCGTGAGCTTGTGGTGCAACTTCTACGCGCGGTGTCTCTTCAACTGGCTCTGCAGTTTCAGGTTCAACCAGAACAGGTTCTTCGGCAACAGGTTGTGCAATTTCAGGCACAACACTTTCTTCCGCTGGTGCTTCCGGCTGTACTGCTTCAGTAACCGGAAGTGCTTCAACCGCAAGAGTTTGCTCAACCGGCGCGGCTTCAACTTCAGTTGTTTCATTCAGAACCGGCGTATTGACCTGAGCGGTTTCAACCTGTTGTGTCAGCACTTCTGGCGCTTCAGTTTCTGCAAACTGTTGTTCAGATGACTGCGCAACCGGGTAAGTGATCCAGACCTTACCTGACGCCATTTCCGGAGAAACAAACGCACCGGTCAGAGGCATTGGCGACTGAGTCGGGTAACGCTCATCACGGTAACGGCGACGACGCTGACCGCTTACACGCAGGTGGCGCGGAGAACGACGTGAGCGACGTGGCATACCGTTTTCACGGTTGTTGTCATTCAGGTTTTCTTCGCCTTCAGTTGTATTAACTGTTTCCGCTTCAGAAGGTGCCTGTTCAGTAAATACCGGAGCCGCAGGGCGTGTACCGGTAATCAGTAACTGTGCAGCAGCTTCTGCTTCGTGATCAACTTCTTCTGATTCGAAGCGAACTTTCTGCGTTAACTGGCGACGCTGACGACGCTGAGCTGGCTGACGATCTTCTTGTTCCGTTTCATCAATGACCGGCGCGGCGATTTGCTCTACAACAACAGCATCCTGAATTTTTTCTTCAGTCTGTGTTTTGCGCTTATCTTCAGAACGGCGACGCGAACGCTCACGACGAGGTTGTTGCTGCTGCTCTTCACGCGGTGCAGTTTCAACGTCTTCGTTGCGGCTTTCGCTAACTACAGGCTCCTGGTTACGACGGTTGCGGCGTTGATCATCACGCTGCTCGCGATTATTTTCGCGGTTGTCACGGCTTTCGCCACGATTATCACGATTATTCTCACGACCCTCACCACGGTTGCCACGGTCATTGCGTTCGCCACGTTCACCGTTGCGATCACGACGTCCGCCCTGACGACGCTGGTTACGGCGTTCGTTGTTACGACGATTTTCTGTTTCAGTGGCTTCAGCTTCTTTCGGCGCTTCAACAGGTTTAACTTCCTGCTGTGGCTGCGGTGCGAACAAGCTTTTCAGCCCGCTCAGCAGACGGCTGACAAAGCCGGATTTCTCAGTTGCTGGTGCGGCTGGCGCATTAACCGTTGTGGTACGGGTTTTAACCGGTTCTTCAACCGCTGTTTCCTGCTCAAAGCTGGACGGAGGCGCTTCACTTTGCAGGGCAAACGCAGCCAGTGCCGGTTGCTCAGGGCGACGACGCTCAGTCGGCAACTCTTCAGAAGGTTGCAGCATTTCTGCTTCGTGAATTTGTGGCAACAGATAGCTCAGTGCAGAGATTTCTTCGCCTTTGCGTACGCGCAGAACATGGTAGTGCGGGGTTTGCATCTGATCGTTTGGAACGATCACTGCACGAACACCGCCCTGACGTTTTTCGATGGCATTCACCGATTCACGTTTTTCGTTCAGCAGGTAAGAAGCGATAGGAACCGGAACGATCGCATGAACTTCTTTGGTATTTTCTTTCAGCGCTTCTTCTTCAATCAGACGCAGAATCGACAGCGACAGGGACTCGTTATCACGAACGGTACCTGTACCTGCGCAACGTGGGCAGATGTGGTGTGTTGATTCACCCAGTGACGGGCTGAGGCGCTGACGGGACATTTCCAGCAAACCAAAGCGGGAAATGCGACCAATTTGAATTCGCGCGCGATCCTGACGAACGGCATCACGCAGACGGTTTTCCACTTCGCGCTGGTGGCGAACTGGCGTCATATCGATGAAGTCGATAACAATCAAACCACCGAGGTCACGCAGACGTAACTGACGGGCAATTTCATCGGCGGCTTCAAGGTTGGTATTGAATGCGGTTTCTTCGATATCGCCGCCGCGGGTTGCACGTGCGGAGTTGATGTCGATAGCCGTCAGGGCTTCTGTGCTGTCGATAACAATCGAACCGCCGGAAGGCAGGCGCACTTCACGCTGGAAAGCAGATTCAATCTGGGATTCAATCTGATAATGGCTGAACAGCGGGATCTCACCAACGTAAGGTTTGATTTTGCTGCTGAAATCAGGACGGCCAAGTGCAGCAATGTGCTCTTTTGCCAGATCGAGAATTTTAGGGTTATCGATGAGGATTTCACCGATGTCCGGGCGCAGGTAATCACGAAATGCGCGGACGATAACATTACTTTCCTGATGGATCAGGAAAGGAGCAGGGCGGCCTTCAGCGGCTTTCTTGATGGCATCCCAGTGCTTGAGGCGGAAAGTGAGGTCCCACTGCAGAGCTTCAGCAGATTTGCCAACGCCTGCGGTACGAACAATCAGACCCATGCCATCAGGTAATTGCAGTGAAGACAAGGCTTCTTTCAATTCTGTACGGTCGTCGCCTTCAATACGGCGGGAAATTCCCCCAGCACGTGGATTGTTTGGCATCAGTACCAGGTAACTACCGGCCAGGCTGATAAACGTCGTCAGCGCTGCGCCTTTATTTCCACGCTCTTCTTTATCAACCTGAACGATCACTTCCTGGCCTTCGCGCAAAACATCTTTGATGTTCGGGCGGCCATGAGAGGAATAGTTACTTGGGAAATATTCGCGGGAAATTTCTTTCAGAGGGAGGAAACCATGCCTTTCCGCACCGTAATCTACGAATGCCGCTTCCAGACTTGGTTCAATGCGGGTGATTTTACCTTTGTAAATGTTCGCTTTTTTCTGCTCATGGCCCGGACTTTCAATATCCAAATCATACAGTCGCTGTCCATCTACCAAGGCAACGCGCAACTCTTCTTGCTGAGTCGCGTTGATCAACATTCTTTTCATCTTAACTTACTCATTATTATTCCATTATTGACAGAGCTGCGGGCAAAATGACCTCATGACCGGATAAACCGTTGGCCCCGAGTCTTCTCGCAAATCGTCAACCTCACGGCTGTCGCTTGCATAGGGGCGCATTATTTCGGTAAGTCTGCTTTTGCTGTATTAAAGACACCAGCGTTATGAAAGCAGCACTTTTATTAGGGGAATAGCTTCTGAATTTACGTTAACAGATCTCATTCCGTTCGCCGGCCAAGCTGCAACCCGCAGCCCGCTAATTGCTTGATTTCACATTACGTCTTACGCCATTGCTGCGTTTTTGTGCGATCAGGCAAATCTATAATTCCTGCGTTTTCCCTAACTTAAGAGAAACAACGCCGAAAGTGACTTCATTATTCCATTGCAGGCACTCTGATAGCAAGGTGACTTTTCCCATGCGGGTAAGATATTTACCTCAATGAGATATGTGCCGCATTGTCTTAACATTTGTATTCTTAAAAAACGGGTGCAGCAGGCAGGTTTTCCTCGGCGGTTACTGGTAAAGTAAGAGTTAAGCACATAAAAATCAGTGGCGCGAACCGTGCCGGATATTTAGAATCGCGAGCCATGAAAACTGAGAACCCAACTGTACAATTAATCCCCATTTCTGAAGATGAAGCCGGTCAGCGCATCGACAACTTCTTACTCAAAATCCTGAAAGGCGTGCCGAAAAGCATGATCTATCGCATCGTGCGTAAGGGCGAAGTCCGGGTTAATAAGAAAAGAATTAAGCCAGAATATAAATTATTAGCTGGCGACGAAGTGCGTGTGCCACCTGTTCGCGTAGCCGAAAGGGATGAAGCGCCAGTTTCTGCCAAACTGGATAAAGTTGCCGCACTAACCGACTGCATATTGTATGAAGATGATTACTTATTAATTCTGAATAAGCCGTCTGGTACCGCTGTTCACGGTGGCAGCGGCCTGAGCTTTGGTGTTATCGAAGGATTACGCGCACTTCGCCCTGAAGCGCGTTTTCTGGAATTAGTCCATCGTCTGGACCGTGATACCTCAGGCGTATTGCTTGTTGCGAAGAAACGTTCAGCATTGCGTTCCCTGCACGAACAACTGCGCGTGAAAAGCATGCAGAAGGATTATCTGGCGCTGGTGCGCGGTGAATGGCCGTCACATTGTAAAGTCGTGCAGGCCCCATTGCTGAAAAACATTTTGCAAAGCGGCGAGCGTGTTGTGCGTGTTAATGCAGAAGGTAAACCCTCTGAAACGCGATTCAAAATTGAAGAGCGTTATGAATTCGCGACACTGGTAAAAGCCAGCCCGGTAACCGGCAGAACGCACCAGATTCGTGTTCACGCCCTGCATGCAGGTCATCCGATCGCTTTTGATGACCGCTATGGCGAGCGTGATTTTGACGCAAAACTGGCAGGCACGGGATTGAATCGTTTATTCCTGCACGCTGCGGCTTTGCGATTTGAACATCCGAATACCGGTGAAACACTGCGTATTGAAGCGCCTATGGATGCCAAACTGCGTAATTGCCTGAAAATTTTACGCGGCAAAACGACCGCCCGTTAAAAAAATCAGCCTGTAAAGAGGCGCACGGGTTGCGCCTTTTTTTATGCCTCTCAGTTAACGGTTTTCAAGTAACGGATTGATGCCGTGTCTTCGCAGTAAGGAGAGCAGGGCGATCAATGGCAATCCGATTAACGTATTTGGGTCGCGCCCCGTCAGACTGTCAAAGAGCGTGATCCCCAATCCTTCGCATTTAAAGCTGCCCGCACAGTCGTAGGGCTTTTCACGATGCAAATATCCGGTAATTTCTTCATCGGTTAAAGAACGAAAGGTGACGTCAAACGTTTCACATAACGTCTGCGCTGATTTTGTATCGCTGTCATAAACACTCAGGCCCGTATAAAAGGTGACGGTTTTGCCACTGGCTGCCTGCAACTGTTTGAAGGCATTATCAAATGTGTACGGTTTACCCGTGATATTTCCATTAATCACGCAAACCTGATCGGAGCCAATAATCAGATGATGCGGATGGGCAGTGGCCAGCGCAGTGGCTTTCGATTGTGCCAGGCGTTTCACCAGTTCAGCCGGGTTCTCACCGGGAGCTGGAGTTTCATCAATATTGGGTGACGCACAGGTAAACGTCAGGCCGGTTTTCTCCAGCAACGCTCTGCGGTAGACCGAGGTCGAGGCTAAAAGTAATTTTGGTGAAGACATAATCATAATTTTTTTTTCACAAAGCGTAGCGTTATTGAATCGCACATTTTAAACTGTCGGCCGCTGTGGAAGCGAATATTGGTGAAAGGTGCGGTTTTGAGGCCTTTTTCTTTGACTCTCTGTCGTTACAAAGTTAATATGCGCGCCCTATGCAAAAAGTAAAATTACCCCTGACCCTTGATGCGGTCCGCACTGCCCAGAAGCGTTTAGACTATACAGGTGTCTATACTGCAGATCAGGTTACGCGCGTTGCCCAATCAGTGGTCAGTGTGGATTCTGATATACAAACCTCATTGTCGTTTAATATCGACAATCAGCGTCTGGCGGTGATTACCGGCCACTCTGATGTTGCTGTAACTCTGGAATGCCAGAGATGCGGTAAGACGTTTGAACATCAGGTTCACACAACATATTGTTTTAGTCCTGTCCAAAATGATGAGCAGGCTGAGGCATTACCGGAAGCGTACGAGCCGATCGAAGTCGATGATTTTGGCGAAGTTGATTTGCTGGCAATGATTGAAGACGAAATTATTCTTTCTCTGCCTGTCGTTCCGGTACATGAATCTGAACACTGTGAAGTGTCCGACGCGGACATGGTGTTTGGTAAACTGCCTGCAGAGGCGGAGAAACCAAATCCATTTGCCGTATTAGCGAGTTTAAAGAAAAGTACTTAAGGAGTAAGGTCCATGGCCGTACAACAGAATAAACCAACCCGTTCTAAACGTGGCATGCGTCGCTCACATGACGCTCTGACCACTTCCACTCTGTCTGTGGACAAGACTTCTGGTGAAACTCACCTGCGTCACCACATCACTGCCGACGGTTTCTACCGCGGTCGCAAGGTAATCGGCTGATATTTGCCTGCAACTTATTCACGTGATAAGTGCTGGCAAGGCGATACCTTGACTCGTCTAACCCTCGCGTTAGATGTAATGGGCGGGGATTTCGGTCCTTCCGTCACAGTGCCTGCTTCATTGCAGGCACTGATTTCTAATTCTGAATTAGACCTTCTTCTGGTCGGTGATCCCGACGCAATCACACCTTTCTTAGCCAAAGCCGATCCTTCTTTAACAGAACGAATTCGGATAATTCCTGCTGAATCAGTGATAGCCAGCGATATGCGCGCATCGCAAGCTATACGTGCCAGTAAAGGAAGCTCAATGCGTGTGGCGTTGGAACTGATCAAGAGTGGTGACGCGCAGGCGTGCGTCAGTGCCGGGAATACCGGAGCGCTGATGGGATTAGCCAAACTGGTTGTAAAGCCTCTGGATGGCATTGAGCGCCCGGCGCTGATGAGTGTATTGCCCAATCAGCAGCGCAGTAAAACCGTGGTACTTGATCTGGGGGCCAACGTTGAGTGCGACAGCACAATGCTGGTCCAGTTTGCCGTTATGGGTGCAGTGATGGCCGAACAGGTGGTAGGTATTAATAACCCCCGTGTTGCCTTGCTGAATATCGGTGAAGAGGAAAGTAAAGGGCTGGATAACATCCGTGAAGCCGCTGCCATTTTAAAAAATACCGCACTAATCAACTATATCGGCTATCTTGAAGGCAATGACCTTCTGACCGGTAAGACAGATGTGATGGTGTGTGACGGCTTCGTCGGGAATGTTACGCTCAAGACCATGGAAGGTGTAATAAGGATGTTTTTGTCACTGTTAAAATCCTCCGGTGAGGGTGGCAAGAAGGCCTGGTGGTTGAAATGGTTGGGACGGATAGTTCAGAAGAAGTTGCTAAAGCGTTTTAGCCACCTCAACCCCGACCAGTATAATGGCGCATGTTTGTTAGGATTACGGGGCATCGTTATTAAAAGCCACGGCGGAGCAAACCAGCGTGCGTTTGCTGTTGCTATCGAACAGGCTGTGCAGGCGGTGCAGCGGCAGGTCCCTCAGCGGATTGCCGCGCGCCTTGAAGCTGTATTACCCAAGAGTGACTGATCGTACATGTATACAAAAATTCTCGGTACGGGGAGCTATTTGCCCGTGCAAGTTCGGACTAATGCCGACTTAGAAAAAATGGTGGATACCTCCGACGAGTGGATTGTCACCCGCACAGGTATTCGTGAACGTCGTATCGCTGCACCGGATGAGACTGTGGCCACAATGGGCCTGCACGCAGCAGAGAAAGCACTTGAAATGGCCGGCGTTAGCGCAAGCGACGTGGGTCTGATCATTGTTGCAACAACCTCATCTTCACATGCATTCCCGAGTTCAGCCTGCCAGGTGCAGAATATGCTGGGCATCAAGGATTCTGCAGCTTTCGATTTGGCCGCCGCTTGTGCAGGTTTCACCTACGCACTAAGCGTTGCCGATCAATACATTAAAAACGGTGCCGTGAAATATGCGCTGGTGATCGGCTCTGACGTGTTGTCCCGTAAACTCGATCCTGCAGATCGCGGTACGGTGATCCTCTTTGGCGATGGTGCTGGCGCCGTACTGCTGGGGGCATCCGAAGAGCAGGGCATTATTTCCACGCACATGCATGCAGATGGTCATTACGGCAACCTGCTGACGCTGGCTTACCCAAGTCAGTCTGAGCCGGAAAAACCTGCTTATGTCACCATGGCCGGTAATGAAGTCTTCAAAGTGGCTGTGACTGAACTGGCGCACATTGTGGATGAAACCCTGACGGCAAATAATCTTGACCGTACTGCACTTGACTGGCTGGTTCCGCATCAGGCGAATCTGCGTATTATCAGTGCGACAGCGAAAAAGCTGGGTATGGGAATGGACAAAGTCGTGGTTACGCTCGATCGTCATGGCAATACTTCTGCGGCTTCTGTGCCAGCAGCATTTGACGAAGCTGTGCGTGACGGCAGAATTCAGCGCGGGCAGTTAGTGCTGCTCGAAGCATTTGGCGGTGGCTTTACCTGGGGCTCGGCGCTGGTACGTTTCTGATTTAACAGGAAGATAAAAATGACAAAAATTGCAGTTGTTTTCCCTGGTCAGGGTTCTCAGACGCTCGGTATGCTGGCTGATTTAGCCGCTGCACATCCGGTGGTTGAAGAAACATTTGCCGAAGCTTCTTCGGCGCTGGGGTATGATTTATGGCAGTTGGTGCAGCAGGGGCCAGCTGAAGAATTGAATAAAACCTGGCAGACACAGCCTGCCTTGCTGGCAGCGTCCGTCGCTATCTGGCGTGTCTGGCAGCAGCAGAACGGCACTCAGCCTGTTCTGATGGCCGGCCACAGCCTGGGCGAATACTCAGCGCTTGTTTGCGCGGGTGTGCTGGATTTCAAACAGGCTATTTCCCTAGTTGAACTGCGTGGCAAACTGATGCAGGAAGCCGTACCTGCGGGTACCGGCGCAATGTACGCCATTATCGGTCTGGACAACGATGCAATCGCTAAAGCGTGTGAAGAATCTGCGCAAGGCCAGGTTGTTTCGCCGGTAAACTTTAACTCACCGGGTCAGGTCGTTATTGCCGGTAACAAAGAAGCCGTTGAGCGTGCCGGTGCTGCTTGTAAAGCCGCAGGCGCAAAACGTGCTCTGCCGCTGCCTGTCAGCGTGCCTTCACACTGCGCATTAATGAAGCCTGCTGCTGATAAACTCGCCGTTGCGCTGGAAAATGTTACTTTCAATGCGCCACAATATTCCGTTGTGAACAACGTAGACGTGAAAGTTGAAACGTCTCCGGAAGCGATCAGCAGTGCGCTGGTTCGTCAGTTATACAGCCCGGTTCGCTGGACTGAATCTGTCGAATTTATGGCAGCACAAGGCGTTGAACAGTTATTAGAAGTGGGGCCGGGTAAAGTTCTGACCGGTCTGACTAAACGTATTGTAGACACCCTGACGGCCGCCGCGGTAAACGACACGGCAAGCCTGACAGCGGCGCTTGAGCAGTAATTAAGAGGATGAGTATGAGCTTCGAAGGCAAAATTGCACTGGTAACGGGTGCGAGCCGTGGCATTGGTCGCGCAATCGCTGAAAAGCTGGTTGCTGGCGGCGCAAAAGTGATCGGCACCGCGACCAGCGAAAAAGGCGCTGAAGCAATCGGCGAATATTTAGGCGAAAACGGCAAAGGTATTATGCTCAATGTGGTTGATTCTGCATCTATTGAGCAAGTATTGGCGACGATTCGAGCTGAATTTGGCGAAATTGATATTTTAGTTAATAATGCCGGCATTACCCGTGATAACCTTCTCATGCGAATGAAGGATGATGAGTGGCAGGATATTCTGGACACGAATCTGACTTCAGTGTTTCGGCTGTCAAAAGCTGTCATGCGGGCTATGATGAAGAAACGGTGTGGACGGATTATTACAATTGGTTCCGTTGTTGGCACCATGGGTAACGCAGGGCAGGCGAACTACGCGGCGGCTAAAGCTGGCTTGATTGGTTTTAGTAAGTCTTTGGCACGTGAAGTCGCTTCACGTGGCATTACTGTCAACGTCGTCGCTCCCGGCTTTATTGAGACGGATATGACAAGGGCGTTGACAGATGATCAACGCGCAGGCATTTTGTCATCAGTTCCAGCCAACCGGTTGGGCGATGCCAAAGAAATTGCCAGCGCCGTTGCTTTTTTAGCCTCTGACGAGGCCAGCTACATCACGGGTGAAACATTACATGTCAATGGCGGCATGTACATGATTTAAAAATTACGAAATTATTTGCGTTTTTTGCGGTAAAAACCGCAAAATAGAGCAAATTCGTGGTTTGACCAGCCTGGATTTAGTTGCATCTTTTTCAACATTTTATACACTACGAAAACCATCGCGAAAGCGAGTTTTGATAGGAAATTTAAGAGTATGAGCACTATCGAAGAACGCGTTAAGAAAATCATCGTTGAACAGCTGGGTGTTAAACAGGAAGAAGTAGTGAATGCTGCATCTTTCGTAGACGACCTTGGCGCTGATTCTCTCGACACCGTTGAGCTGGTTATGGCTCTGGAAGAAGAGTTTGATACCGAGATCCCTGACGAAGAAGCTGAAAAAATCACTACTGTTCAGGCAGCTATTGATTTTATCAACGCTAGCCAACAGTAAGCGTACATGCTTTAAGTTTAGATAGTTAGGCGGTCATTTGACCGCCTAAGTTTTTTATATCCCACGGTATAACTACTTTTTCCCTCCCTGGAGGACACACGTGTCTAAGCGTCGAGTTGTAGTGACTGGACTGGGCATGCTGTCTCCTGTCGGCAATACTGTAGAGTCCACTTGGAACGCTCTCCTTGCCGGTCAGAGTGGCATTAGCCTAATCGACCATTTTGATACTAGTGCCTATGCAACGCGTTTTGCTGGCTTAGTTAAAGATTTTAACTGTGAAGACTTCATCTCCCGCAAAGATGCACGCAAGATGGACGCCTTTATACAGTATGGTATTACTGCCGGTATTCAGGCGATGCAAGACTCCGGGCTTGAAGTAAATGCTGAGAATGCAACGCGTATTGGTGCGGCGATTGGTTCTGGTATTGGCGGTCTTGGTCTGATTGAAGAAAACCATTCCTCATTGGTTAACGGCGGACCTCGTAAAATTAGTCCTTTCTTCGTTCCCTCAACCATCGTTAACATGATTGCCGGTCATCTGAGCATTATGTTTGGGTTGCGTGGGCCGAGTATTTCTATTGCTACAGCCTGTACTTCAGGGGTGCACAATATTGGTCATGCAGCACGTATCATTGCTTATAACGATGCAGATGTGATGCTGGCTGGCGGCGCAGAGAAAGCCAGTACGCCTCTGGGTGTCGGTGGTTTCGGTGCTGCACGCGCGTTATCCACACGTAACGATAATCCTCAGGCGGCAAGCCGTCCGTGGGATAAAGATCGTGATGGTTTCGTCCTCGGCGATGGCGCAGGTATTATGGTGCTGGAAGAGTACGAACACGCCCGCAAACGCGGTGCAAAAATTTATGCTGAGATTGTTGGTTTCGGCATGAGCAGCGATGCATTCCATATGACTTCACCGCCGGAAGATGGCGCGGGTGCAGCGCTGGCTATGGAAAATGCACTTCGCGATGCGGGTATTTCTGCTTCAGAAATTGGTTATATCAACGCGCACGGAACATCTACCGCTGCTGGCGATAAAGCTGAAGCGCAGGCAGTTAAGTCTGTCTTTGGCGCAGATGCGAAGAAAGTGCTGGTCAGCTCGACCAAATCCATGACCGGACATCTACTGGGCGCGGCTGGCGCAGTGGAATCTATCTTTACTTTGCTTGCTTTACGCGATCAGGCCGTTCCACCGACCATCAATCTGGATAATCCGGATGAAGGTTGCGACCTGGACTTTGTGGCGCATGAAGCGCGTCAGGTAAAAGCGCTGAATTACTCACTGTGCAATTCGTTCGGGTTTGGCGGTACCAACGGTTCGCTGGTATTCCGCAAGATCTGAATCCGGTAAAAACCTGTCCGTCTGAAAAAGGCCCGTTATTGGGCCTTTTTGCTGTCTGTATAAAAGGTCCGGTTTGTGCCAAACGGCAGTTCAACAAAGTGCGTGTTCCAGCCCTCTGCCTGGCCCGGTACGATAAAGTAGGAATGCTCCACTTGATGCAGCTGGGCCGCTCGCGCAGGCTCTTCTGTCAGAGAATATTAACGCCCGGAGGAAGTAACCATGTGGATTAACGGTGTGGCGCAAGCTGCATTGCCGGCAGGAGATCGTTCGGTGCAATTTGGCGATGGCTGTTTTACGACGGCCAGAGTGATGAACGGAGAAATCCAGTTTCTGGATGCCCATCTGCAACGTTTGCAGCGTGCGGTTGCCGTATTACGAATTGAGGGCGTGGACTGGCAGGCGCTGGAGCGCGAAATTGTTGGGGCCGCGCAGTCTGAGCAAGAAGGGGTAGTGAAAGCCATTTTGACGCGCGGGCAGGGCGGGCGTGGTTACAGCACTGCCGGATGCAGCGGCCCGACCCGTATTGTGTCGGTATCGGCTTATCCGGCGCAGTATCACAAATGGCGCGAGCGCGGCGTGAAACTTGCGTTAAACCCGGTGATGCTGAGCAAAAATCCCCTGCTGGCAGGAATTAAACATCTCAACCGTCTTGAGCAGATCATGATCCGCATGCATCTTGACCAGACAGACGCCAATGAGGCGCTGGTGGTTGACACCTCAGGTTGCCTGGTGGAATGCTGTGCGGCCAATTTATTCTGGCGCAAAGGAAATCAGGTCTTTACGCCGGATTTATCGCAGTCTGGCGTCGACGGGATTATGCGTCAGCATCTTATCCGCGTGATTGAATCAGCCTCTCCCTGGGTTTTACATCAGGTCTGTGAAACGCCCGAAACGCTATCGGATGCTGACGAAATCCTGATTTGTAATGCACTGATGCCCATTTTACCGGTGACAGAAGCCTGTGACCGTCATTATACCGGGCGGCACTTGTACAATTTCCTGCACCAGAGCTTTTAAAAAGTGAATAAACAATGACGAACAAAAAAACGAAATTTTTCGCCCTGATTGTCCTGATCCTGCTTGGACTGGCGGCGTTGAGTTACCATAAAGTGAAGCAGTTCGCCGACCGCCCGATCAACGTCAGCAGCGAAACCATTTTCACCCTGCCAGCCGGTACGGGACGTGTGGCGCTGGAAACACTGCTCATTGATAAAAAACTGATTAAATCAAGTCACTGGTTCCCGTGGTTATTACGTCTTGAGCCTGAACTGAGCGAGTTCAAAGCGGGGACGTATCGTCTCGAGAAGGGAATGACCGTTCGGCAGATGCTGGAATTACTGAAAAGTGGCAAAGAAGCGCAGTTCAGCATCCGCTTTGTAGAAGGTTTCAAACTGAGTGACTGGATGAAAGTGCTGGAGAAGTCGGAATATCTGAAGCATGAGCTGAACGGCAAGAGTGGCGAAGAGATTGCGGCGGCATTAGGTATTACCGACACTAAAAATGCTGAAGGCTGGCTCTATCCCGATACTTATCATTACACCGCCGGGATGACCGACATTTCGCTGCTCAAACGTGCGCATGTGAGGATGGAAAAAACCGTTGCCGACATCTGGAAAGGGCGCGCGGACTCACTGCCGTATAAAACGCCCGCCGATATGGTGACGATGGCGTCGATTATCGAAAAAGAAACCGCTGTAAAAGATGAACGCCCGGAAGTGGCTTCTGTCTTTATTAACCGTCTTCGTATCGGCATGCGTCTGCAAACTGATCCGACGGTCATCTACGGTATGGGCGAAAAATACACCGGTAATATCACCAAAAAAGATTTGGAAACGCCGACGCCTTACAATACTTACGTCATTACCGGTTTGCCGCCATCGCCAATCGCGATGCCGAGCGAAGCTTCGCTCCAGGCTGCGGCACATCCTGCAAAAACCCCTTATCTTTATTTTGTCGCTGACGGCAAAGGCGGGCATACTTTCAGCACTAACCTTGAGAACCATAACAAGGCGGTTCGTGTGTATATAGAGGCTCTTAAGAATAAGAATGAAAAGTAACTTCATTGTGATTGAAGGCCTTGAAGGGGCGGGAAAAACCACCGCTCATAACGTGGTGGTGGATGCATTGCGCCAGCACGGTGTGGAAGAAATTGTGTTTACCCGCGAGCCTGGCGGTACACCGCTGGCGGAGAAATTGCGCGATTTATTCAAGCGCGGCGTCGGGGGTGAAAAGCCGACAGTGAAAGCTGAAGTGCTGATGCTTTATGCCGCACGCGTCCAGCTGGTTGAAACGGTAATCTTGCCTGCTCTGGCGCGTGGTGCCTGGGTTGTCGGCGATCGGCATGATCTTTCGTCGCAAGCCTACCAGGGCGGCGGACGCGGTATTGATGCAAAACTGATGAGTTCATTACGCGACACCGTGCTGGGTGATTTCCGTCCTGATCTCACGCTTTATCTCGATCTGCCACCGGCTATTGGCCTGCAACGCGCCCGAGCGCGCGGTGAGCTGGATCGTATCGAACAGGAAGCGCTGCCATTTTTTGAGCGTACGCGTGCGCGTTACCTTGAACTTGCCGCCGCCGACAGACGCATCAAAACCATTGATGCGTCGCAGACCATTGAACAGGTTAAAGCTTCCATCGAACTGACGCTGAAAAACTGGTTCGACGAACAGGCAGCAAAAGGCCTGATGTCATGAGCTGGTATCCGTGGCTCAGCGGCCCTTACCGCCAGTTAATCGGGCAATATCAGACCGGGCGTGGTCATCATTCTCTGCTGATGCACGTTGCGGCGGGAATGGGCGATGACGCACTGGTCTATGGTCTGAGCCGCTGGTTGCTTTGCCAGCATAAAGAGGGGGAAAAGAGTTGCGGTAAATGCCACAGCTGCCAGCTGATGATCGCCGGAAACCATCCTGACTGGCATACCTTGCTGCCTGAAAAAGGCAAAAATTCGCTGGGCATCGACCCGGTTCGTCAGCTCATTGAAACGCTCTACAATTACTCGCAGCAGGGTGGTGCGAAAGTTGTGTGGATCCCGCAGATGGAATTGCTGACGGAAGCCGCGGCCAACGCCTTGCTCAAAACGCTGGAAGAGCCGCCTTCCGGGACTTATTTCCTGCTGGGCTGCCGTGAGCCTTCTGCGCTGCTGGCAACTATCCGCAGCCGCTGTTTCTACTGGCATCTGCCGGTGCCGGAAGAGGCGTTATCCGTACAGTGGATCAATCGCCAGCTCAGCGCGGATTCGGTGGCAATTAAGACCGCATTGCGGTTGGCTAATGGCGCGCCGCTTTCTGCGCTGGAATTATTACAGCCGGAGCGCTGGAAACAACGTGTGGCGCTGTGCCAGCAGCTTTATTCCCAATGCCAGCAGCAGGATATGCTCTCGTTGCTGCCGCAATTGAATCATGACGACGCCGCTGACCGGCTGTACTGGCTGGCAACGCTGTTGCTTGATGCCATCAAATGGCAACAACAGGCCGGGCATTTCATCATTAATCACGATCAGCAGCCCCTGGTAAGCTTGCTTGCCAGTACGCAATCCAATGCTTCGTTGCAACAATCCGTCAGCGCGTGGATGCACTGCCGCCAGCAGTTACTTTCCATCGTGGGCGTGAATCGCGAACTGCTGCTGACCGAGCAATTGCTGGAATGGGAGCAAATGTTGCGCGGCTCCGTTCCTTCCTCATTTTTCAGTTCGTCACTGACACGCTGAAACCGAATTATCATCAACAGACCGTAACGAGTTAATACTATGTTTTTAGTCGATTCCCACTGCCATCTCGACAGCCTGGATTACAACGAGCTGCACTCCGGCGTTGATAACGTGCTGGAAAAAGCCCGCGAGCGTGATGTGAAATTTATGCTGGCCGTTGCGACCACATTACCAGGATATGAGGCCATGGCGCAGTTAATTGGCGATCGTCCTGAAGTGGCTTTTTCCTGCGGCGTACATCCTCTGAACATTGATGACGGCTACGATTTTGCCGAGCTGCGCCGTCTCGCCGCCAGCCCGAAAGTGGTGGCGATGGGTGAAACCGGCCTGGATTATTTTTATCAGAAAGAAGCACATCAGCTGAAACTGCAACAAGATTCCTTCCGCGAGCACATCCGCACTGGCCGCGAGCTGAACAAACCGGTGATCGTCCATACACGCGATGCGCGTCAGGATACGCTCGATATTCTGAAAGAAGAGAAAGCTGGCGAATGCGGTGGCGTTCTGCACTGCTTCACCGAAGATATTCCGACCGCAGAATTCCTGTTAGATCTCGGTTTCTACATCTCTTTTTCCGGCATTCTGACTTTCCGAAATGCTGAATCCTTACGCGAAGTCGCCCGTTATGTGCCATTAGATCGTCTTTTGGTAGAGACCGATTCTCCGTATCTGGCACCGGTTCCGCATCGTGGTAAAGAAAACCAGCCTGCCTACGTGCGCGATGTGGCCGATTACATGGCTGTTTTGAAAGGCGTCAGCGTCGAACAGCTGGCTGAAGTGACAACAGCAAACTTTTCACGATTATTTCACATCGATGCATCCTCTCTCACCTAAGCTTTCGCTAAGTCATATATTCCAGATTTATTTTTCATCTCGTAATTAATCGCCATATTGAGGTATCTTGGCACCGTTTTTCACGGTGCCAGGGCCGCGTTTTTCGGATTTTGTGTGGGTAAGTGCGGGTTTTTAATACGCTCTTACTGCATTTTTCAGAAAAACGTGACTGCCATCAAACATTAACAAAGGGAATTATTTTACCCTGCGTAAAAATTAAAAGGGGTGCTTAGACACCCGACTGCAAAAGGCTTTCAGAGCCTTTGCAAAGCGGTTTGCCACTAAGCGAAATCGCATGAAGTATCAAAAAGCATCATTACTCAGGAGCACACTCAATTATGTTTAAGAACGCGTTTGCAAACCTTCAAAAGGTCGGTAAATCGCTAATGCTGCCAGTTTCCGTACTCCCAATCGCAGGTATCCTGCTGGGCGTCGGTTCTGCAAACTTTAGCTGGCTGCCAATGATCGTTTCCCATGTTATGGCCGAAGCCGGTGGTTCAGTCTTCGCTAACATGCCTCTGATTTTCGCTATTGGTGTAGCGTTAGGCTTTACCAATAACGACGGTGTATCTGCACTGGCATCGGTTGTTGCGTACGGCATCATGGTGAAAACCATGGCGGTTGTCGCACCTCTGGTTCTGCATTTGCCGGCTGAAGAAATCGCAGCTAAGCATTTGGCGGATACCGGCGTACTGGGCGGTATCATCTCCGGTGCGATCGCGGCATACATGTTCAATCGTTTCTATCGCATCAAGCTGCCTGAATATCTGGGCTTCTTCGCGGGTAAACGTTTTGTTCCGATCATTTCTGGTCTGGCTGCCATCATTCTGGGTGTAGTTCTGTCCTTCATCTGGCCGCCAATCGGTACAGGTATCCAGACCTTCTCACAATGGGCTGCTTATCAGAACCCGGTTGTTGCGTTCGGTATCTACGGTGTGGTTGAACGTGCGCTGGTTCCGTTTGGTCTGCACCACATCTGGAACGTTCCATTCCAGATGCAAATCGGTGAGTATGTGAACTCTGCCGGTCAGGTCTTCCACGGCGATATCCCACGTTACATGGCGGGTGACCCAACGGCAGGCAAACTGTCAGGCGGCTTCCTGTTCAAAATGTACGGTCTGCCAGCAGCGGCTGTTGCTATCTGGCACTCAGCGAAACCTGAGAACCGTGCCAAAGTCGGCGGCATCATGATCTCCGCTGCTCTGACCGCGTTCCTGACCGGTATTACCGAGCCAATCGAATTCTCCTTCATGTTCGTGGCGCCGATCCTGTATGTGATCCACGCGATTCTGGCCGGTCTGGCATTCCCAATTTGTATCCTGTTGGGCATGCGTGACGGTACCAGCTTCTCCCACGGTCTGATCGACTTCATCGTACTGAGCGGCAACAGCAGCAAAATCTGGCTGTTCCCAATTGTTGGTGCGGTGTATGCGGTGATTTACTACAGCATCTTCCGATTCCTGATTGCTAAACTGGATCTGAAAACTCCTGGCCGTGAAGACGCTACCAGCGAAACTTCTGCTCAGGGTGGTTCTGAAATGTCAGCATCTCTGGTTCAGGCTTTCGGCGGTAAAGAAAACATCACTAACCTCGATGCCTGTATCACGCGTCTGCGCGTCAGCGTAGCCGACGTCTCTAAAGTGGATCAGGCGGGCCTGAAAAAACTGGGTGCGGCAGGTGTGGTTGTGGCAGGTTCTGGTGTTCAGGCAATTTTCGGCACCAAGTCCGATAACCTGAAAACAGACATGGACGAGTACATGCGTAACCATTAATGGTGAACGTTGTCTGGTTCTGAGAAAGGAGGCTCCGGCCTCCTTTTTTCATGCCTGCGGTTTGTGGATAAAGACAGCGCCGCCTTCGGGTGGCGTTTTCTGCGTCAATTAAGCATCAAAAAGTGTAATCAGGTTGAAAGGAATGGAAATTCTAACCCATACTGCGTACAACGCTTTTTACTTTGTTAAGGACAGTTAAGATGGCCGAAGAGACAATTTTCAGCAAAATTATTCGCCGTGAAATCCCTGCCGATGTGGTTTACCAGGATGAATTAGTCACGGCGTTCCGCGATATTTCTCCCCAGGCGCCAAGCCATATTCTGATTATCCCGAATGTCCTGATCCCCACGATGAACGATGTTGATGCCAGTCATGAAGCCGCTCTCGGGCGCATGATGACTGTCGCGGCGAAAATCGCCGAACAGGAAGGGATTGCTGAAAGCGGCTACCGTCTGATCGTCAACTGTAACCGTGACGCAGGGCAGGAGGTTTATCATATCCACATGCATCTGGTCGGTGGCCGGGCGCTCGGTCCATTGTTGTCACGTCAGTAAGGGTAAACATGCGTTTATTGATGGCGTTATTGCCGGTCGTTTTGCTGATAGGTTGTAGCAGCAAGCCGGGCATTGCACTGAACAATCAGCAACGGGTGGTGATGGAATCTCCCGTGCTGACGGCAGGGATCATCCCGGGTTCGCCATCCGTGTCTGACTCCGGCGGGCAGAAAAAAGCCACCAGTACGCTGGATAATAACCAGCCACATCCTGTCACACTGCATTACCGGTTCTATTGGTATGATAAACAGGGGCTGGATTTATTGCCGATCGCGGAATCCCGCACTGTCACTGTTCCTGCGAACAGCAGTGTGGAAATCAGTTCGACCAATGGCAATCTTGATGCGCACAGTGTGCGTTTGTACCTTTATCTCTAAATTCCCGTACGGAGAAGGTTGATGAAAAAGTATTTTCTCATTGTGGCGATGGCCGCACTGATCCTGGGCGGTTGTACTCTGCCAAACCAACAACAAACGCAGCCACAGCAGCCTGAACAACCTCAGCAGCCGCAACAACCCCTGCCGCCGGTCAATCCGCCGGTTCCTGAGCAGCCGCAGATTCAGCCGGTTCCGCAGCCGCCGAAACTGGCCAGCATTGACTGGACCTCCACCGTTGAGCCGATGCTGGCGAAAATGCTCAAAGCCAATGGCGTTCAGGCTGGCAGCGTGCTGCTGGTGGATGGCGTGAAAAACAGTACCAATGGCACACTGCAAACCTCCAAAGCGACCGATGCTTTACGCAGTGCGCTGGCTAATAACACAACGTTCCAGCTGGTGCCTGCGGATCAACTGGCTTCCGCCAAGCAGTCTCTCGGCTTATCGCCGGATGACAGCCTGTCGTCTGTGAGCAAAGCCATAGGGCTGGCCAACATCGTAAAAGCGCAGTACGTGCTTTACAGCACGGTGAGCGGCGATGTGAAAGCGCCGACAATGTCGATGCGTTTACTGACAGCGCCGAGCGGCGAAATTGTCTGGTCAGGTCGCGGTGCGGTTCAAAATTAAGGCTGAACTCAGCCCTGAAAATCAGCTACAGCAACTGATTGAGCAACATTATCCGGCGGTGAAAACCGCCGGTTTTCATTTATCACCCGTGGCCGGTCTGACGGGCGAAAGCTGGAAAATTACTTCTCCGGCAGGCGATATGCTGGCGCGTCATCAGTCAGGTGAACGCCGGAACGCCGGTGTGGAAAGACAGCGTGAACATGCCATTTTGCGGCATATTGCGCGGCAGACTTTGGGGCCTTGTGTCAGACTCAGTTCACCGCCGTGGTTACTGGTGGAATGGATTGCAGGTGCGCCGCTCAGTGAGGCGGCGTTTGTCTCCGCACAGGGGCAGAAACCCGTCAGCCAGAGCCTGGCAAAACTGCACCGGCTGGCATGTTCCGGTTATCCGCTGGATTTACGCCGTCAGTTTGCCCGTTACTGGCAACATGTTGACCGGCGCAGGCTCACGCCGCGCTGGCTGGCGTTACACCAGAAAATGATACGACGCAAATTGCCCGTGCCACTGAAAATGGCACTTCTTCATATGGATATCCACGCGGGAAACCTGCTGGAGACGGATAAGGGTATGCGGATCATTGACTGGGAATATGCCGCCGACGGCGATATCGCGCTCGAATTTGCGGCGCTGTTTCGCGGCAATGATTTAGATCCGCTTCAGCAGGACGGGTTTCTTCGTGGATATGCTGAGGCGGGCGGTTATCAGGATCTCCCGCTTTTCCGCCATCAGATTAAACGCTGGCTGCCGTGGGTGGATTATCTGATGCTGCTGTGGTTTGAAGTCCGCTGGGCGCAAACCGCTGATAAGAAATACAGTGAATGGGCGCAGCCGCTGCGGGTGAGGCTGTTTGGCCGCGTCCATGGTTAACATGTGAAAACTTAAAAGGAGCGTCCATTTTGCTGGGACCTGTAATGCTGGATGTGGCTGGCTACGAGCTGGATGCCGAAGAACGTGAAATTTTGCAGCATCCGCTGGTGGGCGGACTGATTTTATTCACCCGAAACTATCATGATGTTGATCAGCTGCATGAACTGATCCGTCAGATCCGCACCACGTCTCACGACCGGCTGGTGCTCGCGGTGGATCAGGAAGGCGGACGCGTGCAGCGCTTTCGTGAAGGCTTTACCCGTCTGCCAGCCGCGCAGTCTTTTGCTGCGCTGAATGCGCCGCATGAAGCGAAGCGCCTGGCACAGGAGGGCGGCTGGCTGATGGCGTCAGAAATGATTACCATGGATATCGACATCAGCTTTGCGCCGGTTCTGGATATCGGGCATATCAGCGCTGCCATTGGTGAGCGTTCGTTTAACGCCGAACCGCAGAAAGCGCTGGAGATGGCGGAACAGTTCATTCTCGGTATGCATGCAGCAGGGATGAAAACTACCGGTAAGCATTTTCCGGGACACGGCGCGGTCAGTGCGGATTCCCACAAAGAAACTCCGAGAGACGACCGTCCGCTGGACGTTATCCGCGAGCACGACATGGCAATTTTCCGCCAGCTGAATGCGCGTAAATTGCTCGATGCCGTCATGCCGGCGCATGTGATTTACACCCAGGCAGATCCACGCCCGGCCAGCGGTTCGCCATACTGGCTTCAGGACATTCTGCGCAAAGAGCTGAACTTCAACGGCGTGATTTTCTCCGATGATATTTCGATGGAAGGGGCTGCGATTATGGGCAGCTATCCGGAACGTGCTCAGGCCTCTCTGGATGCCGGTTGCGATATGATCCTGGCCTGCAATAACCGTCAGGGCGCGGTAAGCGTGCTGGATAACCTGTCTCCGGTCAAAGCTGAGCGTGTTGCGCAGTTGTATCATCGCGGACTGTACAGTGGAAAACAGGCCCGTCAGGACCTGCAAAATTCCAGTCGCTGGAAAGACGCAAACCGTGAACTGACCGCGCTCGACGCACGCTGGCAGGAACATAAAGAAACTGCCCGGTAACGTTTTTAGACCGCGTGAGGGTTTCAACGCACATTCAGGATGAGGTAAACGATGATTATCTATTTGCATGGCTTCGATTCAACCAGTCCCGGTAACCACGAGAAAGTGTTGCAGTTGCAGTTTATTGATCCCGACGTCCGTTTCATCAGTTACAGCACGCTGCACCCGCGTCATGACATGCAACATTTGCTGAAAGAGGTCGATAAAGTGCTGCATGAAACCACCGACAAACTGCCGCTGATCTGCGGAGTAGGGCTCGGCGGATTCTGGGCTGAACGCATCGGTTTTCTGTGCGGCATCCGTCAGGTGATGTTCAACCCGAACTTATCGCCCCAGGATAATATGGCCGGTAAAATTGACCGTCCCGAAGAATACGAAGATATCGCCACGAAATGCATCAGTGATTTTCGCGAGAAAAACCGCGACCGTTGTCTGGTGATTTTATCGCGCGAAGACGGCGTGCTCGACAGCAAGAAAACCGCTGAAAAGCTTCATCATTACTATCCTGTTGAATGGGACGAACATCAGACCCATAAATTCAAGGATATCTCGACCCATCTGCAACGTATCAAAGCCTTTAAAAATATCATTTGATTAACATTTACCGCTGAAAACCACTGCCATTGTGCGGTGGTTTTTTATGTCTGAATCTCCCGCCAAAACGTTTTTTTCCCGCACGCCGTGTCCTAACTCCCTGATTTAAAGAAGTCAAAATACATGCCATTTCACTAAGTCAAATTATTCAAATGAATTTAAATTGACCTATATCAATTTTGGTATGACCAAATCACCACGCATGATATCCTCCGTGTCAGATACCGATTTAACTTAAGCAACCCTATGTAATATAAGGATAAAATTTTTACTCTTATATAACAATTGGTTCACATTTGAGGGGGTCATTTTGACATCACCAATGAAGAAAATTGTGATTATCGGCGGTGGCGCCGGCGGTCTGGAACTGGCTACCAGCCTGGGCCATAAACTTGGCCGCAAGAAAAAAGCGGAAATCATTCTGGTCGATCGTAACCACAGCCATTTATGGAAACCGCTGTTGCACGAAGTGGCAACCGGCAGCCTGGATGACGGCGTGGACGCGCTGAGCTATCTGGCGCATGCCCGCAACCACGGTTTCACTTTCCAGATTGGCTCGCTGACCGATATCGATCGCGAAAATCAGACCATTAAACTGGCTGAAATCCGTGACGAAAGCGGCGAAGTTCTGGTGCCCGTTCGCGACATCGCGTACGACACACTGGTTATGGCGCTGGGCAGTACGTCGAACGACTTCGGTACGCCGGGCGTGAAAGACAACTGCATTTTCCTGGACAACCCGCATCAGGCACACCGTTTCCATAACGAAATGCTGAACCTGTTCCTTAAATTCTCTGCAAGCGATGACAAGCAGAAAAAAGTGAATATCGCGATTGTGGGCGGCGGTGCGACCGGCGTTGAGCTGTCTGCCGAGCTGCATAATGCGGTGAAACAGCTGCACAGCTACGGTTTTGAAGGGCTGGACAGCGATGCGCTGAACGTCACGCTGGTGGAAGCGGGTGAGCGTATTTTGCCTGCGTTGCCTCCGCGTATTTCCGGGGCTGCGCATCAGGAACTGACCAAGCTGGGCGTTCGTGTGCTCACGCAAACCATGGTGACCAGCGCCGATAAAAATGGCCTGAACACCAAGTCAGGCGAATTCATTGATGCTGACCTGATGGTCTGGGCTGCCGGAATCAAAGCACCTGATTTCATGAAAGATATCGCAGGCCTGGAAACTAACCGTATCAACCAGTTAGTGGTCGAGCCTACGCTGCAAACCACGCGTGATCCGAACATTTATGCGATCGGCGACTGTGCATCCTGCCCGCAGCCGTCCGGCGGCTTTGTGCCACCGCGTGCTCAGTCAGCGCACCAGATGGCGTCCCGCTGCTTCGCCAATATCATGGCGCAGCGCAAAGGGCAGAGCCTGAAACCTTACGTTTATAAAGATCACGGCTCATTGGTTTCCCTTTCACGCTTCAGTACTGTCGGCAGCCTGATGGGGAATCTGATGCGCGGATCCATGATGATTGAAGGGCGTATGGCGCGTCTGGTTTATGTTTCCCTGTACCGCATGCACCAGATTGCGCTGCACGGTTACATTAAAACCGGCCTGATGATGCTGGTCGGCGGGATCAACCGTGTGATCCGTCCGCGCCTGAAACTGCACTGATACTGAACAGCCGGCTTTTTTTCTGAGCGGGCTGAATCGTTTCATACCTAAAAGCCTGTTTCTTACAGGCTTTTTTCATTTTTCACATTCTCCACACGAAAAGCATAAGATTCTGCTTTTTTACTTTGTCAGCTAAGAATTCTCTGAAACACCCCGTTACACCCGTCATTCCTCTCACTTACAGAGTTCGTCTTATTGTTCACTGACATTTCCTTGTGCAGACTTAACAATAAGTTTACAGAAGGCGATTCACGCACGCCGCTCCTCAGATGTGTTGCTGTCCACTGAGGTGTCCCCGAAACCGGGACAATTGCGTGGTAACATTTTCGGAGGAAGTTCTGTGAACAAGTCAATGTTAGCTGGGGTCGGTATTGGTGTGGCTGCGGCGTTGGGCATTGCTGGCGTTGCGAGCATGAACGTTTTTTCATCGGGTCCGGAGTACGCGCAGGTAGTCAGCGCGACGCCGATCAAAGAGACCACCAAAACCCCGCGTCAGGAATGCCGCAACGTGACGGTGACTCATCGTCGTCCTGTACAGGATGAACATCAGATCACCGGTTCCGTGCTGGGTGCCGTTGCCGGTGGCGTACTGGGACACCAGTTTGGCGGTGGCCGCGGACGTGATGTTGCGACGGTAGCCGGTGCGCTGGGTGGCGGTTACGCCGGTAACCGTGTGCAGAGCAGCATGCAGGAAAATGATACGTACACGACTCAGCAGCAGCGCTGTAAAACCGTGTACGACAAAGAGGACAAAACGCTCGGGTATGATGTGACCTACAAAATAGGCGATCAGCAAGGGAAAGTTCGTATGGACCACGATCCGGGCACTCAAATTCCGCTGGATAAAAGCGGTCAGCTGCAGCTTACCCGTTCGTAATTCCCCGGTAAGCCGGATAAAAAAGCCTGAGGTTTTCCTCAGGCTTTTTTGTGTAATGGAATCAGCCCTGGTTTCAGGCTGCGGCGTTTTCCTGCGCTATTCCGTTCTTGTGTTTCACAATGTCAGCCATCACCGCCAGCGCGATTTCTGCCGGCGTTTTGCTGCCAATCGGTAATCCAACCGGGGCGTGCAGGCGGGAAAAATCTTCTGTCGTAAAATCCGCGATGGTTTGCAGACGCTCACGGCGGCGTGCGCTGTTACGCTGCGACCCCATCGCACCAATGTAAAATGCCGGTGTATTGACCGCTTCCATCAGGGTCAGATCATCCATTCTCGGGTCATGAGTCAGTGCGACAATGGCGGTATTTGCGTGACAACTGTTCTCTTCGAGATATCTGGCAGGAAATTGTTTTTCCAGCCGGATATCCGCTTTCAGCACCGGCAGAAAGTTTTCCAGCACGTCCTCGCGGCATTCACACACCACTACTTCAAATCCCAGCGCGCAGGCAAAATCAGCGCAATACAGTGCGACACTCGACAATCCGGCAATCAGCAGACGCGGCGGGGCGGCCAGATGCAGGGTAATGCAATCGTCGTTACGCATCACCTGAGTCGCATTATGATAATTTGTCAGTTCCAGATGGTCGCAGGCTGCGGGCAGGGTAAGTGACTTGGTGAGCGCGTAATGCCCGGCCAGCGCCATCCCCATTCTTTGCAGATAATCCATATTGTTTTGTGTCGCCGGTAAATACTCGATCAGCACATCCAGCGAACCGCCGCACGGCAGGGCAATATTCGGCGTCAGACCGCCTTCTCCGTAACGCACAATCTGACTGGCCTGCTGATATTCACCCGCAGCAATGCGTTGCAGAAAATCCTCTTCCACACAGCCGCCGGAAAGCGAACCACAAAAATGACCGCTGGCATTGGCCACCATCAACGCGCCAGGCGCACGCGGGGAAGAACCGTAAGTGGTCAGCACGGTACACAGCCAGACCGGATGGTGTGCCAGCCAGTCGCTGGCCTGTGCAATGACCTGATTATCAAGATGTTGCATACATATTTCCGTTCGAAACGCGCGCTGAAAGTTGGGAAGGCAGATCGATATCGCGGATCACCGCAGGATTATTGAAATCTACGCGCAGAATTTCATGACTGTAGATCAGTTCCCGCGCGCCCTGGTCGCCGCGCAATTGCAGCAACTTTTCCCTGAGCGGGCAGGCAAATCCTACCGGATGCCCCGGTGCGTTTTGCCAGTAAGGGCGAACAACCAAAGCGCTGCGCAAGGTATCAGCCACGGCGATAAAAATATCCGGTGTCACAAAAGGCATGTCCGCAAGATGAATTAACCATCCGTCCCAGTCCGGCGTATCCCGCACGCCAGCGGCAATGGATTCACCGGTTCCGCCCGTTTCGGCCAGCGTCACCGGCACCTTCGCGCGTGCGCAACTGTCCTGAACCGGCACATTATCCGGACGGGTAACGACGTGAACCCGCAGTCCGCTGGCTATGGTCTGCGCCAGCGTAGCGTCGAAAACCGTGACAGAGTTTTCTGCTGTTTTAGCCATTACCGCATTGAGTTTATTGCCCGTGCCGCCCGCTGCGATAAACCGGTTTCCTGAACCCGCTGCGAGAAGAAGAATGCCTGCCATTTTGCGTCTGTCCCTTTTGTACATTGTTTGCGCAACATAAATAATTATCCCATCTTTTTGCGCAAGTTTGTGAACGAAATATTAAAAATGTGTATTCGATCATTACTTAATTCGAACTGAAAACCTATAATCGCCCGCGATAAGCGGTATTTACAGCATTTACTGCAAGCTGTAAATGTGCCGAAAAATAAGAAAGACATTAAGAAGCAAGGAAATTTATGAGCAATTTCAACCCGTCCAGGCGGCGCTTTGTCAAAGGCGCTGTGATCGCTGGCGTCTCTGTTTATCTCGCCCCGTTACACAGCAAGGCCTACGCCGCGCTGTTTGAAGAGAAAATTCTCCAGTCACCACAATGGGATGCGCAAAACAAACGCGTCCGTTTCCGTATCGATGGCAAAGCGAAGGTTATGGGACAGAAAGTCTTTGCCCGCGATATCCGCGCCAAAGACATGCCGCACTGGCCGCAAAAACAGGCCCATGCTTTTATCCTGCGCGTAACGCAGGCTGACCGTGTTTATTCCGGGCTGGATTTATCGCTGCTCGGCGACGATTTACAGCCGGATCAGCTGGTCACTGCCGACGTGCTGGCGCGCGACGGTCTGGCTTTCCCGGCATTCTATGGCGAAGACATGTTGCTGCCGGCAGGCAAAACGCCAGCCTATCTTGGACAAGCGGTCGCCATCCTGGTCTATCAGGATTTTGCCAAATTCCGTTTTGCTAAAAATGCACTGAAATTTAAAGACGGTGTGTTGCGTTACGGTGAAACCACCGGGCCGCTGGAACGCGATCCGTGGGGAACGTTCCGCTTCGTTCGCGTCGGCGGCGAAACCGCCTATGAAGACGATAAGTTCTCCAGCCTGAAAGATATGCCAGTCTTCCCCGTCGGCATGCGCAAACACCTGCCAGTCTGGCCGGAAGGGCGTGAAGGCGGGAAGCTCGATCAGCAGGGCATGTTCTATGCGGGCGAAATGGCGGATGAAATGAAATCGCCACCGCAGGACTGGCTGGTGATGTCACGCCGTTTCACCACGCAATCCGTGGATACTTCCGCGCTTGAGCCGGATAACGCCAACGGCTGGTACGACGCCGCGACGCAAACGTTGCATATGGTGGTGCCAACGCAGTCGCCGCAGGAAGTGGCGGACGAAATGCCGCGCATGATGGCAAAAGGTCACCGCACGGTGAAAACGCTGATCCTGCATCCGTGTTATACCGTCGGTTACGGCTCGAAAGATCACTACAACTTCCCGTATTACGGCGCAGTCGCGGCGATGTACGGCGACGGTTTGCCGGTGCGTCTGGCGAATGACCGCTTCGAACAGTTCCAGTCCGCGCTGAAACGCCATGCGTTTGATATGAATTACGACATCGCCGTGAACCGCGAAACCGGGATGTTGCAGTCTTTCCATGCAGCAATGACCGCAGACGGCGGCGGGCGCAGCAACTTTACGCCGTCGGTGGTGATGGTGGGCGCAACAGCGGCGCAGTCGATTTACTATTTCCCGAAAAGTGATCTATCCGCGGTCGGGCTGGCCTCGCGCGCGCTCGACGCCGGATCCGCACGCGGTTACGGCACGCTGCAAAGTATGGCTGCTACCGAAATGATGATGGATGAGCTGGCCGCTGAACTGAAGCTGGATCCGATTGCGTTTCGCATGCGCAACGTCCTGAAATCGGGCATGAAAAACACACAAGGTGCCATTCCTGCCGGCGCAATCCGTGCGGATGAAGTGCTGGAAAAAGCCGCCGTTCACCCGTTATGGACAGAGCGTAAGAAGCGCAAAGCTGAATATGAAAGCCAGAATCCGGGCAAACGCTATGGCGTCGGTTTTGGGTGTGTGCAGAAAGACTTCGGCACCGGTGCGGAAACCTCTTTCGCCCGCGTGGAGCTCAGTGAAAAAGGCGAAATCAGCCTGTGGCACAGCGGCGCAGAAATGGGTACGGGAATGTCCACGTCCCAGTCCGTTTTGTGCGCCGAATGGCTGGGAAAACCGGCTGAACAGGCGCATTTCTCAGTGACAGACTGGTCAGTGCTGCCGGTGGAAACCAGCGGCGACCCGTACATTATGTCGCAGGAAGAGCAGGACAAACTGCAAACCAATCCCCGCTGGTCACCATCTTACTGCTCGCCATCGAGCGCCAGTAACTCGGCTTATTACTTCTCTCACAGCACCCGCGAAGCGGCGCGCCTGATCTTCGACAACGGAATCTGGCCGGCGGCGATGGCTATCTGGCAAACCGGCATCGGTGGCGGACAGGCTGCCCCTTATGTTGTGCGCAAAGAAGATGCCCGCTGGGTGGAAGGCGGTCTGACCGCCAACGGCATGCAGATTCTCAGCCTCGAAATGCTGGCAAAAAAAGTCTACGAAATGAAAGGCATGACCGGCGCAGCGGTTCACGTCTTCAACCGCTGGCAGTGGGCAGAAGCTGATTTCACGCTGAACAACGTGCGTCAGCGCATTCCGGTGGATGGCATGTCTGTGCGCCACGGTGCGGATCCATTCCAGACTCTGGCGCGTGACGCGGTGTATTACCCGCCAACACAGCGCAATAACGCGTCGGTGACCTATTACAGCGCAGTCGGCACGCTGGCCGAAATTACGGTGGAAATCGCGACCGGTAAAGTTGAATTGCTGACGCACCATTCGATTATGGAGTGCGGCAATCTTATCGTCCCTGAGCTGGTTTCCGGCCAGTTGCAGGGCGGGCTGGCGATGGGCATCGGCCACGCATTGCACGAGTATTTGCCACTGTATGAAGACGGGCCGGGCAACGGAACGTGGAATTTCAACCGCTACCATTTGCCGCGCGCCAGTGATGTGGCGGTCTGGAAACAGACCAGCGACATTCTGCCTGCGCTGTCGGAAACCGATCCGCCGAAAGGCATGGCCGAAGTCGTGATGATCCCGGTCGTCGCCGCGCTGGTAAACGCCATCGCCGATGCCACCGGCCACCGTTTCCGTGATTTGCCCGTCCGTGCTGAAAATATTCGTGAGGTTTTACAATGAGCATCAAAACGCAGCCTTTAGAGCTGACCATCAACAATCAACATTACGGCCCGCTGGACGTTCCCGAAGGTCTGATGATGATCGACTTTCTTCACGAATATGTGGCGCTGACCGGTTCCCGCCTTGGCTGCGGGCAGGGGATTTGTCATGCCTGTGTGGCGATTGTCGATCATGAAAGCGGCACCAGCGAAGAAGTGCGCACCTGTATTACCGGCGCACATTTCTTTAACGGCAAAAAAGTGCGAACCGTCGAAGGCCACGCCAAAACCGATGACAAAGGCGAAGTCCAGCTGTCTCCGGTTCAACAGGCGTTTCTGGAGCATTACAGTTTCCAGTGCGGTTACTGCACGCCGGGTTTTGTGAATGCGGCAACGCTGCTGCTTGAGCGTCTGGAAAAAAATCCAATTGCGCTGAATGAACTGGAAGGCGCGATTGAAGCGGCGCTGGAAAATCACATCTGCCGCTGTACCGGTTACGTGGGGTATTACGAAGCGGTGCGTGATGTTGTGATGAAAACCCCAGGTCTGATCCGGGAGCACGCGTGATGAAGAAACGTCTTTTTCTCCTGCTGCTGGCGGTAATTATCATCGTCGTGGCGGTGCTCTGGTGGCGAGAAAACCGCACGCCGGACGAGCCGGTTCAAAAGGTCACGGCGGATACCACACAGATCGAACGTGGCCGTTATCTGGTTCAGGCCTCCGACTGCGCCGCGTGCCATACCGCATCCGGCGGCGCACCGCTGGCGGGCGGTTATCCGCTGGAAACGCCGTTTGGCAAAATCTTTGGCAGCAATCTGACGCCGTCTGCTGACGACGGTATTGGCCGCTGGACGTCGGATGATTTCTATCTGGCGCTGACCCAGGGCGTTGCGCCGGGCGGACGTCATCTGTATCCGGCGATGCCCTACACGTCATACAAAGGCGTGACCCGCAAAGATTCTGACGATATGTATGCGTTTCTGATGACGCGTCCGGCGGTGAATCAGCCGGTGCCGGAAAACGAAATGCCGTTCCCGTTCAACCAGCGCATGGCGATGATTGGCTGGAACCTGTTGTTCCGCACCAGTGATCCTATGCCCGCCAGTTCTCAGGGAAATTCTGCTGACTGGCAGCGTGGTCAGTACCTGACGGATGTGCTCGGTCACTGCGGCGAGTGTCATACGCCGCGCGGCAAACTGGGGCAGATGGATACCGGCAGCAACCTGAAAGGCGGAACGCTGGGGCGTATCACTGCGCCGGACATTTCGCCGCAGGCGCTGGCGCAGCGCGGCTGGAACCCGGCAGATCTCAGCCGTTTCCTCGCGACCGGCATTGCACCGCAGGGATCGGCGTTTGATGAAATGCACAAAGTTATTGATCTCAGTACCCGTCATCTGACCGAAGCCGATCACCGTGCGATCGTCACGTATTTGCTGGGCGACAAACCGCCAGCGGCCGTGCCGGTGAGCATCGGGCAGGGCGGTAATGATGCCGGTCGCATCACTTATCTGGATCAGTGTTCCGGATGTCATATGGCGGACGGGTCCGGCAAACCGCACGTTGCGGTGGCGATGCAGAACAACGCCACCCTGCGCCAGCCGGATGGCCGTAATCTGATTGTCTCAGTGCTGGATGGTTTACCGGCGCAGGGCTTTCCGGCCGGAGAAAGCATGCAGCCGATGCCGGGCTTTGCGGAGCGCCTGAACGACGCGCAGATTGCCGAAATGGTGAATTACCTGCGTGTGACATTCGGCGGTTTGCCGGGCGATATCACGCCCGAGCAGGTGAAGGCGCTGCGTAAACCGTAGCGTGCTGATAAAGCATAAAAAAGCCCGGTGAATGAGATATTCACCGGGCTTTTTATTTTATGACGATAGCCGTCAGATTAGATGTTCTGCAAACTCCCCGAGCATGTCGCCGACAAACTTCAGGCGTTTTGGCCGGTCGGTGAGATCGAGCGTAAACTTCAGTTTGGTCGGGCCATCAAGGCGGTAAACCTGCGGCTGTTTTTGCAGCAGCCCAATCAGGAAGCCCGGATCCACGCGGTTTTTATCGCCAAATTCAATGAATCCGCCACGTTCATTGCCTTCAATACGCTTGATGCCCAGCGTTTTCGCGTTCAGGCGCAGCACGGCAATCTGCAACAAATTACGCGCACCGTCCGGCAGCGTGCCGAACCGGTCAATCAGCTCGACGCGCAGTTCATCCAGCTCGCCTTCAGTTTTAGCACTGGCGATACGCTTGTAGAGTGACAGACGCGTATTGACGTCAGGAATGAAGTCCTCCGGCAACAGCGCAGGCATGCGCATTTCAACTTCGGTCTGGCTGGTGGTCAGATCTTCCAGCGACGGCTCGCGGCCTTCTTTCAGCGCTTCGACGGCGTTTTCCAGCAGTTCCATATACAGCGAGAAACCGATGCTGGTCATCTGGCCGCTCTGGCCTTCGCCGAGCAGTTCACCGGCCCCGCGGATTTCAAGGTCGTGTGTTGCCAGCGCAAAACCGGCACCCAGGTCTTCGAGCGACGCGATGGCTTCCAGACGTTTGTGCGCATCCGTTGACATCGCTTTCGGCGGCGGCGTCAGCAGATAAGCATACGCCTGATGATGCGAACGCCCGACGCGGCCACGCAGCTGATGCAACTGCGCCAGCCCGAAGTGATCCGCGCGTTCAATAATAATGGTGTTCGCCGTCGGAATATCGATACCGGTTTCAATGATGGTGGTACACACCAGCACGTTGAAACGCTGATGGTGGAAATCATTCATCACGCGTTCGAGGTCGCGTTCGCGCATCTGGCCGTGGCCGATGGCAATACGCGCTTCCGGCACCAGCTCCGCCAGACGCTGCGTGGCTTTCTCGATATTTTCGACATCGTTGAATAAGTAGTAAACCTGCCCGCCGCGCAGGATTTCACGCAGAATGGCCTCGCGAACCACCAGGCTGTCGTACTCACGCACGAACGTTTTGACGGCCATACGTCGCGCCGGTGGCGTGGCAATAATCGACAAATCGCGCATCCCGCTCATCGCCATATTCAGCGTGCGCGGAATTGGCGTGGCGGTGAGGGTGAGAATATCGACGTCCGCACGCATCGCTTTGATGCGTTCTTTATGACGCACGCCGAAGCGGTGTTCTTCATCGACAATCAGCAGGCCGAGGTCTTTCCAGCGCAAATCACTTTGCAGCAATTTATGCGTTCCGATAATGATATCGACCTTGCCTTCGACTGCATCTTCCAGCACCGCGTTTTGCTCTTTGGCGCTGCGGAAACGGGACATCATTTCAATGCGCACCGGCCAGCTGGCGAAACGATCGCGGAAGTTATCGAAATGCTGTTGCGCCAGCAGCGTGGTGGGTACAAGAACCGCGACCTGTTTATTGTTGGAGACTGCGAGAAACGCCGCGCGCATCGCCACTTCGGTTTTGCCAAAGCCGACGTCGCCGCACACCAGACGATCCATCGCCAGCGGCTGCGTCATGTCGGTGAGAACGGCGTTGATGGCCTGCGCCTGATCCGGCGTGGTTTCAAACGGGAATGCCTGGCAGAACAACTGGTACTGCTCTTTATCATGCTTAAAGGCAAAACCGGCTTTCGCTTCGCGCTGGGCGTAGATATCCAGCAGTTCGGCGGCCACGTCGCGCACTTTCTCAGCGGCTTTCTGACGGGCTTTCGACCAGGCTTCACCGCCCAGTTTATGCAGCGGCGCACTTTCATCCGCGCCTCCGGCATAACGGCTGATCAGATGCAGGGATGACACCGGCACGTAAAGTTTGTCTTCACCGGCGTAGGTCAGTATCAGGTATTCAGCGGTAATCCCGCCTGTTTCCAGCGTGGTCAGGCCAAGGTAACGGCCTACGCCGTGCTCAACGTGGACCACCGGCTGACCGGGGCGCAGCTCTGCAAGATTGCGGATCAGCGTATCGGTGTTAATCGAGCGGCGGGTGTCCTGACGACGACGCGCCACACGCTCACCGAGCAAATCACTTTCACAAATCAGCGCCAGCTGTTTATCCGCATCAAGAAAACCACGTTCACACGCACCGATCATGATGTAGCGACCGGCCGTTTCGGCTTCTTCAATACGGGTAATCAAAGCGGGCATCAGTTTAATGCGCGCCAGCAAATCTTGCAGCGTTTCGCGGCGGCCTTCACTTTCCACCGAGAACACCAGGCTGCCCGCGAAAGATTCATTGAACCGGCGCAGGTTATCCATCGGCGCTTTATTTTGCGGCTGAACGGATAAATCCGGCAGTTTTTCGTAGCTCAGGTTGGTGTTGGCGGCTTTCTTGGGAAGTGAATCTGTACGCAGCTGAACGCGAGGCCAGGCTTTCAGTTCGGCGTGCAGCGAGTCGACGCGCAACCAGAGATTTTCCGGTTCGAGCAGCGGACGCATCGGATCCACGCGGCGGCTTTCATAACGCTGACAGGCATCCTGCCAGAAACGCTCGGCTGCGGCTTCCAGATCGCCGGTATTGAGCACCAGCGTGTTTTCCGGCAAATAGCTGAAGAGCGTGGTCAGCGGCTGGCTGAAAAACAGTGGCTGCCAGTATTCGATACCGGCGGGGAAGGTGCCTTTGCTGACCTGCTGGTAAACGTGCTCGGCATCGCGGCGCACTTCGAATTTCTCGCGCCACTGGCTGCGGAACAGTTCGATGGCGTTTTTATCGGTCGGAAATTCGTGCGCAGGCAGCAGATTGATATGGTCCACTTCGGTCAGCGTACGCTGGGTATCCACGTCAAAAATACGCAGGCTGTCGATTTCATCGTCGAAGAAATCGATGCGGTACGGCTCTTCGCTGCCCATCGGGTATAAGTCTAGCAGGGCGCCACGGGTGGCAAACTCACCGTGTTCCATCACCTGATCGACGCTGCGGTAACCCGCCTGTTCCAGCTGTGAGCGCAGTTTGTCGCGCGAAAGCTGCTGGCCTTTTTTCATCACCAGCGCATGGCCGTGCAGGAACTCATGCGGGCAGACGCGCTGCATCAGCGTATTCACCGGCAGAATGATAATGCCGCGTTCCATCGTTGGAAGCTGATACAAACTGGAAAGACGCGACGAAATGATTTCCTGATGCGGTGAAAAACTGTCGTAAGGCAGCGTTTCCCAGTCCGAAATACTCAGGACTTTATGATCGGTAAATTGTTGAATTTCATCGCGCAGGCGCAGGGCATTTTGCATATCCGGCGCAATCAGCAGGATCGGGCCCGTGTGGCGTTCACTGATTTGGGCGCATTCAAGCGCGCAGGCGGAGCCGGTAAGCTGCCCTAACTGGCGGGTATCGCCCGGGCGTTCAGGCAGCGAATAACGATAATCTTGAGACATAGGCTGTTTTGCGTTCTCGTTTTTGGCGGCTGTCGGAGGCCAATTAGCAGACCGTATCTTGCTTTGCAGGGGTAACCGGGGTCAACCCGTTGTCTGTATAAAATGGTCAACGGCGTCACAAACTTAAACCGATTACTTTGGGTTAGTGGTTCCATAAAGCGGTGCTAGCCTTTATTATCCTTGATCACTTTAGTCTGCGCCATGCACTTATTTGCGGCCAAGCACTTAAAACGGAAGTCATGTATCAACCTGTCGCGTTATTTATAGGCCTGCGCTACATGCGCGGGCGTGCTTCGGACCGCTTTGGGCGGTTTGTCTCCTGGTTATCCACCATTGGCATCACTCTCGGGGTGATGGCGCTGGTAACCGTCTTGTCAGTGATGAACGGTTTTGAGAAGGATCTGGAAGGTAACATTCTGGGTCTGATGCCTCAGGCGCTGATCACGGCACCGAACGGTTCAGTCGACCCGCAGAAAATCACCCACGATCAGGTTTCCGCGCTGAAAAGCGTGAACCGCGCCGTGCCGCTGACCACCGGTGATGTGGTGCTGCAAAGCCCCGGCAGCGTGGCAGTGGGCGTCATGCTCGGCGTCGATCCTGACCAGAAAGATCCGCTGGCGAAATACCTGATTGGCGTCGCCCAGCAGGAACTGCAACCGGGCAAATACAACATCATCCTCGGTGACCAGCTGGCACAACAGCTTAAAGTCCGTCGGGGCGATCAGTTGCGTCTGATGGTGACCAGCGTCAGCCAGTTCACACCGGTCGGGCGTGTGCCAAGCCAGCGCCTGTTTACTGTGATCGGAACTTTTTCCGCCAACAGCGAAGTCGATGGTTACCAGATGCTGGTCAATATTCAGGACGCATCGCGGCTGATGTTGTACCCGAAAGGTAACGTCACAGGCTGGCGTTTATTCCTCGATAAACCGCTGGACGTCGATACCCTGAGCCAGCAAAAACTGCCGGACGGTGCCAGCTGGAAAGACTGGCGCGAGCGCCGCGGCGAGCTGTTTCAGGCCGTGCGCATGGAAAAAAATATGATGGGCCTGCTGCTCAGCCTGATTGTTGCCGTTGCCGCGTTTAACATTATTACGTCGCTGGGTTTGCTGGTGATGGAGAAACAGGCCGAAGTGGCGATTTTACAAACGCAGGGCCTGAGCCGCCGCCAGATTATGGCGCTGTTTATGGTGCAGGGCGCGAGTGCCGGTGTGATTGGCGCACTGCTCGGTGCCTTGCTCGGCGTGCTGCTCGCCACGCAGCTCAACTCGATTATGCCAGCCCTCGGTCTAATGCTGGATGGCGGTTCGCTGCCGGTCGATATTGAACCGGTTCAGGTGGTGGTCATCGCGATTGTTGCGATGGCTATCGCTTTATTGTCAACGCTTTACCCTTCCTGGCGCGCTGCTGCCACCCACCCCGCAGAGGCTTTACGTTATGAGTAATTCTTTATTATTGCAGTGTGACAACCTCTGTAAGACTTATCAGGAAGGCAAAATGCACACCGATGTATTGCGTGACGTGAGTTTCGCGATGCAACCGGGTGAGATGATGGCGATTGTCGGGACGTCCGGTTCCGGCAAAAGTACGTTGCTGCATTTGCTGGGTGGCCTGGATTCCCCGACGTCTGGCGAAGTGATTTTTAAAGGCAAGTCGCTGAACGCGATGTCTTCTTCGGCGAAATCAGAACTGCGCAACCGCGAACTGGGCTTCATTTATCAGTTTCACCATTTGCTGCCGGATTTCACCGCGCTGGAAAACGTGGCGATGCCGCTGCTGATCGGCAAAAAGAAATCTGCTGAAGTGCAGGAACGCGCGATGGCGATGCTGGAAGCCGTGGGTTTACAACATCGCAGCAATCACCGTCCTTCTGAGCTTTCCGGCGGCGAACGTCAGCGTGTGGCGATTGCCCGCGCATTGGTCAATAATCCTTCTCTGGTGCTGGCGGATGAACCGACCGGTAACCTGGATCAGCGCAACGCCGACAGTATTTTTGAACTGCTGGGTGAGCTGAATGTGCGTCAGGGCACGGCATTTCTGGTAGTGACGCATGATTTGCATCTGGCGAACCGTCTGACACGTCAGCTGGAAATGCGTGACGGCAAGCTGCAGCAGGATTCGATGTTGCTGGGAGCGAAGTAATGTCAGGCATTCCATTTTCTTTACTGATTGGCCTGCGGTTCAGCCGTGGCCGTCGTCGCAGCGGCATGGTTTCACTGATTTCAGTGATTTCAACGTTGGGTATCGCGCTGGGCGTGGCCGTGCTGATCGTCGGGCTGAGTGCGATGAACGGCTTTGAGCGCGAGCTGAAAGAGCGTGTGCTGGCCGTCGTGCCGCACGGTGAAATCCGTCCGGTGAATCAGCCGTTTAACGACTGGCAGGGCGTGCTCGACCGTGTTGAAAAAGTGCCGGGAATTGTGGCCGCTGCGCCGTACATTCAGTTCAACGGACTGATTGAACACGGTGCCAAACTGCGTGCAATCCAGCTGAAAGGCGTGGATCCGCAGAGCGAACCGCGTGTCAGCGCCGCGCCGAAATTTGTGCAGAATAACGCCTGGCAAAACTTTAAAGCCGGGCAGCAACAGCTGATCCTCGGCAAGGGCGTGGCGGACGCGGTAGGGGTAAAACAGGGTGACTGGGTGACCGTGATGATCCCTAACAGTGACCCTGAAATGAAACTGTTGCAGCCAAAACGCATCCGTTTACAGGTCGCCGGGATATTACAACTCAGCGGACAGCTTGATCACAGTCTCGGCATGGTGCCGCTGGCCGATGCGCAGCAATATCAGGATATGGGAACCAGCGTAACGGGCATTGATATCAAAGTGAATGATGTCTTTGCCGCACAAAAACTGGTGCACGACGCCGGTGAAGTCACCCACGCTTACGTCTACATTAGTAGCTGGATTGGTACTTACGGCTACATGTACCGCGATATCCAGATGGTCCGCGCCATTATGTACATGGCGATGGTACTGGTGATCGGCGTGGCCTGCTTCAACATCGTGTCGACGCTGGTGATGGCGGTAAAAGATAAAAGCAGCGATATTGCGATTTTGCGCACACTGGGCGCGAAAGATGGGCTTATCCGCGCTGTCTTCATCTGGTACGGTTTACTGGCGGGGCTGGTCGGCAGCGTCGCGGGCGTGGTAATTGGTGTGATTGCGTCGTTCCAGCTCACCAATATCGTCAACGGTTTGCAGAAACTTACCGGCCATCAGTTCCTGTCCGGGGACATTTATTTCATCGACTTCCTGCCTTCTGAAGTTCACTGGCTGGACGTCGGCGGCGTACTGTTAACCGCGCTGGTGCTGAGTTTGCTGGCGAGCTGGTATCCGGCACGCCGCGCCAGCCGTATTGATCCCGCCCGCGTACTCAGCGGCGGCCAGTAACCATGGTTTACGCAACACAATCTTTCAGACACAGAGAGTAAGGAGCACTTTATGCGCACACGTCATCGTCTGTGTCGGTTTCGCAAAAACAAACGTATCCGGCATCAGCGTTTCCGGTCGAATATTTTCCACCGTGATTCAATGGCGGCAGCTTCACTGAAAAAGCCGTTTGTGGTGGTGCTGACCGGTGCCGGGATTTCCGCTGAATCGGGGATCCGCACTTTCCGCGCCGCCGATGGTTTGTGGGAAGAACACCGCGTGGAAGATGTGGCTACGCCGGAAGGGTATCGCCGTGATCCGGAACTGGTGCAGCGTTTTTATAATGAACGCCGCCGCCAGTTGCAGTCGGAAGATCTCAAACCGAACGCCGCGCACTATGCGCTGGCGACGCTGGAAGAAGCGCTCGGCGATAACTTCCTGCTGGTGACACAGAATATCGACAACCTGCATGAACGCGCAGGCAGCTCCCGCGTGATCCACATGCACGGCGAATTGCTGAAAGTGCGCTGTACGCAGTCAGGGCAGATTCTGGACTGGCCGGGCGATTTAACCGTCGATGACCGGTGCCATTGCTGCCAGTTTCCTGCGCCGCTGCGTCCGCACATTGTCTGGTTTGGCGAAATGCCGCTGGGCATGGACGAAATTTATGACGCGCTGGCGAAAGCTGATTTCTTTGTGGCTATCGGCACGTCCGGGCATGTTTATCCGGCTGCCGGATTTGTACATGAAGCACGGATTGGCGGTGCCTGTGCCGTTGAGCTGAATCTGGAACCGAGCCAGGTTGAAAGTGAATTCGACATGAAGCATTACGGGCTGGCAAGTGAAGTGGTGCCCGAATTTGTGCATAAATTCCTGACCAAAAAAGATGAAGCCTGGTAATAAACCCGCCAGAACTGACGTTGCAGCCGAACTGGCGATGCCTGTTTCCCGTATTCATCGGGAGTTCATCGCCAGTTGCAACGCCGGTAACTTAAGCGTTATTCATCTTTATCGCTAAAATTGCGCCCGCCCCGAAGAGTTATCCCGTTAAACTTGGTGAAAAATGACCTGACGCAATATTCACGGTTTTCATGCTGCGCATAATAAAACCCAGCCGCCAGAGGATACCTATATGGATAAGTTGCTTGATCGTTTTCTGAATTATGTTTCTTTCGATACCCAATCTAAGCCCAATGTTAAACATACGCCGAGCACCGACGGTCAGCTGAAGCTGGCGCAGGCACTGCGTAATGAACTGACTGAACTGGGATTTTCACAAGTTACGCTCAGCGATAAAGGCTGTGTGATGGCGACGTTACCGGGCAATGTGGCCTGGAAAGTGCCGGTCATTGGCTTCATCTCTCATCTGGATACCGCCCCCGATTTCACCGCGAAACACGTTAATCCGCAGATTGTGGAAAATTACCGTGGTGGCGATATTGCACTGGGAAATGGCGATGAAATTTTATCTCCGGTGATGTTCCCGGTTCTGCACCAGTTGCTTGGCCATACGATCATTACCACCGATGGCAAAACGCTGCTGGGGTCTGACGATAAGTCTGGCATTGCCGAAATTATTACCGCGATGGTGCGGCTGAAAAACAGCAATATCGCGCACGGTCCGGTGCGTATTGCCTTTACGCCGGATGAAGAAATCGGCAAGGGCGCGCAGAGTTTTGATATTCCGGCCTTTGGCGCGGAATGGGCGTATACCGTGGACGGCGGTGGCGTGGGTGAGCTGGAGTTTGAAAACTTTAATGCCGCCTCGGCGACCATTAAGATTGTCGGCAACAACGTTCACCCTGGCAGCGCGAAAGGCGTGATGGTGAATGCCTTGTCACTGGCGACGCGTTTCCACAATGAACTGCCGGTGGAAGAAACACCTGAACATACTGATGGTTACGAAGGTTTCTATCACCTGACCACCATCAAGGGCAACGTTGAACGTGCGGAAATGCACTACATCATCCGTGATTTCGATAAAACGCAGTTCGAAGCCCGTAAGCAAAAAATTATTGATATCGCCCATGTGGTCGGCAAAGGGTTGCATCGTGATTGCTATATCGAAGTGACGCTCGACGATCACTACTACAACATGCGCGAGAAAGTGGCCCAGCATCCGCACATTATTGCGCTGGCGCAGCAGGCGATGAAAGACTGCGATATTGAACCGATCATGAAGCCGATCCGCGGCGGAACCGACGGCGCGCAGTTATCTTTCCGCGGCTTACCGTGCCCGAACATTTTTACCGGCGGCTATAACTTCCACGGCAAACATGAGTTTGTGACGCTGGAAGGCATGGAAAAAGCGGTATCCGTGATCATGCGTATCGCCGAGTTAACGGCGAAAGAAGCGCTGAAACACTAAAAATCCCGCAAACAAAAATCGGGTAAAACTGGCGGCAAAAAAAGGGGCGATGTCTGATGACATTGCCCCTTTTGTATTTGAATCAGCCGCGACGGTTAATCGTTAAAGTACCAGTAGCCGCTGTTCACCAGCGCGGAAAGTAACGCCAGGAATGACGGGTCATCCAGCGCATCACCGAGCATTTCTTTGGTCACGGTTTTGTGGCGGGCAATCGCGTCCACCGCACCGATATGTTCGGTAGTCATCGCTTCACCGTTGACATAACAAACATCGCCGACGCGCAATACGCGCAGCCCGCCCAGACGTTCCAGCGTTTCGCCGGAGTCGAGCAGTTCGTAAATTTCACCGGCCTGATATGGCGGTTCCGGCGGGGCCAGATCCAGCTCGTGGCGCGACTGGGAAATAAACTCACCAAACCAGCTGTTGAAGTGCGTCGGGTTGCCAATCAGATCCAGCATCATGCCGCGCAGTTTATCCAGTTCGGCAGGCTGAATTTCCGCCGGATGTTCACGTTCAGTCAGTTCCGGATCGCTGTAACGGTGACTGCCCAGTTCACGGGAAAGCACGAAGTCGGCGAAACCGCTGACCATTTCACGCGCATTTGGCGCGCGGAATCCGACAGAATAGTTGAGGGAATTTTCCAGTGAATAGCCGTCGTGCGGGAAACCCGGCGGAATATATACGATATCGCCCGGTTCCAGTTCTTCATCGATAATAGCTTCAAACGGCTCAACCTGAAGAAGATCAGGATGCGGGCAATGCTGTTTCATGGCGACTTTCTCGCCCACGCGCCAGCGGCGACGGCCCGTACCCTGAATGATAAAGACGTCGTACTGATCCAGATGCGGGCCAACGCCGCCGCCGGGAACAGAGAAGGAAATCATCAGATCATCCATCCGCCAGTCAGGAATATGGCGGAAGGGTGTCATCAGGTGGGAAGATGGCTCGTGCCAGTGATCAACCGCCTGAACCAGCACTGACCAGCCGTTTTCTCCCAGATGATCGTAGCTTTCAAATGGCCCGTGGCTGACGTTCCATTTACCGTCGTGATTACTCACCAGACGGCTGTCCACCTCATTTTCCATCGCCAGTCCTGCCAGTTCGTCAGGCGAGATAGGATCGACGAAATTTTTAAAGCCGCGTTTTAACACGACAGGACGTTTTTGCCAGTAACGCTGAAGGAAATCGTTCCAGTCGAGGTCGAGTTGGTAATCCATAGTATTTCCCTTGCATTAAATGGAGGGTGGATAAAGAAGAGGACGGTCTGTAAATGATTATAACGGAAGGTGTTGCGGCTGAGTTGGGCAATTGCCAGCAAATTTCGCACTATGGTTAAGATTGCGTCGAAATGTGCTGGCGAAATGGTCGGGTAAAGGTTACTCGAGTTCGATGCCTTGTTGCAGGCCGAAGCAGACACGCATACTGGCGCCGCCAAGCGGACTGTCGCCGATGACAATTTTACCGTCGTATTGCTCGATAATGTCGTTGGCCAGTGAAAGCCCCAGACCTTGTCCCGGACGTAAGGTATCAGCACGCTGGCCGCGCTGGAAGATGACTTCACGCTTGCTTTCCGGAATGCCGGGGCCGTCGTCTTCAATCAATATCACCAGTTCGTTCTCGGTATGAACGGCGCTGATTTCCACGAACTCAAGGCAGTATTTACAGGCGTTATCGATGACGTTGCCCATGACTTCCATGAAGTCATTTTTCTCGCCGACAAAGGTAATTTCCGGCGAGATATCGACCGTAATCACCACGCCTTTGCGCTGATAAACTTTGTTGAGGGCAGAACATAATCCGTCAAGAATTGCGGGTACGGAATGCACTTCGCGGATCAGTAAATTCTGTTCCGAGCGCAGCGTGGCGCGGTGCAGGTAATAGCCAATCTGCTGAGAAATGCGGCTGATTTGTTCCAGCATGACCGGCTCGGCTTCTTCGATGGTCATCTGTTTGCCATTTCGCAGCGCGCGCAGCGTGGACTGCAACACCGCCAGCGGCGTTTTCAGACTGTGTGTCAGATCGGCCAGCGTGGTGCGGTAACGGTCATATCGTCCGCGCTCGCCGTGCAGCAAAATATTGAGGTTTCGCACCAGCCCGCGCAATTCCCGCGGAGGATTTTCATCGAGTGATTCACGCTCATGAGTCTCCAGCTCGGCGACCTGATGAATCAGCTGTTTGATTGGCCGCAGGCTCCAGTACGCTGCCAGCCACAGCAGCGGAACCACCAGCAAAAGGTTCGCCAGCAGCACATAGCTGAACCATTCCCAGACCAGATCTGAACGCTGTAATTCCTGCGGAATCGTATCGACCACCACGATATTGAGTGCCGGTAAACGCGACGTGGCGTTGTAGGTGTTGACTGCAATGGAGTGGGTCATCGCGTTGGCGTCGGTGTCGTCGTAACTTTTCAGCTTGTCCTGTGCTTTCGGGTTATTGCCCAGCACTTCGCTGCTGATTTGCGTATCGGTATCCAGTTCATAAAAGCCCGGTTTATTCATCCAGGCTTTATCGATATGCGCTTCGAGTTCGGGGATCCGGCGTTCTGCCCACAGCAGATTGCCCTCGCCGTCGTAAATAAACACCAACGTTGGGGAATTAAGATCCAGATCGGGCGGCACGTTAATGCTCAGTTTGTTGTCACGCCACTGCGCCAGACTGAAGAATAAGTTACTTTCACCGCGCAGGAGGCGGTAAGCCGTTTTGTCGAAACTCACCATATAACCCACCACCGCCACCAGCCCGTAAGCCAGTGACAGTGCGAGCACGACCGCAGCGGTCGCCATCATAAAGCGGACGCGAAGAGAAAAAGGGTTCTTGGTACGTCCTTTCATGGCGCGTCCTTTTGAAGGGAAAACAGACAATTATGGGCGGATATCGAAACGATAACCCTGGCCGCGCACGGTGGTAATAACATCAACCGGATGTTCGGCTTGCAGCTTTTTACGCAGGCGTCCCATCAGCACGTCGACGGTGTGGCTTTCGCGCAGCTCGGCGTCCGGGTAAAGCTGAAGCATCAGGGAATCTTTGCTGACGACTTTACCGGCGTTGCGGATCAGGGTTTCAATAATGGTGTATTCGAAAGCGGTCAGTTTGATCGGCTGCTCGTTGACGGTCAGCTCGCGACGCGACAGGTCAATCTGGAACGGCTGAAGGGTGATGACCTGCGAGGCCAGACCGCTGTTACGGCGCATCAGCGCCTGCATGCGGGCCAGCACTTCTTCGAGGTGGAAAGGTTTGGTCACGTAATCGTCGGCACCGGCTTCCAGCACCGCGACTTTGTCCTGCCAGCTTTCACGGGCGGTCAGCACCAGAATCGGCAGATTGGTCTGATGACTACGCCAGCGGCGGATCAGGCTCAGGCCGTCTTCGCCCGGCAGACCGAGATCGACAATCGCGATATCAGGCGCATGTTCGTGGAGGAAGTAATCCGCCTCTTTGGCGTCTTCCGCTGCATCAACCTGATGACCCATTTCCCGCAGTTGTACCGAGAGGTGGTGGCGTAGCAGTGCGTTATCTTCAATGACTAAAATTCGCATGGTGATTCCTTGTTCTCAGTACGCGGAAAATGATGACTAATTTGATGCGCTTAAGTCTAAATGATCCTGAAATATTTTAATCAACCCTAGCTCAACGCCGGGTAGAGAAACCTCAACAAAACATAAACGAATTATAAACGCCCTGAGCCGGGAGAAACATAAATTGTGAGGCAGATCGCTGATTAATATCAAAGGTATCATTAAGGTATTTTAAAGGTATCTTGAATGCCTGATTTCATCCGTTGCTTCCGGTGCCAGGGCACCGCGCGGATCCCTTACTCAGCAAGGATATAATAATGAAACGTACCCATCTGAAGCTGTCCGTTATGATGTTTATTGAGTGGTTTATCTGGGGCGCCTGGTTTGTGCCGCTCTGGCAATACCTCAATAAATTAGGTTTTAGTCCGTCGGAAATAGCATGGTCTTACAGCAGTACCGCGATTGCCGCCATTCTCTCGCCGGTGCTGGTCGGGGTCATCGCTGACCGCTACTTTGCTGCGCAAAAAGTTCTGGCCTGGCTGTTGCTGGCCGGTGGCGTGCTGATGGGATTCATCGCGCTGCAAACCGAATTTTCGACGTTCTTCCCGCTGCTGGTGGTGTACGCGATTACTTATATGCCGACGGTCGCACTGACCAACAGCATTGCGTTCGCCAACATCAATGACACCGAAAAGGATTTCCCGCGTATTCGTGTGCTCGGCACGCTGGGGTGGATTGCATCCGGTCTGGTGATTGGTTTTGTACTGCCGCCGATGCTTGGCATGGGCAATATTTCTGATACCAGCCAGCCGCTGTGGATCACGGCGATTGCATCATTTGCACTGGGGATTTACAGCTTCTGGCTGCCGGATACACCGGCAAAAGGCAAAGGGCCGGTGGACATCAAAGCCCTGTTTGGCCTGAATGCGCTGGGTTTGCTGAAAGACCGGTCGTTCGCCATTTTCGCCTTATGTTCATTTCTGTTTTGCATGCCGCTGGCGTTCTATTACCAGTTTGCCAACGGCTATCTGACACAGGTTGGCTTGCCAAATGCTACCGGCTGGATGACGCTCGGGCAGGTGTCGGAAATCTTTGCAATGCTGGCGCTGCCGTTCCTGCTTAAACGCTTTGGCATCAAAAAAGTGCTGATGCTGGGCTTCATCACCGCCGCCATCCGTTACGTCTTCTTCATCTACGGCGGCACGGCTGACGTCTGGGCCTACAGCATGCTATTCCTCGGCATTTTGCTGCACGGCGTCAGTTACGATTTCTATTTCGTCACCGGCTATATCTACGTCGATAAAAAAGCGCCGCCGCATATGCGCACCGCCGCGCAGGGTCTGATCACGCTGATTTGTCAGGGACTAGGCAGCTTTATCGGTAACTGGCTTGGTGGCCGGGCGATGACCACCTTTGCGCTGAGTGCGCCAAAAAATGGCATGACCTTCGACTGGTTTGCTGTCTGGGGCGTCGGCGCGATTATGGTGGCGGGCGTGATGCTGCTGTTCCTGCTGTTCTTCCGTGAACGCAGTAAAACGATTACGCCGGTCAGCCTGAGCGCCTCTTCTTAAACGACACATTTTCATTTCTGGCGGGCAGGCAGCCCGCCGCAATTTTTATATCGGGAGATTTAACGATGACACAACCAGGACTTGAGAGCCGCATGCTCGGGGCGTTGTACGGACAAATGCTGGGCGATGCGCTGGGCATGCCGTCGGAACTGTGGCCGCGTGAGCGCGTCAAAAAGCATTTCGGCTGGATCGACCGTTTTCTGGATGGTCCGGCGGAAAACAATGCGGCCTGTTATTTCAAAGCCGCGCAGTTTACCGACGACACCTCGATGGCGCTGGCGCTGGCCGACGCTTTGCTGGAAGCCGACGGTAAAGTGGTGCCGGAACTGATTGCCCGCAACGTTATCCGCTGGGTCGACAGTTTCGATGCGTTCAATAAAAACATCCTTGGCCCGAGTTCCAGGCTGGCGCTGGCGGAGCAGAAGAAAAGCGTGGCGATCGGCGCACTGGAAAACAACGGCGTGACTAACGGCGCGGCAATGCGCGTTTCTCCGCTGGGCTGCGTGCTGCCTTCGGCTCCGCTAAAACATTTCTGTGAGCAGGTCTGGCTGGCCTCCAGCCCGACGCACAAATCGGATATTGCCGTTGCCGGTGCGGTGGTGATTGCCTGGGCGGTGTCACGCGCCATTGAAGGGGCGAGCTGGGCGGAAATCCGTCTGGCGCTGCCGGACATCGCTAAATACGCACAGACACGGGAATCCACCACGTTCAGCGCGTCGCTGGCGGCGCGTATCGAACTGGCGTTTGATACGGTGGCGAAAGCCGAAGGCACGGAACAGGCATCGGAAGCGGTGTATCAGCGGGTTGGGGCGGGCGTCAGCACCATTGAGTCTGTACCTGCGGCGCTGGCGATGGTGGAACTGGCGGGAACCTGCCCGAATCAATGCGCTATTTTATGCGCCAATCTTGGCGGCGACACCGATACCATCGGTGCGATGGCGACGGCCATTTGCGGTGCGTTAAACGGCATTGAAGCATTCAAAAAAGAGTGGCTGGATGAACTGAAACGGGTGAATCCGCAGGACATGACCCGCTACAGCGACGCATTTCAGCGTTTTCGCCGCAATGCACAGGAGGCTGGATGAGCCAGACGCACCGTGAACTTTTGCTGACCCTGACGCAGGGCGACTGGCACCAGCAATCGCCGGTTCTCGTCATCGGTGCGGCCGTGATGGATATGGTTGCGCGCGCCGATACGTTGCCGGAGCGCGGTGGTGACATTGCCGCCGATGTGACCGGGTTTCATCTCGGCGGCTGCGCACTGAATATCGCGCTGGGGCTGAAACAGCTGGGGATTCACAGCCAGAATCTTTTGCCCGTCGGCGAAGGGATGTGGAGCGACCGTCTGCGCAAGGAGATGGCTGCACGCGAAATTGTGTCTGATTTGCAGGTGAAAGGGGCGGACAACGGCTGGTGTCTGGCGCTGGTGGAACCCGACGGCGAGCGCACGTTTATCTCCGTCGACGGTATCGAAAATCAGTGGCAGCCTGGATGGCTGGCGCAGGCAACACCGCAAAACGGGCTGGTGTATGTTTCCGGTTATCAGTTGGGCGCAAAGCAGGGCACGGTGCTGACGGACTGGCTCGATACTTTACCGGACGCCGTGCGCGTGCTGGTGGATTTTGGCCCGCGTCTGGATGTTATGCCCAAAGAGCGCGTCGAACGTCTGATCCGCCCCGGTGTGATCCTGACGCTGAATCAGCGCGAAGCGGCCATGCTCGGTTTTGCTGGTGACGCAGAAAGTTTCTGCCGTCAGTTGCACGAGAAAACCCGTGAACTGGTGGTTTTACGCTGCGGCGAGCAAGGCAGTTATTATTATGGTTCAGCGGATGATTGCGGGTGGATTGCGCCGCGGAAAATTACCGTGGCCGACAGCATCGGGGCGGGCGACAGCCACTGCGCCGGTTTACTGGCCGGGCTTTCGCTGGGGCTGACGCACTGGCAAAGCATGATGCTGGCGAACTGTGTGGCGGCTTACGTGGTTTCAAAACCAGGCGGAGATTGTGCGCCAACGCTGTCGCAGCTGATTTCTTCACTCGACAGCGTCAGTTAGAAAACAGTCAGTCTTCGCTGACGAATTCGTACATGTCACTGCGGCAAAAACTTTCGCTGTACTCAATCGGGCGGTTTTGCCCGTCGAACAGCGTTTGTTTGATGATAAGCAGTGGCATCGCCTCTTTCAGCTGCAATGCCTGCAAGGTTTCCGCGTCGCTCATCGCCGCACTGACGCGGCTTTGCAGCGCGCCGAGCTCAATATTATTGCGACCGAAATAGTCATAGAGCGAAACGCCGATTTCCCCGACGTCGCGGATGGCGTCCATGATGACGTAGGAAACTGCTACCGACATCGGGCGCGTATCAATGTAGTGAATACGTTTGAGCATGTAGACCGGTGTGTTTTCGGTGATCGCCAGTTTGCTGGCAATCAGCGCCGAAGCGGGCACCTGATCGCGGCTGATCCACAGCGTATCAGGCTTGCGCCCCTGAAGCATGACTTCGCGGGAAAACCCTTTCACTCCGGCCAGCGAATAAGCCAGACGGGCATCGGTCGCTTTTTTGATAAAGGTGCCGTAACCCCGCGAGCGCCCGATATGGCCGTCTTCTTCCAGCCTGGCGAGCGCCTTTCGCACGGTGATACGCGAAATGCCCAGAATTTCAGTGAACTGGCGTTCGCTCGGCAGAAAGTCGCCGTCCTGTAAAATTCCGGTTTCCAGTGCATGGCGCACCGATTCGTTAAAGCACAAATACAGGGGCATTGTGCCCGCCTGAGCCAGATCGGTTTTCAGTTTTTCCAGTACCTGCTGGTTGGTGTCCATGCTCATGAAGTCGGTCTTCCAATGCGGAGGGAATGGGCTCTATTTTAGAAGGACAGAGATTTTTTGCAGTGACATTTTGCGCGCCGCAGTCACATAAAAAAAGGCGACCCGGAGGTCGCCTGAGATTGGCCACATGTAATGCCTGAGCAAAGACTTACTTCAGCTCATCAACCATGGTGGTGGCGCGCCCAATGTAATTGCCCGGCGTCATGGCTTTCAGACGGACTTTCTCTTCTTCCGGTAATTCCAGAGAATCGATAAAGGCCTGCATACCTGCCGCATCAACACGTTTACCACGGGTCAGCTCTTTCAGCTTCTCGTATGGCTTTTCGATGCCATAACGACGCATCACGGTCTGGATTGGTTCCGCCAGCACTTCCCAGTTGTGATCCAGTTCGTTCGCCAGATTTGCTTCGTTCACTTCCAGCTTGCTGACGCCTTTCAGGGTGGCCTGATACGCAATCAGCGCATAACCCAGACCCACGCCGAGGTTGCGTAGCACGGTGGAGTCGGTCAGGTCACGCTGCCAGCGGGAAACCGGCAGTTTGCTGGCCAGGTGCTGCAACACCGCGTTGGACAAGCCAAGGTTGCCTTCGGAGTTTTCGAAGTCAATCGGATTCACTTTGTGCGGCATGGTAGAAGAACCGATTTCGCCAGCAATAGTGCGCTGTTTGAAATGGTTCAGGGCGATGTAACCCCAGATGTCGCGGTCGAAGTCGATCAGGATAGTGTTGAAACGCGCCACGCAGTCAAACAGCTCAGCGATGTAGTCGTGCGGCTCGATCTGTGTGGTGTACGGGTTCCAGTTAATGCCCAGAGAAGTCACGAACTCTTCGCTGAATTTATGCCAGTCCACTTCCGGGTACGCCACGATGTGGGCATTGTAGTTGCCAACGGCACCGTTGATTTTGCCGAGGATTTCGACGTTTTGCAGTTGTCTGAACTGGCGAGCCATACGGTAGGCGACGTTAGCCAGCTCTTTACCGATAGTAGATGGCGTAGCAGGCTGACCGTGGGTGCGCGACAGCAGCGGAATGTCACGGTGTTTGTGCGCCAGATCTTTAATCCCATCAATGATCTGTTTCCAGTACGGCAGCACCACGTCCTGACGCGCGGTTTGCAACATCAGCGCGTGGGAAAGGTTGTTGATGTCTTCAGACGTACAGGCAAAGTGAATGAACTCGGACACCGCGTGAAGGGCAGGGATACCGGCCACTTTTTCTTTCAGGAAATACTCAACCGCTTTGACGTCATGGTTGGTGGTTTTTTCGATGTCTTTAATGCGCTGAGCGTCATTCACATCAAAATTGGCCACTAACTGGTCGAGGAAAGCGTTTGCGTCGGCATCAAAAGCAGGAACTTCCTTGATTTCTGCACAGGCTGCCAGTTTTTGCAGCCAACGTACTTCAACCTGCACACGGAATTTCAGCAGGCCAAATTCGCTGAAAATAGTACGCAGCGCGCTGACTTTATCACCGTAGCGTCCATCAACGGGGGAAACGGCGGTCAGTGAGGATAATTCCATCGGTAGCAACTCCTGGGGTCTTATTAACAATGAGCGAGAATACTTTTCGCCTGTTCAAACAAGCGATTACGGGAAAACATCAGTTGCAGGCGTCCACCGCCCACCTGGTGCCACAGCACGGCGGAACGGATGCCAGCCAGTAAAATGGCGCGGACCTTCGCCTGAACCTGCGGATTTTGCAAAATTGCCGGTGAACCGGTGACCTGAATGCGCGGGCCTGCCGGGCTGACGACGTCGACATAAATTGAGGCCAGCGAGCTAATCATCGTGTCGGATTCGAGCTCGAAATGCGCCAGCTGGCGGTCGAGCTGATCGATACGTTCACCGAGCTGATTCATGGCGGCTTTATTGGCGTAGAGCTTACGCTCAAGCACCATCAGGCTTAATGCGTAACGCGTTAACTCAGCGCCCGGCCCCTGACGGTTGGCGTTCAGCACGCCCAGCAGCGTTTCCAGCCCCATCTTCAAGTTAGCTTCATTATTACCGTATACCGCCAGCGTGGATGCCGGATTCATCTCCAGCAGGCTGCGCAGTGACACTGACATTTCTTCCTGAGCGCAATTGCCTTCATGGGCAAGTTGCTGGACCAGGCGCGCTGCCTGACAGATCCCCGCCAACGCCAGCGTAATGTCATAATAATTTTTAGCCACGTTTACTCCTGTAAGCGTTTTGAAACGATGAGACGCAGTGACAAAGAAGATAGCCCAAACTAATGGCGACAGATCATGCCATAAAACTGACCCTAAACACAGTTCGGAATCAGTGCAGATCGTCACAGGCGGGCAGAAAAAAAGCGGGACGCCCGAAAGCGTCCCGATTTCATACACCTGTTGGCGCTGTATCAGGCCTGAAGCGGCAGGCGCTGTTCAATGACGCCGCCGCCGAGGCAGATTTCGCCAAGGTAAAACACGGCAGACTGGCCCGGTGTGACGGCAGCAACCGGCGCGTCAAAGCGCACTTCAATGCGGTCTTCGCCCAGCGGTGTGACGACGCACGGAATGTCTTCCTGACGGTAACGGGTTTTGACGGTGCACGTCAGCGGTGCGGTCAGCGGTTTGCGATCAACCCAGTGAAGCTGTTGCGCAATCAGCCCGACGGACATCAGACGCGGATGTTCATGGCCCTGAGCAACGTACAGAATGTTGTTTTCCACATCCTTTTCAACGGTGTACCACGGCTCTTCGCTGCCTTCTTTCTGGCCGCCGATGCCCAGACCTTTGCGCTGGCCGAGCGTGTGGTACATCAGCCCCTGATGTTGCCCCATCACCTGACCATCAACGCTTTTAATCACGCCAGGCTGCGCCGGCAGATAGCGGCCAAGGAAATCGCGGAATTTACGCTCACCGATAAAACAAATGCCGGTGGAGTCTTTTTTCTTCGCGGTGATGAGATCGAGCTCTTCGGCAATGCGGCGCACTTCCGGTTTTTCCAGCTCACCGACCGGGAACAGGCTCTGTGCAACCTGCTCATGACCCAGCGTGTAGAGGAAATAGCTTTGATCTTTATTGCCATCGACACCGCGCAGCAGGTGGCTGATGCCGTCGATATCCTGGCGGCGCACGTAGTGACCGGTCGCGATGTAATCCGCGCCCAAATCTTCTGCGGCAAATTCCAGGAAGGCTTTGAATTTGATCTCTTTATTGCACAGGATATCCGGGTTTGGCGTGCGTCCGGCTTTATATTCCTCGAGGAATAATTCGAACACGTTGTCCCAATATTCCGCCGCGAAATTCACGGTGTGCAGTTCGATACCCAGCTTGTCACACACGGCCTGCGCATCGGCAAGATCGGTGGCTGCTGTGCAATATTCTTCGTCGTCATCCTCTTCCCAATTTTTCATGAAGAGGCCCTCAACCTGGTAACCCTGCTGTTGCAGAAGGTACGCAGAGACTGAGGAATCGACACCGCCGGACATCCCGACGATCACTTTTTTCTGGCTGTTGTCAGACATAATTGTCCCGAAACACATGAATTAATTGTCCGGTACTGACGGTGTTTTTCTGATGCTTGTCCCACGAGGATGAAGGCCGCGCGCAACAAAAACACCACAGAAACCCGAACAGAGAGGTACTACGTAAATACTGAAGCGCGAAATTTTATCACGTCAGGCCGGTTGCTGCATTGCTGATTCACAGGAGGCAACAACCGGTGCGAAAGACTTTTTCTGCGCGCTTACTCCGGCAGATTAAAATTGTGCAGAATTTCCAGAGGGTAACGCGGGGATTTCTGATAACAGCGGATGCTTTCCGCCACCAGCGGTGAGCGTAACTGAGACGACCCGATAATGTCTTCGGCACTGACCCAGCGGCACTGATCGATATCGTCATCCTGTGGCGCGGTGTCCAGAATTTCCGGTAAATCAATCACAAACGCGAAGCGCAGAAACGGCGTGCCGTCCGGCGCCTGCCACTGATGCAATCCGAGAAAAGACTGCGGTTCGGCGTGAATACCCGTTTCTTCGTACAGCTCGCGTTTTGCTGCGCTGACCAGCGTTTCGTCAGCTTCGAGATGGCCAGCCGGTTGATTCCAGGTCACTTTCCCGTGAATGGTTTCTTCAACGACCAGAAACTTTCCCTGCGCCTGAACGACGCAGGCGACGGTGACGTGCGGTTTATACATGCGGGATCTCCTTCCATTGGCCGGGTTGTAAGTCGCCGAGGGAAAATTCGCCCATGCTGTAGCGGATCAGGCGTAACGTCGGGAACCCGACATGTGCCGTCATGCGACGAACCTGACGGTTCCTTCCCTCGTACAAAGTGATTTTCAGCCAGGTCGTCGGGATCGCTTTACGTTCGCGAATTGGCGGATTGCGCGGCCAGAGCCATTCCGGCTCACCGACAATTTCAGCACCGGCGGGCAGGGTGGGGCCATCTTTCAGCGTGATACCGTGGCGCAATGCTTCGACGGCGGCGGTATCCGGCACTCCCTCGACCTGCACGTAGTAAATCTTGCCGGTGCGTTTACCTGGCTGTGTCAGTGCAGCTTGCAGTTTGCCATCGTTGGTCAGCACCAGTAAACCTTCGCTGTCCCGGTCGAGGCGCCCGGCAGCATAAACATCTGTTAATGAAATGTAATCTTTAAGTGTGGCCCGACCCGCCTCATCAGTGAATTGTGGCAGTACATCAAACGGTTTATTGAAAAGAATCACCTTTCCCGGCCCTTTTGGGGCAGATTGTTCTTTGGCTGGCCTTTTGCTGAAACGTTTAACGTTGTGATTTTTAAAAGATAGCGGGTTCATAGGCATTGAAGTTAGAGAGAATTAGCGCATTATACTTGAAAAATGTTTCGGATTGGCTAGCGAGAAATATTCGAGTAATATCGACCGGCATCTTACAAATTTTTAACAAAAATGCGCTCGAAGGAGAGGTTAATGGAAAGCAAAGTAGTTGTTCCGGCTGAAGGTAAAAAGATTACAGTAGACGCTCAGGGTAAACTGGTCATTCCTAATAATCCTGTTATCCCATTCATTGAAGGTGATGGTATCGGTGTTGACGTGACGCCTGCCATGATCAAAGTCGTTGATGCGGCTGTTCAGAAAGCCTACAAAGGCGAGCGTAAAATCTCCTGGATGGAAATCTACACCGGCGAGAAATCCGTAGAACTGTACGGCAAGGACGTATGGCTGCCAGAAGAAACTCTCGACCTGATCCGTGATTACCGTGTTGCCATCAAAGGCCCGCTGACCACTCCGGTTGGCGGCGGCATTCGCTCCCTGAACGTGGCACTTCGCCAGCAACTCGACCTGTACATCTGTCTGCGTCCGGTTCGTTATTACACCGGCACACCAAGCCCGGTAAAACGTCCTGAAGATACCGACATGGTGATCTTCCGTGAGAACTCCGAAGATATCTACGCAGGTATCGAGTGGAAAGCCGGTTCTGCTGAAGCGGACAAAGTCATCAAATTCCTGCAAGACGAAATGGGCGTGAAGAAAATCCGTTTCCCACAGGAATGTGGTATCGGTATCAAACCTTGCTCCGAAGAAGGCACCAAACGTCTGGTTCGTGCGGCGATTGAATACACCATTACCAATGATCGTGACTCCCTGACGCTGGTTCATAAAGGCAACATCATGAAGTTCACCGAAGGTGCCTTCAAGGATTGGGGCTACCAGCTGGCGCGTGAAGAGTTCGGCGGTGAGCTGATCGACGGCGGGCCTTGGGTGAAAATTAAGAACCCGAACAACGGCAAAGACATCATCATTAAAGACGTTATTGCTGATGCATTCCTGCAACAAATCCTGCTGCGTCCGGCTGAATACGATGTTATCGCGTGTATGAACCTTAACGGTGACTACATCTCTGACGCCCTGGCGGCGCAGGTTGGCGGCATCGGTATCGCACCGGGCGCAAACATCGGTTCTGATTGCGCACTGTTCGAAGCCACTCACGGTACTGCACCGAAATATGCCGGTCAGGACAAAGTGAACCCGGGCTCAATCATTCTGTCCGCAGAAATGATGCTGCGTCATATGGAATGGTTCGAAGCCGCAGACCTGATCGTCAAAGGCATGGAAGGCGCTATCGCCAACAAAACTGTGACTTACGATTTTGAACGTCTGATGGAAGGCGCTAAGCTGCGCAAATGTAGCGAGTTTGCCGCCGACATGATCGCAAATATGTAATTTCAGTTCGCTGAAACAGAATAACGGGAGCCTGGTGCTCCCGTTTTTTATGGCTGACGGGTATGAGGGGCAGTTTAGCTGAGCGGGTTTTGCGGCTGATTATCGTCCTTGTCCTGCAGCTTGCCTTCGTAGCCCACCAGAAAAAATGCCCTGGACGGATGTTTCGCACTGGCGGAAAAGAACTCGGCCACCAGATCTTTATCCAGACTGTATTTACGCGACAAAACGCCCGCCTCGAATGCGGCATTGTTATCATCACCGGTGATCTGTGCCCGGGTGTGTGCAAATCCCAGCACAAAGCCCCGTAAATACTCTTTGCAATAGCCTGATACTTGCGCAGCAGGCCACGCGCTTTCGGCGGTCAGGCCCGCTTTTAGCCCTTTCCCAAAATGGTTTTGCATTTCAAAATCCTCGTCGAACAAGCGCTGTATAATAAATCATATAGCGATTATTCAGGCAATGACTTACAGCAAGAGAATTGAGGTTTGTGAAAAGGTCGCTCCCGGGCAAAGCGGGCATGTTTAAGAAAAAAGAATTTCAGTTAGAAGAGAAAGAGAGAATTAATTTGCGTTAAGTTTTGTCGGCGCTTTGAATTTTTTCACCGGAGATTCAGCAGGATAAGGGTTTATTTCACCGGTCTTATTGTGCATCGCAGGCAGCGGTGTTAAATATGAGCGACTTTTTGCCACAGGACGGACCTTTTGTTACGTTCACTCCTCTCCAGCTCACTGTTTCGCATCGATCTGCGACGTCTGATTCTGATCTTAGCCGTAATGAGCGCCTTCGTGACGCTTGCAAACAGCTTTTATGCCAGCTATCGCGTACAGCGCCAGTTGCTGATCGACAATACGCTTGAAGAAAATCGCGTTTATGCGACGAAGCTTGCGTCCAGCACCGAACAGTTTATCAAAAGCATGCAAAAGCAACTGGCCTACAGCGCAGTGATTGCGGCAGGCCACTTTGACGATCCTGCCATTCTTCAGTCCGAAACCGCTCGCCTCAAATACCAGACGGACAGCTTCAATTCAGTGGTGATCACCAATGCCCGTGGAAAAGTGCTGGCGACATCGCCGGACAGCTTACAGCTTGTCGGACATGTGCTGACGACGCCAGGCGCGGTGGAAGCCCTGAAAGAACGGCGCCCGCTGATCAGCAAACCTTATATTTCTGCGGCGCAGAACCTGGTCATCATTATCTCGACGCCGGTTTTTACCGCCGACGGAAAGTACCTTGGGTATATCGGCGGCACCATTTACCTGAAGCAAAAAAGCATTTTGAATGAACTGCTGGGCGAGCATTTCTATCGTGACGGTTCCTACATCACGGTGCTCGACGAAGACCGGCGCATCCTTTATCACCGTGACGCCAGCCGTATCGGCGAGGTGATGAAGCCACATCCGATGACAGAAATTGTCCGAACGGCGACCAACGGCAGCCTGATGGTGGAAGGCGTCGGCGGGGATCAGATGCTGGCCGGTTACGCGGTTGTGCCTTCTTCCGGCTGGGAGATTGTGACGCTTCGTCCGACCGACGCCACGCTGAAACCGCTGGAAGGGCTGATGGTTAAAGTGCTTAAACATCTGACACCGCTGGCCGTCCTGACACTGCTTGCCGTCTGGTTGTTCTCGCGGCTGATCGCCCGTCCGCTGTGGCTGCTGGCGCGCAATGCGAACGAAATGGATAACCCGGATGTTTCGGTTAATATCCGCGAAATTCCGTCGTGGTACTTTGAATCCAACCAGCTGAAACGTGCGCTGCTGATTGGTATCAGTCTGTTGCAGAAAAAAATCGGTAAGCTGAAATTTGAAGCGCAAACCGACCCGATGACCGGCCTGTTTAACCGGCGCGGGCTGGCCATGACGCTGGAATCCGTGGCGCAGCTGCGCCAGCAGTTTTCAGTCATTGCGCTGGATATCGATCACTTCAAATCTATCAACGATTCTTATGGCCACGATGTTGGCGATGAAGTGATTAAATCAATGGCGGAGCAGATCCGCCATAACGCGCGCGAAACAGACATTTTATGCAGGGTTGGCGGAGAGGAGTTTCTTGTCCTATTGCCGCGCACGGCGCTGGCTGAAGCGGAAATGATTGCTGAACGTCTTCGCGAAAATGTTGAAAGTCTGGAACTGCCGGGTATCCGGCCAATCACGATTTCGCTGGGCGTGGCGCACTGGCACTATTTGCAGGGCGATCCTGATACGTCGTTGAAAAGAGCCGATGAAGCGCTGTATAAAGCGAAACAGGATGGACGTAACCGCGTGGTGGTCTCTGAGCCGTAATTTCTACGTGATATCAGGGCATTAACTGCCCTGGTTTTTACCGGTTATTTCGCAGCAGCGGCGGCCTGCTGTTTCTTTTCCTGCGCGGCAAGATGGTGCCCGATAGCGCAACCTGCCACCGCGCCGATGACCGCGTGGTGTTTCAAATGCCCTGCAACGCCTCCCACGACTGCGCCCTTAAGGCAACCTGCTGCATGGGCAAATGAGCTCATCAGTAATATGCTGCACATGACCGCGCCGAAGATTGTTTTTTTCACCTGATTTCCCCTGAATGAACAATTAGTGCTGTGGCAGAAAATGTCATAACAGGTGCTGGTTTGTCATTTTTCTATCTGTAAGCAGGTGCTGCTGATGTTACGCCTTGTGCTGCAAAATCCTGCTGGCGTGAGGGAGTTTGGGATAAGGACGGGTTACAACTGCTGAAGCGGTTAACGGCTCATTGAACAACGGTTTACTTTGCATCCCGCTGGTCGGGGTCTTCACTTTTTTTAAGTCTGCTAAACTTAATATCAGTAACCGGCGAAGATCCCTTTCTTCGCTGTATCCGGTTATTTTCCCCCGTGAAGAAGGATGCCGCTATGACGCATCAAGAACAATTGCAGGCCCTGATGGTTCGCATTGACGCGCTGGAACAACGTGAAAGACAACTGACTTATGCTTCAAATGCTTATCAGGCAATTTTGACCACGTTACTGGGCATTCTGGATAAACCTACGCGCGATCGGGTGATCAGCATGGTAGACCAGGCTCACGATGTGGCTTATGCCAAAGCAAATCTGGAGCAGAAAGGGAATATTCTCGGCGCGGATGACATCACTCAGCGCATTTTCTTATTCGCGCAGGGGCGTGCATCGCAGCCTAAGTGAACGCAATTGCAGGATTTATTCGTGACTCGTTTCCTGAAAAGGCGACGAGGGTTTGTTTATCCCCTGTTCAGGAACGGCGGTCGGCTTTTAACATATTGATGGCCGCGCCAAGTAAAATACGACGCTGAACGCCGGTGGCGCAGGCCAGTTGCTCGTCGAGATAACCAATCAGCGCATCGGCACTCAGAGGCTCCCCTCTGTGACGCATCTGAATCACGCCATCACCGATAATACGCGCCACTTCATCCCAAAGCGGTTGGATCTCACTTTGCGAGAATTTCATGACAGCTCCCGTTTGTGTGATTTACGTACAATCTACCATCTGAGTGGCGTGTGGCAAGTGCGCGGGCTGAGATCGGGTGGCAGGGCGAAAATGAGTTCCTTCCGGCACGTGGGCCGGAAGGGGGGTAGCGCAATGCGTTAGTGCTTAATCACATACAAATCTTTGGTGTAGACGTAATTGAGCAGGCTGTCGTTGAAGCCGCCGACGTAAGGTTTCACCAGACGGGTGCTTACATAATGGTACAGCGGGATGACCGGAGATTGGTCCGTCAGAACCTGCTCTGCCTGCTGATACGCTTTGCCAACATCCGCTTTATCCGTCGCTTTTAATGCATCGTTCAGCGCCTGATCGTAAGTGGCATTGCTGAATTTAGGTGTATTTTCGCTGTTGCCGGTACGCAGCGTATTCAGGAACGTGGACGGCTCGTTGTAGTCCGCAATCCAGGCGTAACGAACCACTTCGTAGGTCCCCTGATGCATGGTATCCAGCATGGTTTTCCATTCCTGATTCTGCAAAACGGCATCCACGCCGAGATTTTTTTTCCACATAGACGCCGCCGCGATGGCAATACGCTGATGGGCTTCTGACGTGTTGTACAGAAGATTGAATTTCAGCGGATGATCCGGACCAAAACCGGCTTCTTTCAGCAATTTCTTCGCTTCTTCGTTACGCTGGTCCTGCGTCAGGCTGGCATCTTTCGGTTTGGTAAATGTAAATCCACCGGTGTTATCCGGTGTCAGATGCCAGGCTGGCGTCTGTCCCTGACCCAGCACTTTGTCGGCAATAATTGATTTATCAATTGCCAGATTCAGCGCCTTACGCACGCGGACATCGTTAAATGGCGGTTTCTGTGTGTTCATCGCGTAGTAATAAACCGCGAGATACGGGCTGACATGAACCTGTGAACCCAGTTCTTTTTTCAGCGAGGCAAACAAGGGTGCCGGAATGGTATTGGTAATGTCTATTTCACCGGCTTTGTAACGGTTAACATCCGCCGTGCCGGAAGCAATTGGCAGATAGGTCACTTTATTGATGACGGTATGCGCGTTATCCCAGTAGGTTGCATTACGGACTGCTGTTATACGTTCGTTAACCGTCCAGGTATCCAGTTTAAAAGGACCGCTGCTGGTGAGGTTGCCGGGCTGAGTCCATTTATCGCCGAATTTTTCGACATCTGCCTGACTGATTGGCGAAAGTGAAGGGTGCGCCAGCATGCCGAGGAAGTAAGAAAGCGGCTGGTCGAGGGTGACTTCCAGCGTATTTTTATCCAGCGCTTTGATCCCTAACTGGTCAGCCGCTTTTTTGCCCGCGATGATTTCACTGGCATTGAGGACGTGCATGCTGCCCAGATAACTTTCGTAAGGTGAAGCGGTTTTAGGGTCGATCAAACGACGCCAGCTGAAAACAACATCTTGTGCGGTAATCGGAGAACCGTCAGACCAGACAATGCCGGGGCGTAAATGGAATACCCAGGTTTTCTGATCTTTCGTTTCCCAGCTTGCGGCCAGCGAGGGTTGTGCATCGCCCTTGTTATCAATGGTAATCAGGCCCGCAAACAGATCACTCAGAATATTGAATTCAACATCGCTTTCCACTTTATGCGGATCGAGAGAGGCGGGTTCACTTCCGTTATTGCGCACGATTTCTTGTTTTGCTGCCAGCTCAACTCCTGCGGGAACGGTCGCAGCGTAGCTGGTAAACGGTGCCAGAAAGGCACTGGAAAGAAGGACTGCGAGGGGAAGTTTCTGAAAGCAGCCATAAGTTTTACGTATCGTCATTGCCATTTCCTGCCCTGTCAATATGGTTAAATATCAATGAGTAACAGGGTATTGATACCGCTCTTCTGACACTTTAGCAATCTTTATGAAATATTTTATTGCCACGTTGTGAAAGCGGGCACAAGGGTTAATATCCGGCATTCTCATGTGCCGGGATCCAGTAACCATCAATAAAATCTTCAATAGGGTAACAGCCGGCCTGGCGCAAACCTTGCTGGTGCATGGCGACAGTGCATTGCGCCTTCGTATTAAAGGCATCCACGACCAAATCTTCGCATCCACCGCCGAGATAACAGATGGTCAAAACAAGTGCGAACATCGTGCTCCTCCTTTGTTGTCACCTGATTAAGCATAGAAGGAATGTCCGGGTAGCGACACAAAACGGGATTCGTTTGCTGATTCTTTGTCCAGTTATAGCGAGGCGAAATACAAGAAAGGCGAGGATAGAGAATTTCATCCATGTGCGTGATATTCTCGCGACCATAATTTTTACGAATGGCTTTTGTGGGAGGAGTATCTGATGTCCGATTCTTTAAACAGAGAACAGGAAATTGAATCTGATTTGGTGGCGTGCCAGCTGGTTATCAAACAAATTCTGGATGTGATCGAAATTATTGCGCCAGCGGAAGTTCGCGAGAAAATGTCTCACCAACTGAAGAGCATTGATTTCAGTAAACATCCTGCCGGAGCGGATCCGGTCACTAAGCGCGCTATCGAAAAGGCTATTTCACTCATTGAGCTGAAATTCACCCGACACGACAGTTGATGCTTTTGTTATGCCCGCCGCCGGGACGGGCATAACAACCCACATTTTTTCTCTACTTATTATCAACCACTTCGCCGACCTGCTTGAAAATCGGGCAGTTAGCCACGCCAATTACGCCGCTGTCGGAATGGATATACTGCGAGCTGACAATGCCGCGCGCGGTGAGATACTGGCATTTCAGTCCAAGACCCGCTGCATTTTCACTGCTGCCGACGGTCACACCATAGCCGGAAAAAAGAAAAACGGCGTAAATAACGGCCAAAACAATAATCGTTTTAATCACACTCATCCCACAACTCCCCATGTTCATCCTGACGCTTCAGGATATTGATAAGTCTAGTAGAAGTTATTTCCGGGTAAATGTCATTCCAGCCAATTCTGAATCGCGGCATTCGGGCTGAAAGCAAAAAAATAGCCCCTGAAAAGGGGCCATTTGATTACTTAACTCTGCGTCAGACAGAGATCAGGCAGAAATTACCAGCGGTATTTCATACCCACGTTTGCTGCCCACGGCTGGTCAACATCGCTGCCGCCCAGGTAGTTAGCACCCGCGTAAACGGTGAAGTTTTTGCTCATATCGAACTGACCGCCTAAACCAACGCGAACTGCTGAACCGTCGATGCCGTTATCGATACGGTCGCCGTTGATATCTGCATCATTGTTGGCATCTTCATAAACGTATGCCAGTGTTGCGTAAGGGCTGATGGCCTGATCGGCACCCAGGTCGAAGGTGTAACCGATGTTGGTACCCAGCTCGTAACGCATGCTGTCATAAGCCTGATCGCTGACGCGCATGTTGTTGCTCATGCTGTAGTCATCATCGCCAATGAAGACGCCGGTGATGCTTGCATACGGCGTCAGGTAAGCTTGTGGTGCGAATTTCCAGTCGTAACCGGCTTTCAGACCGAAGCCCCATGCATCTGTTGAGTTATCACCCGACACCTGCTGATCATCGCTCATGGTGCTGTCAGTGGAGTTGCTAAAGTGGCTGTAGCTCAGAGAGGTATCAAAGAATACGCCGTTTTTGAAGTCCAGGCTGGAGTAAACGCGTGCTGACTGGCTGTCAGTATCCGCATCTGCGTTATCCATAGACAGACTGGATTTCGCGAAGCTCGCCGCCATACCGACCAGCCATTGACGATCGCCACCCCCTTCAGTGACTTTATCCAAACCAACCATGATGCCGTTAACGTCCTGATCGTAATCAACAACGCCATTGTCGCCGTTTTGTTGACCGCCAAAGTAGTTAACCCATACGCCGCCTTTGTCATCACCCTGGGTGTGACGCGAGCTATCCATACGGTTGCTCAGAGTATCCTGTTCCATATGCCAGGTTGCAGCGTTAGAAGAAGGCAGGCTCAGCGCCGCGTTAGCGGTAGAAGTGATGCCTTGTTTAGCCAGAACAACGGTATCGCCAACTTGTTCTGCCTGATACTTATAAGCACCCAGATCAGCGGTATTTGCGTGAGTGAAGGATGCGTTGCCACCGTAAGTTCGGATCAGTTCTTTGTTTTGATAATCTGCAACGCGGCCTGCGCCGGTTGCGTTATCAATACGAACCTGATAGTTACCGTTAGTCACGCCGTTAACCGCCAGGTGGCCATCGGAATTCATACCGATAGTACCGCGATCGTAAACGTAATCCGCAGCAGTTTTGTCGCGGGCGTTGTTCATGTCGGAGTTCAGAACATATTCACGGCTGCCAACGTTGAAGGTACCGTCATCAGTCAGCACCATATTGTGAGTATCAACCTCACCAGCGCCTAAGTTCAGCTGAGAACCATTACCTACGGTAATGGTGTTCGCGTACAAAGAAGCGGTTTCTTCAGTCAGAGTGGCTTTACTGCCTGAGTTCAGGTTCAGTGCGTCAGTTGCAACGCCGCCGTGTGCTGCAATTTTCAGGCTTGACTGATTTGTCAGAGAGATGTTGTCTGCAAGCAGAGTCGAATCAACAACATTCAGCTGTGACTGGTTATTCAGGGTCAGATTGTCAATGTTGGATACCTTTGTGGTATCCCACTCAGAACCATTGTTCAGAGCAACATTGAACAGACCGCTCTGATAGACGCTGTCGCCGATTAAAAGGTTGGTTGTGTTGCTGTAAAGTGAATCCGGCCAGATGCTGTTAGCCGAGCGGTCATACAAAGTATAATCTTTGTCGACGTTTGAAGTCGCTGCACCAACCCATTTACTGCCATTATCCAGGGTCAAATTCAGTTCGTCGGTGTCATCCCAACCATTAGTATCAAGATTGCCGTCGCCATTGCTGTCATGGCCACCCTTATAATAATTATTGTCAAATGTGCTTGCGAAAGTCACATCGCCTTTAATCGTGGAATTATTAAAGACGGCGTTAGTCTTCATTGAGTTATCTTGCGCAGTTGCTGCTACAGATAGCGCAACATCATCGCCAGGATTTGTTGCGCCGTCGGTTCTTGAACCGTAATCGCTAGGTTTATCTGACTGACCATAAAAACTATTACTATTCAGTTCACTGTATGAACCTGAAGTCAGAACAGAATCATTAACGGTGATATTCGTATCGTAGGTATTACCATTATTAACAGTGGTATCAGCCCAACCATAACCTTGCGTCAGCGCAATGCCAGCAACATGGGAATTGTTCTGGATAACGATGTTGCTTTCTTGCTCAAGTGTTACGGCAACACCCAAAGCAGAAGTTGGGTATTGCTGATGCGTAGTTTTATTGTCTGCGCCAACGACGTCATAACCGAAGTTTTCGTAAGTATCATTGATGGTGGAATTATCAATGGTAAGCTGCAATGGTGACTGGTCGTATTCATTGCGGGCTGTAGAGCCACAAGTAGAATCCGTAGAACCCACGCAACGGGAAGTGATCATGCCATTCACGGTGGTATTGGTGATATTCAGGACATTGTTGGCATTGCTATCAAAACCCAGGTAATGCGTAGAGATAACGCCGTTTACGACTGCATTATTGATTGAAGAGTAGATGTCTCCGCCAGTGTAACTGTTATTGGCACCATCATTATCAACATAGCCGTGATAGCCAATATAACCAGACTGAATCGAGTCACTGTAGAAAGTATCGTATACGGTGCCGGAGATGTCTGCTGACATCGCCGCAGGTGCTGTTACTGCAACAGCGCAGGCCAGCGCTATTTTAGAAACGAAGAACTTTTTATTCCATGCATGCATTTATTAATCCCTCAACAAAAAATAGTCAGCATGAATCAACTGAAATATTCCAGTTACTATGCTTTGATTTATATTACAGAAGAGACAGAAGAACTGTTCGACGGCGGGATGATATTTTAATGCATGGTGTTATTCAACAAAGAAGTTCACACAAATCTGAAAGAAAGCTGAATTATTTTTGTGATTTAAAGTTCTGAATTTAATTTATTTGGAATCTTTTAAATAATGTTTTCCTTTATGGTTTCTGAATGATGACGACATATTAGAACTTATGATTCTGTGCAGACCCTTGCCTGGCAGGCTCTGCAGCGGAGTTTTAATGCGTGGTAATCCGCTAAATCCCACGTGGTGAAGGGTTTTTCAGGATATTGGCCATATTTATTTTTGTGAAAATCGCTAAGGTGCATTTTTAGGGTGAATATATTACTTAGTGGTTTAGTTTCTTACATTATGCAATGTGTTGGTTAAAAATATTTATTTATCGGAAACTGTTTTGATGGATAACAGGGGGAATAGGCATGCACCAAATGTTTATTTATTTGATGCAGATCAACGGGAGTTATTCGATATTCATTGATAAGAATTATGCATTATCGTGTATGATTTCTGTATGTGATAATTGCGGGGCGCGCTGAGAGTAAAAGGCGATACTTCGTTATATCGTTGTTTAGGATTTACGTCGTACTATGGGTTTCTGTTCTGCTATGTTTGGACTATCCCTTTGAGCCCTGATAGACGCTTTTTAAACCAAAAGAGACCTGCCATCAAATTGAAAAAGCCTGTTTTCAGTGTCAGGAGGATCGTGATGTTCGTCCTTTTCCTGCTCATCTGTATCGGTCTGTACTTGCTTGCCCTCAACAGCTATTGCGATCAGGGCGGCAACTTTGACCTTGGTGTTTGCTCTATCACCTCCTTTATTCCTTTCTGAGTAATGCCCGCCAGACGAATCTGCGAGCTTTGGGATTTGCAAACCGGTAAGAAAACCCTGTTTTTTTGTGAATGGCTTCCCTGACCTGCCGGGGATGGTAAGATGCTTGCTCTGAACATTCAGTGGTAGGGTAGTCAATGTTTGATTTCGCAGTGGGCCAAAGCAGCCTGGCTTCATTGGTGCTGTGTGCACTCTCAGTGCTGTTATTCCTTCTGGTCTGGTTTTTCGTCAGCCGCGCCAGCGTCAGGGCAAATGAGCAAATTGCTTTGTTGCACGAGATAGCTGAGCTGCAACGCCAGCAAACCGAGTTGCTCAAGGTTCTGGCTGCACAGGCAAGAGGCAATGCGCCCTCCGTTGAGGCAGACGATGATTCTGCTCTCAGCCTGCGCGGATTTATTCCTGAACGATAATTCCGTTTTGTTAACCCGCCAATTGGCGGGTTTTTCATTTACGCCATTCATTCACAAAAGTGTCTTATTCTTCCGGTAGTCTCCACGCATGTGCCCTGCAGGATGGAAGAACAGATGATCAAATGGTCTGAAGAAAACGACAGTGAAGTAAACCACAACATTGCCTTATTGACCGGAGAGGAGCCTGAGAAGTGGTATCCCTATGGCGGCATGAAAGGCAAAGATTATTGCAACAACCCCTCCGATGCGTGGCCGATTATTTGCGCCAACAAAATCAGCATAAATTTTAAAGAGTTGCAGAGCGATCCCCTCTGGCTGGCAGAAATCAGCAGCCCGCACGGTCAGTGGCAGGCGCAGAGCAAACGGCCGCTTCGTGCAGCAATGGTATGTTTCCTGCTTAGTAAAACTTGCGCATAATTAAAAGCGCAGAGATACTCAGATTGTGACAAGGTTTTGCAGAGAAGTGATTCGAATAAGCATCGCATAAAGCGATGCGTATCAAGTGATTAATGTTTCCTCATTTTGACAGTTGTGTCTAAGGCGGAGTCCATTATGAAGCGCATCATTAAAGGTGATAAAAATCTTTCCCATCTGGTGGTTGCTCATGCAGCTATCGACAGTCATGAAAAAGCCTACGGCAAACGTCGTCAGGGCTGGCCTTCTACCTACCTCATTAAATACAAAGATGCGCGTGTTGCGGTCGAAGTCGTGACCCGCAGACAATCCTATGTGGCAACTCTCATGATCGGCGCCAGAAATCTGACCAAACTTTGTGGTATGCCTGCCTGATAAGCAGAGCGACGAGTCTCAAACTTAAAACCGTGCCGGATTCTCCGACACGGTTTTTCTTTATACCGCCTTCGCTGGCAGGCGAACCTGATGCAAGCTGCCGCGAGGGAAGGGGCGTTTTATCAGCCTGAGCATCAGGGAGATAAGATCCATCATCAGCAGCAATGTGCCCGTAATAGCCAGAATCATAAACCCGGCCAATGTCAGGATGATGAGTTTTAGCGCCGGTGGCAGAGTGAACCGGCGAAAGCGAGAGCGCAGCCATAGACGTCCATATTGTGTTTGGATCTGCATAATGTGCGTCAGCCGCGCAGTAAACGACTTGCGGTTTTTCGTTGTGTTCATTGTCATAAAGCGTCTCCTTTCAGAACATCTTTAGTACAACATAGAGTTATTAAGATTTTCTTAATGTCCGCTAAACGTTCATTTGCCACATTATTTTGCACTTTCTGTCTGTGGTGTGACCGGCAATTATGATAATTATTCAATATTGCAGGCCTGAACTGCTCTCCGGAACCGTCGTCATCTCACAGGAGCCTTATGCCAGGTAAAAATCCCTATTACGATCCTTCAAAAGCACATCATACGCCTGAGGGGTTCACCAATGCCGAACCGCAAAACCGGCAGGAAGGCGACCTAAAACGCTGGAGGAAAGAACGCAAAGAGCAGGGTTTGCCGGTTCCTCCTGAAAAAGGGTATGAACATTTTGTCAGCCAGTGGTGGCAGGCGGCTGATTTCAGTGGAACCGATGACCGGTTATGGTTTTTAGGCCACGCCTGCCTGTTGCTTAGGGTGTCGGGTCGTTACATTCTGACCGATCCGGCGCTTTCTGACCGTGCTTCGCCTCTGAGTTTTTACGGACCGAAAAGGAAAACGCCCGTCGCGGCCTCCGTCGATAAGCTGCCAAAAATAGACGTCGTGCTGTTTTCGCACAACCACTACGATCATCTGGATCGTATGACGGTTCGTCGTCTCCTGCGCCGCTTCCCCGATGTGCAATTTATGGTGCCGCTGGGAATGAAATCCTGGCTGACGCGGCGTGGCGCAAAGCATGTTGAGGAACTCGACTGGTGGGAAGAACGAACGTTCGGTGAAATCACGATTTCTGCAGTACCGGCGCGTCACTGGAGTATGCGCACGCTATGGGATCGCAACCGGTCTCTGTGGTGCGGTTGGGTGGTGGCCCATCCTTTATTAAAATTCTACTTCTCCGGGGACAGTGGTTACAGCGACCAGTTTGAAAAAATTGGGCAGCGTCTGGGGCCATTTGATTTGGCAGCGATTCCGGTTGGCGCGTATGCACCAAGATGGTTCATGAGTGCGCAGCACATGGACCCGCAGCAGGCTGTCGAAGTGTTTAAAGAATTGCGTTGTCACAAAGCGGTGCCCATTCACTGGGGCGTTTTTGAATTAGCGGATGAATCACTCGATGAGCCTTTACGCGAATTATCTCAGGCTGTGAGTCAGAGCGACTTGCCTGAAATGGAATTCAAACCTTTAAAAATAGGTGCAAGCATATCTAAAGGTTGAATTTCATTTTTCAGGGCGCGAACAGGTGGTGAAAGTAAATGGCACGCCATTAAATGAGAAGTATTATCAGTTAAAGTGAATAACCCCTCTTAACACTCACAAAGATGAGGGGTTATAAAGTTGTTAATTACAATCCCGCTGACGCTTAATTCTCCTGTCAGCAGCGTGCATTTGTTCAGAATAATGGCTCGTAAGAATATCCCAAATGCGCTGTTTTGAGCGTTAACTGCAATTTTTTCAGGTTATACAGTGGATTATAGGGCGCTATACCAGAGACCCGCGTGCAGGAATCAGTAACCCTTTTTGTCGTTTTCCCGATGAAAGATCGGAAGAGTTATGTGACTCATATCTTTAAGTGATAAATCTAAGATGAGATTTCGATCACGGAATTTAATATTTATTTTTTATATCGATATTTAATATTTGAATAAGGCTGGGGGCGGATGTTTATTAACTGTTATCTCGGTTTAACCAACTCGCAAACTTTAATTCATTATAATGTCAAAATCCGGAATGTCGAAAAAATGGCTTTATATAGGTACCGGTGTGGAATTGAATTCTCCCGGGCTGCTGTGTTTCGTTGTATTATCTCCCGGAGATAAAGGCGCACAGTTTAGGTGCATTTATTCCTTTATCCTCCTTTGTTTTGCACCATTTTATCCGTCTATGGCGTAATTGATTATTGCATAACCAGTCATACCGTTCGGATATGTTCTTGTCGGGGTGCCCGTTCTGTCTGACAAGTGTGCAACTCACCCGCCAGACAGGCTATCACCCAAGTATTGCCTGCCGGGAGATGCCCGACTGTCACGAAGAATCCCTGCTTCCTGAAGAAGTCTGGAATGCGCACCGCAATAAAAATTCAAATAAACATGTGTTTTACGCTTACGGTTCTGCATTAAATGATCAATAATCGAAACAGGTCGTTATTGTTTTGTTTGATATGCAGGTAAAACTGCAAAGCAGAAAAAAGCATGTCTATCAACATATTTCAGCATAACTGAACACGAAGTGCCTTTAACCGGCTCAAATATGTGCGACATGTCCATCACTGATTAAAAATGGCTTGCCATCGAATTCAGAGTATGTGATAACGCATCTGGGTAAAACGAGGTACAGTTCTGTATATGTGTGGCATTTTCAGTATAGAAGTTCTGAGTAAAGACGTTCACGTTGAATACCGCTTCTCTGCCGATTCTAATCTTAGTGCCTCAAGCAGTAACGACTCTAGTTTGTCTATGTAACGCCCTCGGGCGGTTTAAACAATCCAAAGGAAATACTCAAGATGGCAAAGATCAAAGGTCAAGTTAAGTGGTTCAACGAGTCTAAAGGTTTCGGTTTCATTACTCCTGCTGACGGCAGCAAAGACGTGTTCGTACACTTCTCTGCAATCCAGGGTAACGGCTTCAAAACTCTGGCTGAAGGCCAGAACGTAGAGTTCGAAATCCAAGACGGCCAGAAAGGCCCGTCAGCAGTTAACGTAACTGCAATCTAAGCAGCGCTTAGCTGTAAAAAAACCCGCCATGCGCGGGTTTTTTTGTGCCTGTATATCCGGTGTTTCTCAGGTTTATAAGATCATAATGCCCGATTGTTGGTTGCGGCCACTGATCCCCGGATGCCTCGGGTCTTTCGCGCGCTGATGACTGTTGCGTCGAAAACTGGTGTATTTGAACCCGTTTCCGCCAGGCGCTTCGGTACAGATTGTACAACTACCGGCATGATCAATGCCCGCAAAGCCGAGGGAATATAGTTTGGTACTGGCGATTGCCGCCAGATCGAGATGCCGGTGCCGGGGCGAAATCAGTGAAGCAGGCAAATCGAGGCGTTGCATAAAATCATCGACCAATTCCTGGCTGACTTCATAACAGCAGTTTCCTGCCGCCGGACCAATCGCCGCAAACCAGTCTGACGTATCGCCGTTCTCATTAATCCGCTCAGCCATTTTTTCAAGAATGCCGTCGATAAGCCCGCGCCAGCCGGCATGTATCGCCGCGACTTGCTTACCATCCTTGCGGCAAAAAATAACCGGTAAACAGTCAGCCGTGAAAACCGCCAGCAGAATTCCGGGCGTTGACGTGATAAAACCATCGGCCTCGCCGCAGTCTTGTCCGGGCTGTACGACATCTACAATATGTGTGCCGTGAACCTGTTTCTTTTCAGGGCGGGTAGATTCATAAGCTTGCAGGTGTACAGGGAGCAGATTTTCTTTGTCGCCGAATCCATGCAGGATCCCGGGGATAGGGCTGAGTAAAGCTGAGTTGTCACTCATCTCGTTTCTCGGTTAGAAAAATGTTATCGACTCAGTGTAGCCGTCTTTGAACCGGATTTTCCAGCAGTTGCAACAACAGTACGCCTTCTTTAGACTTAGCCTTGTTGCGAATTTTCGCCCTTTTCAGACTTTCCTTGCAGGTTTTCCGCATGACTTATCAATGTCCACTTTGTTTCCAGCCGCTTGAGCTGACAGGCCAGCAATGGCGGTGTGCCGCGAATCATCAGTTTGATAACGCCAGAGAAGGCTACGTTAATCTGATGCCGGTGCAGCATAAACGCTCGAAACAGCCCGGGGACAGCACAGAAATGATGGTTTCGCGCCGTGCATTTCTCGACGCCGGGCATTACCAGCCATTACGTGACCGGCTGGCGGACATTCTGGATAACGCGCTGCCGGAAACCGCGGAAACGCTACTTGATATCGGCTGCGGAGAAGGGTATTACACAACCGCGCTGGCGGAACGCCTGTCTCATCATCGCAAGATGAATGTCTTCGGGCTGGACGTGGCGAAAGTGGCGATCCGCTACGCGGCAAAACGCTATCACAATGCGTCATTTTGCGTCGCCTCCAGCCATCGTTTGCCGTTCGCCGATAACTCTCTGGACGCGGTGGTACGCATCTATGCGCCATGCAAAGCGCAGGAGCTTTACCGTGCTATTAAGCCCGGTGGCGTGGTGCTGACCGTCGCACCTGGTCCGCGTCATTTATATCAGATGAAGGGCATGATTTATCAGGATGTTCAGCTCCATGCTGAACTGGATGAACAGCTTGAAGGTTTTGAGCGCGTCAGTACAGAAACGCTGGCTTACAATATGCGCCTGTCAGGCGCTGAAGCGTTTGATTTGCTGCAAATGACGCCGTTTGCATGGCGGGCGACGGAAGAGGTGATGGCGAATTTAAAATCTCAGCCTGCGTTCGAATGTGAGACTGATTTTGTGATCAGACTGCACCAGCGCCAGTCTGACTAACAGAGCCGGTTTTTGCTATATCAGCCTAAGTAACCGAGATGTTCTAGCAGGATACTTAGGCCAATACCGATCAACACTACGCCTCCCAGCACTTCGGCCCATTTACCCAGCAACGGGCCGATAAACCGCCCCAGCATCATTCCCAGCGTAGACATGATCATCGTCGCCATACCTATAAAGATCGCGGTATGGATGATGTTCACTTCCAGAAACGCAAGACCGACCCCGATGGCTAACGCGTCCAGACTGGTGCCTACGGCCGTGGCTGCGAGGATCCAGAAACTGTGGCGGCTGGCCAAAGTGGTCTCTTCTTCAGGTTTTTTTTTCAGGCACTGAATAATCATTCGTGAGCCGAGAATGAACAGCAGAATAAAGGCGACCCAGTGGTCCCATTCCATGATGTATCGGGTGGCAAGTAAGCCCAGACACCAGCCAATAAGCGGGGTGATGGCTTCAATGACACCGAAAATGAGACCGGTACGCAAGGCTTCGCGAAAGCGCGGGCGATGAAGGGTTGCCCCTTTACCGATGGATGCGGCAAAAGCGTCCATAGACATGCCGAAAGCAAGAATCAGTGTGGCGGATAAGTTCACGAGAAGAGTCCCGGCCGGGTATTCCATATACACGTAACCCACCCCCAACCTCCCGGCAGCGCTACGTGTCTATGGTCTCGCCAACCTTACGGATGCCCGCACCACGTTTCAGAATATAAAACGAGTATGTTGATACGGGCGTTTTTGAATACACATTATTAAAACTGATTCAAAAACCGGCTACTCCCCAAATGACGGCGCAACCTTATCATAATATTTTTATTCGGGACAACAACAAATAAAATAAGGGTTTCAAATGGAGCCGAGAATTATTCCCACAAAGAATAAATAATTATCAAACTGACTAAAATAACAACGGCGTTGATGTGGAATTAAACAACATTGTTATTAATAAGGTTAAGCAATGTTATCGTTAATATGCATCAGGCTATAACTAATATACGAGTGTCAAAGGTCAACCTACTGATTATTAACCATTAAATTATAAATTCTTTCAAGATCGTCCAGTTCATTGACGCGAATGAGTAACTTTTTCTGCTCTAACTCAAATACCAGTACCCCATCTTCGGAAAGATTCATGCTTCTGATCCTGTCGTAGGTGATGAATGTATTGGCGAAATAAAACCCCTGCGGTTTGAACAGCATTTTTGGCCAGCGAATAAACGACAAATAGAAGGCAACCAGGCCTAAACCAATTAACAGATAATTCGTTATCACCGTGCCGTTTGAATGGATATTGTTGTACAGAAGGATCGCCAGCAGGCCAATGAAAATGATGGAATCCAGTCTGTTGCGGCGTCGCAGGTTCACCCGCAGCTGTGTTTTGCCATTCCGGGTACCCATGATGAATTCGTCGTAGATGGCGTAGGCAAGCAACAGAAGGGTAAACAGGGCGAGGACAATATCGGTGACAGACATGAAAAACTCCAGCAAACAGCCATCAGGCAAAACAAGATAGAAACACAGAAACCGGCAAACGACAGCGATAAAAAAACCGGGGGATTGCTCCCCCGGTTTTCAAGGTTATCAGAGACCTAACAGACCAATCCAGTAACCGAAGATACCGATGGCGAAGAAGCCAACGATAATCCACAAGGCATTCACTTTCTTACGCAGCAGCCACATACAGCCGAAGGTCAGCAGTAAGGGCACCAGGCCTGGCATCAGCTGATCCAGAATCGTCTGTACCGTGGTGACCGTGGTATGGCCCGTCTGGTCGGTGATTTTGGAGACCACCAGCGGAATGTTTACGTGCGTCCACTTGTTAACCAGGGCCCCCATGACAAAGAGGCCGAGAATTGACGCCCCCTCAGTCAGTTTTTGCAGGAAGCCGCCGCCCATATCGTTAACGATATCGACACCTTTTTTGTAGCCATAAGACACGCCGTAGTAACGGGTCAGCAGACGTACAAGGTTAAACAGAACGAAAAACAGCAGTGGCCCCAGCAGGCTGCCGGTCATCGCGATACCTGCGCCAAGTGCCGCAAATACAGGACGAACAGTACCCCAGAAAATCGGGTCACCCACACCGGCCAGCGGCCCCATCAGACCGACTTTCAGGCCGTTGATGGCCGCGTCGTCGATAGGTGCGCCGTTAGCACGCTGTTCTTCCATCGCCAGCGTTACACCCAGAACAGGCGCTGCAACGTAAGGATGAGTGTTGAAGAATTCCAGGTGGCGTTTGATAGCCGCTTTGCGATCGTCGTTATTTTCAGGATAGAGACGACGAATTGCAGGCACCATACAGAAGCAGAAGCCCAGAGCCTGCATACGTTCGAAGTTCCATGACCCCTGGAAAAGGTTGGAGCGCATAAACACACCGCGAATATCGCTGGCCGTGAGTTTTTTAACTGCAGTTTGATCAACCATGTCCTTCACCCTTAATCCAATTCGTTGTCGAGATCGTTAACACCCGGTGCAGCCGCTGCTTGCGCAGACTTGTTGTATTTCGGGCTCAACTGGATGTAAAGAACCGCCATCACCACACCAATCACACCCAGTGCAACCAGGTTGAAGTTGGTGAATGCAGCAGTAACGAAACCAAGGTAGAAGAACGGCATCAGGTAGCCAGCGCGCATCATGTTGATGACCATGGCGTAACCGACAACGACGATCATACCGCCGGCGATGTTCAGGCCGTTGGTGACCACTTCAGGGATAGACGCCAGCAAATCATGAACGATGGCAGTGCCCACAGAAACCGCAACGATGACGGCAGGGATTGCGATACGCATTGCCTGCAGAACCAGCGCTGAAACGTGGATCCAGCTGATCGCGTTCAGGTTACCTTTTTCAGCGGCCTTATCGGCAGCATGCTGGAAGGCAACGGTGATGGTACGAACGATGATAGTTAATACCTGGCCGGCCGCAGCCAGCGGGATTGCCAGTGCGATACCTGCACCAACAGACTGTCCGCCTGCGATAACCAGAATGGTGGAAATAATCGAAGCCAGAGCGGCATCGGGTGCAACAGCAGCACCGATGTTCATCCAACCCAGAGCGATCATTTCCAGAGTACCCCCGATGATGATCCCGGTTTTAACATCACCCAGAACAAAACCGATTAAGGTACAAGCTACTAACGGACGGTGAAACTGGAATTCATCCAGGATCGAACCCATCCCCGCAATACATGCAACAATAAATATCAGCACAATTTGTAGTGTGGTGATCTCCATTGCACTTCTCCTATGACCAAAGGACGCTGAGTATAAACAGGCGCATCAGGCAGATAACGTTGAGGGAATCTGCACAAATTCGATGTGCTTATTAATTCATCTTATTAATGAGATCCATCATCTTGAGGCGCGAGTCTGTAGAGACTTTACGCACTTCAAGCTCGATACCTTTTTCATTCAATTTCTTGAATGCTTCGATATCTTTTTCGTCGACGGACACGGCGTTATTCACCTGCGTTTTGCCCTGACGGAAAGCCATACCACCGATGTTTACGGTCGTGATTTTCACGCCAGCCTCAACCAGACGCAACACGTCAGTTGGGTTGGTGAACAACAGCATGACGCGGTCGTTGGCATATTTCGGGTTGTCCCAGACGCGAATGGCTTTCGCGACGTCGACAACGTGTGCGGTAACACCAGGAGGAGCAACCTGAGTCAGTAGCGTTTTACGCACGGTATCGGCAGCGACTTCATCGCTGACAACAATAATGCGGGTTACGTTGGTTTCTTTGGTCCAGCGGGTCGCTACCTGGCCATGAATCAAACGGTCATCGATACGGGCAAGGCCGATTTTCATATGGTCGTTCGGACCGGCAGGTTTCGCCGGGGCTGCTGCTTTTGGCACAGGCGCGGCAGCAGGGGCTTGAGGCGCAGCTTCCGGCGCTTTCAGTGCTTTCACACCGATTCGGCCAGTTTCTACTGCGATGGCAACCAACTCTGCGAAAGAGGGGTTATCATCACGTGCCATGAAAGTCTCTGCCAGCATCGGGATGTTAACACCGGTGACAACTTCGTAATTTTCTTTATCGACAACAATGCGGCTGGCGGCGTTGAACGGGCTGCCGCCCCATGTATCGACCAGGAAAAGAACGCCGCTGCTGGTGTCTAAACCACCCAACTTTGCCGTGTACTTTTCGATCAGGGTTTCGGCGTTTTCGCCGGGAACGAAATCAATGAAGGCGACATTATCCTGTTCACCTAAAATCATTTCCGCTGTTTTCAGCAACTGCTCAGCTGCTGACCCGTGCGTGCCGATGATAATAGCAATACTCACTCGCTACCTCCTCTGTTAACTCTGGGAAAGAGTTATGCACATAAGTAATGGTGCTGATGATGTCCGCCCGTTTTTATTCCTGAGGCGAACAGGGCACTCCCTGCGTAACTAATCTTTCCTTAATTTCTGATAAGACTGCTAAACAGTAAAACAGCAGAACCTCAACAGGTTGTGCGACGTGATTTATTTTAGTGTGCGAAAAAATAATTTTTGTGACGACTGTCCGTTATTCAACGACGTAATGTGAATACGCTTTCACGTGGGCAATAAAACAGCATAGTTGTTACAGGATGATGCTGAAGGTAAAAAATCATACTTTCTTCATATAATCATTCCTGATAGAGTAATTTTCCCAATAATTGAACAGGAGTACCGGGCCTCAGCCCTCCCTATGGACTGTCACCGACGTCACTATTCTTCGCTTTTTCACCTCATGATCACCGGCAAATCCGCCCCAATGGGCCTGATTTTTGCCGCACTGAAACCGCTTTCATCTGTTAATTTTGCAGTAAAAAAAGTTTGCCGGGCCTCTGAAAGCTCAGCGAAATGCGTTTCTTTGCGTCTTTTTTCTTTAACTCATTGCGGAGTCTGACATGGAATTTCTGATGGACCCTTCAATATGGGTCGGTTTATTGACGCTTGTTGTCCTGGAAATTGTTCTGGGTATCGACAACCTTGTTTTTATCGCCATCCTTGCCGATAAACTGCCGCCTAAACAGCGAGATAAAGCCCGAATCATCGGCCTGTCGCTGGCACTGATTATGCGTTTAGGCCTGCTGTCGTTGATCTCGTGGATGGTCAAACTGACCACGCCGCTGTTTAGCATCGCACAGTTCAGTTTCTCGGGGCGTGACCTGATCCTGCTGGTCGGTGGCCTGTTCCTGCTGTTTAAAGCCACAACCGAGCTGCATGAAAGGCTGGAAGGGCACGATGAACAGGGAACGCCAAACCGTGGCTACGCCAGTTTCTGGTCAGTAGTGGCGCAGATTGTTGTACTTGATGCGGTATTCTCGCTCGATGCGGTGATTACGGCAGTCGGCATGGTGAACAACCTGGCTGTCATGATGACGGCGGTGGTGATCGCCATGGGTGTGATGTTGCTGGCGTCTAAATCGCTGACGCGTTTCGTGAATAACCATCCGACGGTGGTCGTCCTGTGTCTGAGCTTCCTGCTGATGATCGGCCTGAGCCTGATTGCAGAAGGATTTGGCTTCCATATTCCGAAAGGCTATCTGTACGCTGCGATTGGTTTCTCGATTCTGATTGAGTTGTTCAACCAGATTGCGCGCCGCAACTTCCTGAAAAGCCAGTCGAACCGTCCTATGCGTGAACGTACCGCCGAGGCGATTCAGCGTCTGATGGGCGGGAAACGTCAGAGTCAGAATGAAGATGAACCGACGGGCGATGTGTTACCGGCGGGTGAGACGTTTGCTGAAGAAGAACGGCATATGATCACCGGCGTACTGACGCTGGCCTCGCGTACGCTGCGCAGTGTAATGACGCCGCGAACTGAAATTTCTTGGGTCGATTGTGAAAAGTCACCCGCCGAAATTCGCAGCCAGCTGCTCGACACGCCGCACAGTTTATTCCCTATCTGCCGCCACTCTCTGGATGATGTCATCGGGGTCGTTCGTGCGAAGGACCTGCTGGTTGCGCTGGAAAACGGTGAAAACATCGTGGCGTTTGCAGAAAAAACGCCGCCGATTGTGGTGCCTGAAACCATGGACGTCATCAATCTGCTTGCCGTTCTGCGTAAAGCGAAAGGCCGCCTGGTCGTGGTGAGTAATGAATTTGGTGTGATTCAGGGGCTGGTGACGCCGCTCGACGTGCTCGAAGCCATTGCAGGCGAGTTCCCGGACGAAGATGAAACGCCGGACGTTATTGCTGACGGTGAATCATGGATAGCCAAAGGCGGGACGGATTTGCATTTGCTACAGCAAATTCTCGACGTGAACACGCTGGTCAGCACTGACGATGATTTCGCTTCGCTGGCGGGGTTACTGCTGTCGAAGTCCGGGCAGATGCCGGTGGCGGGTGAGGTGATTGAAATGGCTTCGCTGCGCTTTGAAATTCTGGACGTGTCGGAATACCGCATCGAGCGCGTTCGCATTACACGGTTGAAGTCAGAGAATGACTGGGAACAGGAACAGTAACCGGTTCTGCTTCAGTGAAAACGGCGACTCCGGTCGCCGTTTTTTATGGTTTGAATTCAGTGGCAGGCTATCAGGCCGGTTTGGTTTCGTTCGGCGGCGTGATGATTTGAGTCGATTTTTTATAGCGCTCAAGCCAGACAGGGAACACTTCAATCGGCATTGGCCGGGCAAAATAGTAACCCTGCAAAGAATCAACCTTGCGCTGCCGCAGGTATTCCACCTGTTCACGCGTTTCCACCCCTTCGGCAATCAGCTTCAGATTCAGGCGTTGCGCCAGCGTAATGATGGTGTCGGTGACCGTCGCGTTAATCGCGTCCGTACCAATCGACGCTGTGAAGGCCTGATCAATTTTGAGTACGTCAGGGTTCAGTGTCTTGAGATAACTCAGCGAACTGTGACCGGTGCCGAAATCGTCAATGGCCAGCAGGATCCCCATTTCTTTCAGCTGTGAAATTTCTGCCGCGCGTAATTCCTGCAAACGTGTTCGTTCGGTCAGTTCCAGCATCAGGGATACCGAAGGCTGCGCCGGAAGCCAGATTTTGCGGATGTCATCCACAATTTCCATGTTATTAAAATGCTGCGCTGCGACATTAATACTGACGTAAAAACCGGGTGTGGCAGGGAACACTTCCAGGTTATTCGCAACCGTCTGAATCAGATATCGCGTAAGCGAAATGATCAACCCGTGCTGTTCAGCAAGCGGAATAAAGACATCGGGCGACACCCATTCCTGACGGCGATTTTTCCAGCGCATCAGGGTTTCTACGCCGATACAGCGGCCATCGGTACTGTTAATGATGGGCTGGCAGTAGACCTTAAATTCGCGGTGCGAAATCCCGTGACTGATCGGATAAGCCAGACTGATCCGGCTGCCGGAAAGCAGATAAACCGCGGTGGCGGTCAGCAGGCTGATTAATACAGAAAGGGGCAGATGAGATAACAGTTCACTCCAGGCTAAATCGCTGGCTTCTTCGCCATAAAGCGATACGGAAAAATCGTATTTATCAGAACTGACGCTCAGCAATGCTGGCTGCGGGAGGTGACTGCTTTCCACAATCTCGTCACTGCCGTATTCGAGATTTTGTCTTCCGACATTTAATACGATGTGGCTGGCGTAGGGGGGTTGCGGCTCAAGCAGAAAGTTCGAAAGGACACCGATGTTATAAACAAACAGCTCGCCGTTGAGATTATCCGGCGTGGTCGGTTGCCAGAGAACCAGCGTCGGCGCATCCACCTTGCTCCATTTTGACGCACGCAGATCTAGCTGAGTTTTACCCTGTGCCAGATTAGGCAGTGTTTTGTTGAAATTAAGATCTAAAGCCCCGATCAGGCTCGAACAGATGATGGTGCCATTACTGACCAGGCTGATGGATCGCAGCGTTTGCATACGGGCGACAGTTTGTTGCATGACCGGTTGCAGCGCGTTGCAGCTTAGCGTCTGGTCGATAGGAATCGCTCTTCCTGCGGGTGACGCAGGTTCAAGTAATTTCTCCAATTTTTCAACGGTGTGGATAGCCACGCGTTGTTGATCTTCTGCGATGACCTGAGCTTGTTCGTAAATGCGAATGCCAAGAGTCAGAAGCAATGTACATATCCCCATTGCGCAGGCAAGCGCAATGCGATAGTAACGATACTTCGCAAGACCGGTCTGGGAGAACAGCATCGTTCTAATCCTTTTATCCCGTGTTAAATGCAGGCTCAAAATTATTATTATTAAAGGTTTACCGATGCGTAACAGCCGTGTTGTTATTATTGATAGTAGCTGTAAATCGCCGGACGCTCTCCCTGAGTTATGGAAAACTCCCTAATTTTCCCGGCAAAAATCAAAGAAAATCCGTATCGGTGACGTTGTCACGTATGTTTTTCTGTACATTTTTTGCATGTATCTTCAGTGTATAGAGAGGTTCTCTGAACGGGAAAATCAGGCGGAAATCAGCATGCCGTACCTGCAGGGTATAATGCAAGTGTCACTACCATTATGTATTGATAATACAACAGGTTGTTGTTAGCGAAGGTTTTATTGCTACCGGCTCCCACCGGAGTGGTATTTCCTGCGGCAAGCGGGCCAAAAATGATGCAACCCGCCAGCCGCCTGGAGACGAAAAATCCTGCAAATGATTAGTCGCACTGAACCTTAATGGCTAAACCGCCGCGGGACGTTTCGCGGTACTTCGAGTTCATATCTTTGCCCGTTTCGTACATGGTCTCGATCACTTTATCCAGCGAAACGCGTGGCTCACTGGTCCGGCGCAAGGCCATGCGTGCGGCGTTGATGGCTTTTACGGAAGCAATCGCGTTACGTTCGATGCACGGAACCTGAACCTGCCCGGCAACCGGGTCGCAGGTTAAGCCCAGATTGTGTTCCATGCCAATTTCCGCTGCCACGCACACCTGCTCCGGGCTGCCGCCCAGCAGTTCTGTCAGGCCCGCCGCGGCCATAGAACAGGCCACGCCGACTTCGCCCTGACAGCCGACTTCCGCACCCGAAATCGACGCATTCATCTTGTAAAGAATGCCAATCGCGCCGGAGGTCAGGAAATAACGCAGGTAAATATCCGGGCTGACTGACTGAATAAACTGGTCATAATACGCCAGCACCGCCGGAACAATCCCGCAGGCGCCGTTCGTCGGCGCCGTCACCACACGCCCGCCGGCCGCATTTTCTTCGTTCACGGCCAGGGCAAACATGTTCACCCAGTCGATCACGTTCATCGGGTCATTAGACAGTTTATCGTTGGACACCAGCATTCTGCGCAAGGCAGACGCTCGACGCGGAACGCGAAGCGGGCCAGGCAGAACGCCTTCCGTATTCAGGCCACGGTCGATACAGGCCTGCATGGTGTGCCAGATTTTCTCGAAATACTGTTCGATGTCCTGTTTGCTGTGCTGGGCGAGCTCATTTTTCATCATCAAACCTGACAACGAAAGGCCGGTTTCCTTGCATTTGGCCAGCATTTCGCTGGCGGAATTGAAGCTGTAAGGGACCGTCACTTCATCAAGCACCGGCTGACCGAAATGCTCGTCATCGACAATAAAACCCCCACCGACGGAGTAGTAGGTTTTGCTGTAAATCATTTTGTCGCCCGCAAAGGCATGAATTTGCATCGCATTTTCATGGCGCGGTAAATTCTCACCGCGAAACACCATGCCGGTGTCACGGGGGAAATCGACTTCATGCTGAGTTTCACCCAGCGGCAGGCGCTGACGCTGCTCAACGTCGCGAATAAAATGGGGAATGCCGTCGATGTCGACGGTATCTGGCTGGTTACCCGCCAGACCTAAAATAATGGCGATATCTGTGTGGTGGCCCTTGCCTGTGAGAGACAGGGAACCAAAAACGTCCACGGCGACACGCGTAACGGCAGGCATCATGCCCTTTTCGAGCAGGTCATCAGCGAACTGTTTCCCGGCTTTCATCGGGCCCAAAGTATGGGAACTGGAAGGGCCAATCCCGACCTTGAACATGTCGAAAACGCTAATCACGTCGAATACTCCTGTAATGAATTACGGCAGGGAACGGGATCCCTGACAGCCACAACTCAACTTGTGGCTCAATCTATAGTTTAAAAGGCCTGAGGGGCAAAAGTTTCATTTTTCGCATGAAATAAACTTATTTGATGCAAAAGTGTGATCGGAATGTAATCAGCGGGCTCAGGCTTCAACCTGCCGGGCGAGCTGGCGGATGATCGCCGCCGTGAGTCCCCAGACAAATTGCTGCTGATACCAGGATAAATACACCCGGTGATGGATGCCTCTGCGATGAATATCCAGAGTGTGATAGCGGGCAAGATCAAACGCTTCCTGCAAGGGCATTTCAAACAGCTCGGCGACTTCATCCTCAGCCGGATGGAACGTTACATCGACCGGCAACAGTCCGACAACCGGCGTCACCTGGAAACCGCTGCTGCTGTCCTGCGGTGAAAGCGTGCCTAAAACGTGTACCTGTTCCGGCTCAATGGCGACTTCTTCCTGAGCTTCCCGCAGCGCGGTGGCAATAATTGAGGTATCCGTTGCATCGGCTGCGCCGCCGGGAAAGGCGACCTGACCGGGGTGTTTGCGCAGCTGATCGGAACGGCGCGTCAGTAAGATTGTCGGCTCTTTCCGGCAGATAATCGGAATTAAGACGGCGGCGTGACGGGTTCCGCGCAATGCGGGGGCAGGCATACGCGGTTGCTGCAACTGAAAACGCAGGATGAAATCTTCCACCGCGGGGGAAAAAGTCTGCACGGGTGCGTGTTGTTCCAGCAAAGTCACGGCTGAACGTCTCCTAACTGAGGCAGTATGCGGGCAATTTTATCGAACGTTTCCTGATATTCTGCCTGTTCCTGGCTGTCAGCCACAATCCCGCCGCCTGCCCAGCAGTAAATTTTCCCTTTCGCCGTCAGCAGCGTGCGGATGGTGATATTACTGTCCATCGTGCCGCAGCAACTGATGTATGCAATGCTGCCGCAGTAACCGTTGCGTCGCTGTGGCTCAAGCTCTTCGATGATTTCCATTGCGCGGACTTTCGGTGCACCGGTAATTGAGCCGCCAGGAAAACAGGCGCGCAGCAACGCACTGGCGTGGCACGCTTCCGGCAGTTCTGCGGTGATGGTACTTACAAGATGATGAACCGCAGGGAAAGGCTCGACTATGAATAATTCGGGAACGCGCACGCTGCCCGGCGTTGCAACGCGGCCAATGTCATTTCGCAATAAATCGACGATCATCAGATTTTCCGCACGATCTTTTTCCGATGCCGCCAGACGCTCAGCCTGACGCACATCTTCTGCGGGATCCTCGCTGCGCGGCAACGTCCCTTTAATCGGGCGCGTCTGGATCTGATGGTCTTTCAGCCAGATGAAGCGTTCAGGCGACAGACTGATCACCGTATTTTCAGGTAAACGCAGAAACGCCGAGAAGGGGGCTCGATTTGCACTATTCAGCTGCAAAAATGCCTGCCACTCGTCGCCGGAATAGTGTGTCGAAAATCGCTGCGCGAGGTTAATCTGATAGCAATCACCACTGTGAATGTATTCCTGAATCTGGCGGAATTTTTCACCGTATGCCCCGCGGCTCATGTTGGACTGCCACGGCGCTTTCAGCCGGAAAGGTTGCGCGGCCGTGGCCTTCTGTTGAGCCAGCCAGTGCAGGCGGACGGAAACGTCATGGTGGCAAATCAGCGTCACACGTTGCAGATGGTGATCGGCGATCAGCGCCCAGTCATAAATACCCACCGCCATATCCGGCAGGGCGATGTCCTGTTCTGCCGTGTCGGGCAGTGCCTCAATACGCCGTCCTAAATCATAGCCAAACAACCCGAGCGCGCCGCCCAGAAAAGGAAAATCAGGCGAGCTTTCCGCCTGCAAACCGGATGCCGATAGGTATTCCTCCAGCAGGGCAAACGGATCGTCTTTCCGTGACGTCACTTCACCGTTTTGCTCAACCTGCGTGATCTCATCGCGCGTCGTCAGTGTGATCAGCGGATCCGCCACCAGAATATCAAAGCGGTTATGCTGATGCTGCGCAGAGCCGGAATGCAAAAGCATGGCCCACGGCAAAACTGAGAGCGCAGAAAATTGTTCGGACAGCGCATCGGGATGATAAGGCAAAGTATGAAAATTTACGGAACGGGTGGGTTGCATGGCAGGTAAGAGCTTCCGGGCGCAATTAAAACGTATTATAGCGCCGATCCTAACATAGATTCGGCTGCCTGAAAGCAGCACAGGCGATTTGCAGCAATAAGGCGTATACTGTGCAACCCCGCAGCCTGCGGGCCGATTTAACGTACAACAGGAATCTCCCATGCTGACAGGTATGCCTTCATTATCACATTCCGAACAAGAACAGGCCGCCGATCGTATCCGCCAGTTAATGGAAACCGGAATGAGCAGCGGCGAAGCCATTGCAACCGTTGCGGAAGAAATCCGTGAAACGCACAAAGGCGATCGTGTGACCGTTATCTTTGATGACGAAGACGAGTAAATTTCCGCTCTGATAAGCACATATCAGGCATAAAAAACCGGACCCTTTGCGGAGTCCGGTTTTTTTTCATCTTTATTCAGGCATCAACCTTGAACTGTAACCGCCGCTGCGGCTTGTTTCGCCTGCTCAACCGCGTCTTCAACGTTCTCGGCAATCGCCAGCGCCACGCCCAGACGGCGTTTGCCGCTGATTTCCGGTTTACCGAACAGACGGATCTGATTGAAACCCGTCAGCGCGTTTTCCAGCCCGCTGAAAGAAACGTTGTTGCTGGTCAGTTCCGGCAGGATAACCGCGGAAGCCGACGGGCCGAACTGGCGGATTTTCCCGACCGGCAGACCTAAGAATGCGCGAACGTGCAGGGCGAACTCGGACAGATCCTGAGAAATCAGTGTGACCATTCCGGTGTCGTGCGGACGCGGTGACACTTCGCTGAAAATCACTTCATCGCCACAGACAAACAGCTCAACGCCAAACAGCCCTTTGCCGCCCAGCGCCTTCACCACTTTTTCTGCGATATCTTTCGCGCGCTGCAATGCCAGTTCGGTCATTTGCTGTGGCTGCCAGGATTCACGGTAATCGCCATCTTCCTGACGGTGCCCGATTGGCGCGCAGAAATGAATGCCGTCAATGGCGCTGATAGTCAGCAGCGTAATTTCAAAATCAAACTTCACCAGACCTTCAACAATGACGCGTCCGCCACCGGCACGGCCACCTTGCTGGGCATAATCCCAGGCTGTCTGTAACTGCTCAGCGCTGCGGATCAGGCTCTGGCCTTTACCGGATGAACTCATCACCGGTTTGATGATGCACGGGTAACCGATTGCGTCTACGGCCTGACGGAAAGACGCTTCGTCGTCAGCAAACTGATACGTCGATGTCGGAAGTTTGAGGGTTTCCGCGGCCAGACGACGGATGCCTTCACGGTTCATGGTCAGACGCGTCGCTTCGGCGCACGGCACTACGTTATGGCCCTGTTTTTCCAGCTCGACCAGCATGCTGGTGGCAATAGCTTCAATTTCCGGCACGATAAAATCAGGGCGTTCGTTTTCAATAACGGCTTTCAACGCATCGCCATCGAGCATGTTAATAACATGGCTGCGGTGAGCGACCTGCATGGCGGGTGCATCCGCGTAGCGATCGACAGCGATCACTTCCAGACCCAGGCGCTGACATTCGATCGCCACTTCCTTACCCAGCTCGCCAGAGCCTAACAACATGACGCGGGTGGCGCCGGTGCGCAGTGCAGTACCAATGGTTAACATAGCTTCGTACCCAGATCTTTGATGAAGGAAAGTAAGAATTTCGGGCCGCAGTATATCTGAAATTATCGGGGACGAAAACGATTGCGCAGTGTGTTTGAAAAATTCCCTGCGTACGTCAGAAGGGGATTTACAGGATTTTTTAAGCCGGTTTTCTGCTGTTTAAGGCAGTCTGCGGGCGTCTCTGTTATCATTTAGCAAACCATGGCGCCAGATCTTCTGCCGCTGCCCCGATTTTTGCCTCACATAAAGAGTTATCGCCTTGAGCACGCATTCCTTTTCTGTCCTGACATTGCCCGCTGAGCAACTTTCCAACCTGAATGAACTGGGTTACACCGAAATGACCCCGATTCAGGAAGCCTCTTTGCCCGCTATCCTGCAAGGTCAGGACGTCCGCGCCAAAGCCAAAACCGGCAGTGGTAAAACAGCCGCTTTCGGCATTGGTTTGCTGAACAGCATCACCGTTTCACAGTTTGTGGCGCAGGCGCTGGTGCTTTGTCCGACGCGCGAACTGGCCGATCAGGTCAGTAAAGAATTACGTCGTCTGGCGCGTTTTACCCAGAACATCAAAATCCTGACCCTTTGCGGTGGCCAGTCAATCGGCCCTCAGAACGAATCGCTGGTCCGTCAGCCACACATCGTGGTCGGCACGCCGGGCCGTATTCAGGAACACCTGCGCAAAGGCACGCTGAAGCTGGATGATCTGAAAGTGCTGGTACTCGATGAAGCCGACCGCATGCTGGACATGGGTTTTAGTGAAGATATCGAAGATGTGGTCAGCTATACGCCGCAAACCCGCCAGACGCTGCTGTTCTCCGCGACGTATCCGGACGGCATTGAACGCATCAGCTCCAAATTCCAGCGCGAACCGCTGAAAGTGGAAATTGAAGGCGAAGATGATGTGGCAGACATCAAGCAGGTGTTTATCGAAGCGGATAAACATCAGCGTTTATCCCTGCTGGCGGCGGTATTGTACCAGCATCAGCCGACATCGTGCGTGGTGTTCTGCAATACCAAGCGTGACTGCCAGGAAGTGTGTGACGCGCTGGCGGCCAAAGGGATCAGTGCGCTGGCGCTGAACGGCGACCTCGAGCAGCGTGACCGTGACCGCGTACTGGTGCGTTTCTCCAATGGCAGCTGCCGTGTGCTGGTCGCAACCGACGTTGCGGCGCGCGGGCTGGACATCAAACAGTTAGGTCTGGTCATCAACTATGAACTGTCTTTCGACCCGGAAGTTCACGTTCACCGTGTAGGCCGTACAGGGCGTGCGGGAACCAGCGGTCTGGCGGTCAGTCTGGTGACTCCGCAGGAAATGCCACGCGTGACGGCGCTGGAAGATTACACCCGTCAGCGGTTCACCTGGCAACCTGCCGCGCAGGCGCTAGCGGCAACGCCGGTGGCGCTGGATGCTGAAATGGCCACGCTGTGTATCGACGGTGGTCGTAAAGCCAAAATCCGTCCCGGCGATATTCTCGGCGCGCTGACCGGCGATGCCGGGCTGACCGCGGCAGAAGTCGGTAAAATTGATATGTTCCCGATCCACGCTTACGTTGCTATCCGTCAGAAGAGTGCGAAGAAAGCCCTGCAACGCCTGCTGGAAGGGAAAATTAAAGGCAAAAACTGCAAAGCGATTATTTTACGCTAAAAGAGTTATGTCGCGTTTTACATTGTTCGTCTGATTGTTAATGTTGTGTTATTGGCTTGTTGATGATTATATTGTCTGACACAAGTGATGACCTTTCGGTGTGTGTGGTTATTGTTCCGGCAAGGTCAGCGTAATAAAAGACAAAGACTGGGAAGACGAACGATGAAAAAGATAATCTTGAGCGCGGTAATGGCAGTCGCAGGAATGAGCGGTCTGGTCCAGACTGCTCAGGCCGATGAGCCTGAAGTGAGAACGGCGACGGTCACACCTTGCGCGAATGCGACGAAAGATGAACTCGCGGCGCTGGTGAAACGCGATTTTCTGCAAAACCGCATTCCGCGCTGGGATGCTGATAAAAAAGCGCTCGGCACCTCAACGCCGGTTGCATGGGTTGATGCCGGCAGCATCACCGGTGATAACAAGAAATGGGATATCCCGCTGAAAGTCCGCGGTGATCATGCCGACAAGACCTACGACGTCACGCTTAACTGCCAGCTCGGTGAAATCAGTTACAGCACGCCGGTCTGAGTTTTTCCCCTGCGCCCGAAACCCCTGACGGGCGCACATTCCCGCTAATTCCCCCACATTCCGTCTCTTGGTTTCCCCGTCTAAACCTGTCACTCTTGTCACACCACAAAGAGGACAAAGAGATCCGAGATGATGACACCTCCAAAGGCTGAAAAACGCCCGCAAACACTGAGCGTACACGGGGACGACCGTGTCGATAATTACTATTGGCTGCGTGACGATGACCGCGCCGATCCTCAGGTTCTGGCGTATCTGACGGCAGAAAACGAATACACCGATCAGGCGATGCAGCCCCATCAGGCGCTGCGTGAAACGCTTTACGGGGAAATGGTCGCGCGCATTGCGCAGCAGGATCACTCCGTTCCTTACGTCAAACACGGCTACCGTTATCAGACCCGCTACGAGCCGGGCAACGAATACGCAATTTATCTGCGTCAGCCCGCCGCCGAACATGAACAATGGCAGACGCTGATCGACGGAAATGAACGTGCCAGCGATGGCGAGTTTTATACGCTGGGCGGCTTAGACATCAGCCCGGACAATAAACTCATGGCCGTGGCCGAAGATTTCCTGTCCCGCCGCCAGTACGACATTCGCATTAAAAATCTGGATGATGAAACCTGGACTGACGATCTGCTGAAAAACACTTCCGGCAGCAGCGAATGGGCAAACGATTCTCAGACGCTGTATTACGTTCGTAAGCATAAGAAAACGTTGCTGCCGTATCAGGTTTACCGCCACGTCGTCGGCACAGATCCGAAAACGGACAAACTGGTTTACGAAGAAAAAGACGACACGTTTTACGTCGGGCTGGATAAAACCACCTCAGAAAAATACATCCTGATCCACCTCGACAGCACCACGACGTCCGAGATCCTGCTGCTGGATGCCGATGATCCGCAGGCGACGCCGAAAGTGTTCCTGTCGCGCCGTAAAGATCATGAATACGCGCTCGATCATTATCTGGGCCACTTCTATATCCGTTCGAACAAAGACGGTAAAAACTTTGGTCTCTATAAAAGTGTAAACGCCACCGAGGCGCAGTGGCAGACGCTGATTGCACCGCGCATTGAAGTCATGCTCGAAGGTTTTAGTTTGTTCCGCGACTGGCTGGTGGTAGAAGAACGCCATCAGGGGCTGACGCAGCTACGCCAGATCCACTGGACCAGCGGTGAGGAAAAATCACTGGCATTTGATGACCCTACGTATACCACCTGGTTGGCGTACAACCCGGAACCGGATACATCGTTGCTGCGTTACGGCTACTCGTCGATGACCATGCCAAGTTCGCTCTTTGAGCTGGATCTTGACACGCATGACCGTACGTTGCTCAAACAGCAGGAAGTGAAAGATTTTGATGCGACGAATTACCGCAGCGAACGCGTCTGGGTCACAGCGCGCGACGGCGTGAAAGTCCCGGTTTCACTGGTTTACCGCCGTGAATTGTTCAAGCCAAACACAAATCCGTTACTGGTTTACGGCTACGGCTCCTACGGCAGCAGCATGGATCCGGCTTTCAGCGGCAGCCGCCTGAGCCTTCTCGACAGAGGCTTTGTTTTCGCACTGGCCCATATCCGTGGCGGCGCAGAACTGGGCCAGCAATGGTATGACGATGGCAAACTGTTTAACAAACTCAACACGTTCCACGATTTCATCGATGTAACAAAAGAACTGGTGGCTGAAGGTTACGGCGATGCAGGGCAGGTTTACGCGATGGGCGGCAGCGCCGGTGGTTTGCTGATGGGCGCGGTAATTAATCAGGCTCCAGATTTATTCCACGGCATCGTTGCACAGGTTCCTTTTGTCGACGTTGTCACCACCATGCTCGATGAGTCAATTCCGCTGACGACCGGCGAGTATGACGAGTGGGGTAATCCTAACGACAAAGCGTATTACGACTATATGTTGCAATACAGCCCGTATGATCAGGTGCGTGCGCAGGCTTATCCGCACATGCTGGTGACTACCGGTTTGCATGATTCACAGGTGCAATACTGGGAACCGGCGAAGTGGGTTGCGAAACTGCGTGATGTCAAAACTGACGACAATCAGCTGCTGATGCACACGGATATGGATTCCGGCCACGGAGGTAAATCTGGGCGCTTCAAGGCTTACGAAGATATCGCGCTGGAATATGCCTTTGTTCTGTCGCTGGCAGCGAAAAAATAACAGGTTCCCCCGAAATAATTCAAGTCGCAGGAAGGCGGCAAGTGAGCGAATCCCGATGAGCTGACGTGGGTCAGTGATTCGGATGAGTGAGCGCAGCTAACGCATCTGCGGCTTGAAGTATGACGGGGGAATAAAAAAACCCGCGTTCAGCGGGTTTATTCTACGAAGGAACTTTATCAGGCAGCTGCTTTCTTGGCTTTTTTCTCAGCCTTCTTCTCAGCAGGGGTCTTCAGTGGCTTTTTCTTCGCATTTTTTTTGCTATCCATTCCTTTACTCATAATCGCCTCTCTTTAAAGCTGGTGGATTGGGTTGCTCAGCTATTTACTGCCTATTTCGTGTCAGTTGCAAGCAGCTTTGCACGTTTTTCTTTTGTCATCTTCGCCGTTTTCGTTTCACGGGCAGCAAGCTTGCAAGCTAAATTGCGTGATAAGTATGCGAACAGCATATGAAATAACGATTTTTGGTCATAACAACTTGTCGCGGCGGAACCGATGCGCTGTTATTAACAGGCGAGCACATCAATCAATACACTGGCCGAATAGAACAGGAAATGTCATGCCAAAATTAAAAGGGTTGTATCCGCCTCTGGAAGCGTATGCCAGCGGCATGCTTGATACGGGCGATGGACACCAGATTTACTGGGAACGCAGCGGAAACCCGGAAGGTAAACCAGCGGTATTTCTGCACGGCGGGCCGGGCGGGGGCTGCTCATCGGTTCACCGGCAACTTTTTGATCCCAATGATTATGACGTCATGCTGTTTGACCAGCGTGGCTGCGGGCGTTCAAAACCTCACGCCAGTCTTGACAACAACACGACCTGGCATCTGGTCGAAGACATTGAACGCTTGCGTAAATTAGCGGGTGTCGAGAAATGGCTGGTGTTTGGCGGTTCGTGGGGATCAACGCTCGCACTTGCTTATGCTGAAACGCATCCTGAACGTGTCAGCGAAATGGTTCTGCGCGGCATTTTTACCCTGCGTAAGCAGGAACTGACCTGGTATTACCAGGATGGCGCATCCCGTTTCTTCCCTGAAAAATGGCAGCGTATTTTGTCGATTTTAGATGATGAGGAACGCAAGGATGTCATCGCCGCCTATCGTGCACGCCTGACGTCGGCAGATCTCGCCGTTCAGCTGGAAGCCGCGAAAATCTGGAGCTTGTGGGAAGGGGAGACTGTGACGCTTCTGCCTGCGGAAGATTCGTCATCTTTCGGCGAGGATGACTTCGCGCTGGCGTTTGCCCGCATCGAAAACCATTACTTCACGCATCTGGGTTTTCTGGACAGCGACGATCAGCTTTTGCGCAATGTAGATCGCATCCGCCATATTCCCGCCGTTATTGTCCACGGCCGCTACGATATGGCCTGTCAGGTGCAAAACGCCTGGGACCTGGCACAGATCTGGCCGGAAGCGGAACTGCACATCATCGAAGGGGCAGGGCATTCGTTTGACGAGCCTGGGATCCTCGATCAATTGATCCGTACTAACCAGCGTTTCGCCACCCGGCGTTAACGTTTTCTGTGCTCCCGTTTACCCGCAAAGCCGTCGCTTATTTTTGCTTAGGTTCGTAAGGTAAACGGGAAAATTTATGTGATTCCCCGCGATAAAACATGACCCGTTCACGAAAGTAAGTGCGCAAATGCGCAGGTTGCTCGCGTTCAGCCATCTCAGCCACAACAGGCATATTGTAACGTTCCTTAAAAGCGACAGCTGATGCGGCGAGATCGACGTTAATGCGGTCCATCTCGTCTTTGCTGATTTCGGCCAGATTGATGCTCATTGTTGTTTCCTGCTAAACCATTTCGCCGCATTGTACCCGACACCCTGCGCAGGGTGAATGTTGTCTTTAGAATTTTATTATCCCCTGTGTTGTTGGCGCGATACCCTGGTGTTATTGAGTAAATAAGAATTATTCCCGAAATCTAAGTGATAATTATATTCAACGGAAAGAGTAAAGCAGGGTATTTAAATAAGAATGATTCTTTTTAATAACATCCTTTATGTTAATGATTATCATTAGTGCATATTTTAATGAAAATAAATTTCATTAAATTCAATGCGTTAATTTATATTGTTGCCTGCATGATTAATAATGTGAATCGGGTGTTTTTATTTTGTATTGATGCGGGCATAATGCGGGTAAATAACCCCATTCATCTGCCTTAATTTATTTTATGGAGCCGCATCATGCTTAAAAAAGAAATGATCGACCAGCTGAACGAACAGCTGAACCTCGAGTTTTACTCTGCCAATTTATATTTGCAGATGAGTGCATGGTGCAGCGATAAAGGCTACGAAGGCGCAGCGGCGTTCCTGAAACAGCACTCCATGGAGGAAATGGATCACATGCATCGCCTGTTCAAATACGTCAGCGATACCGGCGCATTACCTCTGCTGGGCGCGATTGCTGCTCCGCCGGTGTCGTTTGAATCTCTGACTGATTTGTTCAAACAAACCTATGAGCATGAGCAACTGATCACCCAGAAAATCAACGAACTGGCCGATTTGTCCATGACGCTGAAAGACTATTCTTCTTTCAACTTCCTGCAATGGTACGTTGCTGAACAGCATGAAGAAGAAACGTTGTTCAAATCCGTTCTCGATAAACTGGCTCTGGTCAGCAACACCGGTAACGGCCTGTTCTTCGTGGATAAAGACCTGAAGAACATGGTTGCACAGGCTCCGGCAGGCTAATTTTCCTGTGGTTGTGGTTCATAAAAACGCAGAGTGCTCAGGCCTCTGCGTTTTTTTATGTTTTTTTGACAAACGTTTTGGAGCGGTTTGCGATAAAGTGACGGCGTTATAAATTCATCGTTAAGCAAGCCAAGGAATTATCGTGTTCAAAAAAACCACTTCTCTTTGCCGTGCACTGGCAGTCTCAGCTGTTTTGCTGGGCGGATTTATCTCACAGCAGGCTTCTGCCCACGCACACCTGAAAACAGAAACGCCCGCCGCCGACACCGTTGTCACCGTCAGCCCGTCCGAATTGTCACTGGGCTTTAGCGAAGGCATCGAACCTAATTTCAGCAAAATTACGCTGACCGACGCAGAAAATAAAACCGTTAAAACCGGTTCTATGACGCTCGCGGCGAATGACAAAACTCAGGCGGTTCTCCCGCTTACGGAAACGCTGAAGTCGGGTAAATACCTGGTAACGTGGAGCGTTGTCTCCGTTGATGGTCATAAAACACACGGTCAGTACAGCTTCACCGTTAAATAAACGATGAGCCTGACTGCCATGTTTGTCCTGTGCCGGTTTGTCCACTTTGCTTCACTGATGCAAATTTTTGGCTTGAGCGTCTTTTGCTCCTTACTGGCACCGCAGGGCTTTTCTGCCGTATTGCTGCGTAAAAATCAGTCTCTGATGATGTGGTCCGGCATTCTGGCGGCGGTGACGTCGGTGGGAATGCTCGCAATTCAGGCCGCGCAGATGGGAAACGGTTGGGGTGACGGGCTGAACCTGAACGTCTGGCTGCTGGTGCTCACGACGTCGTTTGGTGACGTCTGGCGGTGGCATCTGTTACTGACGGCAGCATTATTACTGGTCATGCTGATGGACTGGTTGCCGGGACGCAACGTGATCATCTTTTTGTGCGCCCTCGGTTTACTGATGAGCCAGGCGCTGATCGGCCATGCGGCGATGCATGATGGCGCGCTGGGGCTGTTACATCGGACTAATCATGTCGTGCATCTGCTCAGCGCGGCCTACTGGTTCGGATGCTTATACCCGCTGCTGACCTGCATGTTATATACGCGACAACCTGCGACACGCCCTTATGCGATTGCCACGCTTATCCGGTTTTCGGTCTGGGGCCACGCCGCCGTCGCGCTGGTTATCCTGACCGGTATTCTGAATACCGCGATTATTTTGCAACGCTGGCCGGTCGATATGACCTCGCTTTATCAGCGTCTTCTGGTCATTAAAGTGGCGCTGGTCGGGATCATGTGCGGCATCGCCATTTTCAACCGTTACCGGCTGGTGCCGTTAATGGGTAAACAGCCGGAGCTGGCCCAGCGCCATTTCATCATGATGACGTGGCTCGAATGGGGGCTGGCGTTATTGGTTTTACTGGCGGTGAGCTGGTTTGCAACACTTGCACCGGGCTGAAAAGCATGAAGAATTTACTATTTACTGAGGAAAAATCATGAGGAAAACACTGCTCGCCTGCGTGTTGCTAACCTTATCTGCCAGCAGTTTTGCGGCGCCGCAGGTTGAAACGATCAGTCGCCTGCAATATGGCAAAGCCTGGGCTTTTACGCGTGAAGAAGTCATGCTGCAATGCCGTCCCGGTAACGCGCTATATATCATTAACGACAGTACACTGGCGCAATATCCTCTGAACGACGTCGCCAAAGAGCAGGTTAAAAACCGCCAGGTTCAGGCCGTGCCGCTGGAGAAAATCTGGCTAGACGATCCGGCTAATCCGGGGCAAAAAATGAGCCTCGCGCCGTTTATCGCCAAAGCCGAGACGCTTTGCTGAATCGCCGTGCAGCCGGTAACTGCCTGATGTTAATCCTATGTTTTGCGTATGTTGTCACACAATGAGAATAATACATCATTGTTATTATCACTATGTTTCAAACTGAGTGGAAAATAGTCAGGCCTCGGCTACTCTTTAAGTTGTACGGCTTAACCGCCTGCATTAATGCCAACTTTTAGCGCACGGCTCTCTCCCAAGAGCCATTTCCCTAGACCGAATATAGGAATCGTATTCGGTCTTTTTTTTGCCTGTTTTATAAATCAGTAAGTTGCACCTCTTCCTGCTTCTTCCATAACTGCAAATGAGCTCTTTTAGCCGTAGCCTATTCCCAGTGGATTTCGCCAGTCATTCAAGCAGTTTTGCACGCGTCCAGGGTTGTTTACCTGTGATTTGCGTGGCGATATGTTCGATGAATTGCTGCGTGGATGCTTTCTTGCCAAAGCTCATCAGGGACAGAGGAAGAATAAGAAGAATAACTAATGGAGTGAATGTGAAATAGCGCATGTCACGGCTGCGTTGTGTATACAAAAAGATTCCGCTGCAAAGACTGCCGAGGATTAACCCTGAGATCACTTCACTGACGGAATGAGCATGCAGTGCGATCCGGCTGATACCCACCATAATGGCAATGAAATACCCAACAGCAATCATCAGCCTGCGTCTGTCGGATTGAAAACGTTGGCTTATCAGCCAGAACATCACCGGCCATAAAGTGGCAGACATCGTGGTATGTCCGCTGAAGCCTGTAAAATTAAATGTACTGCTGCCAATGCCCCAGGCGAGAAACAGTAGTTTTGAAATGCTCACTGCAAGACCCGAAATCCCCAAGGTAATCAGCCAGATTAATGCCGTGGCCGGGCCATCAGCTTTCCACAGCATAAATAAAGCGAGGGTTATTCCGGTCGGTAAAATGAGCATACTGTCGCCAAAATAGGTCAGGATATTCCAAAGCAAGACATAGCCCTCGACGATAAATAATAAATTCTTCAAAAGAATCAATCAGAAAGTGTATCAGCAGAGGGTTTTTAACCAAAAGGGATTAGCTTCTCTCACTCCATTTTCAGACTGCAACCCGATTTTTACAGGATTACACGCTTTGTAAACCTGGTAATACAGCCCTAATTTATTGTATTACTTGAAATAATTATTGTTTGTATTGCAGTTAGGGAGTGACCGTTTTAACTTTGATATTCCACCACAATGAGAGGAAAGGAAAATGAAAGCTGCTGTTGTCAATAAAGACCATTCTGTTGATGTCGTTGAGAAAACTCTGCGTGCATTGGAGCATGGTGAAGCACTTTTACAGATGGAGTGCTGTGGTGTTTGTCATACGGATTTACATGTAAAAAATGGGGATTTTGGTGACAAGACTGGCGTGATCCTTGGCCATGAAGGCATTGGTATCGTTAAGAAAATTGGTCCGGGTGTGACTGCGCTGAAAGTGGGTGATCGCGCGAGCGTCGCCTGGTTCTTTAAAGGCTGCGGACATTGCGAGTACTGTACCACCGGCAATGAAACATTCTGTCGTCAGGTTGTGAATGCGGGTTATACCGCGGACGGTGGCATGGCTGAAGAATGTATCGTTTCAGCAGATTATGCAGTGAAAGTGCCGGATGGTCTGGAATCCGCTGCAGCCAGCAGTGTGACTTGCGCAGGCGTAACAACGTATAAAGCTGTGAAAGTTTCAGGTATCCAACCGGGTAAATGGATTGCCATTTATGGATTGGGTGGCCTGGGAAATCTGGCATTGCAATATGCTAAGAATGTGTTTAATGCAAAAGTTATTGCAATTGATGTGAACGATCTGCAATTAGAGTTTGCTGCCGAAATGGGCGCAGATTTGACCATCAATATGCTAAAAGACGATGCTGCAAAGATCATTCAGGAAAAAGTGGGGGGTGCTCACGCCGCAGTTGTCACGGCAACAGCGAAGTCGGCATTCAATTCTGCCGTTGATGCCATGCGTGCCGGTGGACGTATCGTCGCAGTGGGGTTGCCTCCTGAATCCATGAGTCTGAACATTCCGCGTCTGGTTCTGGACGGTATTCAGGTTGTCGGTTCGCTGGTTGGCACACGTGAGGATTTGGCGGAAGCATTCCAGTTTGCCGCAGAAGGTAAAGTCGTACCAAAAGTCACTAAACGTCCATTGGGTGATATCAATGCTATTTTCCGCGAAATGGAACAAGGCAAAATTAAAGGCAGAATGGTGATCGATTTTACGCATAAGTAAAATTTCCATCAGGTGAGTGGCGCTGCTGGAAATACTAGGGCGTCACTCATGGCATATCATCGTGATAATGTCAGTGATTCTGCAGATAAAAAAAAGCCCGCTCGGGGCGGGCTGAAAGGGGTATTACGAGGGTCTTACACACTATGAAGGACAGTTCATAGTGGACACAGGAGAAGGAATGTCTTCCTCGGGAATAAAGGTAACAAACCTAATGTCGATTTATGTAAAACCAGAGTAAGTTTACTCTGCAACATGTAACTCCCACCAATACAGGTTTACATAAAACGTTATACTCAACCCTGACATTTCTGCGCCATCAAGCGAGATACAGACACCAGAGCCCTGCATGACAAGGAGCTTTATGAAATATTGGTTAGGTTCTGTCGTCATTATGCTGATTATTGTAATCAACGGTCCGTGGATAAACCGTCATATTCCCGCTGAATATAATCCGTTCGCGCCAATTGCCCTTAATGACCCTCCAACGTTAATTACCCGCTATAAAATGTGGAAACTGGACAAGAACCCGCAGGCTTGTATGGCGGTACTTGAGAGGGTTCAGCAAGATGGCGGATTAATATTCAGTAATCCAGGCAAGATGAGCGGTAAATGCCCTTTGGATAATCCAGTAAGAGTTAGGGCATTGGGTGGCGTCGCTTTAAGTTCGAGCTTTCTGGCGAGTTGTCGCCTTGCGCTGAGTAGCGCGATGTTTGTCTCGCAGGTCGCAAAACCGCTGGCGCAGCAAAAACTGGGAACGCCGTTAATTCGTATCGAGCATCTGGGCAGCTATGCCTGTCGTAACATGTATAACAAACCGGATGCCCGTTTGAGCGAACACGCTACGGCAGAAGCACTGGATGTTTCCGGATTCCAGCTGATGGATGGACGGCATTTGACTGTGCTGAAACAGTGGCCTAAGGAGGGCGCGGAAGCGGACTATATGCATACCATATTTGCTGAAAGCTGCGGATATTTTGGCAATTCCATCGGACCCGAATATAACGCAGCGCATGCCAATCACTTTCACTTTGGCATGCGCTTGTTTGGTTTTTGCCGCTAGTTATTCATCGGCTAAATAACGTTCGGCGAGACGTGCCCAGTACGCAGCACCGAAACTTAAACTTTCATCATTAAAGTTGTAGGCAGGGTTATGGAGAACGGCGCTGTCGCCATTCCCAAGGCGCAGGAAGCAGCCGGGTTTTTGTTGAAGGAAATACGCAAAATCTTCACTGCCGGAAATAGGGACCAGATTTTCGACCACATTCTCTTCACCGACCAGCTCTTTTGCGACCTCCAGTGCGAACGCCGTTTCTTTATCATGATTAACCAGCACCGGATATCCTGGTACATATTCAATCTCAGCACGTGCTCCATAGGCAGCGGCATGGTTAGATACCAGGGTGCGAATACGTTCCTCCAGTATTTTTCGCACATCTGCATCAAATGAACGAACGCTCATTTCAAGGCGAGCTGTTTCTGGGATCACGTTGGCCGCATGCCCTGAATGTAAAGAGCCGATGGTGACAACGGCTGTTTCATTGGGATCTATGTTCCGGGAAATAATGGATTGGAGCGTCACAACCAGGCTGCTGGCGACCAGAATCGGGTCGACGGTCATATGAGGGCGCGCAGCATGACCGCCTTTGCCGTGGATCGTGATATTTACCGTATCGCAGGCCGCCATAAACGAGCCTGAACGGAACATCATTTTTCCAACCGGATAACCGGGGTGATTGTGCAGGCCGTATACCGCGTCACAGGGAAAACGCTCGAACAATTGCTCGGCCAGCATGCGTTCTGCGCCACTGTTAAAACCAATTTCTTCAGCGGGTTGGAAAATCAGGTTCACAGTGCCTGAGAAATTTTTGCTGCGCGCCAGTTGCTCGGCGGCTCCCAGCAGCATGGCGGTATGGCCATCGTGGCCGCAGGCGTGCATTTTCCCCGGTGACTTACTCGCATAACTGACACCTGTCAGTTCAGTGATAGGCAGGGCATCCATATCTGCACGGATACCGATACTGCGTTTACCCGTCCCCAGAGTCATTGAACCGATAACCCCGTGACCACCGACGCCGGACGTGACTTTAAACCCCAGAGACTGCAGCTTCTCAGCGACTAAAGCAGCAGTGTCGGATTCTTCATTAGAAAGCTCAGGATTCTGATGCAGGTGTTGACGAACTTCGCGCAGCCCCGGAACAAGGTCGGCCACGTCAGCGATGGTGCAAAATGATTTATTATTCATTATGAGGATCTGTTTTTGCCAGGAAGATATCCGGCCTTAAGACCGGTGCCGCGTCATTACAGGGAACAGAATGCAATGCGAGAACCCGGCTGGCAATCAATTAATCAGTGAGAAAACTGGATTTTTGAAATTATGGAATGTTCAATTCAATCACGGTATGTAATTGATGTAAAAAGCTAAAGTTTTTACGAGATGTTGCGCAATTAATGATTTTGACTCTGGACGCTCCGACGCCACATCTATACCGTTGTATTTGTTTGTACCGGCACAGGCAGATTTTAAAAAATATCAGGCAAATGCTATGCATCCGCCTGATATGACGTCTCAAGATAATGAAGGGGTCTGAGAGGAGATAAAGAGGATTAAGCGGGCATATAGCTAATGGAATGCTCCAGAGAATCGCACTGGGAATCGATAAGTACATTCCAGATCCCTTTATAAGGGATGCCAACATAGGCCGTATTTTGATCGTTAACCGTCAAAATATCGCCGAAACCTGAGTGGCGTCCATTTCGCTCAATATCATTTTCACACATCAGATGGATGTGGCATTTTTCTGAACAACGAATGACGACTGTGTCGCCACCAAACAGACTGAGTCTGGCTCGAACGATAGGCATGACTTTCCCCCAATGAAGATAAAGCACCTGAAATACGCTGTAACCGAACACTGCCAGGTTTTACGTCACCCAGACCAGGAGTGATTTTGGTCACATAACGCTCTTTAACCTATAAAACCAGAGTAAAGCAGGGGGAATAATGACTTTAATCAAAACTTGTAAGACTCTTCTGAAGATTAATTATTCGTCAGTCATGCAGCTGTAAATGAAAATGACCATACTTTTAACAATGCAGGGTGAATGTAGGTACGCGGTTAATGTCCGGTGAGAAATTCAATTGGATGCTAACATCCAGAGATTATCTTTCTATGCAGTGATGAAGTGTATTCATTCGTTACAGGGTAATAAATTAGCTGCTTTTTCTTTCACAAGCTGACACCCTATAGGTGTATAGCATGTGCGTGCGCTTGAAATTGATTATTATCGGATTTTTTACCGTCTCACACGCGCACAATGCGGGTGATGAAAAAAACGTGCGCTACACTTTCTTATTTTCTCCAGTTATAAGGGCATCGGATGATTTGCTCCGAAAAATTCAAATATTTCAGAAACTTCAGCGCATTAGCCCTGGTTCTGAATGCGACTTTTAGCCTGCCGGTACACGCGGATGACTCGCAGTTACGGGCATGTGGCAATGCAAAAACGGCCAAAGACTGCCAGTTACCTTTTCAACAGGGGTTTTCGGCTGTTCAGGTAGGCTTATCACGTGAGCCACTATGGGGCTATCTTGATACCACCGGGCACATGGCAATCAAACCTGATTTCAGCGACGCGCGCGGATTTGTTCATGATCTCGCCGTTGTTAAAAAAGGTGATCAATACGGTTACATCGATAAGAAAGGCCACTGGGTCATTGAGCCGCGTTTTACCCGCGCAACCGATTTCAATGCACAGGGTACTGCGCTGGTCGTCACGGATAACCGTCTGGCATTAATTGACCGCAAAGGTGCCGTTGTGAAAACTCTGCCGTTTGCTGTTTCTCTCGACACCCATGGTTTTGCGGGCGGACAGGCGCTGGCAAGCGTCCAAACTCAGGTTTCCCCTACGCTGTGGAATGCTGCAACCGATCGCTCCCTTTCTCTGCCTGACGATGTGATGGCGCTCGATCTGCCGCAGTCCGGGCTTATCCCCGCTAAAAAGCGTGATTCCGCAAATGACGGTTACTGGGGGTATCTGGACGAAAACGGTGAATGGGCAATTGACCCGATGATCCTGAAAGCGCGCGATGAGCCTCAGCTTAGCGGCGACGTGGTTGCTGTCAAAATCAAAAACGGGTGGAGTTTCGTTGATCGTCAGGGCGTTTCATTAAATAAAGAACAGTATAAATCTGTACGTCCTCTCTCTTCCGGTAACTGGCTGGTTACCGGCAACGATAATTCCAGGCAGTTGCTCAGCAGCAAACTGGAAAAAGTGCAGGATATTCCTGCCGATCAGTCCGAAAATATTATCGTCTGGGGTAAGGCAACGCTGGCTACGGGCAGCAAAGGTATTGTCATCGTTGGGGCCGATAACCAGGTTGTTTCCCTGAAAGTGAATAAACCTCAGTTCCTGCAACAGGGCAACCGCCTTTGGGTCATGCAAACTGAAGGGAAAGCACCGCAGGTAGTACAGGTTTATGACAACAATGGCGTTGCATTACTCAATGATGCCACACTCGCTGCGCTGAAAGATTATCAGGTGAAGCCATTGGGTACGTCTGTACTGACCGATGATATCGCCACATTGCCGGAAGTCACTGCGGATGTAGCGCACACACTGCCATGGGCGGCTCTGGCGCCTGCAGACACCACAAAACCACCGGCAATCCTGACCTCGCAGGGCAACGTTCTTTCGGATCCTCAGTGGGCTGCTATCGATGGCGATGCGTCTCAGGCTCCGCTGATTGTCCATACGCAAACCCAAAAAGTGGGTGCGGTAGACGGCGCGGGCAAATGGGTTATTCAGCCGGTTTATCAGCAGATCAGCGCGTTTTCCGGTGACTACACCTGGGCTGTCGAAAACAGTAATAATACCGATACCAAACGCTTAATAGACCGCAATGGCAGCGTAACGGATGTGCCAGCGGAAATCTTGCAAAAAGCCCAGCGTCTTTCCGGCGGTTTGTTGTATTACACCGAAGGCGTTAATGATGCCCGTCGCTGGGGCTTATGGGATATTGCGAGCAAGAGCGTTAAAGCTGCCCCTCAGTTTACTCAAATCGAATCCTTCAATGAGGGGTTCGCTCTGGCAAAAGCCGATGCCGGATGGGGTGTTATCGGCACCAACGGTGTATGGGCAATTGCGCCGGATCCAAGCCGCAGCGGGAAATTCCAGTATATTGGCCAGGGCGTTTTCACCCTGTCTGATAACGATCAGCCGGGCGAACGCAGTGATCTTTCGAGTCATTTCAGCCTGTACAGCGCAAACAGCGGTCAGGCTATTGCCGAAGACCTGCTGGCAAGACCACAATCAGTCGGGCAGGGGCACTGGCTGGTCCAGCCTTCCGAAGGGGGCGTCGCGCTGTTAGACAGCGCTGGCCGCTATCCAGTCAGCAAAGCCATTGCAGCTTCATCAAGCTCAGTGCAGGGCGACTGGGTAATGCTCAGTTTCTCTCCTCACTTTGGTGCCATTAATGCGCAGGGTAATTGGCAGATTCAGCCTTTTTACACCGAAGAATTCAGTTTCATTTCGCCTTTGAACTGGAGCCGTGCCGTTAGTGACGGGCATACCACGCTAATAAACGATCACGGTGCTGTTCCGCTGGATGGTTTCGAGCAAGCTCAACCACTGAATTCACTGATGCGACTGACTATGAATGATGATGTAACCGGCGAAACGGTGCTGTATGACAATGACGGCAATGAGATCCAACGTTTCGCCGGGCTCGACAGCTTGCAGGCAGATAAAGCCAGTGCCGGTGTAATCCCGTTACGCGACAGCAAAGGGCTTTATGGTTTCGTTGATCAACAAGGTAAGAAACTGATCGGTTCTTATTTTGATCAGGTTGGCGCAATGAATAATAACTTTGCCACAGCCATGAAGAAATCGACTTACGGCAACCTCTTTGGTTATATCAGCACGACCGGCCGTTTCGCTATCTTGCCTAAATTCGATTGGGCCGATAATTTCAGCGAAAAACACGCATGGGCGGGCGGCAAAGGTGTCGTCAGCTTGCTGAACGCGGAAGGTGCCGTACAGGCGAAAATTCAGGTGCGTTGTAATCAGCGCGTAATCGTGGACGCAAAAGGCGCTTATCTCTGGCCTGCAAAAGCGCCTTCATGCGGTACCGGGAGTAACTAATGATTGTCAGCAAACCTTCAAGGCTACGGATAGCACTTCTTTGCGCATTGAACACCAGTTGCGCACTGGCCTTATTGACGCTGACAGCTTCTGCAAATGCGGCTGAACCTTCCGGTTGTTTTGCTCCGTTGCCAGCTTCGCAAAACGATGTACAACGGCGTAACGCGTTGCCAGCTGTTCAAAACTTGTGTATCCGTGATGTTCATGAAGGGCGCGCGGCTGTGCTTTTACCGGCTGCTGACGCAGCCAGAGAGCGCTGGGGCTTTCTGGATAATCAAGGGCAACTGGTTATAAAACCTGTCTTTGAAGATGTCGGTGATTATCATTACGGCGTTGCAGCCGCTAAACAACAGGGGAAGTGGGGGTTTATTGATACTACCGGGAACTGGCTGATTCAGCCTGGTTTCGATGCGGTACAACCTTTTACTGAATCCGGTTTAGCCGTTGTGACAGTGGCCGGGAAGTCGCAGATTATCGATCGCAAAGGCGCGCAGGTTGGAAAAGCGCTGGGTGATTTAGTGGACGAGGCCATTCTGAGTAATGGCCTCCCCGCCCGTTTGCAGCTGTCGTTTAACAGCGTGCTGCTTTCCCCAGATGGTGTTCGCCATTTAGCAACAGACAAAATGGAAGTTGCGGAACCTTTTGGGACTCAGGGATTGTTCATCGCCTTCGATGCCAGCAAAGGTTATGGCATCGTGGATGAAAATCTGGGCTGGCGCATTGCACCACAGTATGCCGCCATTACGCTTGATCCGCGTAATCCGGCAGTGGCACTCGCGAAAAATTCCGACGGAATTACGTTAATTCGTGCAGACGGCGTTCAGGATGAGCAAAAGTACTTGTCAGTCAGTGAAGAAACCGGTGCTTTCTGGCTGGCGAAAACGGCTGATGGTGTGAAGTTACTGGATAACTCCGCCGTTGTGATTGCAACGTTTAGCGATTCTGATGCCGCCGCTCTGCGGGTTTCGGGGGACTATGTCCTTAACCCGACTTCGAAAGAAAATCTCATCGTATTTGTTCCCGGCCGTAAACAACCGCTGACATTGCCTGCCGCCAGCGAGCCGTGGGGGCAGACTACCGGTGAGTTTCTGGTGACCACCCGCGGTGAGCAGAAAAAAGTGAACGCGATAATTGCACCTTCAGGCGGAATGATTGGTGGTGCTCAGAATGTCGGCTGGCTGGCGCAAATTTCCAGTGCGGAAGTGATCAATCACCGTCTGTGGCTGCGTAATGATCAGGGCGATGTCGTGAATGTTGTTGATTCGACCGGAAAGGCGTTGCTGAACCCGAAGACGATCAGTGCGCTTGAAAATAGCCGGATTGAACCGCTTAATGCTGGCGATGACCACGTTACCACGCAGTCGCCATTGGCTCTTATCCGCCCTGAGGCAGGAACCAGCAAAACAGGTGCTGGTTTCCTGAAACCGGACGGTTCTCTGCAAATTGATAACAAATGGCAGGATATTGAATCAGCGGACAGCAGCGAAGATATCGGGCAATTTATTGTCAGAACGGCTGATGGCACCGGCGTGATTGATGCGCAAGGGAAAGTGGTTATTCCTCTGACAGAAGACAACATATCTCCGTTTGTAAAAGGCTATGCGCTGGATTATCTGGATGGAAAGCTGACGGCGCTCGACCACGCCGGCAAGCATTATAATTTGCCGGATGTGTTTGATCTGGAGTCGGTCGGTAACGGCTGGTTCCGTTACCACGAAACGGCAGCTGAAGGGGCATTGTGGGGAATTTACGATGCCATTAACCAGAAAATGGTCATTCAGCCTTCCTACCAGGATGTGGGTGATTATGCCAACAATCAGGTTGCCGTTCAGACGCCAAAAGGCCTTTGGGGGATCCTCGACGGTCAGGGTAAAACGATGGTGGAAGCTAAATACGCCAAAGTTAAGCGCATCAATTCTGCTTTATGGCTGCTGACACAACCGGCAACGGACGATCAGCCAGAGTCCCGTGTGATTGCAGAAATCATTGGCAATGATACGAAAACCCGGATTGCGCCGACGGCCGGTCTGGCGGTAAATCAGTTTAGTGATGGGCGCATTCTGGCAACGTCTGCCGCCGGGCAATCCTGGCTTCTGGACGCCAAAGGCAATATTCAGCTTCACGAGCAGCAAACCCGAATCAGCGCACTGGGCGACTGGGTGAAACTATCCCGCCAGCCGCAGGAAGGTTATTTGTCGGCGCAGGGTGACTGGCAGATCCAACCCGCTATCGATACCCGGGGCTCCGCCTTTGCACAGGGTCGCGCATTACGTTCTACAACTGCAGGATTTGAGCTGATTGACGACAAAGGTGCGCGTGTCGCCGCGATGCCTGAAGGGACATGGAACCTGCCTTTGGGGAGTACGTGGTCTGTTTCTTATGATCCGCAAAACAGTGAGGTCGCAACCCGCTATGTCGATAATACCGGCAAACTGGTTCTGACTGTGGCAGGTTTCGCCAGCCGTATGGTTGACGGACATGCTGTTCTGACACGTGCTGATGGTACAAAAACCTGGATCGACGGGCAGGGGAAAGCCGCTGACGCTGTCTCTTACGCCGATCTCGGTTTGCCTCATGACGGTCTGGCGTTCGCTAAAACGGATACTACCTACGGTTTTGTAGATGCGCAGGGTAACTACGTGATCGCGCCTGTTTATAGCGCAGTTTCACCGTTTGATGGTGGGGTTGCGATTGTCTCGACGCCCGCAATGTCGATGATGATCGATACGACAGGCAAGCCACTCGCGCGGTTGAATAAAGAGTGCGGCATTTCTGTTTTATACGGCGCGGGCAGCTCGCGCCAGTGGCCACAGAAAATGCCGGATAATTGCAAACCCTGAGCCTGATGCTTGCGTTCAAAACCCGCTGTGGCGGGTTTTTTTGTGCTAATGTTTAACTGTAATGGCAGTGAACTATCTCAATTGAAAGGATAAATTATGATCCCGCAGATCCCGCTTAAATACAGGGACGCAGAACGCTGGTCTTTTGGTGATACTGAATCGTCAGCAGATGAACTGGCCAAACGTGTCATGGCCGGTACCAAAACAGCGACCTGCTCAAATCTCGATGATGATCCTGAACCTGAGCCGGGCGAAGTGTTCGTTGTGGTCGACGGCCGCAACAACCCGGTTTGTGCGGTACAACTGACCGAAGTGAAACAGGTTCCGTTTGATCAGGTAACAGAGCAGCATGCCTGGGAAGAAGGTGAAGGTGACCGCACGCTGGCTTACTGGCGTAAGGAACACCAGCGTTTCTTCGAAGAGTATGAAATGTTTGAACCGACGATGCCTCTGTTGCTCATGAAGTTCCGGATGATCGAAAAGTTCTAACTTTATCATGTGGCCTGAGAAGGAAAATCAGGCCAAAAACCTCAAGGCATAAGATCTACCTGATGTTGTTGATCTGTCGTTCGGGAATGAGTCATGTCCGCCAATTCAGTAAATCCTCATACGTTTTCACCCCTTTCCCGAATACCGTATTTCAGCCAGTGGGAAGATCCGTCCTGCGCTGCGGGCATTATCGCCGGTGATATTGCGCTCAGCGATATCCGCCTCTGGCGTCAGTCTGGCGCGGCTTCTCAGGAAGAATTTATCGAATGGGCCAATCATGTCTGCGGAATGTGTTGCCTGAAAATGGTGCTGGCGGCAGTTTCCGGAACTGTCGTACCCATTCTCGAACTGACCCGGCGCAGCCAGACGTACGGCGCTTATGTCCGTGAAGGGAATAATATTAAAGGGCTGATTTACGCGCCGTTTGTAGAGTACGTCCGTCAGGAGTTAGGGCTGAGCGCACAGGTCAAAGTGAATATTTCTGCGCAAGATATTGCTTCACAGCTCGATGTTCACCGGTTTTTCATTGCTTCGGTGCATCCGTCGATTCGTATCCCTGAATCTGTTCCGCCGGCTAAGGGCGGACATCTGGTTCTGGTCACGCGCGCTGATGTCGGATCTGTGACCTTCCATAACCCGTCGGGTCACGATATTTCCTCGCAGCAGGATGTCACTCTGCCGGTTGAAACTTTTGCCCGCTTTTTTGCCGGGCGCGGAATAGCTCTGGTGTCTGACAGTAACTGACCGCAAGCGGCATGGCGAACACAATTCCGTTCGCCATGCAGTGTTACTCCAGTCGCATGATCCACTCATCTTTCTGCTTATCGTACTTCTCTTTATACAACACAGAATGACGGCCATCGACAACCGCCGGGACGCTGGTGTGATCATCCCACGCATCAAGTTGCATACACAAATCAGGGTCTGATTTGCACGGAATATGCACTTTATCGCCGCCTTTTGCCTCAGGCGTTGAGAGATGTGCATCGTCAATTTCATAACTGCCAATTCTGATACTCGATTTTCCCATCAGGTACTCCTTGCCAGGATGACGCCAGTGATTTCAGTAACATCAGGTACGACCAGTTGGTCGCCCTGATCTCAGAATAGTCGACAGCACAAAAAGTGCCACTGGATTTTTTTTATGGCAGCGAAGAAACGAATTTTTAGAGGAAAAACCAAAGTTCGGAAGGAAAGGAATAAGGAGCCGGTGTTTAATAAACGAATTGGCCCCTTTGATTTGCTTTCAGAGTGGATTAAATCTGATGGAAACCTGCATTGCGTTGATCTGATTACGGCCATTATTTTTGGAAAGATACAACGCTTCGTCCGCCGCGCTGACAATGTCTGACTGATCTTCGATATCCGGGTCCTGATCTGGCCGGTAAGTTGCAATGCCCTGGCTGATGGTCACGCGGTTAAACTCGCTGAAGCTGTGTTTGATGCCCAGCGTTTCGATCGATTCCATAATGTGCTGGGCGACAATCCATGCACCTTTCAAATCAGTATCCGGTAAAATAGCGGCAAATTCTTCACCGCCAAAACGGGTGACCACATCGGTGCTGCGTTTCAGCGATTTCCGCAATGTTCTTGCCACCAGACGCAGGCAGGCATCGCCCGAAAGATGGCCGTAATGGTCGTTGAAATGTTTGAAATAATCGATGTCGATCATCACGACCGTCAGCGGCGTACGGTTACGTTTGGCGCGCATATATTCGTGACTGAGCACTTTTTTAAATTCGCGACGGTTTGGCAGTTTGGTCAGTGAATCGGTACGGGCCTGAATTTCCAGGCGACGGTTGGCCTTAACCAGTTTCAGTTCCAGCAATTTGCGTTCGTGAACGTCTTCAGCGGTGCCGTACCAGCGCTGAATTGAACCGTCCGTCGCATAACTGGCCGCCGCGCGGATACGCATCCAGTTCCAGCCGCGGTCAACGTGGCAGAAGCGAACTTCGATATCCAGAGGCGCGCCGGTTTTAAGGCATTGTTCCCAGGTCTGAACCGCGGCCCGGCGGTCTTCAACATGCATACTCTGGATCCATTTATCTGCCAGAATATCCTGACGCGTCATGCCGGTGATACGTTGAAAACGCGAGCTGACGTCATTGAGCATGCCGCGCGGGTCAGCGGTCCATGGGATTTGCGGGTTCAGCTCCACCATGTTGCGGTAATGCTCCTGGCTTTCGCGCAGTGCCCGTTCCATACGCTTGAGGCTGGTGATATCCGTCATTGCCACAGAAAGCCCGTTCAGCTGATTTTGTGCGTCGTAAGCCGCTTTTATGCGTACGAAGAAAACCTGATTTTTACCGGGAACTGAAAATTCACGGTCGGGCGTCGTTTCGTTACGCTGCGCCATCTCCAGTGCGTTATTGAGCAAAGGTGAAAGGCCGGGCAGGAAAACCCCGATTTTGCGGCCAATCGCTTCGTACGGTTGCAGACCAATGATATTGGCCATCGCATCATTAACGGTGACATAACGCATTTGCAGATCGATAAAGCACAGGCCAACAGGGGCGTTGGAATAAATGGTTTCGAGCTGGAAAAGACGCTGTCCGGGAGCCTGATCCAGACTGGTCAGATTACGGTCGATGCCACGATAGCCACGGAAATTGCCGTCGTTATCAAACAGCGGAACACCGCTGGTTTCGAGAATAACTTCGCTGCCATCCGGGCGGATATTACGGTTAAGTAATCCGCCAAAAGGGGCGCGGCGTTCAACAATCGCAGCGAACTGCTCACCCACGCGTTTGGCTTCGTCAGGCGGCATGAAGTCAAAAGGCGTTTTGCCTAAAACTTGTTCGGGCGGAATGCCAAGAAACTCGATGCATTTATTTGAGGAAAAGACGTAACGTCCTTGTGCATCGACTTCCCAGATCCAGTCAGAATTGTTATCGATAATATCCCGCAGACTGGCCATTTGCTGTAACAGCAGGCCATCTGCTGATTCGAGTTTCATTTCATCCGACATGATACTTCTCCGACTGGCAGGTCTTTACTCAACATCAGGCACTATGATTTATATCTAAAAATGATATATCACTGGCAATGTTATCTTGAGGGCAATAATACATGTCAGGCTAGGATTATTCCTACTTATAATTCCATTAACCTATATGGATAAAATAAAAGGATATCCAATATATGTAGCACAAAATTTTTCACAGTCATTTGTTCCATGCAGTTTGTCACCTTGATTTCACCTAAAAATGTACCGGAGCAGAATCGGGTTAAAAGCATAGCAGACTTATTTTTTATCGAATTTAAGAAAGGATTATTAGAATTTTCTGCGCCAACAGGAGGATCCTGTGGCACAGAAAATTACGAAAAGAGTTAAATTAATTTATCGTTCGAAAACGTCTGGTGCCGCGTTGCCCCGTCCCTGACCAGTTCGCGGGGCAGGCTATTTTTAATCCGGCTGCCGATTTTTTTTGCCAGCCCTAGCGGCTGATTTGCCCAGGTCACCAGACATTCATCCGTCACCGGGGTGTTTTCAGGATAAATATCGACGCCGCGCAACCAGTTCTGTGCCAGTTCATCATCAATTTCAAACCGGTTGCTGGCGTCATTAACGCTGAAAGCAACAACGGCTTCATGCTGCCAGCGGAAACCTTTTGGAAAGCGTTCAGCCAGGCGGACGCCAATACGCGAAAATCTGACCTTGCCGAATAAGTTTTCCAGCACGGCAGGGAAGATCCAGATTTCTTTGTCGCGCTGCCACAATGTATATTGTTTTTCAGGCCATGAAAGCCCGGAGCTGGCGGCGGCTTTGATTATTTCCGCGCTGTCCTGACGTGAAAGTGGCGCGAACGGGAAGCGGCCAACTTTATATCCGGGAACCGGCAAACGCGGTACAGAGTCTGTTTTACGAAAACGAGCAACGAAGAAACCTTCGCTGTCATAAATCTGCGGGAATACGTGGAGATAACCTTCCTGTGTCACCGCTTTTTGCGCACCATCGAATAAATCTTCCAGAGATTCTGTTTCCACCGCACCGGCGTAGGTCTCCAGCAGCCACTGGCAAACCTGGTGATTTTCCTGCGCATTGAGCGTGCAGGTGGAATACACCAGAACGCCGCCTGGCTTTAAGGCGTGAAACGCGCTGTCGATAAGCTCGCGTTGCGTGGTGGCAATTTCAGCCACGCTGGCTTCTGACCAGTTGCTCATGGCATCGGGATCTTTTCGAATCACGCCTTCACCGGAGCAGGGCGCATCCAGCAGAATTGCATCGAACGTTTCGGGTAACGCGGCACCGAACACGCGCCCGTCGAAATGGGTCAGTGCGGTATTGCTCACGCCGCAGCGGCTGATGTTGGCATGCAGCACTTTCACGCGGCTGGCGGAATATTCATTGGCAACGATGCCCCCGCGGTTTTCCATCTGTGCGGCAATCTGCGTCGTTTTTGAGCCCGGTGCAGCAGCAACGTCCATCACCAGCGCAGGTTGTGTGTCGTGTGCAAACAGGGCTGTGACGGGGAGCATGGAACTGGCTTCCTGAATGTAAAAAAGCCCGGCGAGATGGGCCAGCGCGTTACCTAAGCGTGAATCATCCAGGGCGTGACGGTTGATCCAAAAGCCTTCTGCGCACCAGGGCACTGGCTCTAAATCCCACTGAAATCCTGACGCCATTTCGAGAAAATCAGTCACGCTGATTTTCAGGGTATTGACCCGCAGACTTGGGCGCAGAGGGCGCTGGCATATCGCAATAAAATCTTCCATGGTCAGGCCGGCTGGCATGATTGCGCGCGTCGCATCCAGAAAGGCGGCAGGTAATTTATCAGCGAAATCGCTGGCAGTGGTGAGCTTTGACAAGAGTTGGGTTCCAGTACTGAAGGTATTTTCTGCCGCGGAGTTTAGCATATTTGCCGGCAGATGAAGGCGTGGGTATTGGCCGAATACAATGAAAAGGCCACCCGAAGGTGGCCTCTGAAAGCGCGGGATAGGTTAATTCCTTGGGATCGCCGTTCCCCATTTTTGCCAGTCTTTCGGCGCTTCCGGATTGAGCAGGAAGTGGTTGCCGTTGGCGGCTTTTGGTGCCAGCGGTGTGGTCGGTGGCGTTGCGAAGGCAATACCGCCGCGGATGAACTGCTGGAATGTTCCGCTTTTGAATACACCCCCGGTAAGACCGAACTGTAAATCATAGCCGGAGGCCAGCCAGAACACGGAGTTTTCACGTACCAGATACTGGTACTTTTTACTGACGCGCAATGTCACGTTCACGCGGTCAGCCATCGCGCCCAGATAGAAGCCTGAAACCGTACCCACTTCAATGCCGCGGAACAGCACCGGCGTGCCGATTTGCAGTGAGCCGACTTCTGCTGCATCAACCACAATGCCCAGACCGTCGGTGTAACGCGAATCGGTAATCGTGGATTCCTGCAAATCAAAGTTACGCGCAGGAACGCCTTTACCGGCTTCAACGTTGATGTACGGCTGAAGTAAGGTATCAAGATTGCTGACACCACCGGCCGAAATTTCCGGCGAAACGATTGAGAAACGTGTGCCACGGCGGGCAAAATTGTCGACGTATTCCGGATACAGCACGGCTTTGGCGGAAACCTGATTGAGCTGAGGATCCAGTTTCAGGGATTCTACCTGGCCGATGGTAATCCCCAGATAACGGATTGGCATGCCCGCGGAAAGTTTGCTGGCATCGTAGGTATTGAGCGTGATCTGGCTGCCCACGGCGCGTGCGGAGGTTTCGGAATCATAAAGAATACGCTTGGTGCCTTTGCTGGTCAGCACGCCTTCAAAGTTATCGAAGCTGATCGCTCCTTTCAGTGCGCGATCCAGCGGCGATGCCTGAACGGTCAGCCCGCTGCCGTTCAGCTGAACTTTGGCTCCGCCTTCTGCCCAGAAAATAGTTTTTTCGGTCAGCAGGTTGCGGTATTGGGGCAGGATGTAGACATCCACGTCAAACTCGTTGGCTTTCGGGCGCACGTTAACAATCTGGCCTACCTGGAATTTACGGTAAAGCACCACGGAACCGGCTTGAATGTCTGGCAGGCTTTTTGCCGTCAGCGTCAGCGTCGCACCTGGTTGATCGCCCTGAATGCCTTCAGCGGCTTTTTCCGCATTGCTGTACAGCGGATATTTCTGCGCGGGTTCGCCTTTTCCGCCCGGAATAATGCGGATGCCGCCATCTACCCATTCCTGCGCGCTGGCGCCCAGCACTTCCATACCATCGATACCCAGCTTCACATCAACGCGGCTGTTCACCACAAACTTGCTGTCTTTATGCAGTAAGTTTTTGTATTCCGGCTTGATAGCGGCATTAAACAAGATGCCTTCATCAGTCAGTGTGCGGTCGATGATCTGGCCAACGGTAATGCCATACAGTTTGATTGGCTGGCCCGCATCAATGCCATAACTTTGCGGCGCGACCAGCTGAATTCTGCTGGTGGCCGGATCCTGAAGCAGACGCTGGTTGCTGTCGAGGACGGTAAAACGCTTCTGCGCATCGCCGTCGCCCGGGATCAGTTCCAGCGTATTGCCGGTCAGCAACTGGCTGATATTGGCATTATTCAGGCTGAGTTTCGGGCTGTTCATTTCGATGCGCGTCCCGGTGCGCATCATATCCAGCACAGAAGGGTCGACAGTCAGTTTGCCGGTGACTTTGTTATCGGGCTGCAAGGTAATTTTTGTCAGCGTCCCGACCTGCAAACCCTGATACATCAGCGGTGTCTGGCCTTCGGATAGTCCATTGCCATTTGGCAAATCCAGGTCGATTTCAACGCCGCGCTGGCTTTGCGCCAGATCAGGGTAAAGCACGTAAGACTGGTCGGCCTTGGCGGGTTTTCCGTCGTCCGGAGAATCCATCGAGATCGCACCGTTAACCAGCGCTGCCAGGCTTTCCATCTGAACTTTTGCACCGCTCAGGCTGAAATCGCCTTTAAAGCCGGAAACATTCCAGAACCGGGTGTTGTCTTTGACCAGACTGGCAAAGCGCTTGTCGATCAGTAAATCAATCGTCACACCGTTGTTGCCGCTTTCGATGTCGTAATCGTAAACTTTGCCGATCGGGATTTTACGGTAATACACCAGTGAACCGGTGCTCAGAGAACCCAGGTCTTTGGCGTGCAGATGCACCATTAGTTCGCCGGTATTGAGGCGGAATTTAGGTTGCGTATCCAGCGCGACAAAGTGGTCTTTTTCTTTTCCGGGCCCTGGCATCATGCCAATGTAGTTACCGCCAACCAGGGCATCAAGGCCGGACACGCCCGCCAGCGATGCTTTCGGCGTCACCAGCCAGAACTGAGTGCCTTCGCGCAACGCGTCAGACAGATCGCTTTTAATGCTGACTTTTACCTGAATGGTGCGCAGATCTTTGCTCAGGCTGATGGATTCGACCGACCCGACTTCAACGCCCTGATAACGCACAGGCGTACGGCCCGCAACGATGCCCGCTGCTGACTGGAAATCGATTGTGACAGTCGTCCCGCGCTCCTCGTAGTTGCTGTAAATGAGCCATCCGGCAATCAGTAAAGCAATAAACGGCAGAAGCCAGAAGGGTGAAATCCGGCGCCTGTGTTTTATCCGTGCTTCAGTCGGTGTATTCGGCGTTTCCTGTTGCATGTGCATCCCAAATCAAGCGGCTATCAAGCCATTCAACGGCAAGAATGGTGAGGATCACGGCAGAGCCAAAGTAAAAGGCAGCCGGTCCCATTGTAAATGACAAAAGCTGGTCACGATTTACCAGCGACATCATCAATGAAATTACAAACAAATCGAGCATAGACCAGCGTCCGATCCAGGTCACCAGCCGTAAGAGGCGAATACGCGTTTTCAATCCCTGAATCGCTTTGAAATGGATGCTGATCAGTAACGTCAGCATCACGATAACTTTTGTGAAAGGGACCAGAACGCTGGCGATAAACACGATGGCGGCAATCGGTACGTTGCCTGACGTGGCTAGCGACACGACGCCGGAGAAAATGGTGTCTTTCAGCTGTTGTCCGTTGGCATAAATAATCGAAATCGGCAGCAGGTTCGCAGGGATCAGGAAGATGATTGCTGCAATAAGCGCCGCCCAGGTTTTTTGCAAACTGTGTTTATAACGCAGCCGCATTGGTACATGACAACGTGGGCAACGGCCCCGTTCATCCGGTTGTCCGGTAAATTTGCAGGCCAGACACAAGCGCAGCGAAGAGGGCACGCCTTTGGGCTGACGCTGCGGATAAAACTCTTCCCATAGCTGTTCGATATTCAGGTTAATCATCGTCAGCGTGACCATGACGGTCATCATCAGGTACGCCGCCAGCGCAATGCCGACATTGATGTCGGCATACTCTTTGACCTTAATACTGGCGACGGCCATGCCAATCAGATAGATATCGAGCATTACCCAGTCTTTCAGGCGGTCGAGCATCAGCAGCACGGGTTTCAGGTTCATGCCCAGTTTGCTGCCAAAATGCAGGTAAAGAATGGAGAGCGCCAGCGTCAGCGGCGCACCGATAGTGCAAAACGCGACCATACTGGCGGTGACCGGATCACCCTGACGCGACATTTGCCAGATTCCTTCCAGCAGACTGGCGTCAATACGCGTGCCCAGAAGGCGGATGCTGATAAGGGGCTCGGTATAGGCAAACGGCATCAGCAGCAAAATGCTGATGGCAATCGTGATCAGACGCGGCAGGGAACAAACCCGACCCTTTTCGACTTTGGCGTTACAACGCGGACAGTGCGCCGTTTGCGTCCGCAACAGTGCGGGAAGCGCAAAAAGGTAGTCACATTCACTGCACCGCTGGTAGCGAATATGCGGTAGCTGGGCTGAAATTGTGTGTATTTTCATAGTACCTGGAATAGTAAAGAATACCTGTTGTTACAATTACGCATCCCCCTTAGGGGTCAGGCGAGGCCATTGAGCCAATATCAGCCAGGTTTTTTTGACAAAATAACGTATTATGCGGTCGGCAAACAGTTATTGTAGGTGAGTCTTTTTGATGTCACACAGGATTAACCTTGTTCATATGGGCATTTAATGCTTATTTTATAGAGGTTAAGCACACCAGAACGGCTCAGTGCCCTTAGGTTATTATTGGTTACTACATGAATAAAGAAGCATTCTACACGGAATTAAAACGTGATTTGAGCGCGTTGATCGCCGGAGAAAACAATTTTATTGCGACTCTGTCGAACGCCAGTGCCTTACTTTTTGAGCGTCTTGACGGCGTGAATTGGGTAGGTTTTTATCTGATGGATGGCACATCACTGGTGCTGGGGCCATTCCAGGGTAAAATTGCCTGCGTGCGTATTCCGGTAGGGAAAGGCGTCTGCGGTACCGCTGTTGCAGAAAATGCCGTACAGCGTGTTGGTGATGTTCATGCCTTCCCGGGCCACATCGCCTGTGACGCTGCAAGTAATGCCGAAATTGTCCTTCCCATCACGGTGAAAGGCACAGTTATTGGCGTATTAGACATTGATAGCACCGTTTATCAGCGCTTCGATGAAGCCGATGAACAGGGGCTGACAGAGTTAGTCAGCGGGCTTTGCCAGCATCTCGAAAACTGCGATGCTGAAAAATATGTCAATCTGATCGTAAGTTGATCGTCGGATAACGTGGCATTTAATAATGGCGTCATTATAATGGCGCCTGTTCATGCCTGCGCCGGTTGGCAAACCCGTTGTAATCAGGAAATTTCATGGAAAATCAACCTAAGTTGAACAGTAGTAAAGAAGTCATCGCCTTTTTGGCTGAGCGGTTCCCGCTCTGTTTTACCGCCGAAGGCGAAGCACGCCCATTAAAGATCGGTATCTTTGCGGATTTGGTCGAGCGCGTGCAAGGTGAAGAGAATCTGAGCAAAACTCAGTTACGCTCTGCTCTGCGTCTGTATACCTCAAGCTGGCGCTATCTTTATGGCGTTAAAGTTGGCGCAGAACGCGTTGACCTTGATGGTAATTCATGTGGCGTTCTCGAAGAGCAGCACGTCGAACATGCCCGTAAACAGTTGGAAGAAGCAAAAGCCCGCGTTCAGGCACAACGTGCAGAACAACAGGCTAAACGTCGTGAAGCCGGTGAAACCACTGAGCCACGTCGTCCACGTCCGGCCGCTAAAAAACCTGCGCCGCGTCGTGAAAATGCGCCCGCAGCTGTGGCTGGTCAGGAAAATCGCAAACCACGTTCACCTCGCCCACCGCGTGAGGAAAAACGTGAACCGCGTCAGGTGCCAGTAACAGACATTTCAAAACTGCAAATTGGCCAGGAAATCAAAGTCAGAGCAGGACAGAGTGCGATGGATGCAACCGTTTTGGAAATTGCCAAAGACGGTGTTCGCGTTCAGCTCTCTTCGGGTCTGGCGATGATTGTGCGCGCAGAACACTTGCAGTTCTGATACGGAGGCCAACTCAGGCATGAACAAATTTGTCAGATTAAGCGTTATCGCGGGTCTGTTAATGGCAGGGGCAGGGCTGGTGAATACCAGCTTTGCAGCGAACGAGAGTGCACCGGTGACTCTCGCTCAACTCCCTAATTTGACTCAAGACCCGCAAGATGCAACGGTAAGCGAGCGTGTGACCGCACGCTTTACCCGTTCACATTATCGTCAGTTCGACCTTAATGCAGATTTCTCAGCGAAAATCTTCGACCGTTACCTCAACATGCTCGATTATGGCCATAACGTACTCATGGCTTCCGACGTGGCGCAGTTTACTGACAAACGTGCCACTTTGGGTGAGGAACTGAAATCCGGTCAGTTAACTACGCCTTATGCCTTATTTAATCTGGCGCAAAAACGTCGCTTTGAACGCTATGACTACGCGTTGAAAGTGCTTGAGCGTCCGATGGATTTCACTGGCAACGACACTATTGAGCTTGATCGCAGTAAAGCACCGTGGCCGAAAGACCGCGCTGAGCTGGATAAGTTGTGGGATGCGAAAGTCAAATATGACGAGCTGAACCTTAAACTGACCGGCAAAAACGATCAGGAAATCCGCGATGTGCTCTCCAAACGTTATCATTTTGCGATGAAACGGCTGACGCAGAGCAACAGCGAAGATGTGTTCCAGCTGGTGATGAACGCCTTTGCGCATGAAATTGACCCGCACACCAATTATCTCTCTCCCCGCAGCACCGAGCAGTTCAATACCGAAATGAGCCTGTCTCTGGAAGGTATAGGCGCCGTCTTGCAGGGTGACGATGATTATACCGTCATCAATTCAATGGTAGCTGGAGGCCCGGCGGCCAAGAGTAAAGCCATTGCGGTTGGCGACCGTATTGTAGGTGTGGGCCAGGTTCAGGCCGGCAAACAAACCCCAATTGTTGATGTGATCGGCTGGCGTCTTGATGACGTCGTTGCGCTCATCAAAGGGCCTAAAGGCAGCAAAGTGCGCCTGCAGATCCTGCCTGCGGGCAAAAATGCTAAAAACCATGTTATTACCCTGACACGCGAAAAAATCCGTCTGGAAGATCGCGCAGTCAAAATGACCATCAAAAATGTCGGCAATCAGAAAGTGGCCGTGATGGACATTCCGGGTTTCTATGTGGGGCTTACGGACGATGTTAAAGTCCAGCTACAGAAAATGGCGAAGCAAAACGTCAACAGCCTGGTTATCGATCTTCGTACCAACGGCGGCGGTGCCCTGACTGAAGCGGTTTCTCTGTCAGGTCTGTTTATCCCAAGTGGCCCTGTTGTGCAGGTTCGCGATAACAACGGTCGTATCCGTCAGGACAGCGATACCGATGGCGTCGTGTACTACAAAGGTCCGCTGGTGGTTCTGGTTGACCGCTTCAGTGCGTCAGCATCAGAAATCTTTGCAGCCGCAATGCAGGATTATGGCCGTGCGCTGATTGTCGGTGAGCCGACCTTCGGTAAAGGGACCGTGCAGCAATACCGTTCACTGAACCGCATCTATGATCAGATGCTGCGTCCGGAATGGCCTGCGCTAGGCTCCGTACAGTACACAATCCAGAAATTCTATCGTATCAACGGCGGCAGCACTCAGCGTAAAGGGGTTACCCCGGATATTCTGATGCCAACCGGTATTGAATCGATTGAGACGGGTGAGAAGTTCGAAGATAACGCGCTTCCGTGGGATAGCATCAACGCGGCGACTTACACCAAAATGGGCGACATGAAACCGTTCCTGCCTGACTTGCTGAAAGATCATGAAGCACGTATTGCGAAGGATCCTGAGTTCCAGTACATCCAGCAGGATATCGCCCGTTATAAAGCACTGAAGGACAAACGTGATACCGCCTCCCTTAATTACGCACAGCGTGATAAAGAGGACAAAGAGGACGATGCATTACGTCTGAGCCGTCTGAACGAACGCTTCAAACGTGAAGGTAAGAAACCGCTGAAATCTCTCGACGACTTGCCGAAAGATTATGTGGCACCGGATCCTTATCTCGATGAAGCTGACCACATTGCCGTTGACCTGGGCAATCTGGAAAAAGCTCAGGGCGACCAGACCGCGGCGAAATAATTCCTCACCCGGTGGTCAGATGAAAAAGCGCACTCCGGTGCGCTTTTTTTATGTGCTAAATCGGGCATGAAAGCTCGCGGGGGCATGTAACTCCATAGATTTCAGCGACGGATGTGAAATAAAACGCTTCAAAATGTAAAGTATTGTGATTTTAGGTCTTTAGCGGGCAGGGACTCTTGAATCTGTGCTAGAAGCCCATAGGATCAGTACAGCCGGGCAGGCTATGTGCCGGTGGTGTGACTCAATCAATAACAACGAAGTAACAATGAGGAAGTAAAATTTTATGATGCGTATAGCGTTGTTCCTGCTGACTAACCTGGCGGTTATGCTGGTCTTTGGGCTGGTGTTAAGCCTGACGGGCATTCAGTCCAGCAGCGTGCCGGGGCTGATGATCATGGCCGGGCTGTTTGGCTTCGGTGGTGCTTTTGTCTCGTTGCTGATGTCTAAGTGGATGGCGTTGCGTTCGGTGGGTGGTGAAGTTATTGAGCAGCCACGAAATGAAACTGAGCGCTGGTTGATGGAAACGGTTCGTCGCCAGTCTCAGCAGGCAGGCATTGCCATGCCGCAGGTCGCGATTTATCACGCGCCAGATATTAATGCTTTCGCAACCGGAGCGCGACGTGATGCCTCGCTGGTAGCGGTGAGCACAGGTTTGCTGCAAAGTATGAATCAGGATGAAGCCGAAGCGGTTATTGCCCATGAAATCAGCCACATTGCGAATGGTGATATGGTGACCATGACGCTGATTCAGGGGATCGTGAACACCTTCGTGATTTTCATTTCGCGTCTGATTGCGCAGGTGGCTTCTGGTTTCCTTTCCGGAAACCGTGATGGCGAAGAAAGTAACGGCAATCCGATGATTTATTTTGCCGTGGCGACGGTGCTTGAACTGGTCTTTGGTATTCTGGCGAGCATTATCACCATGTGGTTCTCGCGTCACCGCGAGTTCTACGCAGATGCCGGTTCAGCGAAACTGGTAGGGCGTGAAAAAATGATTGCAGCGTTGCAACGTCTGAAAACCAGCCATGAACCGCAGGAAGCGGGCAGCATGATGGCGTTTTGTATAAACGGCAAATCGAAGTCTTTCAGCGAGCTGTTTATGTCTCACCCGCCGCTGGACAAACGTATCGAAGCGCTGCGCAGCGGTCAGTACATCAAATAAATGTCCGTTCGTTTATGTGTAAAAAAATGCCTGGCTTATGCCAGGCATTTTGCTTTGCGAAACTTACGGTTTAGAACTCTCAGCAGCTTGCTGGCTGCTGGTTTTTTGCGTCATTCTCATCAGACTGACCAGCGCGCCTGCACCGGCGAGTGTCCCGGCCATAATTAACGAAGCATGCGTCCCGTGTGACGGGAACAGGTTAAACATCAGGGCAACCATTGCTGCACCGGTCGTCTGGCCTAAAAGACGGGCAGTTCCCAGCAAGCCACTGGCGCCACCGCTGCGGTTACGCGGTGCGGAACTGATGATTGTGTGATTGTTCGGTGACTGGAATAAACCAAAGCCCGCACCGCACAGAAGCATGCGCCAGATAATGTTCAGATGTGAAGGTTCTGGCGGCAGCAGTGAGAGCGAAAACAGCCCGAATGAAAAGATAATCAACCCGATCCCGCCCAGCATTCCGGGATGGAAACGCTCGACCAGACGGCCGGCGATTGGTGCCATCACCATCGTTGCCAGCGGCCACGGCGTCAGCAGCAGGCCGGTATCTACAGAGTTCAGCCCCAGCGTATTTTGCAGGAAGAAGGGCAGTGAAACGAATGCCAGCATTTGGGCACTGAAAGAGCACAACGACGTGCCCAGCGACAGGCTGAAAATCGGGATGCGCAGCAAATCCACCGGCAGCAACGGGAAAGGTTTCGATAACTGGCGGCGGACAAAGAACCAGCCAATAATCAGCAGCGCGATCACTTCGCCCAAAATTAGCAGATGGTTCAGACCCTGCGCGAAACCGCTGATTGCACTGATGAGCAGGCCAAACGTCAGCGCATTCATCACGCTGCTAGTGATATCAAAACGCTGCCCCTGACTGCGTGTTGAGTTGGCCGGAAGAAATTTCAGGCCCAGAATCAGCGCGACAATACCAATCGGAACATTCACCGCAAACAACCACTGCCACGACGCGACGGACAAAATCCCTGCTGCAATAGTCGGCCCTGCGGCGGACGAAACGGCAACAATCAGCGCATTAATCCCGACGCCACGACCCAGAAAACGTTGCGGATAAATAATGCGTATCAGCGCGGTATTGACGCTCATGATCGCCGCAGCCCCGAACCCCTGCAATACGCGCGCGACGGTCAGCGTCAGCAGCGAATCGGAAAGAGCGCAGAAGAGCGACGTAATGCTGAATACCAGCAGGCCGGTCTGATAGATGCGGCGATAGCCAAAAATATCACCGAGAGACGCCAGAGAGAGCAATGAAATGGTTATTGCCAGTTGGTAGGCATTCACGACCCAGATTGAGGCCGCCGGGCTGGCATGAAAATCATTGGCAATAGTGGGTAACGCCACATTCGCGATTGCGCCATCAAGCACCGAAACGGTAATACCCAGAGCGATTGCAAGGATCGCACCGTAGCGCTGTGGAACGGGAAGCCCGTCGTTGGGTGTAAGTGTCATGAGTTATGTCAGTGCGTAGTCATCAGAGAGGGGAATATTACTACGCTAATGAAGCTAAAGTGACAATTGTCACATGATGTAATGAATTTTTTACTGTTCTCTCAGTTCTGAAACTGGCTTAACAGTTCTTACATTCTCACGCATCGGGTAGATTGCTTCTCGTCGATGCTTACCACTATAATAAAAACTACGTTCTATTTTTTTTGAAACAAAACTCACGCGAGCAGGTAATTCATCCTATGGCTATCGCAGATCTTGATAAGCAACCCGATTCTGTTTCTTCCGTTCTGAAAGTTTTTGGCATTTTGCAGGCCTTGGGCGAAGAGCGGGAGATTGGTATTACTGAACTTTCTCAGCGCGTTATGATGTCCAAAAGTACCGTCTACCGTTTTTTACAGACGATGAAATCTTTGGGATACGTGGCGCAGGAAGGGGAATCTGAGAAGTATTCGCTCACTTTGAAGTTATTCGAGTTAGGGGCGAAAGCACTGCAAAATGTGGATCTGATCCGCAGTGCTGATATTCAAATGCGTGAACTGTCCCGTCTGACCCGCGAAACGATCCACCTTGGCGCACTGGATGAAGACGGTATTGTCTATATCCATAAAATCGATTCGATGTACAACCTGCGCATGCATTCACGTATTGGCCGCCGTAATCCGCTGCACACTACGGCGATCGGTAAAGTGCTTCTGGCCTGGGGCGATAAAGCGGAAGTCAGCGCCCTTTTGCAGGAAATCGAATTTACCCGCAGCACTGAAAACACCATTATGAATGCCGCCGATTTGCAGACTGCGCTTAATCAGGTGCGCGTGCAGGGTTATGGCGAAGATAACGAAGAGCAGGAACAGGGGCTTCGTTGCATAGCGGTTCCTGTGTTTGACCGCTTTGGTGTGGTGATTGCTGGCCTGAGTATTTCGTTCCCGACTATCCGTTTCTCAGAAGAAAGCAAAGCGCACTACGTTGAAATGCTGCACACCGCCGCGCGCAACATTTCTGAGCAGATTGGTTTTCACGACTACCCGTTCTGAGTCTTTGCATAAGTAATGCAGATATAAAAAAACCGAAGCCATTGGCTTCGGTTTTTTGTTTTCAGCGAACCGGGATCAGCGATGAGCCAGTTCAGCGGCTTCTTCAGAATCCATCACTGCTTTGTCTGTCTGTTTTAAAAGCTGGCTGGTGATTGTACCGGCAGTCATTGAACCACTTACGTTCAGGGCAGTACGGCCCATATCAATCAGCGGCTCGACGGAGATCAACAGCGCGACCAGCGTGACAGGCAGACCCATCGCCGGTAATACGATAAGAGCCGCGAAAGTCGCACCGCCGCCCACACCGGCAACACCGGCGGAGCTCAGTGTGACAATGCCGACCAGCGTGGCAATCCAGACCGGATCAAACGGGTTGATGCCCACGGTTGGCGCAACCATGACGGCCAGCATTGTCGGATACAAACCGGCACAACCATTCTGGCCGATAGTGGCTCCAAAGGATGCTGCGAAGCTGGCAATCGATTCCGGGATACCGAGACGACGAGTTTGTGCTTCAACGCTCAGCGGAATAGTGGCAGCGCTGGAACGGCTGGTGAACGCGAAGGTTAGCACTGGCCAGACTTTACGGAAGAATTTCGCCGGGTTAACGCCGGTGAAAGACAACAGCACAGCGTGAATTACGAACATGATGGCCAGACCGAGATAAGATGCCACCACGAAACTGCCCAGTTTAATGATGTCCTGAATGTTGGAACCGGCAACCACTTTGGTCATTAGTGCCAGAACACCGTATGGAGTCAGTTTCATGACCAGACGAACCAGTTTCATCACCCAGGCTTGCAGGGTATCGATAAAGGCCAGAACGCGCGGGCCTTTATCAGCATCATCTTTAACCAGCTGAAGTGCCGCAACGCCAACGAAAGCTGCGAAAATTACCACGCTGATGATGGACGTTGGGCTTGCACCTGTCAGGTCAGCAAACGGGTTCTTAGGAATAAAGGAAAGGATCAGCTGAGGCACGCTCAGGTCAGCCACTTTGCCCACGTAGTTGGACTGGATAGCGGTCAGACGCGCGGTTTCCTGCGTCCCCTGAACCAGCCCATCAGCGGTCAGACCAAACAGACCGGTCACAAAGATACCTACCAGCGAGGCAATCAGCGTGGTGAACAACAGGGTACCGATAGTCAGGAAACTGATTTTGCCCAGCGATGACGCGTTGTGCAGTTTCGCTACCGCGCTCAGAATCGAGACGAAAACCAGCGGCATGACTATCATTTGCAGTAACTGGACGTAGCCGTTACCGACAATATTAAACCAGGTAATAGAGGTTTTCAGTACCGGATCATCGGAACCGTAGATCAGCTGCAAAGCCAGGCCAAACACCACACCCATGGCCAGACCAAGTAAGACTTTTTTTGCCAGACTCCATTGCTTATGGCGGGTTTGCGCCAGCAGCAAAAGGAGGACAACGAAAACCACTACGTTAAGAACGAGCGGAAGATTCATACCGAACTCCAGACTTATAGTTTTGATATTTAAAACGGGTGTTCCCAACAGGGATTGCACCATCCCAAAGCAATGGTGAGCAGGATATCAGTTTGGCACCTGAACATTTATATCCAAAAAGAATGCTTTATAACTTTTAGGTTTGATTCGTACCAAATATCACCAAAATGGCGGTATTTTATGCTTGTCATATGAATAATTTCAGAATGTGATTAAAAATATCCGGATTTATTGCACCAATAATGGGCGTCCAGTCAGGCCAGAATAGCGTCAGACCGACCAGCATCAGACATAACGTACGTTCGAGCTGATTGCCTTTTTGACTGTTGATTAGCGGCAGGCGAAAACGCCAGCGGCATGGCCACAATAATGGAACACCGGCTGGTGTCAGCATATCGGCCAGAATATGGCTCAGATAACCAATTATCATGGCATGAAAGGCATCGATGGGGATCACCCAGTCATGAGGGAAATGGGTGCGTAGCAGGAAAATACCCCCCGCGACGGCAAGCAAGCTGTGTGTGAATCCACGGTGCCCGAATGCCCGCGCGATCGGAGCGGAAATCCATTTCAGGCGCTGGCCAATCAGTGATTTGGGATGATCGATGTCGGGCAGCAGGCACGTCAGCAGCGACCCCGGAATAATATGCCACCAGTCACCGTGCGCCAGTTCCGGAGAGAGCTGTGCCTTTTTCGCAAACACTGCACAGGCAATTGAAAAAATGAGGTGGCCTTCCGCCGTCATGACGCGTCCGAACTGGATAACTGTTATTTTATCCAGTATAAGTGAAACTGTCACAATCTTGGAAGAGACACCCTGTAACTAATTGTCAACGATAAGATAAAAAAGAAAAAGGCGTATAAAAATACGCCTTTTTATTGTCACTTATTGGGTTGCTATCGCGCCAGCCATCCACCATCAACGGCAATGGTATAGCCGTTAACGTAATCCGAGGCTTTCGACGCCAGAAATACCACGGGGCCCATGACATCTTCCGGCAAGCCCCAGCGCCCGGCGGGGATGCGATCAAGAATTTCTTTGCTGCGATCTTCATCCGCACGAAGTTGTTCAGTATTGTTGGTCGCCATATAGCCCGGTGCAATGGCGTTAACATTAACATTGTGCTTCGCCCATTCATTAGCCATCAGCCGGGTGATGCCCATGACGGCACTTTTTGATGCCGTATAAGAAGGAACGCGAATGCCGCCCTGATAGGAAAGCATGGACGCAATGTTAATAATTTTACCGCCAGTACCTTGCGTAATGAACTGCTTAGCCACGGCCTGAGACATGAAGAACAGTGTTTTGCTGTTCACGTTCATCACGTCGTCCCAATTCTTCTCGCTGAACTCGATAGCATCTTCCCGGCGAATGATACCGGCGTTGTTTACCAGAATATCGATATGACCAAACTCGCTGACCGCTTTTTGGATGAGTTTGGGAATGCCCGTAATGCTACTCAGGTCAGCGCGAAGGTCGAGGAAACGGCGGCCGGTTGCCGTGATTTTTTCGGCCGTTTCGGTTGGCGCTGAAACGTTAATACCTACGATATCGCAACCGGCTTGTGCCAGTCCCAGCGCCATACCCTGGCCCAGTCCGGTGTTACAACCGGTCACGATTGCGACTTTGCCGCTTAATTCAAACGCATTGAGGATCATATTCAAAGTCTCTTTTGCACGGCACGTTCGCCATTAATGGATAATTTGCTCCGCTGCCGTGCAGCAGAGCACAAGGGTTAGCGCAGTTCGCTGACTTTGACGTGATCCATGTCGTCAAATACCTGGTTTTCGCCAACCATTCCCCAGATGAAGGTGTAGTTTTTCGTGCCTACACCGGAATGAATTGACCAGCTCGGTGAGATGACCGCCTGTTCGTTATGAACGAGCAAATGACGCGTTTCCTGTGGTTGCCCCATCATGTGAAACACGGCGGTTTCTTCCTCCATATTGAAGTAGAAATACACTTCCATACGACGCTCGTGGGTATGGCAAGGCATGGTGTTCCACAGGCTGCCTTCTTCGAGTTTCGTCAAGCCCATCGTCAGCTGGCAGGTTTCTAAAACGTCAGGCACGATGAATTTATTGATGGTGCGGCGGTTGCTGGTGGCCGCGTCGCCAATAGTTTGAGGAGACGCTTCGGCCAGCGTGATTTTTTTGTTAGGGAACGTCGTGTGCGCAGGGGCGCTGTTGTAGTAGAATTTGGCGGGTTTTGCGGCATCAACGCTGCTGAATTCAACGTGCTTCCCGCCTTTGCCGACGTACAGCGCTTCTTCATGACCAATCTCATAAGTTGTTCCGTCAACCACAATAAGCCCCGGCCCGCCGATGTTGATCACGCCAAGCTCGCGGCGTTCGAGGAAATAACTCACGCCGAGTTGTTTACCAACGTCATCACCTATCGAAACTGATTTTTCAGCGGGCATAACACCGCCGACGATAATGCGATCGATGTGGCTGTAGGTCATGGTGCAGGCGTTTTTCTCGAAGATTTTCTCGATGAGGAATTCGCGGCGTAATTGTGCGGTATCCAGCGTTTTGGCGTGGTCGCTGTGGATGCTTTGACGAACTTGCATGTCGGTGCCTCTCATAGGATTGCAATAAAGGGGGACGTGCCGGGCGAGTCTGACCGTTGCGTGGCAGTGACAGCGTACAGAAGCAGGAGAGCTCCCGGCTCGTCCTTGTTAAACGCAGCATAGGTTCATTGGCATATGAATTCAATAAAAATGAAATAACGTTTTATTTATTTTATGAGGCAGTTCATGGTTCGCGAAATTAAACGCTGTCCGGGGAAATGTGGCAGGGAAAATGCGAAGTCAGGTTGAAGCAGGGAACGGCACAGAAGCGGGATGGCTTTGCGCCGGTTTACCCAGGAATAGGTCTCAGAGGATATGTAATGGCTCTAAAGCTTCAAGGGTCGCGAGTTTCGTGTCGGCAAGCGCCCAACGCGGATCTTCGCGATACTCACTGGCGGGAACAACAATCGAGCGCATGCGTGCGGCTTTCGTGGCAATCATCCCGTTAAAGGAATCTTCCATCGTGACGCAGTTCAGAGGGTCAACCTGCAATTCACCGGCTGCGAGCAGATAAACTTCCGGGTGCGGTTTACTGTAAGGCAGGTTTTCTGCCGAAGTGATCACCTGAAAATAGGATTGCAGGCTGAACATCTCAAGAACCGCCCTGAGCATAAATAAAGGAGAAGCGGACGCGAGGCCAATTTTCAGACCGCTGTCACGACACAGCTCAAGTGCCTGGTTCACACCCGGCAGCAAAGGGCGTGTTTGTTCCACCAGTTCGACGGTGCGCGTGATGATCATTTTAGACACTTCGTCCTGCGTCGGCCCTTGCCATGGCAGCGTTTGATACCACATTCTGACCACCTGATCGACGCGCAACCCCAGCGTATCCTGCAGTAAATGTCGCTGAGAAATATCGACGCCGAGGCTACCGAAAACGTCCAGTTCTGCCTGAACCCAAAGCGGTTCAGAATCAATTAACAGACCATCCATATCGAAAATTGCTGCATTAACAGGGCGAACATAAGCCATGAAAGCGGACTCCGTAAAAGTGAATTAAGGCTTTACTCTAACACCGCCGGTTCTGAGGGTGAAATGCGATATAGGGACGGTCAGGAAAACCGTCAGGAACGCTGTTTCAGGCAGGCAACGCCAGTAACTGATTAAAACATTGGGCGCAAAATACTTTCTGTGGGTAAACTTACGTGTTGCTTTAGGTGTCCTAACAAGGGGAATTCATGACGTATCAACAAGCCGGACGCGTGGCAGTGATTAAACGGATTGCAGGATGGATTATTTTTATCCCTGCGCTGCTTTCAACACTGATTTCATTGCTTAATTTTATTAATGAACACACTAAAACTGAGCAGGGCATCAATGCCGTTATGCTGGATTTCGTCCACGTGATGGTCGATATGGTGAAGTTCAACACCTCGTTTCTTAACGTTTTCTGGTACAACTCCCCCGTACCCGCTTTGGGGCAGGGCGTGACCACCGCCAACATCGTATTCTTTATTATCTACTGGCTGATTTTTGTCGGTCTTGCGTTACAGGCATCCGGCGCAAGAATGTCCCGTCAGGTGAAACATATCCGTGAAGGGATCCAGGATCAACTGATCCTTGAGCAGGCGAAAGGTGCAGAAGGGCGTACACGACCACAGATTGAAGAACGGATTGTCATCCCGAGACATACGATTCTGGTGCAGTATTTTCCGCTCTATATTCTGCCCATCGTTATTGCAGTCGTTGCGTATTTCATTTTGAAATTATTAGGTTTAATTGCAGGTTGATCTGAGATTACTTTCTGTAACATCTGATTTATCATTCTCATAAATAAGGCCTGAATATCTTCATTATTCAGGCCTTATTTGTTTATGCAGTAAAACATTTACCAGGCTAATTAATATCGTCGTGGAGAAGTCTTTCAATAGCGCGCTGAGCAACAACGAGGTGCTGCCCTCCGAATAAATTACTGCGATTTAGCAGGTAATATAACTGGTAGATTGGCTGTCTTGAAATGAAGTCATCCGGAAGCGGCGTTCTGCTTTGATAACCGTCATATAATTGTGGCGGAACATTAGGATACAGCGGAAGCATAGCCAGATCGCATTCCCTGTCGCCCCAGTAACAGGCGGGGTCGAAAATGACCGGTCCGTGTTCGGAAAGGCCACAGTTGTGCGGCCATAAATCGCCGTGTAATAAAGAAGGCTGAGGCTGATGGTTCTGTAAGCGGGCATGAACCATTGCTGTGATATCTTCGATATTGCCGAACGTCATTCCTTTTTCCGCCGCCAGTTGCAACTGCCACCCGATACGCTGTTCGGCAAAGAATGTCGCCCAGCGCCGCTGCCAGCTGTTGGGTTGCGGCAGGGTCGCCAGCTCATTATCGAAATCAAGACCGAATTGCAGTTGCTCGCTCCACTGATGTAACGCGGCAAGTTGCTGCCCTAAAATGTAGGCGTTATGGGCATCCAGAGGCTTTTGCGGGATATATTCCAGCAGCAGGAAACTGTAGTCACGATCGCTGCCAACACCATAAACCTCTGGCACGCGAACCGTCTGACTTCGGGCAAGCAGTGCGAGCTGATCGGCTTCAGCCGCGAAAATAGGGAGCATTTCGCGCGCATTGCACTTCACGAATACATCCCTGTCACCGTAGCTCAACCGCCAGGCCGGGTGAATTTCTCCTCCCGGCAGTTCAACACGTTCGCGGATTTCAGCACTGCCCAAGTGTTCACTCAACAAACGATTGACGGCTTGCCACATGGTATCACCCCTTCTGACTGGCCCGATAATTCATTAAGTTAGCGTTTTTTGTGGTTCAAAAACCCGATCCCGCGCACGGCTGAATCAGATGATGCTGTTAATTTATGCGAATTGTGTCGTGACTGAACTGAGAGTGTAATCAATGAATCTGTTAATTTCAGAATATGTGACGCAAAAGAGGTTTTATATGCAGAATTGTCTTATCGACATGTGTCTAACCCCCTTGTTTAACAAAACAATAATAATAATAGACTAAAAATATATTCAGGTGTGGGAAGAAGATGTATATGCTAGCCCTCGTCCCAGTCGCGAGAGAGAAAACGTGAAACCAAAAATTCTTTATTTGATGGCCGCGCTTTTACTGGCGGGTTGCGCTAAAGAAACACCGGTTAAAACCACGCATTTTTTGAATCCATCGCCACCCATACAAAGCGAAACTTCATTAATGCATCCGGGGCCTTATGGTGATGTTATTCACCAGGCGGCAAATACTTACGGCGTCGACGAAACACTTGTTAAAGCAATCATTCAGGTTGAATCTGGATATAACCCAACCGTTGTCAGTAAATCGAATGCGATTGGGTTAATGCAGCTAAAGGCCTCAACGGCAGGACGCGATGCCTACCGGATGAAAGGACGTTACGGGCAGCCCAGCGCTCATGAGCTGAAAGATCCCGCGATGAATATCGACTTGGGCACGGCGTATCTGAGTATCCTCCAGCAGCAGCTGGCGGGGATCAGTAATCCGGAAACCCGTCGTTATGCAACGACGGTGGCCTACGTTAACGGGGCTGGAGCATTACTGAGAACCTTCGCGAAAGATAAAACATACGCAATTGCGAAAATTAATCAGATGTCTCCGCAAGAGTTTTACCAGCATGTGCAGCAGAAACATCCGGCGCCTCAGGCTCCGCGTTATTTGTGGAAAGTGAACAGCGCCTATCTGGCGATGCGTTAAGTTCCGTTTCCCGTCAGTAGCGAATCAGGCTGCTGGCGGGAAATGAGAAATAATTTCAGTCACGCCGTTAATCACAAACTGCACGCCCATACAGACCAGCAAGAATCCCATCAGCCGCGAAATTGCTTCAATCCCGCTTTTCCCAACCAGACGCATAATGCCGCCCGCACTGCGCAATGTGAGCCATAAAATCAGGCTGACCAGAAAGAAAATAAGCACCGGCGCCACTAAAATTACCCAGTGAGGAAAATCTGAACCTTCTCTTATGGTTGATGCGCTGCTGATAATCATCGCAATAGTACCCGGACCCGCGGTGCTGGGCATCGCCAGCGGCACAAACGCGATATTCGGTGAATCCTGTCGTTTCATCTCCTCGGTTTTATTCTCCATCAGTACTTTCTCTTCAACGTGTTGCTGAGGGAAAAGCATTCGGAAACCGATAAATGTGACAATCAGACCGCCCGCAATACGCAAGCCGGGAATTGAAATCCCGAAGGTATTCATCACCAGTTGTCCGGCGTAGTAGGCGACCATCATGATAATGAAAACATATACCGAGGCCATCAGTGACTGCTGATTTCGCTCCTGAGCTGTCATGTTTCCGGATAGCCCAAGCAAAAGGGCAACGGTGGTTAACGGATTTGCCAGCGGAAGAATCACCACTAAACCCAATCCGATGGCCTGGAATAACAGGCTGACTTCTGACATAAATTTCCCTTTTAAAAAGCGTTTATGTTTACCTTAGCGTGTCCGGAGGGGATTACACGAAAAATATCCATCTTAAGCAACACAGGTTGCTGGAAATTCGCACTTTACGGGTGGTAAACTCGCTGTCTGTTTTCACGTCGCATCCCGATACAATTACGTGATGTATTCCAGGGTGCCTATATTTGGCAAAGTAAAGCTGAATAGCGTGAATAACTACATGAAATTAAACTCAAATATTTTTCTAGATGTGCTCTGTCGTGTGGGGCACCACTGTAGATTAAGGAATTAACATGCCTGTCATTACTCTTCCTGATGGAAGCCAGCGCGTTTTTGATCGCCCCGTTTCACCTCTTGATGTTGCTCTCGATATCGGTCCTGGTCTGGCGAAAGCCTGTATCGCTGGTCGTGTTAACGGCGAACTGGTTGATGCAACCGATCTGATTGAAACCGACGCGCAACTGGCGATCATCACCGCTAAAGACGAAGCCGGTCTTGAAATTTTGCGTCACTCTTGTGCGCACCTTTTGGGTCATGCCATCAAACAATTGTGGCCAGACACCAAAATGGCTATCGGCCCGGTTATCGATAATGGCTTCTATTATGACGTCGATTTAGATCGTACGCTCACTCAGGAAGACATTGAACTGCTTGAAAAGCGCATGCACGAACTGGCTGAAAAGAATTACGACGTTATTAAAAAGAAAGTCAGCTGGCAGGAAGCGCGCGATACCTTTGCAAGCCGTGGTGAAGAATACAAAGTCGCGATTCTGGATGAAAACATCAGCCATGATGATCGTCCGGGCCTGTATCATCATGAAGAATACGTCGATATGTGCCGCGGCCCGCACGTACCGAACATGCGTTTCTGCCATCATTTCAAACTGCAGAAAACATCCGGTGCTTACTGGCGTGGCAACAGCGACAATAAAATGTTGCAACGTATCTACGGCACTGCCTGGGCAGACAAAAAGCAACTGAATGCCTACATTCAGCGTCTGGAAGAAGCCGGCAAGCGCGATCACCGTAAAATCGGTAAGCAACTCGACCTGTATCACATGCAGGAAGAAGCGCCGGGCATGGTGTTCTGGCACAACGACGGCTGGACTATTTTCCGTGAGCTCGAAGCCTTCGTACGTATGAAACTGAAGTCTTATGACTATCAGGAAGTCAAAGGTCCGTTCATGATGGACCGCGTACTGTGGGAAAAAACAGGTCACTGGGAAAACTACAAAGAAGCGATGTTCACCACGTCTTCTGAAAACCGTGAATACTGCATCAAACCGATGAACTGTCCGGGTCACGTTCAGATCTTCAACCAGGGTCTGAAGTCCTACCGAGACCTGCCGCTGCGTATGGCCGAGTTCGGCAGCTGCCACCGTAATGAGCCATCGGGCGCATTGCATGGCCTGATGCGGGTTCGTGGTTTCACTCAGGACGACGCCCACATCTTCTGTACCGAAGAGCAGGTTCGTGACGAAGTGAACAGCTGTATTCGCATGGTGTACGACATGTACAGCACTTTTGGTTTCGAAAAGATCGTGGTGAAACTGTCCACCCGTCCTGAGAAGCGCATTGGTACTGACGAAATGTGGACTAAGGCAGAAGATGACCTGGCTGCAGCACTGACCGAAAACAAGATTGAATTCGAATATCAGCCGGGCGAAGGTGCGTTCTACGGTCCGAAAATTGAATTTACCTTGCATGATTGTTTGGATCGTGCGTGGCAGTGTGGTACCGTGCAGCTCGACTTTTCATTACCTGGTCGCTTGAACGCCTCCTATATTGGCGAAAGCAACGACCGTCAGGTCCCGGTAATGATTCACCGTGCTATTCTGGGTTCCATGGAGCGCTTCATCGGTATTCTGACCGAAGAATACGCCGGGTTCTTCCCGACCTGGATGGCGCCGGTGCAAGTTGTGATCATGAACATTACTGATTCACAAGCGCCGTATGTCGAAGAATTAACTAAAAAACTGCAAGATGCAGGCATTCGCGTTAAAGCCGACTTGAGAAATGAGAAGATTGGCTTTAAAATCCGCGAACACACGCTGCGCCGTGTTCCTTACATGTTAGTTTGTGGCGATAAAGAGGTCGAATCAGGCAAAGTTGCTGTTCGTACCCGCCGCGGCAAAGACTTAGGAAGCATGGATGTTAGCGAAGTCGTTGACAAACTGCTGGCGGAAATCCGCAGCAGAAGTCTTCATCAACTGGAGGAATAAAGTATTAAAGGCGGAAAACGAGTTCAACCGGCGCGTCCTAATCGCATTAACAAAGAGATTCGCGCGCAAGAAGTTCGCCTCACCGGCGTCGATGGCGAGCAGATTGGTATTGTCAGTCTGAATGAAGCTCTTGAAAAAGCTGAGGAAGCGGGCGTCGATTTAGTAGAAATCAGTCCGAATGCCGAGCCGCCAGTTTGTCGAATCATGGATTACGGCAAATTCCTCTACGAGAAGAGTAAGTCGACCAAAGAGCAGAAAAAGAAACAAAAAGTTATTCAGGTTAAGGAAATCAAATTCCGACCTGGTACCGATGATGGCGACTATCAGGTCAAACTACGCAACCTGATTCGCTTTCTGGAAGATGGCGATAAAGCTAAAATCACCCTGCGTTTCCGTGGGCGTGAAATGGCGCACCAACAGATCGGTATGGAAGTGCTTAACCGCGTCCGTAAAGACCTGTGTGAAGATTCTGAACTGGCCGTTGTCGAATCCTTCCCTACGAAGATCGAAGGTCGTCAGATGATCATGGTGCTCGCACCTAAGAAGAAACAGTAAGGCTTCCAAGTAATCCTGCTACGCGGTGTTCGCACCGCGTATGCTGGATTCGCCTTTCTGATTCATGTTAATAACAATGCGAAGTGGAATTTAAAATGCCAAAGATCAAAACAGTACGCGGCGCCGCTAAACGCTTCAAAAAAACCGCCAACGGTGGTTTTAAGCGTAAGCACGCAAACCTGCGTCATATTCTGACCAAAAAAGCTACTAAGCGTAAACGTCACTTGCGTCCAAAAGGCCTGGTATCCAAGAACGATTTGGGTCTGGTCTCTGCATGTCTGCCGTACGCATAAATACACTTTTTTTAATCTAGAATATAAAACTCAGGAGAGCATATGGCTCGCGTAAAACGTGGTGTGATTGCACGTGCACGTCACAAGAAAATCTTAAAACAGGCGAAAGGTTACTACGGTGCCCGTTCTCGCGTATATCGTGTTGCATTCCAGGCTGTTATCAAAGCTGGTCAATACGCTTACCGTGACCGTCGTCAAAAGAAACGTCAGTTCCGTCAGCTGTGGATCGCGCGTATCAACGCAGCAGCTCGTCAGAACGACATGTCTTACAGCAAATTCATTAACGGCTTGAAAAAAGCTTCTATTGAAATTGACCGTAAGATCTTGGCTGACATCGCAGTATTCGACAAAGTGGTATTTGCCGCTCTGGTCGAAAAAGCGAAAGCAGCACTGGCGTAAGTCAGGTGAAAGAGGGAGCTTGCTCCCTCTTTTATATTTTGTGTTTAAAAACAGGCTGATTCGTTGTTTAATACTGACAGTCCCGTTTACGTCCATGCACAAGAAAGATAATCATTAAGGTAACGCAAGCATGAATGCTGCTATTTTCCGTTTCTTTTTTTACTTTAGCGCCTGACTCAGGAAGGCTTTCGCGCGTAAGAGAAGAAACGAAAAGTAGCGCCTAAGCCTCCCTTGTGGAGGCTTTTTTGTATCTGTGCTTTATACACTAAGGTTCAGGGTCAAAATCGCGCCCCTGATTAATAACGGTTATTTTACATCGGGCCATATTGGCCAGAAGAAGAGGAAAGCAATGCCACATCTCGCAGAGCTGGTTGCCAATGCCAAGGCAGCCGTAGAGAGTGCTCAGGATATCGCCGCGCTGGATAACGTGCGTGTCGAATATCTGGGTAAGAAAGGCCACCTGACACTCCAGATGACGACCCTCCGTGAATTGCCAGCGGAAGAACGTCCGGCAGCAGGCGCAGTGATCAACGAAGCGAAAACGCAGGTTCAGGAAGCCCTGAATGCGCGGAAAAATACGCTGGAATCCGCTGTGCTGAATGCGCGTCTTGCAGAAGAAACGATTGATGTTTCCCTGCCTGGCCGTCGTATCGAAAACGGCGGTTTGCATCCGGTGACCCGTACTATCGACCGCATTGAAACTTTCTTCGGCGAACTCGGCTTTACCGTGGAAACCGGTCCGGAAATCGAAGATGACTATCATAACTTCGATGCTCTGAATATCCCCGGCCACCACCCGGCCCGTGCTGACCACGACACTTTCTGGTTTGACGCTAAGCGCCTGCTGCGTACTCAGACGTCCGGCGTTCAGATCCGCACGATGAAAGATCAGCAACCGCCAATCCGTATTATCGCGCCGGGCCGCGTTTATCGTAACGATTACGACCAGACTCACACCCCGATGTTCCATCAGATGGAAGGCCTGATTGTTGATAAAGACATCAGCTTCTCCAACCTGAAAGGCACGCTGCACGATTTCCTTAACAACTTCTTTGAAGCTGATTTGCAGATCCGTTTCCGTCCTTCTTATTTCCCGTTCACCGAGCCTTCTGCGGAAGTTGACGTTATGGGCAAAAACGGGAAATGGCTGGAAGTGCTGGGTTGCGGCATGGTGCACCCGAACGTATTGCGTAACGTCGGTATTGATCCGGAAGTGTATTCTGGTTTTGCCTTCGGTATGGGGATGGAGCGTCTGACCATGCTGCGTTATGGCGTGACCGATCTGCGTGCATTCTTCGAAAACGATCTGCGTTTCCTCAAACAGTTTAAGTAAGGCGGGAATATCACATGAAATTCAGTGAACTCTGGTTGCGTGAGTGGGTAAACCCAGCCATCAGCAGCGAAGCATTATCAGACCAAATCACCATGGCTGGCCTGGAAGTCGATGGCGTTGAACCTGTCGCGGGCGCTTTTAACGGCGTCGTAGTGGGTGAAGTGGTCGAATGTGGTCAGCATCCGAATGCAGACAAACTGCGCGTAACAAAAGTAAACGTCGGCGGCGACCGTCTGCTGGACATCGTTTGTGGTGCACCAAACTGCCGTCAGGGCCTTAAAGTTGCTGTCGCCACCGTGGGCGCGGTATTGCCGGGTGATTTCAAAATCAAGGCAGCCAAACTGCGTGGCGAACCGTCTGAAGGCATGCTGTGTTCATTCTCTGAACTGGCGATTTCAGATGATCATGATGGCATCATCGAGTTACCGCTGGATGCGCCTGTTGGCACCGATATTCGTGAATTCCTGAAACTGGACGACACGACTATTGAAATCAGCGTGACGCCAAACCGTGCGGATTGCCTGGGTATTCTGGGCGTGGCGCGTGACGTTGCGGTGATTAACCAGCTCCCGCTGGTTGAGCCGGAAATGAATCCGGTTAAAGCCACTATTGATACTGCTATTTCTATCGATGTTCAGGCTCCTCAGGCTTGTCCGCGTTATCTGGGTCGCGTAGTCAAAGGCATCAACGTTAAGGCGCCTACGCCATTGTGGATGCGTGAAAAACTGCGCCGTTGTGGGACGCGTTCAATCGATGCCGTCGTCGATATCACAAACTATGTGCTGCTTGAACTCGGTCAGCCAATGCACGCCTTCGACCTGAACCGTATCGACGGTGGTATCGTTGTGCGTATGGCGAAAAAAGATGAAGCGCTGACTCTGCTTGATGGCACTGAAGCTAAACTGAACGAAGACACGTTGGTGATCGCCGATCACGGTAAAGCACTGGCGATGGCTGGGATTTTCGGTGGTGAACATTCTGGTGTGAACGATGAAACTCAGGACGTGCTGCTGGAATCTGCATTCTTCGCTCCGCTGTCTATCACCGGCCGCGCGCGCCGTCAGGGTCTGCATACCGACGCTTCGCACCGTTATGAACGTGGCGTTGACCCACAACTGCAATTCAAAGCCATCGAACGAGCAACCGCGTTACTGCTGAGCATTTGTGGTGGCGAAGCGGGTCCGGTTATCGACGTAACGTCAGAAGCTGACTTGCCGAAAGCTGCAACCATTACCCTGCGTCGCGAAAAATTGGATCGCCTGATTGGGCATCACGTTGAAGATGCGCAGGTAACGGACATTCTGACCCGTCTGGGCTGTCAGGTTCAGCATCATGGCGATCACTGGGTCGCTGTCGCGCCAAGCTGGCGTTTCGATATGCAAATTGAAGAAGACCTGGTGGAAGAAGTGGCGCGTGTTTACGGCTACAACAACATTCCAGATGTCCCGGTGAAAGCCAGCCTGGTGATGACTAAACACCGTGAAGCGAATTTGTCACTCAAACGTGTGAAAAATCTGCTGGTTGACCGTGGTTTCCAGGAAGCGATCACCTATAGTTTTGTTGATCCAAAAGTTCAGGCTCTGCTGCATCCGGGTGAAGAAGCGCTGATTCTGCCAAGCCCGATCTCGGTAGAAATGTCGGCAATGCGTCTTTCTCTGTGGTCTGGTCTGCTGAGTGCGGTAGTCAATAACCAAAATCGTCAGCAAAGTCGCGTGCGCTTATTTGAAAGCGGCTTGCGCTTTGTGCCTGATACACAAGCCGATTTGGGTATCCGTCAGGACGTCATGCTGTCCGGTGTGATCTCCGGTACGAAAAATGAAGAGCACTGGGATCTGGCGCGTCAGGCAGTTGACTACTACGATTTGAAAGGTGATCTTGAGGCTATTCTTGAGCTTACCGGCAAAATGAACGATGTACAGTTCAAGGTTGAAGCAAATCCTGCACTGCACCCTGGGCAGAGCGCAGCGATTTATTTACACGGCGAACGTATTGGTTTCATTGGTGTAGTACACCCGGAACTGGAACGTAAACTCGATCTCAATGGCCGTACTGTTGTCTTCGAACTGTTATGGAATAAGGTCGCAGACCGCGTACTGCCTGATGCGAAAGAGATTTCCCGCTTCCCGGCGAACCGTCGTGACATCGCTGTTGTTGTGGCTGAAAACGTGCCCGCAGACGATATTTTGGCAGAGTGCAAGAAAGTTGGCGCAAATCAGGTAGTTGGCGTAAACTTGTTTGATGTGTACCGTGGCAAGGGCGTAGCTGAGGGTTACAAGAGCCTGGCTATCAGTCTGGTGTTGCAGGATACCGCCCGTACACTGGAAGAAGAGGAGATCGCCGCTACCGTTGCAAAATGCGTAGAGGCTCTAAAACAGCGATTCCAAGCATCCTTGAGGGATTGAACCTATGGCGCTTACTAAAGCTGAAATGTCAGAACACCTGTTTGAGAAGCTCGGGCTGAGCAAACGGGATGCCAAAGACCTTGTTGAAATATTTTTCGAAGAAGTCCGTCGTGCTTTGGAAAATGGCGAGCAAGTAAAACTGTCTGGCTTTGGCAACTTTGATCTGCGTGACAAAAACCAACGTCCGGGACGTAACCCGAAAACCGGCGAAGATATTCCGATCACGGCGCGTCGTGTGGTGACTTTCCGTCCGGGACAGAAATTGAAAAGTCGTGTTGAGAATGCCACTCCGAAAGAATAAGTAAAATCATCAAAAAGGTCGCGAAAGCGGCCTTTTTTTTACCTATTTTTTGTGATCATCCTCACGTAAGTTCGGCGGGGGATTTTACGCTTTTAAGTTATTAGCACAGAAAGTGAAAAGATAGTGTTAAAGGGGTGGGCGCTTCAGGATTAGTCTGATAGATTAAATTTCAAGTCTGGAAGGGAACATAATTATCAATTGATGTGTAAGCGATGATAATTAAAAAAGGAGCCGAAGCCCCTTAAGTTAAATAGCTCAATATGTTCAGGTTAAAATGCGCACGCATTTATTCTCCCGACGAGTGACCTGAAAATATATGAGTCAGATTAGAAAGTTGAATTAATGGTTGTAGAACATACGCGGTCCACCAGGGCCACCGCCGCCATGACCACCACCGTGACCGCCACCACCAGGGCCCCAGAACGGCGGGAATAAACAGCCACTGAGGCTGACGACGACCAGAGCTACGCTAAATAAAGCTAAAATACGACGCATATGAGACATCCTTTATTTGAATAAACAAGGCGAGTATAAAGAGATCGCAACAACGTTGTTGTCAGACTTACGTTAAGATTTGTTAGAGTCGTAATAAGATTTGAATAGATAATAATCTTCATCCTGTTGAGTTATTTCAATCAGGATATATTTGTATTTTTATTGTAAGGGCTCGGCAAGTTATCCGAAAATACGCTTATTTCTCATGTTCACTTCTTTTGCCTGCTGATATAAAAAACACGTCATAAAAAATAAAGAAGGCGTGACCATCGTGAAAAAATCTCTCTTATTGCTTTGTTGTGCACTGGCATTGCCTGTGATCGCGCAGGCAAATGTTTCTATTGACGTTAATGTCCCTGGCGTAACGCTCCACCTCGGGGATCAGGATCAGCGCGGTTACTACTGGGATGGCTATGACTGGCGTCCGCCGCAGTGGTGGCACGAGCATCAGGGCCATCATTACGGTGACCGTAATGAGCATGGCATGTACTGGCATGGCGATCGCTGGGATTCCAAGCCGCCACAGCGCAGGCATTCGAATCCACCGCCAAGACCGCAGCCACATGCTCAGGGCCGTCCAAACGGCGGCGATCACCATGGCAACAACAACGGTCATCCTGGCGGCAACGGCCAGCAGGGCGGTCATAACGATCAACATAATGATCAACACGGGAACGGTCAGCCGATCCCGCCGGACGGTCATCAGGGGCATTAATCGCCCGGTGAACGAAAAATACTTCCTAAGCCGGTGCTCAGTCACCGGCTTTTTTCATTTCTGCTTCCCTGTTGTGGAGCTAACTGCCTAATATCGGTAGGATAGTAAAATTCCAGCCACCGGAATTCAGCCTCAGGAATCCGATATTCATGCCTATCCCGCAGACTTTTTCTGCTCTCGAACACCAACAAAAATCACGCGACCGTCTCTGGCTCTCCGGGCTGAGCGTATTGCTGCTGCTGATTGGTGTGCTCAGCCTGAGTGCGGGTGAGCGCTGGCTCTGGCCGGATCAATGGCTGAGCAGCGAGGCGCGTCTTTTCGTCTGGCAGTTGCGTCTGCCCCGGGCGATTGCGGTGATTCTGGTCGGCGCAAGCCTGGCTGTTGCCGGATCGGTTATGCAGTCGCTGTTTGAAAACCCGCTTGCAGAACCCGGTTTGCTTGGTATTGCAAACGGCGCGGGCGTAGCGCTGGTTTTTTGTGTGATGCTCAGTCACGGATTTATGCCGGTCTGGGCCATGAGTATCGCAGCCGTCGCGGGCGCGCTGATTGTGACGGCTTTTCTTTTGTATGTTGCGCGAAAACGCCTGTTGACCAATGCGCGGATGCTGCTGGTTGGTGTCGCGATTGGGATTGTGTGCAGTGCGCTCATGACGTGGGCGATTTATTTCAGCGACAACCTCGATCTGCGCCAGCTGATGTACTGGATGATGGGCGGATTTGGCGGCGTGGACTGGAATCAGATCTGGCTGGGCGCGATGCTGCTGCCGGTTCTCCTGTGGCTTATCTTTCAGGGAAAGTCGCTCAATTTACTTTCCCTGGGTACGCAACAGGCACAGCAACTGGGGATATCCCTCCGCGCCTGGCGGTTTATTCTGGTTCTTTCGGTCGGCTGGATGGTGGGCATCAGCGTGGCGCTGGCCGGAGTGATCGGTTTTATCGGGCTGGTTATTCCACATATTCTCCGGCTTTGCGGGATCACCGATCAGCGCCGTTTGCTGCCGGCCTGCGCCCTGAGCGGAGCGGCAGTGTTGCTGCTGGCCGATGTTATCGCGCGCATTGGTTTATATGCGGCGGAGCTGCCCGTCGGCGTCGTGACCGCCACGCTCGGCGCACCGGTGTTTATCTGGCTGCTGGTCAGAAACGGACAAATCCGCTGATCCTTTCTGAAGGGTCGGCTATGCTCTTCCTTTACCTAACCCACAAAACTCAGGACTAAACGATGAGTAACACTATTTTTGATATTTCCCTGAAAACCATCGACGGCGAAACAACAACGTTGGGCGCTTACAAAGGTTCGGTACTTCTGGTTGTTAACGTGGCGTCGCAGTGTGGCCTGACCAAGCAGTACGAAGGGCTGGAAAGCCTTTATCAGGAATTACATCCGGAAGGTTTTGAAGTTCTCGGGTTCCCGTGCAACGAGTTTGGTGCGCAGGAACCGGGTACAGAAGATGAAATCAAAACCTTCTGTACCACGAATTTTGGCGTGAAATTCCCGATGTTCAGCAAAATTGACGTTAACGGCGAGCACCGGCATCCGCTGTATTCCGCGCTGGTCGCTGCCCGTCCGGAAGCGCTTAAACCGAAAGACAGCGCGTTTTACGAACGTCTGGCCAGCAAAGGTCGTGAACCTGTTAAGCCGGAAAATATCCTGTGGAATTTTGAAAAATTCCTGATTGGGCGCGACGGCACGGTGCTCGGGCGTTTCGCGCCGGACATGACGCCGGAAGATCCGCTGCTGACTGATGCCATTAAAGCCGCACTGGCGAAATAGTCCATTTTTGATAAAAGAGCAGGGAACGCAGATGCTGGAATGTCGTGAGGTGAGCGTTAGCGGGCGTCTTCGTGCGTTTAGCGCGCGGGTTTCGTCCGGCAGCCGGATCCACCTTATCGGCCCGAACGGGGCGGGGAAAAGTACCCTGCTGGCCCGGCTGGCGGGGATTTCCGGTTCTGACGGTGACGTTTTTATCGGCAAGGAAAACCTGACAGAAATCTCAGGACCGCGTCTGGCACGTCTGCGTGCGTGGCTCTGTCAGCAACTGACGCCTGCGTCGCTGATGCCGGTCTTTCAGTATCTGTCATTGCATCAGCCGCCGGGCGTCTCACCGGCTCTTTTAGAAAATACGATTGGCCGGTTGTGTGATGCGTTACAGCTCAGCGATAAACTTTCACGGCCTGTAACGCATCTCTCCGGTGGAGAGTGGCAGCGCGTCAGGCTGGCGGCGGTATTATTGCAGGTCTGGCCGGAGGTGAATCCCGACAGTCAGTTACTGTTTCTCGATGAACCGGCAAACAGTCTGGATGTTGCACAACAGCAGGCACTTGATCAGCTTCTGACTGAGTTTTGTGCCGCCGGACGTTCCCTTATCGTCAGTGACCATGATCTGAACCATACCTTGCATCACGCGCATCAGGTCTGGTTAATGTCGGCGGGCGAAGTGGTCGCCGCAGGTGAATGTTCGGAGGTTATGCAGGCAGAAGCACTTTCTACTGTATATAAAGTTCCCTTTCAGATACATGCTCTGGCGGGGCGTCGCTGGATAATGACAACACCGACATTAATCTGAGTTTAATGAATAGCGTTTTAATTATATAATTATTGAGTTTTCAACATTGGCGGCGTGCTTATATTGTTCATAAAAAATACAGTGGTCAGTTTTTTTCCATAAAGTTCATTTTTTTAATTGAGAAATGAATAATGTAACTTTCTGTTATTGAAAGTTTTTGTTGTTTCCTGTTTGTTTATTTCCACTCCATTTACTTTCTGTTTAACTTCACAAAACTGGAAAATCCTTAAGGTTAAATTAAGCTTAAACCGACATCATAAGAGTCATAATTTCAGGGCAGCGTTTACTTACGGTTAAATAAATGCGGTCTAAAGTCGGTATGAGTTAATTACCTTTTGGGATAGCGTAATGGAAAACTTTTTGCCTTTCTCCCGCCCGTCGATGGGTGATGAAGAGATTGAGGCTGTGGGGCAGGTTTTGCGCTCCGGTTGGATCACCACCGGGCCGCAGACACACCAGCTCGAACAGGATTTTTCTGCAGCTTTCGGTTGTAAGCACGCAATAGCGGTCAGTTCCGCGACCGGCGGTATGCACGTAACGTTGATGGCGCTGGGTATTGGCCCCGGCGATGAAGTCATTACTCCTTCCCAGACCTGGGTTTCCACCATAAACATGATTGTTCTGCTTGGTGCAGAACCGGTCATGATTGATGTGGATCCCGATACCCTGATGGTCAGTGCAGAAGCCGTTGCGGCGGCCATCACGCCGAAAACCAAAGCGATTATTCCTGTCCACTACGCGGGCGCGCCTTTGGATCTTGATCCGATTTATGCCGTGGCAAATCAGCACGGTATCCGTGTGATTGAAGATGCCGCGCACGCCGCAGGCACGCGTTACCGTGACCGCTGGATTGGCGCGCAGGGGACTGCTATTTTTTCTTTCCACGCTATCAAGAATATGACCTGCGCCGAAGGCGGTCTGATTGCGACCGATGACGACGCGCTGGCTGATAAAGTCCGCGCACTGAAATTCCACGGTCTGGCTGTTGATGCGTTTGACCGTCAGGTTCAGGGCCGCAAACCGCAGGCTGAAGTGATTGAGCCAGGTTTCAAATACAACCTTTCCGATATTCACGCCTCTATTGCTGTCGTCCAGCTTAAGCGTCTGACGGAAATCAACGCACGCCGTACCGAACTGGCGCAACGTTATCTCGATAAATTGCAGGGTTCTCCTTTCCTGCCGATGGGCATTCCGGCGTATCCTCATCTGCATGCGTGGCATTTATTCATGATCCGCGTGGATAAAGAACGCTGCGGGATCACCCGTGATGCGCTGATGGAACGCCTGAAAGAGCAGGGCATCGGAACGGGTTTGCATTTCCGTGCTGCCCATACTCAAAAATATTACCGCGAACGCTATCCTGACCTGAGCTTGCCAAACAGCGAATGGAATACCGATCGTTTATGCAGTCTGCCGCTGTTCCCGGATATGCAGGACAGCGACGTTGACCGTGTTGTCGCGGCTCTTTTTTCCCTTCTGGAGGCGCAGTAGTGGCGCAATATGAACCTATTCGTAAAGTCTCGGTAGTTATCCCGGTCTATAACGAAGAAGAAAGTCTGCCGGCGTTGCTGTCCCGGACGCAGGCCGCATGTAAACAATTAACGCAACAATACGAAATCATTCTGGTCGACGACGGGAGTGCAGATCGTTCCGCCGATATGCTCACCGTCGCTGCGGAAGAAGCGGACAGCCATATTATTGCGGTTTTGCTTAACCGCAATTACGGTCAGCACTCTGCAATCATGGCTGGTTTCAGTCATGTGACGGGGGATCTGGTAATTACACTGGACGCTGACCTGCAAAACCCGCCAGAAGAAATTCCACGTCTCGTGGCGAAAGCTGACGAAGGTTACGACGTTGTCGGTACCGTTCGTGCAAACCGTCGTGATTCCTGGTTCCGCAAAACTGCTTCCAAGATGATCAACATGATGATCCAGCGTGCGACCGGGAAATCGATGGGCGATTACGGTTGTATGCTTCGCGCTTACCGCCGTCACATCATTGAAGCCATGTTGCACTGCCATGAGCGCAGCACGTTTATTCCTATTCTGGCGAATACCTTCGCCCGCAAAACGGTCGAAATTCCGGTTCAGCATTCCGAACGCGAATTTGGTGATTCCAAATACAGCCTGATGAAACTGATCAATCTGATGTATGACCTGATCACCTGTCTGACCACAACACCGCTGCGCATGCTCAGCGTAGTGGGCAGCGTGATTGCCATCTTCGGTTTCCTTCTGGCCGTGTTCCTGATTTTAATGCGCCTCATCAACGGCCCTGAATGGGCGGCTGAAGGTGTGTTCACGCTATTTGCATTGTTATTCATGTTTATCGGTGCGCAGTTTGTCGGTATGGGTTTACTCGGTGAATACATCGGGCGTATCTACAACGATGTTCGTGCACGTCCCCGTTATTTCGTTCAAAAAGTCGTCGGAGTTCGTTCCGAAGAAAACAGTCAGGAAGAAGAGTGATGAAAGCGATTGTATTTGCCTACCATGATATTGGTTGCGTTGGTTTACAGGCTTTGGTTGATGCAGGCTACGACGTACAGGCAGTCTTTACCCATACTGATGCCCCGAATGAAAATCAGTTTTTCTCTTCAGTTGCCCGCGTGGGTGCTGATCTCAATCTGCCAGTTTATGCACCGGAAGATGTTAACCATCCACTGTGGGTGGACCGCATTCGTGCCTTGCAGCCTGATGTGATTTTCTCTTTCTACTACCGCAACATGCTGAGCGAGGAGATTTTATCTCTCGCGCCGCGCGGTGGGTTCAACCTGCATGGTTCTTTGTTACCACGCTATCGTGGTCGCGCTCCGGTGAACTGGGCGCTGCTCAATGGCGAAACGGAAACCGGCGTTACCCTGCACAAAATGGTGAAACGTCCTGACGCGGGCGACATCGTTGGCCAGCAGAAAGTCACGATTACCGCGGATGATACGGCGCTTAAACTGCACGCCAAGGTGCGTGAAGCGGCGAAAGAGTTGCTGACCAAACTGCTGCCGGAAATGAAAGCAGGTAAAATCAGCCTGACGCCGCAAGACGAAACGCAGGCGAGCTATTTTGGTCGTCGCACCGCGGCTGACGGTGAAATTCACTGGCACAAATCTGCGACAGAAATTAACAACCTGATCCGCGCCGTGACCGAACCTTATCCGGGGGCGTTCTCTTATCTGGGTCAGCGTAAACTGACTATATGGCGTGCGCGTCCGCTGGCGACTCAGCATGACAAACAGCCGGGCACCGTGCTTTCTTCTGATCCGCTGACCATCGCCTGTGGCGAAGGTGCGCTGGAAGTGCTGGCAGGCCAGAGCGAAACCGGTCTCTATGTTCAGGGTTCCCGTCTGGCGCTTGAACTGGGCATTATGCCGGACATGCGTGTCGCCACTCTGCCAACGGCTGTGATGAAACGCCGTACCCGCGTTCTGATTCTGGGTGTGAACGGTTTTATCGGTAACCACCTGAGCGAGCGTCTGCTACGCGAAGATCGTTATGAAATTTACGGTCTGGATATCAGCTCTGACGCGGTCAGCCGCTTCATGGATAATCCGCACTTCCACTTTGTTGAAGGCGATATCAGCATCCATTCCGAGTGGATCGAATATCACATTAAAAAATGTGACGTCGTGTTGCCGCTGGTGGCCATCGCAACGCCAATCGAATATACCCGCAACCCGCTGCGCGTATTCGAACTGGATTTTGAAGAAAACCTGAAGATTGTCCGCGACTGCGTGAAATACAAAAAACGCATTATCTTCCCGTCCACGTCTGAAGTTTATGGCATGTGTGATGACAAAGAGTTTGATGAAGATAACTCCCGTCTGATCGTCGGCCCGATCAACAAACAGCGCTGGATTTACTCTGTGTCCAAGCAACTGCTGGATCGCGTAATCTGGGCTTACGGCGCGAAAGAAGGGCTGAAATTCACCCTGTTCCGTCCGTTTAACTGGATGGGACCTCGTCTCGATAACCTGGATGCGGCACGTATCGGCAGTTCTCGAGCCATCACTCAGCTGATCCTCAACCTGGTTGAAGGCTCACCGATTAAGCTGGTGGACGGTGGCGAGCAGAAACGCTGCTTCACTGATATCAACGACGGTATCGAAGCGCTGTTCCGCATTATCGAAAACCGCGACAACCTGTGCGACGGCCAGATCATCAACATCGGTAATCCAACCAACGAAGCAAGCATTCGTGAGCTGGCCGAAATGTTGCTGAGCAGCTTCGAAGCCCACCCGTTGCGCGCACAGTTCCCGCCTTTTGCCGGTTTCAATCTGGTCGAAAGCAGCACGTATTACGGCAAAGGCTATCAGGACGTTGAGCACCGCACGCCAAGCATCAAAAATGCGCGCCGTCTGCTGAACTGGAAACCGGAAATCGGCATGGATAAAACCGTCGCTGATACGCTGGATTTCTTCCTGCGTTCTGTCAATCCTGATGCTGACAAAGCCTGAAACGGTGTCTGTGATGAAGAAAGTGGGTCTGCGCATTGATGTAGATACCTGGAGTGGCACCCGCGAGGGTGTCCCTCAGCTTCTGCAAGTCCTTTCGAAACATAACATTACTGCCAGTTTCTTCTTCAGCGTTGGGCCGGATAACATGGGGCGTCACTTGTGGCGCCTGCTTAAACCGCGCTTTTTGTGGAAGATGCTTCGCTCCAATGCCGCCTCGCTTTACGGCTGGGATATCCTTCTGGCAGGTACCGCGTGGCCGGGAAAACTCATCGCCCGCGATCTGGGTTATCTGATGAAGGAAGCTGCCAGGCGCGGTCATGAAGTCGGTTTACACGCCTGGGATCATCAGGGCTGGCAGGCGAAAGTCGGTAAATGGTCTGAGCAGCAGCTTGAACAGCAAATTAAGCTGGGGCTGGATGCACTGGAAAAAAGCCTGGGTCACGATGTGGAATGTTCAGCCGTTGCTGGCTGGCGCGCCGATGAACGCGTGATTGAGGTCAAAGAACGGTTCCATTTTTATTACAACAGCGACTGTCGTGGGAAATATCCTTTCCTGCCGGTGCTGGAAAACGGCACGCTGGGCACGGTGCAGATTCCGGTGACGTTACCCACTTACGATGAAGTGGCAGGTGGCGAAATCAATGCGGACAACTTCAATGATTTTATCCTCAACGCCATTATTGAGGATCAGGGTGTGCCGGTTTACACCATTCATGCAGAAGTTGAAGGTATGTCACTGGCTGCTCAGTTCGATGAGTTATTAATTCGGGCTGCCGCGCAGGGGATTCAGTTCTGTGCGTTGGGCGATTTGTTGCCTCAAGATCTCAGCACGTTGCCAAAAGGCAAAGTGGTTCGTGCCAGTTTCCCAGGCCGGGAAGGCTGGTTAGGCTGTCAGCAAGAAGGTTTTTCCTGATGTCTAAATCCCTTAAAGGCGTATGGAGCACCTTAATTTTGGTGTTCTTTGCCCTGGTTTATCTTGTTCCTCTTAATTCCCGCCTGTTATGGCAGCCCGATGAAACCCGTTATGCCGAGATCAGCCGTGAAATGTTACAGCGCGGCGACTGGGTTGTGCCGCATCTTCTGGGTTTACGCTATTTTGAAAAACCGGTGGCCGGTTACTGGTTTAACAACATCAGCCAGATGATTTTTGGTGACAGCAATTTCGCTGTTCGCTTTGGTTCCGTGTTCAGCACCTTACTGAGCGCCTTGCTGGTCTTCTGGCTGGCAAACCTGATGTGGCGTAACCGCCAGACGGCGTACATTGCCACGCTGATTTACCTTTCCTTCACACTGGTATTCAGTATCGGTACGTACAGCGTGATGGATCCGATGATCACGTTGTGGATGACCGCCGCGATGGTCGCCAGCTATTTCTGCATGCGGGTTTCCGGAACACGGCAAAAAGCGCTGAGCTGGATTGCACTGGGGCTGGCCTGCGGCATGGGCTTCATGACCAAAGGTTTTCTGGCGCTGGCGTTACCGGTGATTGCAGTTCTGCCGATTGTCTGGCGTGAGAAACGGTTCAAAACCCTGTTTGGCTGGGGCCCGCTGGCGATTGTTGCTGCGGTGGTACTCAGCCTGCCATGGGTGCTGGCCATCGCACGCGAGGCACCGGATTTCTGGCGTTACTTCTTCTGGGTTGAGCATATTCAGCGTTTTGCCGAATCCAATGCGCAACATAAAGCGCCATTCTGGTACTACGTGCCGGTCTTGTTGCTCGGGGCTTTGCCATGGCTTGGGCTGCTGCCGGGCGCTTTACGCGATGGCTGGACGAAACGTGTGCTGCGTCCTGAATTATTCTTCCTGCTGAGCTGGACGATCATGCCGCTGATTTTCTTCAGCGTAGCGAAGGGTAAATTACCGACGTACATATTGCCATGTTTCGCGCCTCTGGCTTTGCTCATGGCCGATCATTTGGATCAAATCCGTCAGTCAGGAAAATTACGGGCGCTAAAAGCCAATGGCACCATTAACATCGTTTTTGGCGTGCTGATGGCGGTCGCGGTTCTGGTGATCTCCGGCATTTTACCGTTGCATGTCAAAGCCGTGTTCACCCGCGCTGAATTGCCCCGCGCGCTGATTGGTATCCTGTGCTTTGCCGTTTGGGCACTGGCCGGAGCGATGTCACTGACTGACGTGAAAAAACGCTGGTACTGGGCGGCTGCGTGTCCGTTGGTGCTGGCGCTTCTGGTCGGGCAGGCGATCCCGCAAAAAGTCATGGACTCCAAGCAACCACAAGGTTTCATCGGCGAAAATGTTGCAATGTTGCAGGACAGTCGTTTTGTGCTGTCAGATAATGTGGGGATTGCAACCGGTTTAGCCTGGGTTCTGAAGCGCGACGATATCATCATGTTTGGTGAAAAGGGTGAGCTGGAATATGGCCTGAGTTATCCTGATGCGAAGTCAAAATTTGTCGATTCCGCGGATTTCCCGGAATGGTTACAAAAAGCACGTCAGGAAGGAAATGTTTCTGTGATCCTCAGACTTGATAGAAATGCAGGTATCTCTGGCAAACTCCCACCGGCTGACCAGACGGTGCAGATTGAACGCCAGGCGCTGTTGTTCTACAAAAAACTTCCATGACCGGATTCCTTCTGGTTCTTGCCGTAAGCATCATCACCTGTGCCGGTCAGCTTTGTCAGAAGCAGGCCGCACAGGTCGCGGGTGACGGTCTTGCCCGCGTCTTACGCTGGCTGGGGCTGGCGGTATTGTTGCTCGGCATCGCGATGTTGTTATGGTTGCGCGTGTTGCAGCTTCTGCCGCTGAGCCTGGCTTACCCGATGCTCAGCCTGAATTTTGTTCTGATCACGCTCAGTGCACGCTGGTTTTTCAGGGAGTACGTTGACGGCCGCCACTGGTGTGGTGTGGCGCTGATCATGGCCGGTATCGCACTGATGAGTGTCAGCTTATGAAAGGGTATCTTTGGGGCGGGGCGAGCGTTCTGCTGGTGACGGCGGCGCAGTTGCTGATGAAATGGGGCATGGTGCAGATCCCGTGGGTTTCACTGGCTGAGCTTAATATTACTTTTATTATCAGCCATTTAAAACCGCTGGTTGCCGTGTTTCTGGGGCTGTGCGGGTATGCGTTTTCGATGGGCTGCTGGTTCTTTGCATTACGTTATTTGCCGCTGAACCGGGCGTATACCTTACTGAGTTTGAGCTATGCGCTGGTGTATATCGCGGCGGTCACATTGCCGTGGTTCAATGAAAGCATCAGCTTAACCAAAACGCTAGGGGGACTTCTGATCTTATCCGGTGTCTGGTTAATTCACAGCAAACCGGTAAAAGACGTCCATTAAAAACGGCTTTAAACGATAAAAAACATTATTAAATATTGGATGACGGATAAAATAGCGCTAAATTCTATTAGTTCTTAGATAACGGCGACTTATCCGGTCCGCGCAAATTCCCGCGTCTGACCCTGCCGTGATGCAATTCAAAAAGGAATGCACTATGCGCTGGTCATCCGTATCCATGTATTCCCTGCTGGCTGTTGCTGCGCTGATTCTTAACGGTTGTAGCAGCCACGCGCCACCGCCAAGCGGACGTTTCGCCGATTCAATTACTGTTGTCGCAGAGCTTAACGATCAGCTCAGTCAGTGGCACGGCGCGCCTTATCGCTACGGCGGATTGCAGCCCAGTGGCGTAGACTGTTCCGGCTTTGTTTTCCGCACCTATCGAGACCGGTTTGGTGTCGTTCTGCCGCGTACCACGGCCGATCAAACCAAAATCGGCACCAAAGTTTCCCGCGATGAACTCCTTCCAGGTGATCTGGTTTTCTTTAAAACCGGTAGCGGCGAAAATGGATTACATGTCGGTATTTATGATACTGCCGACCAGTTTATTCACGCTTCGACCAGCCAGGGTGTAACGCGTTCCTCGCTCGATAATGTTTACTGGCGCAAAGTTTACTGGCAGGCACGACGCATCTGACGCCCCGTATCAAATAAACTATCCCCTGATTCCACTGCGTATTTCATCCTGATTTTTGCTGTTATTATCTGAACAGACTTTTTCAGGATGAATATGCAATGAAACCTCTCAGACTCTTACTTTCTGACTCTTACGATCCCTGGTTCAATCTGGCTGTGGAAGACTGTATTTTTCGTGAGATGACGACGCAGCGTGTTCTTTTCTTATGGCGAAATGCCGAAACCGTGGTTATTGGTCAGGCGCAAAATCCGTGGAAAGAATGCAATACGCGCAGGATGGAAGAAGACGGCATTCGTCTGGCGCGCCGCAGCAGCGGTGGTGGGGCGGTCTTCCACGATCTGGGCAATACCTGTTTTACGTTTATGGCAGGTAAACCGGAATACGATAAAAGCGTCTCGACGGGTATTATTCTTAATGCGCTAAAAAGCATGGGCATTAATGCCAGCGCATCCGGCCGCAACGATTTGGTTGTTCAGACTGCCGAAGGTGAAAGAAAAATTTCCGGATCGGCTTACCGTGAAACGGCCGATCGCGGATTCCACCACGGCACACTGCTGCTTAATGCTGACCTGAGCCGTCTGGCAAACTACCTCAATCCGGATGTTAAAAAGCTACAGGCAAAAGGCATCACGTCTGTCCGTTCGCGGGTTGCAAACCTCAATGAATTTGTTCCGGATATTAATCACGAGCAAATCAGTCAGGCCGTGACAGCCGCATTTTTCGAATGGTATGGCACGAGCGTCGAACCTGAAATTATTTCTCCTGACGTTTTCCCGGATATTCCCGGTTTTCCGGAACGGTTTGCCAAACAAAGCAGTTGGGAATGGAATTTCGGCAAAGCGCCGGCGTTCAGCCATTTACTCAATGAACGCTTTGTCTGGGGTGGAGTGGACATCCATTTTGACGTGGAAAAAGGCGCCATCAGCCGGGCGCAGATTTTTACCGACAGCCTGAATCCTGCGCCTATGCTGGCGCTGGCCGATGCGCTGGTGGGAACGCGTTACCATGCGCAGGATGTCGCACTGACCTGTCAGGAAATCTCCGCACAGTACCCGGCAATGCAGGCTGAACTTGGTGAGCTGCAAATCTGGCTGGCACGCTGTATCCGCTGAATCCAATCACCGGAACCCATTTCTTCCGCAAAAAAAGGGTTCCGGTAAACAAGTCCATGTCTCTCATGTCCCTTCTTTTAACCATGATGCAGCAGACATATTTGAAATAATCTCTGGTTTATTATTACGTTAGAAAAGCAGCGGGGATGCCAAACCGCACGTTATTCTTGCTGCTGATACTTGCGCAACATTTCATAAGCCACTATAACCATTAGATAAAATATTAAGTGACATGCTTAATTGTGCGGTTGCACAATTAATAATCAAAATTTTGTCAAAATATGTCTGATAGCGCTCACAGACTGTGTTGCGCGTTTGCACCACTGACGATAAGATTAGTCCGAAAGCCCCTTTCTGACCGAAAGACGCCTCCAAACGAAGGCGCAAAAGGGACATACATTCTTACATTTTTTGATCTCTCTGCCGTTTGCGAGATCAGCACTCAACCCTTGAATCCGGCTAGGTTCTTTCTTGATATCAATTTCTCTAATATTTCGGTGACGCCTCGGGGCTCCGGTATCTTTATGATCTGATTGATAGTCAAAAAAGTTATTAATCAATTCGCAGTGCCGTTGATGTTTTGGACAAAAATGAAAATACAATTCGATACGGCGTTTAACAGCAACTATCTGTGCCAGCCGGTTTACTCAATCGAAGGGAAGTTACTCGCGATAGAATTAGTGTGTCGTTTTTCCAGCGCAGACAGCAAGCTAATCATGCCAACAGAGCTTGTGCTGAATTTGCTCACTCAGACGCAGCTGCAACGTTTTCTTAATGAGCAACAAATTTGGGCTAATGAACATGCCCGTTGGTTTTGTGATAACCAGGTAATTTTAAATATCGGCGTGGAAGAAAAACAGGTGGCGTTACTGCTCGAGGATGAAACCCTTCGCGATGCTTTTAAGGCACATCCTTTTATTCATCTGAATCTGAGCGAATCTTTCCCGCAACTTTCTGAGGGCCGGAAAAACCCGCAACTGATGGCGCTCAAGCAACATTTTCCCTTATGGCTGGACAATTTTGGCTCAGGGAATGTCACGATGGCACCCGTTTTCGATCACCTTTTTCAATGGGTGAAACTGGATAAAAATCTGTTCTGGCAGCTTTTCGAGGGCGAGCATTTTGCCATTGTGATGCCGTCGCTCCTGAGAAATGTTAACCGGTTTTGTCGCAATATTGTGGTGGATGGTCTGGACAGTCAGGCCTACTTTGATGCGCTGCGTAAGACCGATGTACAGGGGATGAAAGGTTTGCTTTGGCCGGGTGTGGACCCCGCAGAGCTGGACAATCTGCTTGTCCGGCCCGGCCAATTTCATTAATCGGTAACTCCAGTTCTGGTGCCATTATCCCGGTCAGCGCCTGCTGCACCGGGATTTTTCATTTCCGCGCTCCGCAATCTCCCTGTTATTACTCCGTGTTAATCACCGCGATGCCGCCCTACACTAAAGAAAAGGGGGATTTATGCCGCAATTCGAACATCATTACGCAGACCAGTTACCCGATTTTTATACCGCGCTTCAGCCCACGCCGCTGAAAGGCGCGCGCCTTCTGTACCACAGTGAACCGCTGGCCCGCCAGCTTGGGCTGGATGACACTCTCTTTGATGCTGAGCACCGGGAGTTCTGGTGCGGTGAAAAATTCTTCCCGGGCATGTTGCCGCTGGCGCAGGTTTACAGCGGACATCAGTTTGGGCAATGGGCCGGACAACTGGGCGACGGCCGCGGGATTTTACTCGGTGAACAGGTTTTGCCTTCAGGACAACGCTTTGACTGGCATCTGAAAGGCGCGGGTCTGACGCCTTATTCACGCATGGGCGATGGCCGGGCCGTGCTGCGCTCGGTGATCCGTGAGTTCCTGGCGTCCGAAGCGCTTCATCATTTATCGGTGCCGACGACCCGCGCGTTGTCGATCGTGACCAGCGACGAACCTGTTTTTCGTGAACAGCCGGAACGCGGCGCAATGCTGATGCGCGTGGCTGAAAGTCATATCCGCTTCGGCCATTTCGAGCATTTTTATTACCGTAAACAGCCCGAACAGGTGAAACAACTGGCGGATTACGTAATCGCCCATCACTGGCCTCAGTTGCCGGAAAGCGAGCCGGACGCGACGCGGCGTTACCAGCAATGGTTCTCCGATGTGGTTGAGCGAACCGCCGCGCTGATTGCGCAGTGGCAAAGTATCGGGTTTGCGCACGGCGTAATGAACACCGATAACATGTCGGTTCTCGGCCTGACCATTGATTTCGGTCCCTACGGTTTTCTGGACGACTACCAGCCGGGCTACATTTGCAATCATTCCGATCATCAGGGACGCTACAGCTACGATAACCAGCCTGCGGTGGCGTACTGGAACCTTCACCGGCTGGCTCAAACGCTGTCCGGCCTTATGAGCAACGAACAATTACAGGCAGCGCTGGATTGTTACGAACCGGCGTTAATGAAAGCCTACGGCACGCTGATGCGCGGCAAGCTGGGCTTTTTCACGGAAGATAAACGGGATAACGATTTGCTGACCGGATTGCTCAGCCTGATGGCGAAAGAAGGCAGGGATTTCACGCAGACTTTCCGACTGCTCAGCCATGTGGAACAGCAACAGGCGCAATCCCCGTTACGCGATGAATTCATTGATCGCCCGGCGTTTGACAGCTGGTATCAGGCCTATCGCGAGCGTTTGCAGACGGAGAATATCGACGATGAGACCCGTCAGCAGGCGATGAAGCAAAGTAATCCGCGGATCATTTTGCGTAATTATCTGGCGCAGCAGGCGATTGAAAAGGCGGAAAAAGACGATATCAGTGCGCTGACACAGCTACATGAGGCGCTTCGCGACCCTTACAGCGATGCTCCGCAATACGATGCGATGGCGGCATTACCACCGGACTGGGGAAAACATTTGGAAATTTCCTGCTCCAGCTAACGCGCAGTTAAAAAATGCCACATACCCGAAACGGTGTTGTGGCATTTTTGTTTTGAGGCCGTGTTTACTGACGCAGGAAAACCTGCGGTAAAGCGGTTTCCGGATGCGCGCAGACGTTCAGATCGGCCTGATACCAGCGGCTCAGCGTTTCTTCGCTCAGCACTTCAGCCGGTGTTCCGCTGGCAACAACTTTACCGCTGTGCAGCAAAATTATCCTGTCAGCATACAGCGCCGCCAGATTGAGATCGTGCAGCACGCAGCATACCGACAATGGCGTTTTCAGGGTCAGCTCGCGCAACAGGCGCAATGCATGTTGCTGATGGTATAAATCGAGCGCCGACGTCGGTTCATCCAGAAAAAGCCAGCGCGGAGCAGGGGCAGGTTGCCAGAGCTGAATCAGCACGCGTGCAAGCTGCACCCGCTGCTGCTCGCCGCCTGACAAATGGCGATAATCGCGTTCTGCCAACGTCATACAACCGGTCTGCTGCATCACTTCGTTCATCGCATGTTGCATATTTTGCTGGCCGTGCGGTGAGCGTCCGAGCGTCAGCACTTCACGCACGCTGAAACCGAACGCCATCGTACTGTTCTGGCGCATCACCGCACGGGTGCGGGCGAGATCCTTCGATGTCCAGTCGGCCAGCCGTTTTCCCTGTAATGTACAATGCCCGGACTGCGGCGTCAGATAACCTGTCAGCATGCGCATCAGCGTGGATTTCCCCGCGCCGTTTGGCCCGATCAGCGCGACCATTTCGCCGCTTTTCAGGCTGAGTGATACGTCGTCAATTAAGCGACGGCCTCCGGCGGAATAGGACAAATTTTCCGCAACCAGCAATGAAGTGAGATCAGACATTGCGCGGCACTCCGGGTCGTAAAATTAACCATAAGAAATACGGGCCACCCAGAAGACTGGTCAGCAGGCCCACCGGCATTTCAGCCGGTGCGACCAGCGTTCTTGCCAGCGTGTCTGCCAGTAATAACAGGCAGGCTCCGGCCATGGCTGATCCCGGTAATAACCAGCGATGATCTGCACCCAGCCGCATGCGCAGCAGGTGAGGAATGACCAGACCGATAAAGCCGATAACACCGGAAACTGCGACCGCAGCGCCCACCAGCAGCGCACTCAGCAGCAATAATTGCAACTGCGTGCGGCGAACGTTAACGCCAAGGTAATGCGCATCTTCCTCACCGAGCTGCAAAATATTCAGGCGACGCGCCATGAATAATGTCGCCACGCAGGCGGGCAGAATTAACGATGCGGCAACCGCCAGCGTTGGCCATTGCGCCTGTCCGAGGCTGCCCATGCTCCACAAAGAAAACTGGCGCAGCTGCTGGTCATCGCTGACGTAAGTCAGAACGCCAACGGCTGCGCCACACAGGGCGTTTATGGCAATGCCGGCGAGAAGTAAACGCGACAACCCACCATGCCCGAAACGGCTCAGCGCGAAGACGATGGCCGAAATTGCCAGGCTTCCCGCAAAGGCGCTGAACATGTGACCGTAGAGTGCCAGAACCGGCGGTAGCGACAGCGGCATGACAATAGTCAGTGCTACTGCCAGCGCCGCGCCGCTGCTGATCCCAAGCAAACCCGGATCCGCCAGCGGGTTGCGAAACAAACCCTGCATCACAGCACCGGAACAGGCCAGCGCGCAGCCGACCACTACGGCCAGCAGCACGCGGGGCAGACGAACTGTCAGCCAGATTTGCCATAACCCGTCGTCAAAAGGCCGCATTAACAAGGTACGCAGTGACAACGCCATCGCCCCGGTATTGGCTGCCAGAATAGCCAGTACCAGCAGAGCACCACCGAGGCCGATCAGCGCCCAGACAGGAGAACGGCGTCGGGACGGCATTGGGGGGCTCATGCTGCTCATTTCGCTTGTTCCGCCGCCTGACGCAGTTGTGCCATAACGACCGGCGTTTGCAGGCCAAAGCCCAGCAGCGACATATCATCAAGCACTAAAACGCGCTTATTTTTGCCTGCCGGCGTCATGGCAACCCCCGGTAATTTCCAGACCTGATCCATGCCGCCCAGCGTTTTCACGCCGTCGGAGGTCAGCAATAAAATGTCCGGAGCACTGGCAATGACGCCTTCCTGCGAAAGAGGGCGATAACGGCTGAACCCCTGCATAGCATTTTTCGCACCTACGGACGTGATCATCGCGTCAGCCGCCGTATTCTGGCCTGCTGCCATAGACGACATTCCGCCGTGGCTCATGACAAACAGAATTTTTACCGGCAAAGCATCGTGATGGATGGCATCAAGCTGAGAGCGGTACGTGACAATCAGCTTTGCGCCTTCTGCCTGACGGTTGAGCGCGTCTGCAATCACTTCAATCTTTTTAGGTACGGTATCGACAGAAGCCGTGCCCGGCACGCGAATGACCTTCACGCCGTTTTGTGCCAGTTGCTGTAAAACCAGTGAAGGTTCTGCCAGCTCGCTGCTCAGCACCATCGAAGGGCGCATGGACAGGATCCCTTCGGTGTTGAGCTGGCGCATATAACCGACATCCGGCAGTTTCAGTACCGCCTGCGGACGCAGGCTGGTGCTGTCGCGTGCCACCATTTCATCGCCTGCCCCGAGGGCGTAGACAATTTCGGTCACATCGCCGCCGATGCTGACCAGTTTCTCTGCGGCGTGGAGCACGGGTGCAGACAAAATTGCCGCAGCGGCAATCAGCGCTTTCAGAGGTGTTTTCATGCGGCAACGCCTTCGCTGCTTAGTTGTGCCAGTTGTTCGCGCCACCGGGTCTGTTCTGCCGTGCCTTCAGTACGCTGGCCGTACAGTTGGGCAATTTGCGTGCCGTCTGCGGCAAATAATTCCAGGCTGGTGACAAAGCCGTCTTTGGTCGGTTTACGGGTGATCCAGCTTTCTGCGATGGCGCTTTCCACCAGATGAAGGGTGAAGCGTTCGTTGAAAACGTTAATCCATTCGCCGTGTGGCATCACTTTTTCAATCTGGCCAGTGAAGATTTGCACGCAACCGCGGTTGCCAACGAAAATCATAATTTCATTCTGATCATCTTTTGCGATGTTCAGCAAACGGGTCAGTGAACCGTTTTCGACACGCCATGCCAGATCGTCGCCTACCGCTTTGAAAGCCTGCTGGCGGGTGACATCATGGCGTTTGAGAAGCTGGAAGAACTGGTGAACATCTGTCATTGCGCGCCAGTCAGCATCGATGCTGCTGGTATCAGAAACGCTGGCCGGAGCCACAGGCGCGACCGGTTCAATCTGCAGCGGAGGATTGACATCAGTTTTGTACTGGGCAATCAGCGTGTCCCAGGCTGCCATGTCGGTTTCGTCGGTGTTATACACTTTATGAACCGCGTCGCCGTGTGCATCAAAGAACTGAATACTGTGGCGCACGCCGCGGGCTGTGTTTTCAGACATGCTGAAAACGTGCAGCCAGTGCTGAAGGAAAAGACGTAAATCCAGCGCGCGCGGATTCAGGATTAACCCCGCATGGCCGCTGAGATGCTGGTTTTCATAGCGACCATGCTGTTCGTGAACAGCATAATCATTGCGGGTGATGGATTTGGTCCCGCCCACATTTTCCAGTGCGGCCAGCAATGTACGGGCATCGACATCCAGTTTCACTGCATCATGCGAAACGCGTAAAGAGGTTAACTCGGCTTCACTGATACCTAAAATTCCCGCCAGATCGCGGGCATATTTACCGGGATTGGCTTCTTTGGCCTGTAAATAGTCCTGATAGTGAACTGAATGCATTGCTGTCTCCTCGTTGTCTTAACGTCATCTGCCATCAGGCAGATAAAAAATCGCGTTGTCATGTGAATGATTTGTAAAAATATTTGGACCAGAGACCAGCTAATTTCATTGCTGGTAATAGGAATTAATATCAATTTGATAATCATTATCAAATCATTGCACAAACACATCAAGAAAATTTTTGTTGATGGAATGTAATTATTCACTGATAACCCCTTAATTTGCGGAGGATAAGCCGCGGGGGAAGTCACTGGAAGCGTTTGCAGGGAAGGAGAATTGCGCTGGAGCGGGCATTAAAAAGGGCAACATATGTTGCCCTTAAGAAGATGACTTCGGGGTATTCAGAATCTTGAATTGGTCGCTTCAGCCAGCATCGACAGAAGGGTTTCAGTGTCAGCCCAGCTCAGGCAAGGGTCGGTAATGGATTTGCCGTAAACCAGCGGTTTGCCGGGAACAATAGGCTGCGTGCCTTCTGCCAGGAAACTCTCGGCCATAATACCCGCGACGGCGGTTGAGCCATTGCGGATTTGCTGGCAGATGTCTTCGGCGACGTCCAGCTGGCGGCGATGTTGCTTCTGACAATTTCCGTGGCTGAAATCGATTACCAGACGTTGCGGCAGGTCAAACTCAGACAAACTCAGGCAGGCCTGTTCAAGATCATCGGCATGATAATTAGGCTTTTTGCCGCCGCGCATAATCACGTGGCCGTAAGGATTGCCCGCTGTGCGATAAATGGTCATCTGACCGTTCTTATCCGGCGACAGGAACATGTGGCTGGTGCGTGACGAGCGGATGGCATCGATGGCGATACGCGTATTGCCGTCAGTACCATTTTTAAAACCAACCGGGCAAGACAGCGCAGAAGCCATTTCACGGTGGATCTGGCTTTCCGTAGTGCGCGCACCGATTGCGCCCCAGCTGATAAGGTCGGCGATATACTGGCCGATAACCATATCCAGGAACTCAGTGGCCGTTGGAATTCCTAACTGATTGATGGCCAGCAAGACTTTACGCGCCAGTTCAATTCCGTCATTCACGCGGCAGGAACCGTTAAGTTCCGGGTCAGAAATTAAGCCTTTCCAGCCCACGACGGTTCGCGGTTTTTCAAAATAGGTGCGCATCACGATCTCTAAACGATCCTGATATTTTTCGCGTAATACGCTGAGCTGACCAGCGTAATCAATTGCAGCTTCAATATCGTGAATAGAGCAGGGACCAACAATCACCAGAAGGCGCGGGTCTTCGCCGCTGATGATTTTTTCAATACGTTTGCGTGATTCCATTACATGCTGTGCGACCGACGGGGAGATTGGCAATTTGTCTGCCAGTGCCTGAGGCGTAATCAGGCTGTCGATGCGCGTCGTACGCAGTTCATCTGTTTGTGACATGGTGTTCTCGAAAATTTGTTTCTTCGCTGCGGCAGGAATACCGGGAAGTGATGGCGATCACAATAACGCAAAAACAGATGATTTCAATCACTCTCGGCACGTTCTGCCATCCAAATCATTAAATGAATCAGAACATGCGGCGACTCATACCAAAGCTGTCCATAATCTTCGCCGAAATTTCCTCAACGGAATAATTTGTACTGTTGAGATAACGAATTTGATTTTTGCGAAATAATGCTTCGACTTCAGACACTTCCATCCGGCACTGGCGTAATGACGCATAGCGGCTGTTTTCCACCCGTTCCTGACGGATAGCGGTCAGCCTTTCCGGGTCAATCGTCAGCCCGAAAAGCTTGTGCATGTGCGGTTTCAGCGCGGCGGGAAGCTGAATATTATCCATATCATCGGCGGTAAACGGATAGTTTGCCGCGCGGATCCCAAACTGTAATGCAAGGTAAAGGCTGGTGGGTGTTTTACCGCAGCGCGAAACGCCCAGCAAAATAACTTGTGCCTGATCGAGATTACGCAGGGATATACCGTCGTCGTGCGCCAGCGTGTAATCGATAGCCGCAATACGGGCATCATATTTGCTGATATTGCTGGCTGTCAGACCGTGCGTACGGTTTGCCACCGGTGTCGGTTCAACGCCAAGCTCATTCTGAAGCGGTGCGACCAGGGACTGAACGATGTCCTGACAGAATCCTTCGCTGCTTTCAATAATCTGACGGATCTTCGGCGCAATAATGGAGTAGAACACCAGCGGACGCGCGCCCGTTTTTTCGAAAATCTCATTGATCTGGCGGCTGACGGCCTGAGCCCGTTCTTCGCTTTCAACAAAGGGCAATGAGTAGGTCGTCGAATTGACCGGGAATTGTGAAAGCACGGCATGACCTACCACTTCAGCGGTAATCGCCGTGCCATCGGAAATATAAAACACGCATCTGTCCACTCATTGCTCCTAAATTTATATCAGTTCACTTTCCCCTGTCGGGACTCCGTAAGTAATAACCAGAATTTCAGGAAATAAAAAGGATAATTCTTCTTAACCATTACCTTCCTTTAATCCCTGCGAGACAGTGCGCAAAATGGCTGTAATAAATGAAATGGCATTTTAAATTTTCCGCGATATCTCGCAGCTTTATGAATTGCGTCAGCAATACTTCAGCAACTTTGTTATGGTTAATTTACTTGCGAAACTAATACGCACTTCTCACTGATTCATAAGGGATTATGTTGTTGTCGTGTTGCTGAAGAATTTTAGCGTTCTGGAATTTTCCTAAACGAAAATAGTTTAATTTGCTGGATCGATTCACCTGTCTATGTCTTATGGATCATTATGCTAGTCTCGAAATGACAACGTTGCTTATTGGCATCCAATTGCCTCAGGCAACGATTGCACGACCGGTTTTACACTCCTACTGACTTTTACTGTGAATAAATTAAGAAAGGATTGTTTCATGGCTCATCTCGATCCCGATTTACGCAATGTTATCTGGTACAACCAACTGGGTATGAACGACGTTGATAAAGTCGGGGGTAAGAACGCATCCCTCGGGGAAATGATCACTAATCTGTCTGATCTGGGTGTTTCCGTGCCTAACGGTTTTGCCACTACGTCTCAGGCTTTTAATGATTTTCTTGATCAAAGCGGCGTTAACCATCGGATCCACGAATTACTGGACAAAACAGATGTGGATGATATCGGGCAACTGACCCAGGCGGGCACGCAAATCCGCCAGTGGATCATTGATACGCCATTCCAGCCTGAGCTGGAACAGTCCATCCGTGAAGCTTATCAGCAGCTTTCTGAAGGCGAGCCGGACGCGTCCTTTGCTGTGCGTTCCTCTGCCACCGCGGAAGATATGCCCGACGCTTCTTTTGCCGGGCAGCAGGAAACCTTCCTGAACGTTCAGGGGTTTGATGCAGTTCTTATCGCTGTGAAACATGTTTACGCCTCCTTATTTAACGATCGCGCAATCTCTTATCGCGTACATCAGGGCTACGACCACCGCGGCGTTGCGCTGTCTGCGGGTGTTCAGCGCATGGTTCGCTCTGATCTCGCGGCTGCGGGCGTGATGTTCACCATCGATACGGAGTCGGGTTTTGATCAGGTGGTCTTCATCACCTCCGCGTATGGTCTGGGCGAAATGGTGGTGCAGGGCGCGGTGAACCCGGATGAGTTCTACGTGCATAAACCGACGCTGGCCAAAAATAAGCCTGCGATTGTGCGCCGTACCATGGGCTCAAAGAAAATCCGCATGATTTATGCGCCAAGCCAGGAACACGGTAAACAGGTACAAATTGAAGACGTGCCGGCTGAACTGAGCACCCGTTTCTCGCTGACCGATGACGAAGTGCAGGCTCTGGCACGTCAGGCATTATTGATTGAAAAGCACTACGGCCGCCCGATGGATATTGAGTGGGCGAAAGATGGTAATAACGGCAAGTTATATATTGTGCAGGCACGTCCTGAGACCGTACGTTCAAACGGTCAGGTAATGGAACGTTATCAGCTCAATGGCAGCAGCAAAGTTCTGGTTGAAGGCCGGGCCATTGGGCATCGTATCGGTGCCGGGCCGGTGAAAATCATCCATGACATCAGTGAAATGCATCATGTGAAAGCGGGTGACATTCTGGTTACTGACATGACGGACCCTGACTGGGAACCGATCATGAAAAAGGCCTCAGCCATTGTGACTAACCGTGGCGGCCGAACCTGCCATGCGGCAATCATTGCCCGTGAACTGGGGATCCCTGCCGTTGTCGGTTGTGGCGATGCGACTGAAAAACTGAAAGAAAATCAGAAAGTGACGGTGTCCTGTTCTGAGGGCGATACCGGTTATGTCTACCAGGACGAACTGGACTTCACGGTGCAAAGCTCAGAAGTCGATGAGCTGCCCAAGTTGCCGCTGAAAATCATGATGAATATCGGTAATCCGGACCGGGCTTTTGATTTTGCCTGTCTGCCAAATGAAGGCGTCGGGCTCGCGCGTTTAGAATTCATTATCAACCGCATGATCGGCGTCCATCCAAAAGCGTTGCTGGAGTTCGATACTCAGACGCCGGAATTACAGGAACAAATTAAGAAACTGATTCAGGGCTACGACAGTCCGCGTGAATACTATGTTGCCCGTCTGACGGAAGGGATCGCGACACTGGGCGCAGCGTTCTGGCCAAAACGTGTGATTGTGCGTTTATCCGATTTTAAATCGAATGAATACGCCAATCTGGTGGGCGGCGAGAAGTATGAGCCGCACGAAGAGAACCCGATGCTGGGCTTCCGCGGTGCCGGGCGTTACGTTTCAGACAGCTTCCGCGATTGTTTCGCGCTGGAGTGTGAGGCGATGAAACGGGTTCGTAACGATATGGGGCTGACCAACGTTGAAGTTATGATCCCATTTGTCCGAACTGTGGCGCAGGCTGAGGCTGTGGTGAAGGAACTGGCAAATCAGGGGCTGAAGCGCGGAGAGAATGGCCTTAAGGTCATTATGATGTGTGAAATTCCATCGAATGCATTACTTGCCGATCAGTTCCTTGAGCATTTTGATGGTTTCTCAATCGGTTCAAATGACATGACTCAGCTGGCGCTGGGGCTGGATCGTGATTCCGGCGTGGTGTCTGAACTCTTTGATGAGCGCAACGAAGCGGTTAAAGCTTTGCTTTCAATGGCAATCAAAGCAGCTAAGAAACAGGGTAAATATGTTGGAATCTGCGGGCAGGGTCCGTCTGACCATCAGGATTTTGCACAATGGCTGATGGAAGAAGGCATCGACAGTCTGTCGCTGAACCCGGATACCGTGGTGCAGACCTGGCTGGCGCTGGCTGAAAAGTAAATAAATACTTCAGGTTTGAATAAATGAAATAAAGGCTGTTGCTTTCGGGCAATGGCCTTTTTTTTGAAAAATTAAATCAGGTAAATGGAGGTGCCGTAATTAATCTCCAGGGGAGAAAAAAATAAAAAAAAAAGCCCGTCATTGGAGACAGGCAAAGACTACACACAGCAATTTGGGGTATACCGGCTCAGGGGAAAGCCTGTATATAAATCAGTGGGTTGAAATCCGAACTGTTAATAATACTAGATTTCTCGAGATATTTAGTCTGTAAGAATCGTCCTAATAGGTATTATTCTCATATTAATAGATGAGAAGGATTGTTTTGAAGGTTTCAAAATAGGAAGAAGAAATGAGGAATAAAGAAGAGGGCGTTGCCTTTTAAGATCCAAGACAACGCCGGATGAAATTATTTCGCGGAACAATTACTCATCGAGTGCTTTCAGCGCTTCTTCCGGATCGGCATCCGGTTCTGGCGCTTCGTGAACCCACAGCGAAATCAGGCGATAAGATACCGCCAGAACGACAGGGCCGATAAACAGGCCAATCATCCCGAACGCGAACAGACCGCCAATAACACCGGATAAAATCAGCAGCATAGGCAAATCTGCACCCATACGGATAAGCACCGGGCGTAAAACGTTATCCAGCGAGCCCACGACGCAACTCCAAACCAGCAGCACCGTGCCCCAGGTATTATCACCCGACCAGTAAAGCCAGATGATGGCCGGGATAAGCACCAGCAAAGGTCCGATTTGTGCGACGCAACAAACAAACATCACCACGGTTAAAACCGTTGCATACGGGATACCGGCTATTGCCAGGCCGATGCCGCCCAGCACTGACTGAACAATCGCTGTGACCACCACGCCCAGCGCAACGGCGCGAATTGCCTGGCCGGCGAGAATAACCGCAGCATCGCCACGTTCTGCCGCCAGACGCACGGCGAAATGGCGGATGCCCATCGCGACCTGCTCGCCACGACTATAAAGAAGCGCGCTGAACAGCAACATCAGAGAACAGTGGACGATAAAACGGCCCAGATGCCCGGCCTGCGTGACAAACCAGGAAGCGGTTTGCCCGACATAAGGCTGGACTTTGCTCATCAGGGCATTACCGCCGCCGTTAATGAGGGCATGCCAGCCGCTGTAAAGTTTATGGCCGACCAGAGGAATAGAGTTTAGCCAGTGAAAATCCGGCATATGAAGGGTCGACGGATTGGTGGCGATCCCCACCAGCGGCGCGCCATTTTCAATTGCGCTGCTGACCAGCAAGGCAATCGGCAAAACGAACAACAGGATCAGCAACAGCGTCATCACGATGACGGCCAGGAAACGCCGTCCCCACAGAATTCGCTGTAATTTAATCATCAGCGGCCAGGTTGCAATCACCACCATCCCCGCCCAGGCAAAGCCAAGAATAAAAGGCTGAACAATCCAGATACTGGCGATGGTCATCAGTGCTATGAACAATACCCCGAACATAATCTGGGGCAAATCGTAACGTTTAATTGGGAGATTCATTCATGTTTCTCATTTGGATAAACGAAGTAAGGCACGCGCCTTGTGCCTTAAAAACTACAGCTACATTGGGATAGCGATAAATAAGCATGGGACATCAGGCTGCTTTTGGATAGCGCCGCACACAATTAGTTGCAACACGTTGTTGCCAGTCGTGCTTTTTGCGGCGTGTCATGAAACAAATGCAACAAAGGCGAACCAGACGGAGCGCTTAAAAACGAAGTATGTTAGTTTTTATTCTGGGTAAATAACAGGGTGGATCTGCCTCGCAGATCCGGCAGGTCGCCTCGGGCCCGCCAGGCATACAACAAAGACAGAGTCATAATTCAATGATCCCACAGATTTCTCAGGCGCCGGGTGTCATCCAGCTGGTGCTCGATTTTTTGGAAGCGCTCAAAAGTAACGGTTTTACAGGTGATGCCACGACGACTTATGCGGACCGCCTGACGATGGCAACTGATAACAGCGTTTATCAGCTGTTGCCGGATGCTGTCTTATTCCCTATCGCCACGTCTGATGTTGCACTGATTGCGCGTCTTGCCGGGCAGGAGCGTTTTAAAACGCTGGTCTTTACGCCGCGTGGTGGCGGTACCGGTACCAACGGTCAGTCGCTGAACCGCGGAATTGTGGTTGATATGTCCCGTCATATGAACCGCATCCTGGATATCAACGTTGAACAAGGCTGGGTCAAGGTCGAAGCCGGTGTCATTAAAGACCAGCTCAATGATTATCTGCGTCCTTTTGGTTATTTCTTTTCTCCGGAGCTGTCGACCAGCAACCGTGCAACGCTCGGTGGCATGATTAACACCGATGCGTCCGGACAAGGTTCGCTGGTTTACGGTAAGACGTCAGATCACGTTCTCGGGGTTCGTGCGATTGTGCTCGGCGGCGAGATGCTTGATACCGTTGCAGTGCCGGTGGCGCTGGCGGAAAAACTCGGTGAAGAAGATTCGGTTATCGGGCGGATTTATCGTACGGTGCTGGACAGTTGCCGCGATAACCGTGCGCTGGTCATTGAAAAATTCCCGAAATTAAACCGCTTCCTGACGGGCTATGACTTACGCCATGTCCTGAGTGATGACCTGCAAACCTTCGATCTGACCCGCATCCTCACGGGCTCTGAAGGGTCGCTGGCCTTTATTACTGAAGCGCGTCTGAATATCACGCCAATTCCCAAAGTGCGGCGTCTGGTGAATATCAAATATGATTCTTTCAACTCCGCGCTGCGTAATGCCCCTTTCATGGTGGAAGCCAAAGCGTTGTCGGTTGAAACCGTTGACTCCAAAGTCCTGAATCTGGCCCGTGAAGATATCGTCTGGCACAGCGTGCGTGATTACATCACCGACGTTGAAGGTAAGGATATGCAGGGACTCAACATTGTTGAGTTTGCGGGCGATGATGCCGACCTTATTGAAGGTCAGGTCAGTGCGTTATGTGAGCGTCTTGACGGGCTGATGAGCGACAAAGAAGGTGGCGTTATTGGCTACCAGATTTGCGCGGATCTGCCTGGGATTGAGCGCATCTATAATATGCGTAAGAAAGCCGTCGGCCTGCTGGGGAATGCGAAAGGGCAGGCTAAGCCGTTGCCGTTTGCAGAAGATACCTGCGTGCCGCCGCAGCATCTGGCCGATTATATCGTTGAATTCCGTGCGTTGCTCGACAGCCATAACCTGAGTTACGGCATGTTTGGGCACGTGGACGCCGGTGTTTTGCACGTTCGCCCTGCGCTGGACATGTGTGACCCACAACAGGAAATGCTGCTGAAGCAGATATCGGATGAAGTCGTTGCCCTGACGGCCAAATACGGTGGTTTGCTGTGGGGAGAACACGGTAAAGGTTTCCGCGCCGAATACAGCCCGGCTTTCTTCGGAGAAGCGCTGTTCCATGAATTACGCCGGATCAAAACGGTTTTTGACCCGGATAACCGTCTTAATCCGGGCAAAATTTGCGCGCCGCTGGAATGCGATGAGCCAATGATGAAGGTCGATGCGCCGAAACGCGGCACCCTTGATCGCCGGATCCCGCTGGAAGTGCGCCAGTCATTCCGCGGCGCTCTGGAGTGTAACGGCAACGGTCTGTGCTTTAACTTTGATGCGAAAAGCCCGATGTGTCCGTCGATGAAAATTACCGGCAGCCGTATCCATTCGCCGAAAGGGCGTGCCGGTCTGGTGCGGGAATGGTTGCGCTTACTGTCAGAACAAGGTGTCGATCCGCTGGCGCTGGAAAATGCACTGCCGGAAAAAGGCCTGAGTTTCCGCAGCCTGATCGACCGTACCCGTAATACCTGGCATGCCAGCAAAGGCGAATATGATTTCTCCCATGAAGTAAAAGAAGCGATGTCGGGTTGTCTGGCCTGTAAGGCGTGTTCGACACAGTGCCCGATCAAAATTGATGTTCCCGGTTTCCGCTCGCGCTTCCTCCAGCTTTATCACACCCGCTATCTGCGCCCGGCGCGTGACCATTTCGTGGCAAGTGTCGAAAGCTATGCACCAATAATGGCGAAAGCGCCAAAGCTGTTTAACTTCTTCCTCAGGCAGCCCTGGGTACGGGAAATGAGCCGCAAAAGTATTGGCATGGTGGATTTGCCTTTGCTGTCTTCCCCGACGTTACGCGAGCAGTTGCTGGGGCACCGCGCCAGTAAAATGACGCTTGAACAGCTGGAAAAAATCCCTCCGGCACAGCGCGGCGAATACGTTCTGGTGGTGCAGGATCCTTTCACCAGTTTCTATGATGCGCAGGTCGTGGCTGATTTTGTACGGTTAATTGAAAAACTGGGTCTCAAACCGGTGCTATTGCCTTTCTCTCCAAACGGAAAAGCGCAGCACATCAAAGGATTCCTGACGCGTTTCGCGAAAACGGCACGCAAGACGTCGGTATTTCTCAACCGTGTGGCGCAGTTAGGTATGCCGCTTGTCGGTGTCGATCCGGCGCTGGTGCTGTGTTATCGCGATGAGTACAAAGAAATCCTTGGCGAATCACGTGGCTCGTTCCAGGTTCAGCTTGTACATGAATGGCTGGATAACTGGTTGGGCGAACGACCGGCACAGCAGCAAAGCGGAGAGTCCTGGTATCTGTTCGGCCATTGCACTGAAAGCACGGCATTACCCAACAGCAGCAAACAGTGGGGGGATATCTTTGCCCGCTATGGCGCGAAGCTGGAAAATGTCAGTGTGGGATGTTGCGGTATGGCGGGAACCTACGGACATGAAAGTAAAAACCTTGAAAATTCGCTGGGGATTTACGAGCTGTCCTGGCATACCTCTTTACAGCGGTTGCCGCGCCAGCGCTGCCTGGCGACTGGTTACTCCTGCCGCAGCCAGGTAAAACGCATTGAAGGCAACGGGGTTCGCCATCCGTTGCAGGCATTACTGGATATCATCCCTTAACCAATAAGGAGGCTCGATGTCATTCTGGAAAAGGAACGCAAACCTTGAAGCACTGAACCAGCGCAGTCAGGGATGTATGGTTGGACATGTGGGGATTGTTTTCACCAGGCTGGGCGAAGATTTTCTTGAAGCGACGATGCCAGTAGATGAGCGAACGACTCAGCCGTTTGGCCTCTTACACGGAGGCGCCTCGGTGGTTCTGGCGGAAACTATGGGATCGATGGCCGGTTATCTGTGCACTGAAGGTCATCAGACGGTCGTTGGGGTTGAAATAAATGCCAGTCACATGAAGTCCGCGAGGGAAGGGGTTGTGCGCGGGGTTTGCCGTGCTCTGCGAACCGGGAAACGGAGCCAGGTCTGGCAGATTGAGATTTTCGATGAGCAGGGTGGCCTGTGTTGTATTTCCAGACTGACCACAATGGTCATTGATCATTAAATTCAGGCCATCAGGTTAGCGCGTTTTTTCAACGTCATATCCCTAAGCTGAATGCAAAAGGCGGATTCACAGTTAATGTGTCCGCCTTTTTATTTGCCTGAGATCTTTCTCTGGCACGTTGAAAACTAACTAAAGTTGGAAGGGAACGCGCTTGGCAAAATCAGTTTGAAATGCCGTCGCTTTTTCCCAGATGCCCATCATGGCATAATACTGACAAATGAGTTTTAGCGTGTGTCTGGCAAAATGATAGCTCTGTACACGGAAAAGTTCACAACGCACAACGCTGTTGATTTCAAGGATCAGCCGGTTGTGAAGCTTGCACAAAGCATGCAGATAACTGTGGTCGTCCCCGTTTTGCAGGCAAAGATTAGCCATATCAAGGCAAATGCTGTTAAAGCGTTTGAGCTGGCAAAGATGCGCGTCCGGGCGTCGTAAGGCGGCATCCGCCATATAGAAATCCACGGTGGCATCGCGGACACTCGATTTGTAGTCGTCTATCTTGCCCTGCAACCACGCATTTACCGATTGAGCCATTCTCAGTATTCCGGGTTATCTGAATGATAATCATTATCAAAGAATAAGTATCATATTGGCAAAAAATCGCCGGATCAACGTTTTCATCCGGTTTTTTTGATTTTGTTGCGCCAGAGCAGGTAAGCAAAAAGAGCTTTAATTATTTTGATTGTGGCGAATTCATAAATAGGCATTTCCGATGAATGTTTTATAATAGACACAATGAAAGCTATTAAGCCACACAAAATATAAGGTTAATTTTAATTTTTAACAAAAAATTGACAACTTATTCAATCAGTTGATGGTTGCGGTGTTCAAGACCCGCCAGCAGCCAGATGTAAACCCGATGCACATTGAGCGACTTTCCTCATGCGCAATCGCTATACCCTCTTAAAACAAGAGGTTGAAGTGATAAATCTTATCACTAGAATAGAGACAATAGGTCTTCTCTATGACCGTAAAAATATGAGGTAAGACAGATGCAAACTGAAACTGTCGGCTCTTTCTCTTTAGACGACAACGTATGGCAAGGTGTGATCCTGACTGATTCTGCAGCTAAACAGGTGAAGAACCTGATGGAGCAGGATCCAGAAGTCAAAGGTCTCCAGCTTTCGGTAAAACAATCGGGCTGCGCCGGCTTTGGCTACGTTCTGGATTTAACCAAACAACCGGCCAGCGATGACCTGGTGTTTGAACATGACGGCGCTTTGCTGTTTGTTCCGCTGAAGGCGATGCCTTTCATTGACGGAACCGAGGTAGATTTTGTCCGCGAAGGGCTGAATCAGATATTTAAATTCAATAATCCAAAAGCTCAGCATGCCTGCGGGTGTGGTGAAAGTTTCGGCCTGTAAGTCAGCCGGGCAAACAGTCTTTAAGATTATTGTAAACAAAGCGATGTAACCAACATGTCACGAAGCAACGTAGAAATTCCAGATGATGTGCAGTCTTGGGTCGGCGAGGAGACGAACTATAAGGAAGGGTTCTTCACCCAGCTGGCAACCGATGAATTAGCATCAGGCATCAACGAAGATGTCGTGCGTGCCATTTCCGCAAAGCGCAATGAGCCGGAGTGGATGCTGGAGTTCCGTCTGCAGGCTTATCATGCCTGGTTGAAAATGGAAGAACCTCACTGGTTGAAAGCGTATTACACGCCTCTCGACTATCAGGATTACAGCTATTACTCCGCACCTTCATGCGGCAGCTGTGATGATACCTGTGGTTCTCAGCCTGGTGCCACGCAGCAACCTCCTGAAAATTCTCACAGCATTCCTGCGCTTGACGGTAAAAATTACCTGACCAGCGAAGTGGAGAAAGCGTTTGAACAGCTGGGTGTTCCTGTGCGTGAAGGGAAAGAAGTGGCGGTTGATGCCATTTTCGACTCCGTTTCCGTTTCTACCACGTACCGTGAAAAGCTGGCTGAATCAGGCGTTATCTTCTGCTCATTCGGCGAAGCTATTCACGAATACCCGGACCTGGTGCGTAAATACCTCGGTACCGTTGTGCCTGCGCAGGATAACTTCTTTGCAGCGCTGAATGCGGCGGTCGCGTCCGACGGTACTTTCGTGTATGTCCCTAAAGGCGTCCGTTGCCCGATGGAACTGTCTACGTATTTCCGGATTAACGCAGCGAAAACCGGTCAGTTCGAACGTACAATCCTGATTGCAGACGAAGGCAGTTACGTCAGCTATATCGAAGGCTGTTCCGCACCGGTTCGTGATACCTATCAGCTCCACGCGGCCGTGGTTGAAGTCATTCTGCATAAAGATGCGGAAGTGAAATATTCCACCGTGCAGAACTGGTTCTCCGGCAGTAAAGATAGCAGCGGCGGGATCCTGAACTTCGTGACCAAACGTGCATTGTGCGAAGGCGCGGGCTCGAAAATGTCCTGGACGCAGTCTGAAACCGGCTCAGCGATTACCTGGAAATACCCGAGCGTTATCCTGAAAGGCGATAACTCAATCGGTGAATTCTTCTCAGTTGCACTGACCAGCGGGAAACAGCAGGCAGATACCGGCACCAAGATGATCCACATTGGTAAAAACACCAAATCGACCATCATCTCCAAAGGTATTTCCGCAGGCCACAGCCAGAACAGCTATCGCGGGCTGGTGAAGATCCTGCCAAGTGCTGAAAATGCCCGTAACTTTACCCAGTGTGACTCCATGCTGATTGGTGCGGACAGCGCTGCGCATACTTTCCCGTATGTGGAAGTGCGTAACAACACAGCTCAGCTGGAGCATGAAGCCACGACCTCAAAAATCGGCGATGACCAGCTGTTCTACTGTCTGCAACGTGGTATCAGCGAAGATGACGCGATTTCCATGATTGTTAACGGTTTCTGTAAAGATGTCTTTTCCGAGCTGCCGCTGGAGTTTGCTGTCGAAGCGCAGAAACTGCTGGCGATCAGCCTTGAACACAGCGTCGGTTAATCTTCCGAACGCTTTTCCTCCCGCCGCCGCGTGGTGTGACGCCGGCGCCGGGCAGGTTTGAGTTCAGCACAGTCAAAGCATAAACAGAATTATGAGCGCGCAGGCGCAAACTCAAGGATACGTATGTTAAGCATTAAGAATTTGAAGGTCCGTGTCGAAGAAAAGGAAATTCTGAAAGGACTTGATCTCGAGATCAAGCCGGGTGAAGTACACGCCATCATGGGTCCGAACGGCTCAGGTAAAAGTACACTCTCCGCGACACTGGCTGGCCGTGAAGATTACGAAGTGACTGAAGGCTCCGTAATGTTCAACGGTAAAGATTTGCTGGAGCTTGCCCCGGAAGATCGTGCCGGAGAAGGCGTGTTTATGGCCTTTCAGTATCCGGTAGAAATTCCTGGCGTGACCAACCATTTCTTCCTGCAAACTGCCGTAAACGCTGTACGTAAGTACCGCGAACAGGCTCCGATGGATCGCTTTGATTTCGCCGATTTTATCGAAGAAAAAATTGCCATGCTGAAAATGCCTGCGGATTTGCTGACCCGTTCAGTCAACGTAGGTTTCTCCGGCGGTGAGAAAAAGCGTAACGACATTCTGCAAATGGCGGCCCTTGAGCCAAGCTTGTGCATTCTGGATGAAACCGACTCCGGTCTTGACATCGATGCGCTGAAAATCGTCTCTAACGGTGTTAATGCACTGCGTGACGGCAAACGCTCATTTGTAATTGTGACCCACTATCAGCGTATCCTCGACTATATCAAGCCTGACTACGTGCATGTTCTGTATCAGGGCCGCATTGTTAAATCCGGCGATTTCACCTTGGTTAAACAGTTAGAGGAGCAGGGCTATGGCTGGCTTACCGACGAAGAGTAATGCGCCTGCGGCGGGCAGTTCCCACGCCATGCAGCAGCTTTACCGTCTTTTTGAAAGCCGTGGTGGTGAACAATCTGCTCACGCGCACGCACACTGGCAACAAGTGCTTCGCCTTGGTTTTCCACACGCAAAACTGGAAGACTGGAAATACACGCCAGTTTCTTCACTGCTGGGCAATCAGTTCTTCGCCCCGCAGCAGCAGGCGCTGACAGTTGAGAATGTTAAATCACTGGCTTTGCCGCTTGATTGCTATCGTCTGGTTTTCGTAGATGGCCGTTTTGATGCGAGCCTGAGTGATGAAAACACCGGCGCATTTGAAATTGAAAAACTGAACGCGGCTGCGCAGCAAACGCTGCCTGACCCGATTCAGTCTGAAGTCTTTTTGCACCTGACAGAAAGTCTGGCGCAGGATTCTTTTGCTGTGCGTTTGGCTGCCGGTAAACAGGCTGATAAGCCGTTGTATTTACTGCATCTGAGCAGCGGTCGTGATCAGTCACGCGAAATGAACACGGTTCACCACCGTTATCATGTCGAGATTGAAAACGGTGCCAGCGCAGAAGTCATTGAACATTACCTAAGCCTTAACGATCACGGTCATTTCACCGGTGCACGTATGACGGTAAAAGTGGGCGATAATGCCGGTTTCACGCATTATAAACTGGCCTTCGAAAGCCAGGCCAGCTTCCACTTTTCGCACAACGATCTGGTAATCGGGCGTGATTCCCGTGTTTCCAGCCACAGTTTCCTGCTCGGTGCGGGCCTGACCCGTAATAACACCAGTGCGCAACTGAACGGTGAAAACAGCGATCTGAACATCAACAGTCTGGTATTGCCTGTTGATTCTGAAATTGCTGATACCCGTACTTACCTGGAACACAACAAAGGTTATTGCAATAGTAATCAGTTGCATAAAGTGATCGTGAACGATCGTGCAAAAGCGATTTTCAACGGCATGATCAAGGTGGCGCAGCACGCTCTGAAAACCGACGGCAAAATGACCAACAACAACCTGTTGCTGGGCAAGCACACTGAAGTTGATACCAAACCTCAGCTTGAAATATATGCCGATGACGTGAAATGTAGCCATGGTGCCACTGTGGGTCGTATCGACGACGAACAGCTTTTCTATCTGCGTACCCGTGGGATCAGCGGCCAGGATGCTCAGCAAATGATCATCTTTGCGTTTGCTGCTGAACTGACGGAAGCCATTGAGAATGAAACCCTGCGTGAAGTCGTGATTGCCCGAATTGCAGGCCGACTCAATCGAGGTGCGTAATGAGTTTTCCACTGGAAAGAGTACGTAGCGATTTCCCTGTGCTGAGCCGTGAAGTTAACGGCCAGCCGCTGGCTTATCTGGACAGTGCGGCCAGCGCACAGAAACCGCGTCAGGTTATTGACCGTGAGATGTCTTTCTTCGAACAGGGTTATGCTGCGGTTCACCGCGGCATTCATACGATGAGTGCGGAAGCGACTGAGCAGATGGAAAACGTCCGCACGCAGGCCGCAAAATTCATGAATGCTGCGTCGGCAGAAGAGATTGTTTTCGTAAAAGGTTCGACGGAAGCCATTAATCTGGTCGCAAATACCTGGGGACGCGAGTTTTTGCAGCCCGGCGACCACATTATTCTGACCGAAATGGAGCACCACGCTAACATCGTTCCCTGGCAGATGCTGGCGAAAGAGCGCGACCTGCATATCGACGTCTGGCACCTGACAGCGGAAGGCGAACTGGATTTATCACAGTTTGAAAAGCTGATTACGCCACGCACTAAACTGCTGACGCTGGCACATGTTTCCAATGTGCTGGGCACCGTTAACCCGATTGAGAAAATCATTCCTCAGGCGAAAGCTGCCGGTCTGACCGTTCTGGTCGATGGCGCACAGGCAGTCATGCACCATGCGGTGGACGTTCAGGCGCTGGGCTGTGATTTCTATGTCTGGTCCGGGCACAAGCTTTACGGGCCAACGGGCATTGGCATTCTTTATGGTCGTAAGGAATTGCTCGATCAGATGCCTCCATGGGAAGGTGGCGGCTCAATGATTAAACACGTCAGTCTGACCGAAGGAACCACCTTTGCAGCAGCACCGTGGCGCTTTGAAGCGGGCACGCCAAACACCGGCGGTATCATGGGGTTGGGCGCGGCGATGGACTATGTCACCGACCTGGGGCTGGAGAATATCCACGCTTATGAGCAGGAGCTGATGAACTATGCGCTTGAAGCGATGGCGCAGGTGCCTGACATCCAGATCTACGGCCCGGCAATACGCGCTGGCGTGATTGCGTTTAATCTCGGTAAACACCATGCCTACGACGTGGGCAGTTTCCTCGACCAATACGGTATTGCAATCCGCACCGGTCATCACTGCGCGATGCCATTAATGTCCTTCTACGGTGTTCCGGCCATGTGCCGCGCCTCACTGGCGATGTACAATACCCGTGAAGAAGTCGACCGGTTGGTCGCAGGATTGCAACGTATTCACCGGCTGTTGGGTTAATCCTGACAGCCCTGAGCAGGACGTCGTTATGGCTTTGCCAGATAAAAATAAGTTAGTCAGAAATTTTGCCCGATGCCCGAATTGGGAAGAAAAGTATCTGTATGTGATTGAACTGGGCGGCCAGCTGGCTGCTTTGCCTGAAGAACATCGTCAGGACAAAAATCTGATTGCGGGCTGCCAGAGCCAGGTTTGGATCGTGATGCGCATGGATGAAACGGGCGCGCTGACCTTTGAAGGTGACAGTGATGCCGCTATCGTGAAAGGTCTGGTGGCTATCGTATTCAGCCTTTATCAGGGCTTAACACCGCGTGATGTTGTGGAACTGGATGTGCGTCCGTTCTTCTCTGAGCTTGAGCTCAGCCAGCATCTGACGCCTTCCCGCTCTCAGGGGCTGGAAGCCATGATTCGTTCTATCCGTGCAAAAGCGGCTGAGCTGGCCTAAGCTGGTTCCTGCGCGACACCTTTGCTCATTAGGAATTGTCTGCTAATGAGCAAAGTCATTTCTTCACTTCTCCCTGTGTGAACTCATTTACTCCTGATTTTTCAACCCACTATCTTCTGTGTATTTCCCTGCATCTGCGTAAGGTAACTTTCTGATTTTCTGTGGTTTGATTGCCACCCGATTCTGCGCTGCTAGTATTATCAGACGAGATAATTGTCTTGCTTCAGATGGTCTGAATGCGAGCCGAAAAAGGACTGAGTATGAGACGCGCATTACCCCTTCTGGCAATGTTGGTTGGCACATTTCTGACAACACATTCCATGACCGCAGGTGCAGCAGAATATCCCTTGCCGCCGGACAACAGCCGCCTGATTGGCGAAAACACGACGTATGTCGTGCCCAATGACGGTAAACCTTTAGAAGACGTGGCGGCTAAATACCAAATCGGGCTGATTGCGATGCTGGAAGCGAACCCGGGTACCGACCCGTATTTGCCGAAAGCGGGAACTGTGCTGACCATTCCTTCGCAAATGCTCCTGCCGGATACCAAGCGTGAAGGGATCGTCGTGAACCTCGCAGAACTGCGTCTTTACTACTATCCGAAGGGTGAAGATAAAGTCATTGTTTATCCGATTGGTATTGGCCAGTTAGGCCGTAACACCCCTGAAATGGTGACGTCAGTAAGCCAGAAGATACCGAATCCGACCTGGACGCCAACGGCCAACATCCGCAAAGCCTACCTGAAAGACGGCATCACGTTGCCGGGTATGGTTCCTGCGGGGCCAGATAACCCGATGGGGCTGTTTGCAATGCGTCTTTCTGCCGGTACCGGGCAGTATCTGATCCACGGGACCAATGCTAATTTCGGTATCGGCATGCGCGTCAGTTCCGGTTGTATCCGCTTGCGTCCGGATGATATCGAAGCGCTGTTTAATTCCGTGCCAAAAGGCACCCGCGTCCAGATAGTCAATCAGCCCATCAAGTTTGACGTTGAGCCGGATGGCAAACGTTACATCGAAGTACATCAGCCGTTGTCGCATACCGAGAAGGACGATCCGCAAACTAAACCTATTCTTCTGACGGCTGCGATGAAAAAATTCATCAAAAGCGATGATACCAATGCAGAGATTGTAAAAGAGGCTATCAGGCGCCGTTCAGGGATGCCTGTTGTGGTCAGTGTGGGTGATAAAGCGACGGATATGCCCCCGGCAGCGAATGCGCCGCAAACTGTGTCTGCGGATACACCCGCAGTTACGACGGCAAGTACGCAGTAACGTTATACAGAAACGTTTAAGAAGCGATTTTCCCCAAAGGAGCCAATATGGCTCCTTTATTGTTTCCGAAGCTCAGGAGGAGGCGTACAAGGCGTAAAATGGGAAAGAGAACAGGAGGGGATATTCAGGAAACGGAAAAGGAAGAGTAGGGAACATGCCGGAATGACAGGCAAAAAAAATGGCGCACTGAGTGCGCCATTGAACTAGAGAAGTAAATATTACTTCTTGTAAGCGTGAGCTTGGTTGTCCAGACGTTGGTTAGCGCGAGCTGCATCGTCTTTAGCTGCTTGAACGTCAGAACGGATTGCGTTCACGTCGTTGCTCAGTTGGTCAACTTTAGAGTTCAGAGTAGAAACGTCTGAAGACAGTTGATCGATTTTAGCGTTGCTTGAACAACCAGCCAGCATAGTTGAAGCCAGGATTACAGCGCCCAGTACCAGTTTAGTGCGATTCATTATAAAACCCTCTAGATTAAGTTAATCTCCATGTAGCGTTACAAGTATTACACAAACTATTTTCTAATGAGAATAATTTTTTGCCGGTAAACGCTATATTTTGATCGTTCGCTCAAAGAAGCATCTTTTTTTACGAAAAAGTTAAAAATTGCAGCGAAAACAGCCTTATTCCATGGGACTTATCCCAATTTTGCTGCTACTGCTTTTAGCACTTTTTAAGTAAGAAGAGCCTTTTTGAAGAAATAGACGCTGCATTATGCAACGTCTATTAATGCCTTGGGTCACGTTTCTAATTAAACAACATGCACCGAAGAAGTATTGGTTGTGCCGCTTTGTACCAGCGCGCCAGAAACCATCACAACGATATCGCCTTTCTGAGCCAGACCACTTTCGATCGCAGCTTCTTTACCGATACGGTAGAAATCATCAGTAGAGGCAATTTCTTTTACCAGCTGAGTGACAACACCTTTGGTGAGGATCAACTGACGGGCAGTGATTTCATTAGTGGTCAGAGCCAGGATAGTGGCGTGCGGGAAGTATTTACGCACAGCTTTAGCAGATTTACCACCGCTGGTTGCAACAACGATCAACGGAGCATCCAGTTTTTCTGCGGTTTCTACAGCGCCACGGCAAACAGCTTCGGTGATACGCAGCTTACGGTTTTCATTCTGGCCATCGATACGGCTCTGCATCACACGGTCAGTACGGTCGCAAATGGTAGCCATGATGGTTACAGCTTCCAGCGGGTATTTACCTTTCGCACTTTCACCAGACAGCATAACGGCATCGGTACCGTCGATGATGGCGTTAGCGACGTCGCCGGCTTCTGCGCGGGTAGGGCGTGGGTTTTTGATCATGGAATCGAGCATCTGCGTTGCGGTGATGACCACTTTGCGTGCGCGGTTACATTTTTCAATCATCATCTTCTGCGCGAAGATAACTTCTTCGACAGGGATTTCAACGCCGAGGTCACCACGAGCAACCATGATGCCGTCTGAAGCTTCGAGGATTTCGTCGAAGTTGTTCAGGCCTTCCTGGTTTTCGATTTTGGAGATGATCTGGATGTGTTCGCCACCGTGTGCTTTCAGGTGTTCACGGATTTCCAGAACGTCAGAACGTTTACGGATGAAGGAAGCGGCGACGAAATCAACGCCTTGCTCACAACCGAAGATCAGGTCACGTTTGTCTTTTTCAGCCAGCGCTGGCAGTGCGATAGAAACGCCCGGCAGGTTAACGCCTTTGTTTTCGCCCAGGTCGCCGTTATTCAGCACTTTACAGGTCACTTCAGTTTCAGTGACGTTAGTGACTTCCATGCCGATCAGACCATCGTCGACGAGAATGGTATTACCAATTTTGAGGTCAGCAGCGAAACCCTGATAGGTCACAGCAACACGTTCGGTGTTACCAATAACGCTCTGATCGGTAGTGAAGGTATAAGTCTGACCCGCAACCAGGGAAGCGTCTTTGCCGCCTTCCAGTTTCATGGTACGGATTTCTGGACCTTTGGTGTCCAGCAGGATTGCTGCTTTATGACCGGTTTTAGCCATAACATTGCGGATATTCTGGATGCGCTGACCGTGCTCTTCGTAATCACCGTGAGAGAAGTTCAGACGCATAACGTTCATGCCTGCATCAAGCAGTTTGGTCAGCATTTCTTCGGATTCGGTTTTCGGCCCGATGGTACAAACAATTTTGGTCTTTTTCATGACGATTTTATCTACAAGTTGTGATGGATTGGAAAAGTGTTTGCCTGACAGCATGGCTGCCCGCGCGGAATTGAGGTGTTGCCTGGTTGAATCAAATCATTACTAAGCGTAGAAGACTGTGAAAGGAATGGTGTATTAAGTTCAGCCAAAGCATAGCGATTTGTGCGATTTATCATCGCTACTGGAGTGGTCACGCTTTTATAAGTGCGATATCGACAGATCAAGGGGCTGAAACCATTCAATCGAAGAGACGATGCGTATTATAGGGGGGAACGGGGCGGGAAACCAAATAAAAAACGTGATGCTGCGCAAGCTTAGGGCAGATGACAGAGCTTTGTTGCGCAATTATCCAAAGCGGGCAGAGCAAAAACCCGAAGGCATAACAGTTTCGTCACGGTACCTTCGAAAATGCCACATTTACGAAATAATCTTAAAAAAATACAAACGGATGACGGCGGAGCGATTTAAAACTCAGAAGTATGGTGAACGGAGAATTCAAATCAGATTTATTCAGAAACTGGAAGTGTTCAGGGAAAATGTAAAACAGCGGGAGGAGAGAGAACGTTGCTTTGGTGCGTCCGAGTGGACTCGAACCACCGACCCCCACCATGTCAAGGTGGTGCTCTAACCAACTGAGCTACGGACGCACAATGTGCAACGGTAAAGCTTTGAAGAAGAATGGTGCGTCCGAGTGGACTCGAACCACCGACCCCCACCATGTCAAGGTGGTGCTCTAACCAACTGAGCTACGGACGCATCGTTTTCTTCGGTGTCAGCCAGTGTCGGCGACGGGGACGAATATTAGCGACCTCTCTGAATGCTGGCAAGGGAAAAAAGACATTTTACTGTCATATTGTGAGTGATTGCCGAGCGAATGCGCATTGCGTTGTTTTTTTAGGCATAACGGCCGGTCAGATGACGAAATTTTCCGCGCGCTGCATCACATTCGCCTCGCGCGGAATTTCAAACCATGCAATCCCAAATCAGATCAGCGGCCTGCTTTTTGTAAAATAGTAAATGAGGGTTGTTTTTGTAACCAGCGCATACGAAACGTCATCATGACCGCCGCAAAAGTCAGACCCAGAATGAAGCCGCACCAGAATCCGCTTGGCCCCATTTGCGGCACCAGCAGATCAGTCAGCCCGAGCACATAGCCCACCGGCAATCCCAGCACCCAATACGCGACAAATGTAATATAGAAGATCGAACGCGTATCTTTATATCCGCGCAGTACGCCGCTGCCGATCACCTGAATTGCATCTGAAATCTGGAACAGTGCGGCAAATATCAGCAGGTGAGACGCAAGCGTCACCACTTCGACATTGTCATTATAAAGTGACGCGATATGTTCACGGAAAATGATGGCGGCCATGCTTGTACAACAGGCCATCATAATGCCGGTCAGAATACTGGTGTAAGCCGCCACTTTGGCGCCTTCTACCGAAGATTCACCGAGCCGCGAGCCAACGCGGATCGTCGCAGCAACGCCCAGCGAAAGGGGGATCACAAACATCAGTGAGCCGACATTAAGTGCGATCTGATGGCTGGCGACGGCCACGATACCTAGCGGTGAAACCAGCAGCGCGACAATCGCAAACAGCGTCACTTCAAAGAACAGCGCCAGCGCAATTGGCATCCCGAGCTGAATCAGACGGCGCAGCGTCGGCCAGTCAGGTTTTGCAAAGCGGGAAGGGGCAACGATATCGCGCATCGTATAATTGCGGCGCACGTAAAATCGCATCATGAAGAACATGACCCAGTAAACCGTGCCGGTTGCCACACCACAACCCACGCCGCCGAGGGCCGGCGCGCCAAATTTCCCGTAGATGAAAATGTAGTTAACGGGAATATTCACCAGCAGCCCTATAAACCCGAAGACCATACCGGGTTTTGTTTTTGACAAGCCTTCGCACTGATCGCGCAATACCTGAAAGAATAAATAGCCCGGCGCACCCCACATGATGGCGTGCAAATATCCGACAGCTTTTTCTCTCAGTTCAGGATCGATGTTGTGCATCAGGCCGATGAGATGATCACATTGGGACAAGACGACGATGATCAGCACGGAAACGCCGGAAGCCAGCCAGAATCCCTGCTGGATCTGATGGCCGATTTTTTCGCGGCGACCGGCGCCGTTCAGATGAGCAACCGTGGGCGTCAGTGAAAGTAATAAACCATGGCCGAATAGAATCGCGGGCAGCCAGATGGAGGTGCCGACGGCAACCGCAGCCATATCGGTGGCACTGACTGAACCGGCCATAATGGTATCGACAACGCCCATGGCGGTCTGAGCGACCTGCGCAAGGATGACCGGGATCGCAAGCGCCAACAATACCCGCGCCTCTGCAAGGTACTTCTGCACTGATACACCTTTTTTGTTGATTATATTGAATAAAAAACGCCACGCGTGACGGCATTTAAGAGCGGAAAATAGCCAGAAGATTGTACATCTTCAATATTTTTAAGCAAACAATGCTGTTAATGACCGGTTAAATAATGAAATCCGTCAATACCAGACTATTTTTGTCCGCAGAGATTTGGCTTTCATTTAATTCTGCGGCAAACTGACCTTAGCGTCGTCTTAATACAGCAGATTTAAACATTGAGGAATAGGCTATGTTTACCGGAATAGTTCAGGGAACCGGAACGGTCGTGTCCATTGACGAAAAACCGAATTTCCGTACCCATGTAGTGCGCCTGCCTGAGGATATGCTTGATAACCTCCAGTTGGGGGCTTCTGTCGCGCACAACGGTTGTTGTCTGACTGTCACAGAAGTAAAGGGGAATTTAGTCAGTTTCGATCTGATGAAAGAAACCCTGCGTCTGACCAATCTCGGCGATCTGAATGTTGGCGATCAGGTCAATCTGGAGCGCGCTGCGCGTTTTAATGACGAAATTGGCGGGCATTTAATGTCCGGACATATTATTTGTACTGCCGAAGTGGCGAAGATTCTGACGTCAGAAAATAACCGTCAAATCTGGTTCCGCATGCCGCATGAAGATTTAATGAAATATGTTTTACATAAAGGGTATATCGGGATTGATGGTATCAGCCTGACCATCGGGGAGGTGACCCGCACCCGTTTTTGTGTGCATTTAATTCCTGAAACGCTGCAAAGAACCACGCTGGGCACTAAGCGTCTCGGGGATAAAATTAATATTGAAATTGATCCGCAAACGCAGGCCATCGTCGATACGGTTGAACGTGTGCTGGCCAGCCGCGAAGCCGCAATCGCCACTGCGCAGGCGATGAACGAAAAGGCTGAATAATCATTTTCAGCACGTGCGTTAACAGGAACCAAAAAGAAAAACCAAAAAGAAAACCGGACATGAACGTCCGGTTTTTTGCTTTTAAAGCGTGGTAAAAGGATTCTGCGAATTAGCGTGGCACGCGCATCCCACCATCCACACCTTCAGGGCTGAACACAACTTGCCAGAGCTGAATATCACGGGCTCTGAAAGCACCTGCACAGGCATTCAGATAATAGGTGAACATCCGGTGAAAGCGGTCGCCGTAACGCTCTGCCAGTTCAGGCCAGTGTTTCTGGAAACGTTCATTCCAGGCCATCAGAGTACGATCATAATCTGCGCCGATATTGTGCCAGTCTTCCATCACAAATAATGATTCGCTGTTTCGAGCAATTTGCTGGACAGACGGCAGGCAGCCGTTTGGAAAGATATATTTATCTATCCACGGATCGACACTCAGATCTGTTTTGTTAGAACCGATGGTGTGCAGCAGGAAAATGCCGTCAGGTTTGATGTTACGTCGGGCGACATTAAAGTAGGTCTCATAATTTTTGGGGCCCACATGCTCGAACATACCGACGGAAACAACACGGTCGAACTGATCGTTAAGATCGCGGTAATCCTGTAGCAAAATGGTGACGTCCAGGCCTTCGCAGCGTTTCTGGGCCAGCTTTTGTTGCTCGGCAGAAATCGTAACGCCAACCACGCTGACGCCATAATTGCGGGCTGCAAACTCAGATAATCCACCCCAGCCGCAGCCGATATCGAGCAAACGCTGGCCCGGTTTCAGTTGCAGTTTATCGCAGATCATTTTGAGTTTAGCTTCCTGCGCTTCTTCAAGCGTCGTGGCATCTTTCCAGTAGCCGCAGGAATATTGCATATACGGGTCGAGCATCAGGGTAAATAAATCATTACCCAAATCGTAATGTTCTTTCCCGACGATCCACGCCCGTTTACGGGACTGCAGATTGGTGAGGCGTGCTGCTGCGATACGTAGTGTGTCTTTAAAATGGTGGGGGAGTTTATTTTCCAAACCGGCACGGAGAACGCGCTGGAAAAATATATCAAGGCGCTCGCATTCCCACCAACCATCCATATAACTTTCACCCAGACCCAAAGAACCTTCCTGTAAAACACGCTTGAAGAAGTCAGTGTTTTTTACTTTAAGGTCGAAAGGGCGATTACCGTTAACCTGGATGTCTGCCGTAGCCAGCATTTCACTGACTATCCGATACCACTGATTGTCCTGAATGCTTTGGTCTTCTATACACGATGAACTCATAGCTTCTCCATCACTTTCTCTTCTGACTTATTAACCTGCCGGGAAAAGCAAAGGCTATTTTTGCAGGTCTTTATGAGAACAGACGACTTGCGCCACGTCCGATATTCGACACCAACAGAGGAAATTAGAAGAACGCCTGCACACAAAATGTGGGCAGGAAAATCATCCTTGAAAAACGAACCAGAATAAATAGTGTGACGCGAACCTCGCGCCGACGCTAACTATGTAATAAAAGTATTGTAAAAATGCTATTTTATTGGGTTCAGTTGAGTATAGGCTCGCTGGCTGGCATTCTCAATAGTTAATCACTACGAATGTAAATGTCCATTAAGTGATTGTTACTTAAAGTCATTATCACTATTAGTTTGCATTCCGTGCATGCTGTTTCTGCACCGGTTCCTGTTCACCGGATTGCACTTCTTCCTGACGCAGTGACAGCCAGCGGCCTAAAACTACCAACAGTAGTGTAGACAGCATCGTGGTGACTGTCGCCATGAGTGGTTGCACAATAAATGCGGAAACCAGCAAACTCGCGAGGAAACATAGACCCAACTGCAGTGTATTTTGCAACGCCGCGGCCTTACCTGTATTAGCAGGAAATGGCATTAATGCATTTGCGACGACAATGGGATAAATCGCGCCATTCACCAAAGCCATCAGGCAGAACGGAATTAACAGACTCACCAGACTCGCATCAGTAAATATAGCCACGCCGAACAAACCCGCCACACTGACGCCATAACCTGCCAGCAGCCACGGCAGGATCTTATTCCCATCCGTTTTGCTGATCAGCACACGACACCCAAAACCGCCAAGAAGGAAAGCAATGGTCTGTGGAACATAGCTCAGGCCAATCACACCCGGCGAATACCCCATGTCGCTGAGAATAAACGGGGAACCAGTCAGCCACGCGAAAAAGCCGGCAGAGCAGGCGGCATAAATCATCACGTTACCGCTGTAAACCCGGGAAGCGAGAAGCTTCGCGAAACCGGTTTTATCAGCAGGAGCATGAACCTCTGGCGCATTTTCGCGCAGTGTGGACGTGGTGATAAGCAAGATAACGGCTACGGCGGTCAGCAGAACGAAAATCGCTTCCCAGTCAAAATGGTTGAGAACCCAGGCGCCCAGCAAAGGTGCCAGAGCAGGGGAAAGCGCAACCAGTGGCATGATGCTGGCAAAGGTTTTTTTAGCAACATCGGCAGAAAAGCGATCTACCACCAGCGCCTGCCAGGTGACGGCGGCGGCACAGACGCCGACAGCTTGCAGGAAACGCAGCGCCAGCAGGGCGCGGACATTCTCAACCCATAGCACGCCCAGACAACCGACGACAAAGAGCGCTAAGCCAATCAGCAATACCGGCTTGCGGCCAATCTTGTCGGACAACGGCCCCCACAACAGCTGACCGATGGCAAAGCCGCCAAGGAAAATACTCAGGCTGGCGCTGATCATGCCCGGGCTGGTCATCAGGCTGCTTTGCATCGCGCTGAAGGCCGGAAGGTACATATCGGTCGCTAAAAAGCCAAGCATGCTCAGCCCGGCAAGATAGAGCATAAATCCAAGTGAGGGTTTCATTATTGTCTCTTTAATTTATTTATTGCAGATGATTTGACGCGGAAATCGTATCGGATGCGGAGTTTAACGCTTTGATAACAGGCTTGTGAAACGCTAATATTTGCAATCTGCTATCAAAAATATTGAAGGCTAAACGATGTGGTCAGAATATGCACTTGAAGTGGTCGATGCCGTCGCCCGAACAGGCAGTTTTAGCGCTGCCGCGCAGGACTTGCACCGGGTTCCTTCTGCCATCAGCTACACCGTTCGCCAGCTTGAACAATGGCTGGCCGTTCCGTTGTTTGAACGCAGACATCGCGACGTTATTCTGACTCCTGCCGGTAAAGTTTTTGTCGACGAAGCGCGGGTTCTGACAAAAAAAATGATAGCGACCCGCCGCCAGTGTCAGCAGGTCGCCAATGGCTGGCGCGGAGAATTACGGGTGGCCGTTGACCGTATCGTTAAACCTGTGCGGACACGGCAGCTGGTGCTGGATTTCTATCGCCATTTCCCTGATACCGAACTCATCATTCATTCGGAAGTCTTTAACGGTGTCTGGGACGCGCTGGTCGACGGGCGGGCGGATGTCGCCATCGGCGCGACGCGGGCGATCCCCGTCGGTGGACGGTTCAATTTCCGCGATATGGGTTTTATGGACTGGCATTGTGTGGTCAGCGCGCAACATCCGCTGGCCCAGACGCAGGGAATACTGAGTGACGATCAGTTACGGCCTTATCCGGCGCTTTGCCTGGAAGATACATCGCGGACATTGCCGAAACGCGATACCTGGACGCTGGATAACCAGCGGCGGCTGGTGGTTCCCGACTGGACGTGTGCGTTGGAATGTCTGAACGAAGGTTTATGTGTTGGCATGATGCCGGTTCACCGCGTGACACCCTGGATTGAACAGCAAAAATTACAGGTACTGTCGCTGGAAAATACCTTTCCGGACAGCCCGTGCTGCCTGACGTGGGATCAGAGCAATCCGTCGCCTTCGCTGGCGTGGCTGCTGGAATACATGGGCGATACGGAAACGATGAACCGGGAATGGTTGCGCGACTGACAATAAACGCCTGCGGCACAGGCGTTTATTGAAAGTTAACGGCGGTAATCGCGGTACGGGCCGTCGGCCACGGAACGGCGCTCAACCAGTTTGGGATGCACTTCAATGGTCTGCGACTCTTCGCGTTTGCTGATAATTCTGTCCAGCAGCATGGTAAAGGCCATTTCGCCCAGACGTTCTTTTGGCTGATGAACTGTCGTCAGTGCCGGTGAGAAATAGCGCGCGTTACGCACGTTATCATAGCCAATCACGGAAATATCCTGCGGTACGCGCAGGCCCAGCTCATCGGCGGCACAGATTGCCCCCATCGCCATCACGTCACCGCCACAGAATACAGCCGTCGGGCGGTTTTTCTGCATCAGAATTTTGTGCATGGCCTGATAGCCCGATTCCGGCTCAAAGTCGCCCTGAACGACCCATTCTTCACGAAGAGGAATATTAGCTTCCGTCAGTGCTTTCACAAAGCCCTGGAAACGGCCGCCGCCGGTGTTTCGCGCCAGTTGCCCAGGGATCACGCCGATATCGCGATGACCGCGTTCAATCAGATAACGTCCGGCCATATAGCCGCCTTCAAACGCGTTATCGATAATGCTGTCGGTGAAATTCTTACGCGCTTCGCCCCAGTCCATCACAACCATCGGGATGGAGCGGTATTCTTCAAGCATATTCAGCAATTCGTCCGGATACTCCGCGCACATCACAAGTAAACCGTCGACGCGTTTTTGCGCCAGCATTTGCAGGTAGGCCTGTTGCTTCTCCAGATTATTGTGTGAGTTACACAAAATCAGCGTATAGCCTTTTGAGAAACAGCTGTTTTCCACGGCCTCAATCACTTCGGCGAAGTAGGGCGCTTCACTGGACGTTGCCAGAAGACCGATCGTTTTGGTGTTATTGACCTTCAGGCTACGTGCCACAGCGCTGGGAGAATAGTGCAACTCTTTGATTGCAAGGAGAACCGCGGCTCGGGTTTCTTCGGCGACGAAACGGGTTTTATTGATGACGTGCGACACGGTTGTGGTGGAAACGCCAGCGCGCTTTGCGACATCTTTAATCGTTGCCATGTAAAAAATGACTCCTGTGCTCACGTGTTTCAGCACGTTAGCATTATGTTAATCGTTTGCTTGCGTGGATTTAACTGCTGACTTCGAAAAGGGCAGTGAAATCGTTGGGTGGATTCTTCAGAGTGAGGCGTGAAATGCTCTCGGGTGAAATCGACCGGCACACAGGCGTGGTAACCGACAATTTTCACTTATAATGCAGGAAAGTGGAAGTAAAATTGTCATGAACCTGGTGTCATTCAGCACAAGATTTTCAATGCGAATTATGAGAAAATGCGTTGGCACACATTCAGTGTGGCTATACGAACGCCACAATTTGATCCGTAAGGGGGTTTAATGGACAGCAACCTGAAATTTTCTTTGATCACTACGGTCTGCGCTTTGCTCGTGATTATTGCTTTCAGTTTCACCGCAGTGATGAACTGATTTGCGCGAAAGCCGCAATAAAAAGGGCGATTACCTATAACAGGAATCGCCCTTTTCAATTTTACGCAGTCACCCATTCCGCCGATACTCTTCCCTGCAGAAACTCTTCGTTAAATGCTATTCAATGGCTGATTAGCGAAACTTCAGACTTAACGAATTGTTTATTATCGGATCGTCTTAGGGGTCATTACCCGTCGTGCGCCTACATAATGATCTTGCCAGTAATCGTCACCCAGTGAGGTGATCTTAATGTCTTCGCCGGTGCGCGGTGACTGGATAAACTTCCCGTTTCCTACGTAAACACCGACATGGTCTGCGGCGCCGCGGTTATTAATCCGGAAGAAAACCAGATCGCCGGATTCTAATTCACCCCGTTTGACCGGGGCCGCATCGCGCAAGTGGTACATTTCATTCGCTGTGCGGGGCATTTTAATACGGATCAAATCTTTATATGCGTAGTAAACCAGTCCGCTGCAATCGAAACCTGTATTCGGTGACGTTCCGCCCCAGCGGTAAGGTTTGCCGACCTGGTGCATCAGCTTGGTCATCGCGGTTTGTTGTGCGTGCTGATAACGTTTCTTGTGTGTTGCGCTGAGCGTTATCGGTTTACTGTCTTCTTCACGTAACTTTTTGCCTTTGCGGTGGCGGCCATACGCTTCTTTTTTACTGGCCTTTTCACTGCTGTTTTTAGCGAGAGAGCGGGTTTTCGTTTCCTTCCCTGCTTTCGCCTCGGCCCGGGTTGTCTTGAGTGTTTTTTCTTTTTTACTCTCGGCCCGCGTCGTTTTTACTGTTTTTTCAGAAGACGTCTTTCGCTTAACCAGTTCGGTGCTTTTGACTTTCTTCTTCGAATTTTTTTCCTGAGTTTTAGGTTCTGAAACCGGCGCGACTTTGGTTTTCTTGCTGGTTTTCGCGGCTGCCGTTTTTCGCTTTCGGCGTTCTTCCGGCGTGACCTGGTTAACATGACTCTTTCGCTGGTCGGCAGCGACACGAGTCTGTGGCGACGCATGAGCCATATTCAGAAACAGCTGGGTAAAGAGCAGCACAAAAAGCGTGAACAGTAAGCGCATAGCTTCGTTACCATGAGTGGTAGGGTTAAACATCAGGGATGTCAGAGTATTGCCTAAAAGAACGAGACAAAAAAGCACGAATTGCCTCGATTCTAGATCATATTGTGAGAAAAAGTTAATAGCTTTTTTTATGTCGAAATAACCGCCATTTTTAGTCAAAAAAATAACCACTTTTCATCATGTTATTATTTAAGTTAAAGAATGGGATTTTGCAAATCTGACATTATCGTGGAACGGCAAAAATGTTATTCTCGATGAATCTTTAAATATGTGAACCTGAACGCAAGCGCAGAAGATTGTTTAGCGAAATGCCAGTATTGAGAAAGACCCCACAAAAATTGGCGTTTTTATCTGGTGGCAGCCATCGTTACAATAGAAAGCATTGTGATTGCACACCGTCTCTGTGTGCTGCGCGTGAAGAGTAATGACCGTGACAGCCTGTACCGGCTTGAGGAAGCAAGAAATGACCACTCCAACGATTGAAAAAATTCAGAAGCAAGTTTCTGAAAACCCGATTCTGCTGTACATGAAAGGTTCTCCAAAACTGCCAAGCTGCGGTTTTTCAGCACAGGCTGTTCAGGCGCTGTCTGCGTGTGGCGAGCGTTTCGCTTACGTTGATATCCTGCAGAACCCGGATATTCGTGCTGAGATGCCAAAATTTGCTAACTGGCCAACGTTCCCGCAGCTGTGGGTTGATGGTGAGCTGGTTGGCGGTTGCGACATCGTGGTTGAGATGTTCCAGCGCGGTGAACTGCAACAGCTGATCAAAGAAACGGCTGAGAAATACAAATCCTCTGAAGAGTAATTCAGGGCGATTCAGAAATACCGGCAGCCTGACCCGGGGTTACCGGTAAAAAAAGAGCGACATTATGTCGCTCTTTTTATTTGTCCTTTCGACTGCATGAAAGCCGCGAAAATTATTGCTGATTTTCTTCCGGTGCTTCTTCCACTTCGTTTTCATCCGCAGACAGTGCCAGCGGCCAGCCGCCGAGGCGTTTCCAGCGATTCACCAGCTCGCAAAACAGTTCTGCTGTGCGTTCAGTGTCGTACAGGGCGGAATGCGCCTGACTGCTGTCAAACACGATACCGGCGCTGATACAGGCCTTCGCCAGCACGGTTTGCCCGAGCACCAGCCCGCTTAACGCGGCGGTATCAAAGGTGGCAAACGGATGGAAAGGATTGCGTTTTAGCCCCGCACGTTCGGCGGCGGCCATCAGGAAACTGTGGTCAAAATTGGCGTTATGCGCCACGATAATCGCCCTGTTACAGTTCTGTTCTTTCATCCCTTTACGGATAACTTTGAAAATCTCGTGCAGCGCTTCGTATTCACTGACCGCACCACGCAACGGGTTGGTCGGATCAATACCGTTGAAAGCCAGCGCTTCCGGCACCAGCACCGAGCCTTCGAAAGGCTCAACGTGGAAGTGTACGGTCTCGTCGCTTTGCAGCCAGCCGTCCTCATCCATTTTCAGCGTGATCGCGGCAATTTCCAGCAGGGCATCAGTTTTGGCATTAAATCCGGCGGTTTCCACATCAATCACCACGGGATAAAAACCACGAAAACGACCTTTCAGGGCGTTAATGTCACTATTCTCGGCCATTAGCTTCTTAATCTTCATCGAATTCAGCGCGCATTATGACAAATTTTGTCACCCGTTACAGGGGCACGGAGAAATTGGCAATAAAAAAGGGCGCATCAGCGCCCCTGTCAGCGGTTAAGGCCATTATTGCAAAGGATTAATTTCCCAGACCCTGACCGGCATGTTTGGATTCGATCAATTCAATTTTGTAGCCATCCGGATCTTCCACGAACGCGATGATAGTTGAACCGCCTTTAACCGGGCCCGCTTCACGCGTCACTTTACCGCCCGCATTACGGATATCTTCACAAGTTTGCGCAACGTTATCTACGCCCAGCGCGATGTGACCATAGGCGGTACCGATGTCGTAGCTGTCTACGCCCCAGTTGTAGGTCAGCTCGATCACGGCGCCTTCACTTTCTTCGGTGTAACCCACGAAGGCCAGTGAATATTTGTACTCTGTATTTTCGCTGGTACGCAGCAGTCGCATGCCTAAAACATCGGTATAAAAGCTGATTGAACGCGGCAGATCGCCGACGCGAAGCATGGTATGGAGTAAACGCATAATTTCCTCTTTATTCGCAGCATGATGATTATTATTTCAAGCCTAACTGATAGTGACCGTTTTGTCCGTAAAACGGCAATCAGTTGCTGAATGACTGACCAAAAAAAGCGGCAACCGGAGGGCGTCGGCTGCCGCAAAGAAGGTGTAAAAATTTATTATTGATTACAGCGTTGGGTAATCGGTATAGCCCTGAGCACCGCCGCCGTAGAAGGTTTCAGGTTTTGGTTCATTGAGTGGTGCATGTGATTTCAGGCGCTCGACCAGATCCGGGTTGGCGATGTAGCTGCGGCCAAACGCCACGGCATCGATGTAACCTTTTTCGATCAGCTCTTCGCCTTTTTCTGCGGTATACGCACCGGCACCGACAATCACGCCCTGATAATGCGCGCGGATCACTTCGCGGAATTCTGTGGTGTAAGGTTTGCCGCCCGCCCAGTCAGGTTCAGAAATGTGCAGGTAGGCCAGTTTACGTTTGTTAAGTTCATCCAGCAGATAAATTGCCGCTTCTTCCTGATCCTGACCGTTGTCGAGGCCGTTGAACGGGCCCATCGGGGAAATACGGATACCGACGCGATCAGCTCCGATGGCGTCAATAGCGGCGTCTACCACTTCGAGCGTCAGGCGCGTGCGGTTTTCAATGCTGCCGCCGTACTGGTCTTCACGCAGGTTAGAGGCCGGAGACATGAACTGGTGCAACAGATAACCGTGCGCCGCGTGCAGTTCGATGTAATCGAAACCGGCTTCTGCTGAACAGGCTGCTGCGTGACGGAAATCATTCACGATGCCTGGGATTTCACTCAGCTCCAGCGCGCGCGGTGTCGGGCAATCGACGCGAATGGCGTGGCCTTGCTCATCACGCAGGCTGGTACGCGTATTAGGATTGACCGCTGAGGGCGCAACCGGCGTCTGGTTGTCCGGCTGAACGCTGTTGTGCGAAATGCGGCCGGTGTGCCAAAGCTGTACGGCGATGTGGCCGTTTTTCTGATGCACGCCGGCAACAATTTTTTTCCAGGCCGCAACCTGTTCCGGCGTGTGCAGGCCGGGTGCGCCCGCGTAACCTTTCGCCTGGAAGGAAACTTGTGTCGCTTCGGTGATGATAAGGCCGGAGCTGTGGCGCTGTGCGTAATATTCACCCATCAGCGGCGTCGGGATATCACCTGGTTCAATGCTGCGCAGGCGGGTCAGTGGAGCCATAAACACGCGGTTTGGCAGAGTGTTTTTACCAACAACAAGAGGGGTGAAAAGCTTAGTCATTTTGAGTAACTCCGAAATTATGGGATTGATCGGTATGACATTATGGAGCGTACTCCCCGCATACGACCGTTTATTCATGGCTCTTTCTATCGTATCCGGGGCGCTTGTGACTACGCGCACGGTGCCTTTTCGAAAAAACTTACCCTGCGTCGTATCACTGTGCGGGCGAAAAATGAAGAAAAAAGAGCCGGCGGGTGCCGGCTGAGGTGAGGGCAAACATCTGTTTTCTTATTGATGTCGGGGAAACAGTAGGGCTGTTTTCAGACAGAATAAACAGCCACGCGTAAGGTAGCAGCGCCGTGTTGCAGATATTTGAAGATTGAGACATCGGGCGATAAATCATCTTGCGGGATGGCGAGAAAACGTCTTGAATAAAAGTTCACCGTTATTTGCGGAGGGCGTGTGGCCCAGCAGCTTGAGTTTTTCGACATCCCCAGTCCGTGCCGTGGAATTTGTCAGGCCGATGAACGTGGTTATTGCCGTGGTTGCCTGCGCAGCCGCGAAGAACGTTTTGGCTGGATGAAAATGACCGATGCGGAAAAACGCCACGTGCTGCGCTTATGTCAGCAACGTTTAGCGCGCCAGCAACGTGCCGGAAAACAGCCGGACGAACCGCTGCCGGAACAACCCGAACTGTTCTGAATACGTAACGCAGATTGTCAGGGTCGTGATGGCGGTCTGCTTCTTTGCAATTCTTCCGCTTCGCATCAATACAGCATCACAGACGTTGTGTATTCTGTAGCTTGAAAATACGAAAAACTTAAGGGAATCATAATGGAAGCACGTACTCCGATTTCGCCGCAAGGCCCGGTTTTTTCAAAACTGATTTGCGGTTACTGGCGTCTGATGGAATGGAATATGACGCCGCAGCAGGTTCTGGCGTTTATGGAGCAGCATATCGAGCTGGGTATCACGACCGCCGATCATGCGGATATTTATGGCGATTATCAGTGTGAGGCGGCGTTTGGCGCGGCTCTGCGTCTGAAACCGTCGTTGCGCGAAAAAATGCAGCTGGTGAGCAAATGCGGTATCGCGACTAAAGCAAACCCTGACAACAAGATTGGTCACTACATTACCGATCATAAATATATCGTTGAACGCGCTGAGAAATCCCTGAGCAATCTCCATACGGATTCGCTGGATTTACTGCTGATCCACCGCCCTGATCCGCTGATGGATGCCGACGAAGTGGCAGAAGCGTTCACGCAGTTGCATAAAAGCGGCAAAGTGAAACACTTTGGTGTCTCCAATTTTACGCCAGCGCAGTTCAGCCTTTTGCAGTCGCGCCTGCCGTTCTCACTGGTCACCAATCAGGTAGAAATTTCTCCGATTCATCAGCCCGCTATTCTCGACGGAACCTTAGATCTCTGCCAGCAGCTGCGTATCAAACCGATGGCGTGGTCCTGTCTGGGCGGCGGTCGTCTGTTCAGCGAGGCAGAATTCCAGCCGCTGCGTGACGAGCTTCAGGCCGTGGCCAATGAAACCGGTGCAGACACCATTGAACAGGTGGTTTATGCGTGGGTGATGCGTCTGCCTTCACAGCCGTTGCCGATTATCGGTTCGGGCAAAATCGAACGCGTGGCGTCAGCACTGAAATCATTATCGCTTGAGATGACGCGCCAGCAGTGGTTCCGCATCCGTAAAGCGGCTCTGGGTTACGATGTTCCGTAACCCGTTTTGAGTCTTAACGGTCAGGCGGGTTTTGTGGCAGCAAGCGCAGGATCCGCCGGGCCGTCATCCGTTGAAATCGCCTGTTGCAGCTGTGACAGCGAGCAATATAAACGCCAGATCACTCCCGCCAGATCGCGCGCCGCCGGTTCAGGATGATGCGCCAGTGATTCACTCATACGCAGTAATTCAGCCAGCGTACCATCCAGATTTGCATGGCTGACGCCACGCTCCGTCATCACGCCTTTCAGACAATGAATACAGACATCACGTACCGCAGAAAGCGGGTCGGATCGCGTTTCCCATTCGCGTAGCTGCCAGACGATGTGACTGCAATTGAGCAGCACCACCCCCCAGCGCAGCAGCCAGGTACGCGAGATCTGGTCTTTACTCTGATTCAGCTGATTCATCCGGTGGTAAATCAGGGATTCAAACTGGAAATGGCTCAGAGAAGGTTTACGGCTGAGCTGATCCATAAAGTCGCGGCGCAGGGCGCGAATAATGCGACGGCTTTTACGTTTATCCGAACTTGGGCGTAAAACCTGGAACGCGATCCCCGCCAGCATGACGCCCGCAATTTTGGCGACGCCGTCATTCATAAACGATCCGTAATCAAAGTCCGGCGGGTTTGTGACGGCCAGAAACGAGCCCATAAACACGATCATCTGGCCCCACAATCCGGCGTACCTTTTGTATTGCAGCTTCATCATCTGCATGGTCACCAGCATCGGCAGGAAGAACGCGCAGAACACCCAGAAATTATCGATTTGTACCATCAGGCCGAATTTCAGTAAAAAACAGCCAATGAATAACAGGCCGAGCGATTTAATTAACAGCGTGATGCTGCCGATGGGCGATGCGGTTGAGGAATAAAGCACGCAACTGACGGCGGTCAGCGCCACGGCACCGGCACCGGAATCCCATTGCGTGGTCATCCAGAACGCACATCCGATAACAATACACAGGAACGTCCGCAGACCGTTATAAGCAGCTTCAACAGTGTCAGTATGCTGAGCGAGATGGCTGATTCTTGGTGGTTGCAGCATTTCTGCTTCTGCGGCATTGGCCTTTTCAACGCGGCGCAACCAGCGTTCACTGCGCAAATAAAGCCAGCAAAAATCACGCAGCCGCTTCCAGAATGCCTGATGGCGAAAATCTGCGGTGTCATGAGGCTTAATGCACTGAAGGATTTTTGATAGCCTATATTTATCGGTGTCCGGTTTGCGGAGTTCATCGAGTAAAACGGTTAATACGTCGGCCAGATTTTCCGGCGGATGGGGCCAGTTCAGCAGCATCCGGCGAAGGCTGGAAATGTAGCTTGTCATGCGCAGTTGCTGATGCAGCAAATAATTGAGAACGTTGTTCTGACGGCGCAGGCGGTAATGGCTCCAGACAGCCTGAATGCGCAGCAGATTCATGGTCAGGATTTGCCCGATCAATCCTTCATGCGAAGTACGGATCTGCTCATTGATTTCGGCCCGCCACAACAACTGCGCGTGCTCCAGCAACTGTGTGTGCATTTTTCGCAGGGAAGTGAGCAGGGCGTCGCCGTCAGAGGTGCTCGGCAGAACCATCATCATGAAACCGCCGCACAAAATACCGGTGATCACTTCCCCGACGCGTGCCTGAGCGATATCAAAAATCTGCGTCGTGTCGGTCACGTCTACGGTCGAAAACGCGATGATCGCCGCGGTATAACCGGCCAGCGCGAAGGCGTACGAAACGTTATTTTGATAGTGGTTGGAAATATACGTACAGACGCCCAGCCAGGCGGCGATAGAAAACGTAAACAGCCACGGCTCATTCAGACAGTGTCCGGCGATAAAAACTGCGCCCACCGCCCCCAGCAGGCTGCCAATAATACGTCCGATACTTTTACTGATAACGCCGCCAACGGTGGGGAAACTCACGACTGCTGCGGAGGTCAGTGCCCAGTAAGGCTCATCCATCTGGAATTCAAAGGCGATATACAGCGCCAGGATCATGGCGATAGAATTGCGCAATGCGTATCGCCATTGGCCGCCGGTCGCTTTGCCCCACGGCGTATTTTTCCACTCGAGCCAGGAAAGATTCACGGCAGGGCCTTAATCACGGATGGAAATAGTGCAGGTGGTACCCGCCACCAGAACGACATGTTCGGGGACATTTTCCAGCTTAATCCGCACCGGAACGCGCTGTGCAAGACGAACCCACGGCACATTAGGTTTCACGTTCATCAGTAAATCCGACGGCGTATCCAGGCTCTGGTCATAAATGGCGCGGCCAATACTTTCGACGCGCCCCTGAAGCGGAATATTCCCGTTAAATAAAGTGATATCAGCCTGGCTGCCTTCGCGAATACTTTTTAGTTTCGTCTCTTCGAAATAGCCGAGTACGTAAAAAGAATGAATATCTACCAGCCCCACCAGCGGAGTGCCCGTGGTGGCGTAATTCCCTTTGCGGGTTTGCAGGTTGGTTATATAACCGTCAGTCGGCGCGACAATATTGGTTTTACTCAGATTCCATTTTGCCTGTTCTAAGGACGCCTGCGCAGCCTGATAAGCAGCCTGCATAGCTTTGGCGCTGATATTCGATTCATCCAGCGACTCGGCAGAAATAACGTTAGTGCCCAGACCGCGACGGCGCGTTGCCTCATGCTCTGCTTTGGCTAGATCTGCCGCCGCTTTTGCCAGCGCCGCCTGTGCATTATCGACAGCGATCCTGAAAGGGACCGGATCCAGGCTGAACAGTGGGTCTCCGCTTTTTACGAACTGATTATCATGGATATTGATGTCGATAATCCGTCCGGAAACCTCAGGCGTGATGTCGACAATTTCGGCGCGAACTTTGCCGTCTCGCGTCCACGGCGATTGCATATAGTAATTCCACATCCACCAGCCCGCACATATAGCGACCGCAAAAACCAGCACGGTTGAGAAATATTTGAGTGTCTTAAATTTCATTTTTAGATGTTCACCATAAGCATCAGTGCGGCACAAATAGAGATAACAAAAAGGGATAAATCCATCAGGGTGGGATGCCACACTTCACCAGAATAAATCCAATCACGCAGAACCCGGTGTATCAGAAGCCAGAAAACCAGCCCCAGTAAAAATGCTTTGAACATTGGGGGGAAATAAAGTGAGGCACCCAGGACCAGATCCGGTAAGGGGAAGCCTGAGTCAAACATTTGCGCATTCACAATATTAATCTCTGCCAGTGATTGTGTTATAAACAAGTTTACCTTTGGAAGCAGGCGACCCGCTTCCGGATGCAATAGTACCTACCATTATATATAGAATTGTAATTTCTCGATTAAAGTTCCTAAAACTAAGCTAAACTCTGGGGAGTTATCTTAGCATGCTAATTATAAGGAGGGGATAATTGGAATCGAATCTGGGGTCAGATCTAGCACGATTAGTTCGTGCCTGGCGTGCGTTGATTGACGATCGGCTAAAACCATTGGAACTCACGCAAACACATTGGGTAACACTGCACAATATCAATATGTTACCTCCTGAACAGTCTCAAATTCAGCTCGCAAAAGCCATTGGGATTGAACAACCTTCTCTGGTCCGCACGCTGGATCAGCTCGAAGAAAAGAAACTGATTACCCGTCAGACTTGTGCCAGCGATCGCCGTGCTAAACGCATCAAGCTGACTGAAGAAGCGGAACCTATCATCAGTGAAATGGAGTCGGTGATTGATTCCACGCGCAAAGAAATTTTGTCAGGTATGTCGTCTGCAGAAATTGAACAACTGGGCGGGATGCTGTCCCGGCTGGAAAAAAATATCGCTTCCCTGCAAAGCAAATCATAAGAATTGAGTTTTTTTACGTCACACAGCGTTGTATTTGCTCTGCCGGAAAAGCAGGGCGCATAAAAAAAACCGAAGCCATTGGCTTCGGTTTTTTGTTTTGCGGGGAAAGCTATCAGGCACCAGGAGAGACAGTAATGGTGCTGCCGCTGCTTGCCATGCTCACACGCTGACCGACGCTGAATTTGGTCGGTCCGGCTTTCTGAACAACCTGGATTGTGCTGCCGTCATCGCGACGGATTTGTAGTTCCACACCATTTGAACGGTTAAGAGAACTTTGAACGCCCTGACCGGCTACACCACCGGCAACAGCACCCGCGGCGGTTGCCAGGCTGCGGCCAGTACCGCCACCGACAGTGTTACCCAGGAAGCCACCGAGCACAGCCCCGCCCAAAGCGCCGACGATGTTCGCATCATCTCCGCCCTGAATCTGTACTGGACGTGCAGAAACGATAGTCCCGTAGGTAACTTGTTGAATTTGCTTAGCCTGAGATGCGGAGTAAACATCGCCAGACAGAGAATTATCGTTGACGCAGCCAGCAAGGGTTGCACCGGCAAGGGCGACGACGAGTAAACGCTTAATCATAAAGAGCTCCTTTTTTTATGCTACTGCACATCTTTCAGAGTAGCGGCAGCAACAGAGAAAAAACAGTACACAGTTCAACATCAGTGTCGAGGGTGTCATAACAGAAATTCACTTCACTATCTCCAGTATACAGGAGAGGGACTCAACTAATAATAAACGCAGGTTTAAGTTTTAGACAGCCATCTGTTAAATCAAAATTTCTGGCTTAATGTTGTTATTGGCGATTATTGCAGCGCACCTATTTTTAAAAATAAAAAACCGTAACAAGAAAAACACGAAGTCATCACACGGCGTAATAAAAAATTCAGTAACTCATGGCGCTGCTCTCTAAATACCGATTACTCTGTGGCTATTACTTTGTCGGACGTTTTTCCTGAGGAGTTGGGGATGTTATCTATGAAGTCAGGTCGCTATATCGGGGTGATGTCCGGCACCAGTCTCGATGGTGTTGATGTTGTGCTGGCCGCCATTGACGAACGCATGGTGGCGCAGCAGGCGAGCTATTCTCATCCCATTCCTCTGGCGCTAAAAAATGCCATTCTGGGGATGTGCCAGGGGCAACAGGTGACGCTTGAACAGGTCGGCGAGCTCGATACTCAGCTGGGAATTTTATTTGGCGAAGCAGTTTTAGGCTTACTGAAAAGTGCCAACATCTCTGCGGACGAAGTCACAGCGATCGGCTGCCACGGGCAGACCGTCTGGCATCAGCCTAAAGGCAAAACCACTTTTTCGATGCAGCTTGGCGACAACAACCGTATTGCGGCCATGACCGGTATTACTACCGTGGGCGATTTCCGCCGCCGCGATATGGCGTGGGGCGGGCAGGGCGCACCGCTGGTTCCGGCGTTTCATCAGGCATTACTGTCTGACGCTGCTGAGCGCAGGATGATCCTGAACATAGGCGGCATTGCGAATCTCTCTATGCTTTTGCCGGGACAACCGGTGCGCGGGTATGACACCGGGCCGGGCAATATGCTGATGGATGCGTGGATCTGGCGTCATAAAGCCCGGCCTTACGATAAAGGTGCGGAATGGGCTGGTCAGGGGCGGGTCAATTTGCGTCTGCTTCAGCAGATGCTCTCGGATCCCTATTTTGCGGAGCCTGCGCCGAAAAGCACCGGGCGTGAATATTTCAATATGGCGTGGCTGGAAAAACAGCTCGCGCGATCACCGGAAATTGCCCCCGCAGATGTTCAGGCCACGCTGGCCGAACTGACGGCAGTAAGCATCGCCGAACAGGTTCAGCTGACCGGCGGCTGCGATCGCCTGATGGTGTGCGGTGGTGGCGCACGTAATCCGTTACTGATGGCGCGGCTTTCAGCGATGTTGCCGGGCACTGAAGTCTGCACTACGGATTCCTGTGGTATAAGCGGTGATGATATGGAAGCGCTGGCGTTTGCGTGGCTGGCATTCAGAACGTTATCCGGCCAGCCGGGTAATTTGCCGTCCGTGACCGGTGCCAGCCGCGAAACTGTGCTTGGCGCGATTTATCCGGTGGTTTCAAGCCGTCCCTGATGCGTTCTCGGTTTTATCTCAATGTGCTGCGCCATCTGGCGTGGTACATAACGGAGGTAAACCAGAACCTACAGGGAGCACTACATGAAAAAGGCGATTATCGCTTCGTTAGCCGGATTAACGCTGGCAGGATGCAGCCAGTTCAGTCATCAGGCTGAAAGCCCGACGGAAGAATTACATTATCAGTGCGGCACGTTGCCACTGACCGTCACGCTGGATAAACCGGCACAGCAGGTAAGCATGGTGCTGGATGGCGAGCAGCTGAAACTCAAACAGGTCGAAGCCGCCTCAGGAACCCGTTACAGCGATGGCCGCTATACCTTCTGGTCAAAAGGCAATCAGGCCTTCGTCCAGCGCGGGGATAACGTCATTATCGACGATTGCGTCCAGAAATAGCCTCGCTTTCCGCTTTCCAAAACCCTGCGTCAGGAACGTTGAGATCCTGACGCGTCGGGTGCACAATGCGTTTTACCTTCCTCAGAGACGCATTTGAATCCATATGGCTGATAACAAAGAATTTGATATTGCGGACTCGCGCCGTGAATACACGCGCGGCGGGCTGCGTCGCGCAGATCTAACTCCCGAACCGCTTCCTTTGTTTGAACACTGGCTGAAGCAGGCCTGCGATGCGCGTCTGGCGGATCCGACGGCGATGGTTGTGGCGACCGTTGACGAACGCGGGCAACCGTTTCAGCGTATCGTTCTGTTAAAGCACTATGACGAAAAAGGGCTGGTGTTCTACACCAATCTGGGCAGCCGCAAAGCGCAGCAGTTAGCGAACAATTCCCGCATCAGCCTGCTGTTCCCGTGGCATATGCTGGACAGACAAGTCATCGTCCTCGGTCAGGCAGAACGCCTCTCGACGCTGGAAGTCATGAAATATTTCACCAGCCGCCCGAAAGACAGCCAGATCGGCGCCTGGGTATCGCAGCAGTCGAACCGTATCTCCGCGCGTGGCGTGCTGGAAAGCAAATTCCTCGAACTCAAACAAAAATTCAGCAACGGCGAAGTCCCGCTTCCCAGCTTCTGGGGCGGTTTTCGCGTGAAAGTGGATTCGATGGAATTCTGGCAGGGCGGCGAACATCGTCTGCACGACCGGTTTATCTATCAGCGCGATGAAGCAGAAACAGAAACTGGCTGGAAAATAGACCGCCTCGCCCCCTAACCATGAAAAAATACGCGATTCCCTAGCGCTCGGACGACGAGCGCTTTATTCTATGTCGTTCCCCGTAAAGGTGAGAGAAAAGGCACATGCTCGGCATGATGTCAGACATGAATCTGCACACATTCAGTACATAATTTTCAGTACATACAAACGGAGTCTTTGATGGCGAGCAGCAACCTGATTAAACAATTGCAAGAGCGGGGCCTCGTTGCCCAGGTAACGGATGAAGAAGCGTTAGCTGAGCAACTGGCGCAAGGGCCAATTGCACTCTATTGCGGTTTCGATCCTACCGCAGACAGCTTGCATTTGGGTCATCTGGTGCCATTGCTGTGCCTGAAACGCTTCCAGCTGAATGGCCACAAGCCTGTGGCGCTGGTCGGCGGTGCGACCGGCCTTATCGGCGATCCGAGCTTTAAAGCCACGGAACGTAAACTGAATACCAATGAAACGGTCAACGAGTGGGTTGAGAAAATCCGCCAGCAGGTTTCTCCGTTCCTGGATTTCAACTGTGGCGAAAACAGCGCCATTACCGCGAATAACTACGACTGGTTTGGCGGCATGAACGTGCTGACTTTCCTGCGTGATATCGGTAAACACTTCTCCGTTAATCAGATGATCAACAAAGAAGCGGTGAAACAGCGACTGAACCGTGATGACAGCGGCATCTCCTTCACCGAATTCTCATATAACCTGTTGCAGGGTTACGATTTCTCCGAGCTGTACAACCGCCATCAGGTGGTCCTGCAGATTGGTGGTTCCGACCAGTGGGGCAACATTACGTCCGGTATTGATTTAACCCGCCGTATGCACCAGAAACAGGTCTTCGGCCTGACCGTTCCGCTTATCACCAAAGCTGACGGTACCAAATTCGGTAAAACCGAAGGCGGCGCAGTCTGGCTGGATCCGAAGAAAACCAGCCCGTACAAATTCTACCAATTCTGGATCAACACAGCAGATGCCGACGTTTACCGCTTCCTGAAATTCTTCACCTTCATGAGCATCGAAGACATCAATGCCCTGGAAGAAGAAGATAAAAACAGCGGTAAAGCCCCGCGTGCACAATACGTTCTGGCCGAAGAAGTGACCAGCATGGTTCATGGCGCAGAAGGTCTGGCTGCCGCGAAACGTATCACGCAAAGCCTGTTCTCCGGTTCCCTGAGCGAAATGACCGAAGTCGATTTCGGCCAGCTGGCGCAGGACGGCCTGGAGCTGTTTGAAGTCCCGCGTGATACCGACCTGCAACAGGCGCTGGTGATCGCCGGTATGGCGCCGTCTAAAGGTCAGGCGCGTACGATGATTTCGTCAAACGCCGTGTCCGTTAACGGTGAAAAACAGACTGACACCGAGTACAGTTTCACTGACAGTGACCGCCTGTTTGGCCGCTACACCTTGCTGCGTCGCGGTAAAAAGAACTACACCCTGCTGCTCTGGGCATAAGTTTTACGACCGGCACGACGGGGAGCGAAATGCTCCCCGTTTTGACCTGTGATCTCAGCTATTCCGCCATCCACCGATGACGCTGCTATCGGAAATTCCTCATGAAAAGCATTCTTTCTATCCAGTCTCATACTGTTTTTGGGCACGCCGGCAACAGCGCGGCTGAATTCCCTATGCGTCGTATGGGCGCAAACGTTTGGCCGCTGAATACGGTTCAGTTTTCCAACCACACCCAGTACGGACACTGGACAGGCTGCGTGATGCCCGCCAGCCATCTGACCGAAATTGCGCAAGGAATTGCGGAAATCGATCGCCTGAAAGACTGTGACGCCGTGCTGAGCGGTTATATCGGCTCGCCAGAGCAGGGGCAAAGCATTCTGGAGATCGTCCGGAAGGTGAAAGCGGCGAATCCCAATGCCTGGTATTTTTGCGATCCGGTTATGGGGCATCCAGAGAAAGGCTGTATCGTGGCGCCGGGCGTGGCGGAATTTCACTGCAATCAGGCGCTGGTGAACTGCGATATCGTTGCGCCAAACCTGCTGGAGCTTGAACTGCTGAGCGGCCATGCGGTGGCAAGCGTTGAAGAAGCCGTTACCACGGCGCGTGAGCTTATCGCGAAAGGCCCGAAAATCGTGCTGGTGAAACATCTGAGCCGGGCGGGATATCACAGCGATCGTTTTGAAATGTTGCTGGTGACGGCGGATGAAGCCTGGCATATCGACCGCCCGCTGGTCGATTTCGGCGTGCGTCAGCCGGTTGGCGTGGGCGACCTGACCAGCGGATTATTGCTGGTGAATCTGCTCAAGGGCGAGGCGCTGGATAAAGCGCTGGAGCATGTGACCGCCGCCGTTTATGAAGTGATGCTGACCACTCATTCGATGGGCGAGTACGAGCTGCAAATCGTCGCTGCGCAGGACAAAATGGTTAAACCGGAGCATCATTTCCCGGCGGTAAAACTGTAACCGGCGTAAGGATCGGATCCGCGTAAAACGCGACATCACGGTTCAATAAAAATGCCCCGGACTGATTATTCAGCCGGGGCATTTTTTTAACTCAGGGAATGCTTATTTCAGGCCTTCAGCCTTCATGGCTGCGTCAACAGCCGGACGTGCAGCAACACGCTCCAGATAGGCGTTCAGCTCGCTCAGCGCCGTGAAATCAAACTTCAGCGCTTTCGCCCAGCCCATCACGGTGAACAGATACGCATCGGCTACGCTGAAACGTGTACCCAGCAGGAATGCGTGACCTTTCAGGGATTCATTCACGTACGCAAATTTCTTGCTCAGCGCTTCGCGGGTCAGTGCCTTGAATTCGTCAGGCGTTTTCGGGTTGAACAGCGGCGAGAAACCTTTGTGGAGTTCGGTCGCAATGTAGTTCAGCCATTCCAGCGCATGATAGCGGGCCAGCGTACCTTGTTCCGGCATCAGCTGGCGGTCGGGTTTCTGGTCAGCCAGATACTGAACGATGGCAACGCCCTCGGTCAGAATGCTGCCGTCACTGAGCAGCAGGGTTGGGATTTGCCCTTTCGGGTTCACTGTCAGGAAGTCATCACCGGTTTCTGTTTTCTTGGTCGCCAGATCGACTTTCTCAATACTGAAATCCAGACCTGCTTCACGCAGGACGATATGTGGAGAAAGGGAACAGGCACCGGGTTTGTAATACAGTTTCATAAACACTCCATTGGATGAGCTACCAGCCTGCGCCCGCGAAACATTTCGGCTTCGGGAAACAGCTGCACGGCGATATAAGGTCTGCTTCTATCCTAGAACCGGCGGGAGCAAAAGTCAGTGATTTAATTGTGACGGGGCGTTCAATTGTTCACTTTATACCGCACCGGATGACGGATGTTTTGCCCACCATCCGGTGAAATCAGCGGGAGCGCTGGTTCAGGAAATCACGTACCGCTGTTTCTACATTTTCCGGTGCAGTCAGCATTGGCGAACGCAGCTCATTGTCCATCAGCCCGTCGAGTGAAAGAGCGTATTTAATCGCCGCCGGGTTCGGCGCGGAGAACATCAGGCGGATCATCGGCAGAAGGCCAAAGAATGTTTTTCGGGCGGCAACAATGTTCCCCTCTCTGAACTGCTTAATCAGCGCCACAAACTCTTCCGGGAAGATATGTGATGACGCCGCAATCGCGCCTGCTCCGCCGAGACTCAGGGTCGAGAAAATCTGCACATCTTCGCCACACAGAACGTCCAACTCGCCGTCTGCAATCAGTGAAAGCGTCAGGTCGATGCTGCCGCCGCAATCTTTCACCGCAGTAATCTGCGGGTGTTTAGCCAGCTGGCGCAGTGTGTCCAGTTCCATGTGTACACCGGTACGATAAGGGATGTTGTACACCACAACCGGCACCGTCGAGTGGTCGGCAATTTCGGTAAACCAGGTGACCAGCGCGGCCTGAGAGGGGCGAATATAGTAAGGCGCGGGGATAAGCAGACCGGCAACAGGACGCTCTGAAATAGCGTCCTGCATGGCGCGGATCACCGGCATATGCGTGCCGGAAAGTCCCATGATCACCTGCTGGCCGGGAACGACTTCCAGTACGGCGTCCAGCACCTGAAGCTGTTCTTCTTTGGTGAGCATTGGCGCTTCACCGGTAGTACCACAGACGACGACGCCGTCCACACCCCGTTTGAGGAGCCGGGTGCACAATGATTTGAGTGCAGTAAAGTCGATCTCACCCTGATGGAACGGCGTGACCAGCGGGACCCAGATACCTGAAAACGATGACATGTTGTAATTCCTTAAACGGCGTGTTTTATCAGCCTCGGATCATGTCAGTAAAACAGGGACGAGCGCCAATTGAATGAATTAATAAGGTGTTTTGAGTTATCTATGGTGCTTATGTTTGCGGGTTTTATGTACCAGCTAACATATCCATTTCGTTACTCAACAAACTATTTAACACTTCGACGGTCACGGGACGCGAAAAAAGATAGCCCTGGAGATGCGAGCAACCTGCTGAAACCAGGAAGGATTTTTGCAGCTGATTTTCCACACCTTCCGCAATCACGTTGAGATGCATTTTATTGCCGAGCTGAGAAACCGCCGTCACGATGGCGGCCGTATCATTCACTTCTGTGACGTACTGCACAAATGAACGGTCGATTTTCACGCTGTCCACGGAGATATCTTTCAGCAAACTCAGGCTGGAATAGCCTGTGCCAAAATCGTCCAGAGAGATTTTAACCCCCAGTTTACGCAGTTTCGCCAGCTGACTGAGGCTGTTCGCATTGGCGTTCATGACTGACGTTTCGGTCAGTTCCAGCTCAAGCCGCGAAGGCGGGAAATCCTCTTCTTCCAGCACGGCCAGAAAACGCGGCCCGAAATCCGGCTCTCCGAGCTGTACGGCAGAAACGTTAATTGCCAGATTGAGCTGCTCAAAGTTTTTGATATCCCGGCAAGCCTGTCGCAGGACGATTTCACCCAGCTGAATCACCAGCCCGGTTTCTTCCGCAAGCGCAATAAACTGCACCGGTGAAACCTGCCCGAGCACGCCGTGGTTCCAGCGGGCGAGGGCTTCGACGCACACCACTTTTTCGTCGCGGCTGCGCAAAATCGGCTGATAGACGCAGGACAAATCCCCGTCTTTTGCCAGCGATTCAGCCAGCGCTTTCACCATAATGCGTTTACTCACGCTGCTGGCATCGAGCAGTTCAGAATAGAACGAGAACATATTTTTGCCGCGCTGCTTGGCTTCCAGCAAGGCGGTATTGCCCCGGCGCATAATTTCACCAGCGGTAATATTCTCGGCACCAAACATCACAATGCCGAAAGAAATGGTGATCATCGGATTGGCGCGCGTCAGCGTAAACGGCTGGCGCATCATCACCAGGATTTCGAGGGCCAGATTATTGGCCATTTCGCTGGTCGGGCTGTTACGCAAAATAATGGAAAACTCGTCGCCACCAATCCGGGAAACCGTACCGTTATTACCGACTTCGTTACGCAGACGCTGGCCAAATTCACATAAAATTGCGTCTCCGGCCTGATAGCCGTAGGTATCGTTGATGTAATTAAAGTCGTTAAGATTTAACAGGAAAAGGGCGCAAGGCTCGGGGCGGTACATTCGCTGTGCGGCAATCTGGCTCAGTTCTTCACTCAGGGCGGTCCGGTTCGGCAAACCGGTTAACACATCGTGGCGGGCAAGATAACGGATCTGCGCTTCTGAACTGCGCAACAGGGAAATGTCCATAATGGACGTCAGAATAAAATGGCGGGTCTCCAGCGTAACGCGGGACTTACGCACCAGAACACTACGACGCTTACCGGAAGGATCCACCAGCGTTTCTTCGTTTACCGTCTTTTCGCCGGTGACCAGCACTTCAATATCCCGCTCACGCTGACGGGCTGCCTGCTCAGGATCGGTAAAAAACGAGACGTCCTGGCCGATCAGTTCTTCACGTGTGCGGCCATAGAACTCACTGGCTTTTTGATTCAAAAATACCAGTTTGCGTTCGTCGTCTTTAAGTACCGTCGCTTCGGGAAGAGCATCAAGAACTGCCTGGCATATCGCAATATCAGTAAGCATGAGTTAAATACCCCGAGCAGGAAATGAGTGTGTTCTGGCAACATTTTTTAGCCAGTAACCTCATCAGGTTGTTTTTGCAATTATTACTCACATTTTGATGAGATTATTACCGTTGTTATTAAATTTGAAAATTCAATTGGTTATCACGCCCTAAGTAAGGTATTCGATATAATGTTCGGGTGAATAACGATCAACTCAGTTCAATCCGGTTCTTACCCGCAGATTTAGCCCGATACAAAGCATGATCTGCCTGAATCAATAAGTGAGAAATCGTGTCCTGATTAAGATCGCTGAACGCAATACCGACGCTGACCGTCATTGGAATATTATGCTGTGAACTTTGCGCCAGCCGGAAACGAATCGTTTCTGCCATTTTTATTGCCTGTTCTTTAGGCTGACTTGTCAGGCAGGCAAATTCTTCACCGCCGATGCGGGCAAATACATCTTTCTTTTCCAGCAGGGAATTAACGATGCTGCAAAAGAAAATAAGCGCGGAATCACCGCCTGCATGACCGTACTGGTCATTCAGTTTTTTAAAATTATCCAAATCAAATAACATCAATTGCAGCGGTAAGGTGCAGTTTTTACGCTTTCTGATCAATTCGTTACCAAATTCCAGAAACGCGCGACGGTTTCCAACTCCAGTGAGCGGATCCCGCAGCGAAGCCAGTTTGTAGCTCAGCTGTCCGCGTTCATACACCATGGCAAGAATGATAAAAGTCAGGCAGATGGCGTAAAGAATCGCTTCGAAAATGAGTATAGCGAAGAACCCGCTGCTGTGACGTCCGGCCATTTCGGCGTAAGGTAAGCCGTCATCAAACACCGGCCGCATCAGATAGAATCCCGCATGAAACAGGCTAAGCGGCAGTGCAGGCCAGAACGTAACGTTCAGCTGTCTGCGGACATGCCACAGCTCCACGGTGGTCATCAGCGTATACGCGGCGGTCAGTATGGATGTCAGCAAAATCCGCTGAGAAAGGCTGTGATAGAAATCCGGAGAAAGGCAGAAAAATGCCCAAATCAGTGGCCCGGCAAGTACGCCAGGCAGGATAATACGGCGGCCCGTAAATACCCTGACAGCTGACCACATAATGCCATAACAAAGCAATATCAGCAGGTTACTGAACAGAACCGGAATAATATCGTTCACATCTGAGCGCATACTACTGAGCTGTGTTCCCGCCGTAGCGAAAGCCAGCATGAGCGCCATCAGTCCGAGCGTCGGATCCCTGCGGCCGCCGATCCACGCAAAAAGCATGACGCCGGTCAGCAGAATGAGAATATAAAGTTCGAAAATAAATAACGTGTAAACGTCGAGATGCATAAATTGTATGAGTTGTTATTTGCGGGTATGCCAAATGTTATTTTGGCCGATTATCATGCCGGAACAGAAACACTTTCGTGAAAATTAGGAATTTCTTTATGAAAGGAATAAAGGAAGAACAGCTAAAACCGACGAAACAGGTTCAGAGCTGCTTTTTTGTGCCAAATTTGGCGTCCCACTCGCGCCGGTAGCTACGGGATTGTTTTCTGCCTTTCAGCCATAAATAGGTACATACCACGCAAACACCCGCTGAGAAGACGATATTACGCATGTCCTGATCGTAGAAAATGACCAGTACACAATCGAGTGCCGCCACGATAGCGAACCATTTATGCATGTGCACCTGCCGGCGGGTTTCCGCATTCAGGCGTTTGAGCTGACGTCCTTCATCCAGGACTTTTCGTTTATCCATCGCAATTTCCTGGTGGGAGTAAGTGAAAAGCGTTGTCGTGCATCTTAAAAGAATAGCAAATCACAAAAATGAAAAGCTTCAAGGCGATATTAACTGATTCGAAAATAATTATCGCGGAGTAAACATTGGAGCAATCGAACGAATAACCACGCTTATTGACTGATTTCACAGTCTTTTGCCTGGACCTGTCGGACGCAGAAAATAGACGTTTTTGGTGAAAAAGTATTACCAATTGCTGCTGAGCATTGATTTCTCAGTATGACGTAGATTATCGTTTCGGAATAATCTTAATTTTCGGTGAGATAATGAGCGATTCATCATCACGAAAGATCGTTGACGGTGCCAACATTTATCAGGACTTCGAAACCCGTTTTTACGAATGGGAAGACGGGATGTCCAGCGCCGGCTTTAAACTGGAACTGCCGGATCGTCACCGCGAAGAGTTTGACTGGGGCGTCACCGGCTACAATTTCGGCCGCGTCATCGGCGGCGTACTGACGGTCAGCGAGCACGACATCAACCGGCAGTATGGAAACTTGTTTTCGATGCCGGATCACATCGTAATCTTTATCGTGATTGCCGGCGGGATGTCGTGCCAGTGTTTTGGTGAACGTTTCGAATTAATTCAGGGCGATATCCTGATTCAGGATATGTCGCAGCCCATCAAGATCCACGTTTATCCTGGTGAAAGTAAGCCGCGTCTGGGCTCGTATCAGTACATTATTATGCCCAAGCACAGCCTGCACTTTAATGTTGATATAGCCTCGCTGCATGGCAAGCGTATTCCTGCGGCCTCGCCGGTAAACATCATTTTGCGTAACCACTTTGCGACGATGGTACAGGTTTTTGATCAGATGACGGAGCAGGAAGTGCTCAGCACCGGAGAGGGCGCTGCCTCGGTGTTTTTACAAACGCTGCATCTGGTGGCGGGTAAAAAAGTCGAGCATCCGTTTGAGCAAAGCGCACGGCTGGAGAGGATCTGCCTCTACATTGAGAAGCATCTTAACAAGCCCATCAGCATCGACGTCTTATGTAAAAACTTCGCCATTTCACGATCCGGGTTGTACCGGTTATTTGAGCCGCTTGGCGGTATTGCGCAATTTATCCGCAGCCGTCGCCTTCTGCTGGCAAAACGTTTATTACGCACATCTTCGATGTCGGACCAAAGCCTGGCGGCCATTGCACGCCATTGCGGTCTTGAACTGAGCGCGCTGCGCCGGTACTTCCATGAGTTTTACGGCACCACGCCATCAGAGATGCGGGAGAAATATCGCCGCGACTCAGAACAATCCGGACAGGCTGATGCCACGCATGTGAACTGGGTCAGTTCACTTTAATGGTTGATTTGTCGAACCTTGTACAAAATTTGTTAAAATTATACGCATTTCGTGATCTGTCACTATTCTGAATTTTGCCCGTGAAGGGCGGAATCTGGGCCGTTATTCCGGTTAAACACAGTAGACTTGGTGGAATATTCACCAGTAATCATTGAGAGTGCATTATGTTAGTCCCTCAACAGGCAGTTGATGAACAAGCTCGTCTTGCCATACTGGCTTCTCTGGGCATAGTAGATTCCCCCAGAATTGAGGAAATCGACCGCATCACACGGATGGCAGCCCGCCAGTTTCAGGCGAAGGCGGTCGTTGTTTCACTGATCGATGCTGACCGGCAATGGTTTTTGTCACACACCGGCGTTGATATCAATGAGTCTCCCCGCGATACCTCGTTTTGTGGCCACACTATTCTCCAGCAATGTCCGCTGATTGTCCGGGATGCGCGGCTGGATTTACGCTTTCACGATAACCCGCTGGTGGTCGGTGATCCCCACATTGTCTTTTACGCAGGCTGTGCGCTGTACTCAAAAGAGGGCGTGGCGCTCGGTGCGTTGTGCCTGATTGACGACCGCACGCGGGAGTGGAGCGAAGAAGATCAGCAGACGCTGACGGACATGACCGCGCTGGTACAAAGCTACATCTTTCACCTGGAAAACCGCCAGTACACGGCGCGGGTGGAAGACAACCTCGCCAAAAGCGAAGCCTTATTTGAGCAGACGTTTGCCCACGCGGCGGTCGGTTTCTCTCTTGTCGGGCTGGACTGGCGCTGGTTACGCATTAACCCTCAGGTTTGCAATATGCTCGGTTACGCCGAATACCAGCTGCGTACCTGCTTACTTCACGATGTTACCCATCCGGACGATCTCTACGCTGAAAACATCCTCTTACCGCGCCTGCTGTCGGGGGAAATCAACAGTTTCAGCGTTGAAAAACTGCTCCAGCGCGCTGACGGCGGCACGCTTTGGGTTACGCTGACGGCATCTCTGGTACGTAATATCGCCGGTGATGCCCACCACTATATCGTCGTCATCAGTGATATCACTGAACGTAAGCATATCGAGCAGGCGCTTTATTCCTTACAGGAAGATCTGGAACGTCGGGTGGCAGCGCGCACGCACGAGCTTCAGATGGCGATGGACCAGCTCCATCAGGAAATAGCGCAGCGTCTGACTCGTGAACGCGAGCTGACTGAAAGTAAAAACCGCCTCAGGGCCATAACCGATAACATTCCGGCCTTGATTTGCCACGTGGATGCCAATGAACAATATACGTTTGTGAACCATTTCCACGCGAACTGGTACGGCGTGGAAGAAAATAAAGTCAACGGGCAGCAGGTCAGGGATGTGGTGGGGTACGAGAGTTACGAAAAAATTCAGCCGTATATCCGGCAAGTTTTGCAGGGCATGACGGTCAGCTACGAAATTGAATTGCCAGATAATTCACGTCACGGCAAGGGCGGCGTTTTGCACACCACGCTAATCCCATGTGACGATGTGCGTAATGGCTACTACGGCCTTTCCACTGATATCAGCGAAATCAAAGAACTTCAGGCACAGCTTGAGTTTGAGGCCAATCATGATTCACTGACCGGATTACCTAACCGGCGCGCGTTCCAGCAGTCACTGATTTTTGCCGCAAAACAACAAGAAAAAGCAGATAAGGACATCGCATTACTCTTTTTAGATATTGATAATTTTAAAGCTTACAACGACACCTACGGGCACGAATTTGGCGATCTGATCCTGAAGTTTTTCGGCCATACCTTACGCGATAATCTGCGTTCACAGGACATAGTGGCGCGACTGGCTGGCGATGAGTTTACGGTTTTACTCGGGCATCTGGTGAACACCGAAAATGATGTCAGCCGGATTTGTATCAGCCTGATGAGCGCCTTACACTCCATCGAACGGGTGGCCGGTGTGCCTGTGGCGTTGTCGGCGAGTATCGGTGTGGCGGTCGGGCGGGCGCGCCAGCCTCTGTTACCGGATACGCTAATGGCAAGAGCCGATGCGGCAATGTACCGTGCGAAGCAGGGCGGGAAGGGGCGTTATTACTTAGGATAAAGAGTATTTAGGATAAAAAGTATTTAGGGCAGGGAATTGAGCACAAAAAAACGCTTCCCGAAGGAAGCGTTTATCAACACGGTAGAACGTTCTGCAATTACTGAGCAGAAGCCAGTTCCGGTTGTTTTTCATCAGTTTCACGGTCAAGCGTCATACGGTGCAGTTTAGATGCGGTAACCAGCATCAGTACGGCAATTACGGCAGTCGCGATACCAATTTGCAGGAACACGTGGCTGTAGATTGCCAGCGAAGCGTGTGCATCATCGATATCCGCAGGAACCGCGGTCAGGTTCGCCACATAGCCCGCGATAATCGCAGCCGCGGCGGTCGTCAGGAACCATGCGCCCATGATGAAGCCCATCAGACGTTGTGGAACCAGTTGTGCCACCATCGCCAGACCCAGACCCGAAATCATCAGCTCACCGATACTCTGCAACGCATAGCTCAGTACCAGCCAGTTAACCGACACAATCCCATGTTCGTTGGCGAGGCTTGCACCCCACGGGAGCACCAGGAAGGCACCTGAACACAGCACCATACCGATCGCAAATTTATGCGGCATTGGCATACGGTCGCCTACTTTGGTGTAAACAGCTGCCAGAATCGGGCTGGCAACCATGATCCAGAACGGGTTCAGCGCCTGGAACTGCTCAGGCTGGAAGCTGATACCCAGCAGATCGTGACCGACGTTATGAATAGCGAAGAAGTTCAGAGAGGTTGGCATCTGGCTGTACAGCACGAAGAACACCACCGCTTCCATCATCAGCAGGAACGCCACAATCATCTTACGGCGTGCGATGCCTTGCATGGCGAAGGTTTCTTTCGCAAACACAATGATGATACCGACAGAAACCACACCCAGAACCATACGTGCGATGGTTTGGTTATGCAGCAACCAGCTGGAAACAAACACCAGCGCCACGACGCCAACCAGCACCATCAGCAATTTTTGGAACTGAAGCGGCGCGAAGTCTGGTTTTGAGCCCTGACGTTTCACCCATTTGCGGCAGAACAGGAAGTTCACGATAGTGATCAGCATACCGACGACGCTCAGGGAGAACGCGACGCTCCAGCCATACTTCGCGGCCAGCCAAGGTGTGGCGAGCATAGAGAAGAATGAACCGATGTTGACCGACATGTAATACATGGTGAATGCGCCATCAAGACGCGGGTCATCTTTTTCGTAGCAGGTAGAAAGCAATGAGGATGGATTTGCTTTAAACAGGCCGCTGCCGACGGCGATAGTCGCCATACCCAGATAAACCCAGAATATTTCGTGGCCGGAATACGCAACGAAGGAATAACCCAGCGCCAGCACGATCGCACCCAGCACGATCACGCGTTTCGATCCCAGCACTTTATCGCCCAGCCAGCCGCCGATAGCCACGAAGCCATACACAAGCGCACTGAATGAGGAGAAGAGGGTAATGGAGTCAGCTTCACTCAGGCCAAGCATTTTGACCAGGTAAACCGCCATGATCCCTTGCAGGCCGTAGTAACCGAAACGTTCCCACAATTCTATGGAGAAGATCAGATAAAACGCTTTTGGCTGTTTGAACGCGTTCAGACTCACGCTTTCATTATTTGGTGTTTTGTTTGCAGTTGACACTCGTACCTCTGTTTATTCCTTTCGCCCGTGAATGGCGAAAACGCATAAGTGGCGCGAAATAAGCACCCTTTGCATTGTTATAAGATGGGATGACGGCAGGTAATGTTCACTATCTTCGTAAATGTGGCAAGGAGTTTGAAATGTATCGTTACATTTAACTTATCCGTCCTGATTAAACTATGTTCGAAATGTTATGCAGAATTAACGTTTATGTTTTCTAAATAGACAATGTGAAAATGTTGTATGAATAATAATCCGGAAGTGTGATTTGTATTTGTTTTACCGGAAAACTGATAAGCGGATTCATTGGCTGGAAAATAGTGAATATGCAGTGAATATCTCTGACTTGTAGCGGTTGTTGCGGGGTTTTATGAATCAAAGCGTGGTGGGTGAAGCTGTGACCAGAGCAGTAAATAACCTGATGTGATCTGCCTCTCGTTTTAACACTAAATTTCCGATTGAAAATAAGATTAGTACGACTTATGGCGGTTAGAAGGCGGAGGTATTTACATTTGATGGATTCGGCAGGCAAATATCCTGCCGAAAAGGAGGGGTAAAGCATGAATGAAAAACATGCCCTACATTACCTGTTGAGCGTATCGCCCAACGTCTGAATCAGACGATTCGACCAGCTGAACAGCGCTGCGGTCAACAGGATATCCAGAGATTGTACTGCACTGTAGCCTGCGTCAGACAAACCGTGCAGACGGCGTGCGTCAAAACGTTCCGGTGTACGGGTTAACGTAATCACGGCTTCGAGCAACGCCGCTTCTTTGGCATCTGCCCGTTTTTGCGAGACAAAATCAACGGCGTCATCACGATGGCTTTCTTTAAACAATTCCTCGATCAGCGTTTCACTTCCGCCCGCTTCCAGATAGAGACGGCCGTGGATCCCCGCGCAGTACAGACAACCGTTTAACTGCGAGGTGGTCACCGCTGACAACTCGCGCCACGCGGCTTTCGGGCGTTCGCCAGCCTGCATAATATTATTGAATACGGCCGAGAATTCGCTCAGCGCATCGGCGTCGTGTACCAGCAGCGTATAGAAAGAAGAAGAACGGGCATCCGGTGCGATCAAATCCAGCACATCCTGCTGGTGACGGCTGGCGGTTTCCGGCACCACTTCCGGCAAACGCGACGACCATTGCAGCATCGCCAGTGAGAACCCTTTTTGCTCGCAACCTTCCGGCGACGGGAATCCTGGTAATACAGCCGCCGCGCGGCCACGCAGACCGTTCAGAACGGCCAGCACGCGCGCCTGATAGCTGACAAAACCAATGAGCTGCGTGAACGTGACAATATCGCGTGTGCTCAGCCCGACGTCGTAAAGCTGACTGAGCATCGGTGCAGTAATTAACGTGGGTTGCGTGGCAAGTAAGCGGGCGAACTGGGTAATGTGGGTCTGGCGGATGTTACTTTCACGTGAGGCGTCGGGGCTGGAAAGGGGGGCGAGGCGGGCAGCGTAATGGCTACAAAGACATTGGACGCCGCTCACCTGCGCGACAGTCAGCGCGCTGCTGAGGCGGTCATATAACGACAACGTTTCGGTGCGCGAAACGCTCAGGCTGTCCGGAAAGAGCACCTCGTAACAGGCGCGGGAAGCGCGCAGCAAACCCTGGCGGTCGTTAATCAGCGGGCGAAGCGTCGGGTCGAGCTGGTTTTCCAGTCCGAGTAAAAAGCGATCCTGAATCAACGCGGCATGAGGATCGAGTGGCAGGTGACCATACTGGCTGGATTGTGTTTCGTGATACCAGCCGCTGTGCGCGGCCTTGCGTTGTTGTTCCATGATCGGGTCCTTTGCTTCAAGCCTGTCACTCAGGCGAATTTACAGACCCTATCCTTGCCGATACCGCTGTCGAGATAAAATAATGTTAAGCGATAAATCATAGCGAAATGGAATAGAAGACCGTGAATATTCCAGATGAAAGGATTTCGGCAGACGTTTTATCGACATTTTGTGAAATTGGAATCATAAAAAAACCGGCTCAGGAAGCTGATGCCGGTTTTAGTGGCAGAAAGGCGTAAGAGATCGTCTGTGTCAGTTCCCGTCGCGACGCCAGGCATCGGCAGTTAATGCCTCGCCAAAATGGCTGGAGATGAGCCGTTTGGTGAGATCATGAAGCGGTGCGGCGAGCACTTCCGCCGTGTTTCCCCGCTCAACCACTTCGCCTTCGTGCATCACCAGCACCTGATCGCTGATGTGTTTCATCATGCCCAAATGTTGCGTCACGTAAATGTAGGAAATACCCTGCTTTTCCTGCAATTCGAGCATCATGTTGATGATTTGCGAGCGCATAGACATATCTAGCGACGCCAGCGCTTCATCGGCAACAATCACTTTCGGTTGCAGGATTAAAGCACGCGCCAGTGCGACACGCTGCTTTTGCCCGGAGGCCAGCATATGCGGGTAATAAAACGCGTGGTCCGGCAACATACCCACCAGCCGTAAAGTCTGGTTGATACGCTGTTCGCGCTGCTGGGCATCCATCTCGCTGTTAAGGCGCAGCGGTGCTTCAAGCAACTGTCCGATGCGCTGACGCGGGTTCAGCGACGTACTCGGATCCTGAAAAATCATGCGAATTTGCTGGCTGCGGAACCGGTAATCACGAAATTCCAGCGGATGTTCATCAATCAGGATTTCACCGCCGCTCGGTTCAACCATGCCCGACAGCATCTTCGCCAGCGTGGATTTCCCCGAACCGTTCTCACCAATAATCGCCAGCGTCTGTTTTTCACGCAACGTAAAGCTGACAGGCTTCACGGCATCGAGATCCATCTTGCGGAACAGGCCGGTGCGATAACGGAACGTTTTGCTCAGGTTGCGGACTTCAAGCAAGGTCTCGCCCATTATTGCTCCTCCATATTCAGCGGAAAGTGGCAGGCAAATGCGTGCGTTTTTGCCAGACGAAGGCGCGGCGTTTCAATGCATTTTTTCTGCGCATAAGGGCAGCGTGGCCCCAGACGACAGCCAATCGGCAAATGCTCCAGCGAAGGAATGGCCCCCGGCAGCGTATTCAGACGGCTTTTATGCGGCAGCGAACGGCCAAAGTCCGGCATCGCGCGGATCAGCGCCTGCGTGTAAGGATGATGCGGCGCAGCCAGCAAGTCTTCGCACACCGCACTTTCGACGGTTTGTCCGCAATACAGCACGTTTATGCGGTTGGCCCATTTGCTCATCATTTGCAGGTCGTGGCTGATGAGCAAAATGGTCGTGTTATTGTTCTGATTAAGCCGCGCCAGCAGGCGGAAAATCTGCGCCTGTGTGGTCGGCTCCATGGCGTTGGTCGGTTCATCCGCAATCAGCAAACGCGGCTGATTGGCCAGCGCGATGGCAATCATTACTTTCTGACATTCGCCTTCGGTCAGCTCATACGGATAGCTGGCCATAATGTCTTTATGATCTTTAATCCCGACGCGGTGCAGCAGCTCAATGGCGCGTTTTTTCCGCCATTTCCAGCGCTGATACCAGCGGCCTTTATACGTCCAGCCGGGAATGGCCTGAATCAGCTGGCGGCCAATGTTTTCGGAGGGATCCAGACAGGACTGCGGTTCCTGAAAAATCATCGACACGTTCTGCCCGACCAGCTTGCGTCGTTCGCGCGGGGACAGCGTCAGCAGATCAATATCATCAAAACGCATCCGGTCAGCGGTGACGCGCCAGTTGTCTTTGGTGACGCCGCAGATGGCTTTGGCAATCAGGCTTTTGCCTGAACCGGATTCGCCCACCAGCCCGCGAACTTCGCCGGCATTAAGCGTAATGCTCACGCGATCGACGGCTTTTACCGGGCCTTCGGCGGTCATAAATTCGATTGTTAGGTTACGGATATCAAGTAACGGCATTATTCCACCCCTGCATTAATCGCCCGGCGCACACCATCACCCAGCAGGTTGATCAGCAGCACGCTGATAAGGATTGCTGCACCCGGCAGCATCACTGTCCAGGGCGCGACATAAACCAGCTCCAGCGAATCGCCGAGCATCGCTCCCCATTCTGGTGAGGGAAGCTGCGCCCCTAAATCCAGAAAACCTAATGCGGCAATATCCAGAATGGCCATCGACAGCGCGCGGGTAAATTCCGTTGCCAGTACGGCCACAATGTTTGGCAGCACCGCGTAACGCAGGATTTGCCAGGTCGATGCACCGTCCAGACGCACGGCCACCACGTACTCTTTTTCCAGTTCGTCATGCACGGCGCTGTAAATCGTACGGGAAATACGCGGCAAAAGCGCCAGCCAGACTGCCAGCATAGCGTGTTCAAGTTTCGGGCCGATAAAGGCCACGACCACAATCGCCAGAAGCAGGGAAGGGATGGACAGCAGCGTATCGAGAATATGGTTGAGGATCGCTGATTTCAGACCGCGCGTGATGCCCGCCAGCACGCCGATAATCACGCCGCACAGTGACGCCGCGAGGGTAATCACCAGCGCACCGCCGATGGTCGGTGCCGCGCCGGTTAACATCCGGCTGAGTAAATCGCGGCCTAAATCGTCGGTACCGAGGAAGAATGAAACGTTCCCGTAGCGCGACCACGACGGCGGCAGCAACTGGTAACCGAGGAATTGCTGATCAAGTGCATACGGCGCCAGCAGATGCCCGAAAACACACAGGAACAGCAGCCCAAGCACACCGTAGAAGCCGATCATCGACAGCGTATCGCGATAGAAAATTCCCCACGTATGACGCAGCGGGCTGGGAACCTGTTTTTCACGGTATACATTATCGAAGGGCATACCATTCCTTATGTTTCAATGGGTTCATCAGGGCACCGAGAATGTCTGAAAGCACGTTGACGACGATCACCAGTGAGCCTACCACCATCACACCGGCGGAAATCGCGGCATAATCTTGCTGGCGGATCGCGTTTATCAGCCAGCGGCCAATGCCCGGCCAGTTAAAGACCACTTCCGTAATCATCGCCAGCGTCAGCATGGTGGAAAATTGCAGACCCAGTTTTGGGATAATCGGCGGCAGCGCATTGTGTAAAACATGACGACGGATAATGGTAAAGCGCGACAGCCCGCGGGTTGCAGCGGCTTTCACGTAGTTTTTCGCCAGGACGTCATCAGTCGAAATCCGCATCAGGCGGATCACTTCAGTGGTCGGCGCAACGGCCAGCGCGGCAATCGGCAAAATCATATGGCGGATGGCGCTGATGATCATCTCGTGGCGATACGGCGAATGTGAAAGCCAGGCATCGACCAGCGTAAGGCCGGTCACGGTTTTCAACTGATACAGCAAATCAAGACGACCAGAAACCGGTAGCCAGCCGAGCTGTAAAGAGAAGAACAACATCAGCAGAACGGCCAGCCAGAAAACAGGGATCGAGAAACCGAGTAGCGCCAGGCTGCTGATCGCCACATCCGGCCATTTCCCGCGCATTACGCCCGCCAGAATACCCAGAGGGATCCCGACGAACAGCGCCAGCGCAAAGGCCAGAACGCACAGTTCCATGGTGGCCGGGAAGACCGCTTTCAGCTGATAAGTAATGCTTTCGCCGTTGATGCTCGAGACGCCAAAATCAAACTGGCACAGCCCCATGAAATAAAAGCGATAGGCATCCCACAAAGACGCACCGCGCAGCGGTGCATTCGGCGTGAAATAGCTCAGGCTGAACGCTACCAGACTGAGGAAAAAAAGCGTGACCAGCAGCAACAAAATGCGGCGTAACGTGAAGATAATCATGGTGCTTTCCTTCCTTCGTCATCACGGAAGACGCCTGCGAATGAAGAGTTGCCGAACGGACTCAGTACCAGCCCTTTGATGTCGTAACGGTAAGCCTGAAGACGCAGCGAGGAAGCCAGCGGCAGCACGGGTAATTCCTGCTCGAGGATTTTCTGAGCTTGCTGATAAAACTCAATGCGCTGCGAAAGCTGCTGCGACAACAGGCCCTGACGCAGCAATTCATCAAACGCCGGATCACACCAGTGAGCATAGTTGGTCTGCGAATGAATCGCTGCACAACTGAGCATCGGGCGGAAGAAACTGTCCGGGTCATTACTGTCCGTCGACCAGCCGGTCAGCGTCAGGTCATGGTTCATCTCCATCAGCTTGGCTTCCTGGAAACGGCCTTCAACCGGCACAATCGTCACTTTAATCCCAACCTGTGCTAAATCCGCCTGAATAAGTTCAGCGGTTTTCAGCGGGCTCGGGTTAAACGACTGCGACGCCGTCGGTACCCACAGATGCAGATTCAGTTTTTCCTGTCCGAGATCTTTGAGGATTTGTCTGGCTTTAGCCGGATTGTATTCCGTTACCTGCGCATTGCTGTCATACGCCCACGAGGCGCGCGGCAAGATTGACGCCGCTGTTTCTGCCGTGCCGTAATAAATTGACTGCATCAGACGCTGGTTATTAATAGAAAGCGCAACGGCCCGACGGATACGTGGATCGTTGAGCGGCGCTTTATTGGTATTAAACGCCAGATAGGCGACGTTCATTCCCGGACGCAGGGAAAGGCGCAGACGCGGATCTTCACGCAAAATCGACAGCTGGCTGGCCGCCGGATACGCCAGAACATCACACTCACCAGTGAGCAATTTAGACAAACGTCCGGTACCGCCGACGCCCATGTCGATCACCACCTGCGCCATGCGCGGCGTGCCTTTCCAGTATTGTCCGTTGCGTTCAAGACGCACGTACTGGCCGGTGCGGTATTCGCCCAACTGGAACGGGCCGGTGCCGACAGGCTGACGGTCTATTTCTTCTTCATTGCCTGATTTCGTCAGACTGGCCGCATATTCAGCGGAAAGTACCGGTGCGTAATGGGTCGCCAGATGCCAGAGGAAAGAGGCATCGGGATTGTTCAGGCGAAACTCGACTGTGTAGTCATCGAGCTTTTTGATGCTTTTCACCGTTTTGGCAAACTGCAAACTGTCGAAATACGGATACTCTTCGCCGTTAACGCCGTGGAAATGATTATTCGGATCAATGATGCGCTGGAAGCTGAACACCACGTCATCGGCGTTCATTTTACGTGAAGGTACAAATCCGCTGGTTTTCTGAAAAGGTACATCTTTGCGCAGATGGAAACGGTAGGTTGCGCCGTCGTCGAGCACTTCCCAGCTTTGCGCCAGTTCAGGGATCAGGCGATAGGTATACGGGTCAACGTCCAGCAGACGGTCGTAAAGCTGTGCAGCGAGCGTATCAATAATCAGCCCGCTGCTGGCTTTTTGCGGATTGAAGGTATTGACCATGCCGTTGACGCAATAGACAAAGCCGCTCTGGCGAATATCTTTGACTGGCGCGCTGGCCACCGTCGGGCTGGCATGTGTTGGAGCAGTCTCAGCAAAAACTGCTGTGGACAAACTGCTCAGTAAAAGCATCCACAAAGTTAGACGACGCATAAAGGCTTCAAAGTTAAGGTGCAATGTCTCAAGTGTACCGTACTCTGCGAGGTACCCCAATCCATTGCACAAAACAGGGTGAAATCCTGCGGCACTTCGCGCAGATTTTATCCGTTCTTCCAGAAAACCCTTGAAATCGCGCTGACATTGTTATGTTATATTATAACAATAATCGCAGGCGAAGTATTTTGCCTGCGCGGTCTTCTGATTCGAGGTTAACTATGTCTTTACTGCCCGTCACCGTGCTTTCCGGCTTTCTGGGCGCGGGGAAAACTACCGTGCTGAACCACATTCTCAACAACCGTGAGGGCATGCGCGTAGCGGTGATCGTCAATGATATGAGCGAAGTAAATATTGATGCGGCACTGGTCGCTAACGAAATTACGCTCGACCGCCAGCAGGAAAAACTGGTGGAAATGAGCAACGGCTGCATCTGCTGCACGTTGCGGGAAGATTTACTGATCTCCGTGCGCGAACTGGCGCAGGCGGGGCGGTTTGATTATCTGCTGATTGAATCGAGCGGGATCTCAGAGCCGCTGCCGGTGGCGGAAACCTTTACGTTTGAAGATGAAAACGGCGAAAGCCTTTCACAATTTGCTCGGCTGGATACGCTGGTCACCGTCGTGGATGGCGTCAATTTTATGCAGCAATATCAGGAAGCCCGCAGCGTTCACGAGACGGGTGAAAGTCTGGGCGAGGACGACGCGCGCAGCGTGACTGATCTCCTGATTGACCAGATTGAATTTTGTAACGTCTTACTGGTAAGCAAAACGGATCTGCTCGACAGCCAGCAGCAGCGTGAAGTGATTGCGTTACTGAAAAGCCTGAACCCGGAAGCGCAAATCATCCCTATATCACCGGGCAGTTTGCCGCTGGAAAATGTGCTCAATACCGGTCTTTTTGATTTTGCCAAAGCGCAGCAGGCTCCGGGCTGGCTGAAGGAACTGCGTGGTGAACATACGCCGGAAACCGAGGAATACGGCATCAGCAGTTTTGTGTACACCGCGCGCCGGCCGTTTGATCCGGATAAATTTTATCGCGTGGTACACGGCGACTGGGGCGGCGGGACCCTGCTGCGGTCGAAAGGTTTTTTCTGGCTGGCGACGCGTCCGCGTTTCGCCGGGCAGTGGAGCCAGGCGGGCGGGATCGCGCGTTATGGCATGGCGGGGATTTTCTGGCGTGCATTGCCCGAAAATGACTGGCCGCAGGATGAAGAAACCCGCCAGCAAATCATGGAAAAGTGGGTTGAGCCGTTTGGCGATATGCGTCAGGAGCTGGTATTCATCGGCCAGCATCTGGATAAAGAAGAGATTATTCACCGGCTGGATGCATGTCTGCTGAGCGAGCAACAAATGGCCGAAGGGATCGACAGCTGGATCGCGATGGCCGATCCTTTCCCGAAATGGTAGTCCGTAATGACGATAAGGTTGTTCAAAAAGTAGCCGTAAAAACAGTGTGGTAATGAGAAATATTCTCAACAAAACACTTTACAGACGATACTGAGAACCATTATCATTCTTTTCACCGGACGAGAGGTGTCCCGCCAGGGGCGTTAATCGCGAGGTACGACATTGCTCACATTGCTTCCAGTATTACTTAGCCAGCTCGGGTGCTGGCTTTTTTTTTGCCTGTTATTCAGTCACTTTCCTGCGTATTAACCTGTATCCCGTGCTTTTTCAACATTCCGCGTAACTGATGATACGTCACGTTAAGCAGCTCAGCGGCCTTGCGCTGGTTGAAACGCGCCTGCCGCAACGCCTGTTCAATCAGATTTTTTTCCTGACCGGTGACCCACTGTTTTAAATCCAGCGGCAATGCTGGTAACGAAATACTCTCACGCGGTTCCTCCGGTGCGGAATACGCTGCCCGCTGAGCAAACGGATTCAGAATAATGTTATCCAGCGGAAAATCGCTGGTGCCGTGCCGGTACATCGAGCGCTCCACGACGTTTTTCAGTTCGCGGATATTGCCCGGCCAGCGATAGCGCATCAGCGTTTCGCGGGCATGTTCGGTAAAACCGGGGAACAGCGGCAGAGAAAGTTCGCGGCACATCTGGATGGCAAAATGCTCAGCCAGCAACATGATGTCCTGCTGGCGCTCACGCAGCGGCGGAAGCTGAACGACGTCAAACGCCAGGCGGTCAAGCAAATCCGCGCGGAATTTTCCGGCGGCGGCCAGTGCCGGAAGATCATCATTCGTCGCACATACCAGCCGCACATCGACCTGTAACGGCTGGCTGCCGCCGACGCGTTCCAGATGTCCGTATTCGATCACGCGTAATAATTTTTCCTGCACCAGCATTGGCGCGGTCGCCAGTTCATCGAGAAACAACGTTCCGCCGTCCGCGCGTTCAAAGCGTCCGAGATGACGTTTCTGCGCGCCGGTAAACGCGCCCGCTTCATGGCCAAACAGTTCGGAATCCAGCAGGTTTTCATTGAGCGCCGCACAGTTGAGCGAAATGAACGGCCCCTGCCAGCGCGGCGACAGATAATGCAGACGGTGCGCAATCAGCTCTTTACCACTGCCGCGTTCACCGGTCACCAGTACCGGCTTATTCAGTTTCGCCAGCTGCGAAACCTGTTCCAGCACCTCAATAAAGGCGTTGGCTTCACCGAGCAAATTGTCTGTGTTATCCGTCATTTGGCATTCCTTGTGTGGTGAAACACACTAACTCTTAGTGAAATTACTCATCTCGAAAAATAAGCATAGCAGAGACGAAGATAAAAAATTCAATTTATTCATGCAGATAATGATTTTAAAAAGTTGGCACGGATCCTGATATAGGTTTATCGCCGCAGTTGAAAATTTTCCTGCGGATTTGACCGGTAATCATTTGGCCGGAAACCAAACAGAAACAAAGAGGAATTTCGATTATGGGTATTTTTTCTCGCTTCGCTGACATCATTAACGCCAACATCAACACCTTGCTGGATAAAGCAGAAGATCCGCAAAAACTTGTTCGTCTGATGATTCAGGAAATGGAAGACACGCTGGTGGAACTGCGTTCAACCTCCGCCCGTGCGCTGGCAGAAAAGAAACAGCTGATCCGCCGCATTGATCAGGGTGAATCCCAGCAGATTGAATGGCAGGACAAAGCCGAACTGGCCCTGCGTAAAGACAAAGACGATCTGGCGCGTGCTGCGCTGATTGAGAAACAGAAATTGACCGAGCTGGTGGCGACGCTGAAGAACGAAGTGACCGTCGTAGAAGAAACGCTGGATCGCATGAAGTCCGAAATTGGTGAACTGGAAAGCAAACTGACTGAAACCCGTGCCCGCCAGCAGGCGCTGACATTACGTCACCAGGCGGCAGCCTCTTCGCGTGACGTTCGTCGTCAGCTCGACAGCGGTAAAATTGATGAAGCGATGGCGCGTTTTGAGCAGTTCGAACGCCGCATTGATCATATGGAAGCAGAAGCGGAAAGCGTCAGTATTGGCAAAAAGAAATCGCTGGATCAGCAGTTTGCTGAGCTGAAAGCTGACGATGAAATCAGCGCGCAAATTGCTGCCCTGAAAGCCAAAATGAACGGTAATCAGGACGCGTAATTTTCCGGTAAACCTGCCTGTCCGCAGGCAGGTTGCGGAGTTCCTGCACCATAAGACTCATCAGAATTAAGGATAAATAATGAGCTTCCTGTTTTTAGCAATTCCGCTGACTATTTTTGTTTTATTTGTGGCGCCTGTTTGGTTGTGGCTTCACTACAGCAATCGCCAGCAAAATGGCAGTCAGCTCAGTCAGCATGAGATACAAAATCTCACCAGCCTGACGCATGAAGCGCAACGCATGCGCGAACGTATTCAGGCGCTGGAAGAAATTCTCGATGCCGAACATCCCGGCTGGAGGAATTCATAATGGCGAACCGAATGTCTGAACGAAAACTCTACCGCGTGCCGGAAGAGGGCGTGATAAAAGGCGTTCTGGCCGGGCTGGCGCACTATCTGGGCGTACCGGTAAAACTGCTGAGGATTATGGCGGTATTGTCTGTGTTTTTCGGCTTATTCATGTTCACTTTTGTGGCGTACGTGATCCTCAGCTATGTGTTGGATCCGATGCCTGCCAGTGAATTTGAAGGCGAGAACGCGCCTTCTCCGCGTAACCTGCTGGAAGAGGCTGACCGCGAACTGAAAGCCAGCGAACAGCGTTTGCGACAGGTCGAGCGTTACGTGACCTCGGAAACCTTCGGCGTACGCAGCCGTTTCCGCCAGCTCTAATTTTCTCTTCACCGCTTTACCTCTGCTGCCGGACATTGTTCCGGCTGCTTTTTCCCTCTCACGTCCCGCTTAAGGAATCTTTATGACCCGTTACCTGAATTCCTCGCTGCCGGGTAAGCGCAGCCTGTTTTCAAAAATTTTCAGCGTTATCATTACGCTGGCGCTGACGTTCGGTCCTGCCGGACTGGCAGCGCGTGTGCTGGGCGTGGTGGGAAAAGGGCCACTCCGGTATGTTTTAGCACTATTATTAGAACCGTTATTTAAACGTATTCTTACCGTGCTGTTTGGGCGCTACGCCAGGGAGAGCAATGAAAAGACTACAAAACGACTTTAATTCACTGATCAATCGCGGCATGGACAGGCATCTGCGGCTGGCTGTTACCGGATTAAGCCGCAGCGGTAAAACCGCTTTCATTACCGCCTTCGTTAACCAGCTTTTACATATGCACAGCGGCGCACGTTTACCGCTGTTTTCGGCTGCCCGCGAGGAGCGGCTGCTTGGCGTGAAACGCGTCCCGCAGCGGGATCTGGGTGTGTCGCGCTTTGCTTATGACCAAGGGCTGGCAGCACTTTACGGTACGCCGCCTGCGTGGCCAACGCCGACCCGTGGCGTCAGCGAAATCCGGCTGGCGCTGCGTTATCGCTCCAACGATTCCCTGCTTCGCCACTTCAAAGACACCTCGACGCTGTATCTGGAAATTGTCGATTATCCGGGCGAATGGCTGCTGGATTTGCCGATGCTGGAGCAAAATTATCTCGACTGGTCACGCCAGATGGCGGGGCTGTTGCAGGGTGATCGCGCACAATGGGCGAAGCCGTGGCTCGAACTGTGCCAGCAATGCGACCCGCTGGCACCTGCCGATGAAAATCTGCTGGGCGCGATTGCGCAGGCGTATACCGATTACCTGATCCGCTGCAAAACCGAAGGCTTGCACTTTATCCAGCCGGGGCGTTTTGTTTTGCCGGGGGATTTAGCCGGCGCGCCCGCATTGCAGTTTTTCCCGTGGCCGGAAATGCATCAGTACAGCGACGCACAGCTGGTACAGGCGGATAAAAATAGCAATCTCGGCATGCTGCGCGCGCGGTTTGATTATTACTGCCAGAACATCGTGAAAGGTTTTTATAAAGATCACTTTGTGAAATTTGACCGTCAGATCGTGCTGGTGGATTGCCTGCAACCGCTTAACAGCGGGCCGCAGGCGTTCAGCGATATGCGCCTCGCACTGACGCAACTGATGCAAAGTTTCCACTACGGCAAACGTACGCTGTTCCGCCGCCTGTTTAATCCGTGCATCGACAAACTGATGTTTGCGGCCACCAAAGCCGACCACATTACCGGCGATCAGCATGCGAACCTGGTGTCGCTGTTGCAGCAACTGGTGCAGGAAGCCTGGCAAAATGCGGCCTTCGAAGGCATCAGCATGGATTGCGCCGGGCTGGCCTCCGTTCAGGCGACAGAAACCGGCAGGGTGGAATATCAGGGGCAAAGTTTGCCAGCGCTGAAAGGCCAACGCTTGCAGGATGGCGCGCCGCTGACGGTGTTCCCCGGCGAAGTGCCTGCGCGTTTGCCGGGCGCGGCGTTCTGGCAAAAACAGGGGTTTCATTTTGACGAGTTTCGTCCGCGCGAAATGAGCGTGGACACGCCGTTGCCGCACATCCGTCTGGATGCGGTAATGGAGTTTTTACTGGGAGATAAAATGCGATGAGCGAACCGATAAAACCACGTATCGATTTTGAAACGGAATTAAAAGCGCCTGCGGATCCGGTGATCAGACCGGCGCTGACCTTTGACGAAATGATTTCAGAACGCTTTACTCCGGTGACCGTCGAAACCGACGAACAGCAGGAAGAGGGCGAAGCCGAAGCCGTACTCAGCCATGCGCTCAAACCGCGCCGCAGTTTTTGGGGCAAAATTGTACGTCTTGGCGTTGCGGTGCTGGGCATCAGCGTGGTCGCGCAGGGCGTGCAATGGGTGCATCAGGCGTGGGTTCAGCAGGATTGGGTGGCGCTCGGTGCCTGCACGGCAGGCGGCCTGATTATCGTCGCCGGTGTTGGATCCGTGGCGACTGAATGGCGTCGCCTGTATCGTCTGCGTCAGCGTGCCGATGAGCGCGATGAGGCGCGTGAATTGATGCACAGCCACGGAACAGGAAAGGGGCGGGCGTTTTGCGAAAAACTGGCGGCACAAGCCGGGCTCGATAACAGCCATCCGGCGCTGCAACGCTGGCAGGCGTCACTGCACGAAACGCAAAATGACCGCGAAGTGGTCGAGCTTTATGCCCGTCTGGTTCAGCCGGTACTCGACGCACAGGCGCGTCGCGAAATCAGCCATTCGGCGGCCGAATCTGCGCTGATGATTGCCGTCAGCCCGCTGGCGCTGGTCGATATGGCCTTTATCGCCTGGCGCAACCTGCGTCTGGTCAACCGCATCGCCGTGCTTTATGGCATTGAGCTTGGCTATTACAGCCGCATTCGTCTGTTCCGTCTGGTGCTGCTGAATATGGCTTTTGCCGGTGCGTCCGAACTGGTACGCGAAGTGGGGATGGACTGGATGTCGCAGGATCTGGCGGCGCGGCTATCTGCCCGTGCTGCACAGGGCATCGGTGCCGGATTGCTCACTGCACGTCTGGGTATCAAAACCATGGAGCTCTGCCGTCCGCTGCCGTGGCTTGAAGGCGATAAACCCAAACTGGGTGATTTTCGCAAAGAACTTATCGGCAAGCTGAAAAACAGCATGGTGAAGAGCGATAAAACCAAAGCGGGCGTTTGATTGTCCGTGGATATAAAGATTTCCTGCTGATATAAAAAAGCCCCGCGTGAGCGGGGCTTGTATTACTCTGAATAACCTTTAAAGACTGAAAACTAGGTCGTCAGATAGTTCTGTGCTTTAGCAAGACCATCGGAAATTTGTGAATACGCTTTGTTCACCGCATTACTGGTGTCACTTACCGCGTCCTGACCAAAGCTTGATAGGCGATCGGCAACTTTATTCACATCTTCCGACCAACCCGCACCATTAACCATTTCAATATCATGTTCTGTTAATTGTTTCATCTTAGGCCTTCCTTTTAATCTGTTAAAGCAAGTCCCCTTAAAAACCGGGGGCGATGAAAACATTGAGTAATGCTATGGAGATAATTTCTACGCAATGTCTTCACGGGGATTAAGCCTAGAGCACTGGCGGCGGAATTTGACTAGGAATAATCTCCTAAGTGGAATGTTATACGCAACTCATTGTTTCTATATATAAAAATACTTTATAAAATCTGATTTATTAATTTCACGTATAAAAAATAATCGAATAACTCCGGGTGAATAATGCCTGTGACAAAAAGTTATTTAATATTACGGCGTAACTGTCTCTGTGCGTTAATACCTCCGGGCGATGTTTCAGAGTAATCGCGGTGGCAGGAGGCTTTCAGGCTGCTATCTTTCAACGATTCTGTTTTTACAGCCTGTGCTTCCGGAACCAAAAATATGCTCTTTCGCAAAGAGGTCAATGAACATCAGCAAAACCACTGGACGGGTAAAGCATTATTACTCGCTGGCTGGCCGTTATGGATTGTGACCTCGCTGACCACTCTTTTTCTTATTTCTTTACTGATATTCCTAATCTTCACTAATTACACCCGGCGTATAAACGTCAGCGGTGAAATTATCACTCAGCCGCACAGCATTAATTTGTTCAGCCCGGAACAGGGGGTGATCACTAAACTGTATGTCGATACCGGCAAGCCGGTGAAAAAGGGTCAGCCGCTGTATGAAATTGACGTCAGCCGCGTGACGCAGGCAGGCAATGTCAGTACCACCACGCTCGCCGCCATCAAAAAACAGCGTGAGCAAATTGACTCGATTGTCGCTCAGCTTGAGCACAATAAGCAGGAAACGCTGCAAAACCTGCAACAGCAGTTAGAGCAGTATGAGAAAGCGCATCAGGTTTCGCAGAGCATGGTCGATTCCGCGCAGGAAGGGCTGGATGCCATGAAAAAAAGCATGCAGAACTACGGCGCGTATCAGAAGAAAGGCCTCATCAATACCGACCAGCTGAATAACCAGCGCTACCTGTTTTACCAGCAGCAAACCTCGTTCCAGAGCCTGAACACTCAGGCGATTCAGGAGGCCTTGCAGATCACCAATCTGCGCAGCGAACTGGTGACGCGCGCCGCCGAGTTTGATAATCAGATTTCGCAGTACGGCTACCAGCGCAACGATCTGGAGCGTCAGCTGGCGCAGGCCGATGCGAAAGGTTCCCTGCTGATCACCGCGCCGACCTCCGGTAAAATCTCCTCGCTGAGCGTCACTCCCGGACAGATGGTGAATGCAGGCGACAGTCTGGCGCAGCTGGTGCCTGCCAGTAATTCTCCGTTCTTCCTCGTCGCCTGGCTGCCCAATGAAAGCGTGCCTTACGTCAAAGCCGGTGAGCACATTAATATCCGTTACGAAGCCTATCCGTTTGAAAAATATGGTCAGTTCCCCGGTAAGGTGGAATCAATCTCTTCTGCACCGGTTTCTGAGCAGGAACTGAATTCCTACGCCAGCGCGCCGCGTACGGCAAACGGCACGGTCAGCGGACCTTATTACAAAGTGATTGTTTCACTGGATAAAAAAGCGATGGACTGGCACGGCGAGACGCTGAATTTATCCAGCGGCATGAAAGCCGAATCAACCTTATTCCTGGAGAAAAGGCCGCTGTATCAGTGGATGTTGTCTCCGTATTACAGCATGAAGAAAAGCGTGGTGGGGCCAATTAATGAATCTCGATAACGTACGGGAGCTGGCTGACCGCCTGCACTTTAGCTGGCGCCACCGGGTGCCGCAGATTATACAAACAGAAGCCGCTGAATGCGGGCTGGCCAGTCTGGCGATGGTGTTTGGCTATCACGGAAAACATGTTGATTTGCAGAGTCTGCGTCAGCACTACGGCATTTCATCGCGGGGTGCGACGCTGCGCACGCTGATGGATATCGCCACGGCGAATGAGATGAAATCCCGCGCGCTGAAGCTCGATATTGACGAACTGAATGCGCTGAAAACGCCGTGTATTTTGCACTGGGATCTCAATCATTTCGTGGTACTGGTCGGCGTGAAGCAGGGCAAGGTGGTTATTCACGATCCGGCGTTTGGCCGTCGCTCGCTGGGCATGCGGGAGGTTTCCGAACACTTCACCGGCGTGGCGCTGGAGTTGTGGCCGGATAACGGTTTTACCTCTGAAAAACCGCGCGTACGGCTCGATTTGCGCAAAATGATGGGCAACGTCAGCGGGCTTATTCCGGCGCTGACCAAAATCTTCTGCCTGTCGCTGATGATCGAATCGGTCAATCTGTTGCTGCCGGTCGGCATGCAGCTGGTGATGGATCACGTGATCCCGGCGAAAGACCCTGATTTACTGACGCTGATTTGCCTCGGCTTGCTGTTCTTCATCATTTTCCGCACCGGCGTCAGTATGCTGCGCGCCTGGACCTCGCTGGTGATGAGTACGCTGATTGACGTGCAGTGGAAAGCGCGGCTGTTCGACCATCTGCTCAAACTGCCGCTCGATTATTTTGAAAAGCGCAAACTCGGCGACATTCAGTCACGCTTCACCTCGCTCGACACGCTGCGTACCACACTGACCACCAACGTCGTCAACAGTATTATCGACGGTATTATGTCGGTCGGGCTGATCGTGATGATGGTGTTGTACGGCGGCTGGCTGATTTGGGTGATCCTCGGCTTTACGGCGATTTACGTGGTGTTCCGTCTGACAACCTATAACGCCTACCGCCAGGTGTCGGAAGAACAAATCGTTAAAGGTGCGCGTGCCGGCTCGCACTTTATGGAAACGCTTTACGGCATCAGCACGCTGAAGGCGCTCGGTTTATCGAAAGCCCGCGCCAATTTCTGGCTGAATCTGAACATTGATAACGCCAATGCGACGGTGCGCAAAACCAAATTTGAAATGATGTTTACCGGCGGTAATACGTTGATCGCCACGCTCGATCAGGTCGCGCTGCTGTGGCTCGGTGCAACGCAGGTGATTGACGGGCATATGACGCTTGGGATGTTCGTGGCATTTAACACTTATCGCGGGCAGTTTTCCGAACGTGCGGCCAATCTGCTGAATATGATGTTACAGTTGCGGATGTTGTCCCTGCATCGCGACCGTATCGCCGATATCGCACTGACGGAGACTGAAAAATCCCTGCCGGAACGTGAATTGCTGCGGGCCGGCGAGGCAGCGTCACTGGATGTGCGGGATCTGGTTTTCCAGTACGACAGCCTGTCCGCACCGCTGATTAACGGCCTGAATCTGTCGGTGGCGGCGGGGGAAAGCGTGGCCATCACCGGGCCGTCGGGGCAGGGCAAAACCACGCTGATGAAAATCATGACCGGTTTGCTGACGCCGACCGAAGGCCGCATTCTCATCAACGGAATGGATATCACCACCGCCGGGCTGAACAATTACCGCAGCTGCATCGCCTGTGTGTTACAGGATGATACGTTGTTCGCCGGTTCCATCGGCGAGAACATTGCCAGCTTTGATGAGCAGAAAGACGAAGCGCGGATTATCGACTGCGCCCGCCGTTGTAATATTCACGACGATATCGAACGTATGCCGATGGGCTATGAAACACTGATCAGCGAACTGGGCGGCAGCTTGTCCGGCGGGCAGAAACAGCGCTTGCTGATTGCCCGCGCGTTATACCGTCGTCCGGCGATCCTGTTCCTCGATGAAGCCACCAGCCATCTGGATCTGGACAACGAAATGCGCATCAACCAGGCGATCAGTGAACTGGATATTACGCGGATATTTATCGCGCACCGGCCATCGACGATTGCTTCAGCAGACAGGGAAGTTAAGCTGGGATAACACTTTCCGGCGATCCCCGGAATTGGGATCGCCTTTCCAATAATGCCACCTCTGTTACATCTCCTCACGGAAAGTTCATCATTTGTTTAAAAGTTATTATAAAATGCGGGCTTCATCGTCTGACGGCGCTGCATTGCCTCCTGCCGTCTGAACTGTCTGCGCTCCTGTTTCTAAAAAATATCAGCGCAACAGACTAATTTTTAGGAGTTTTCATGTCGAATCAGTTCCCGAGCTCACGCCTTCGCCGCCTGAGACAGTCCGAATCCCTGCGCACTCTCTTTCAGGAAACTGAATTTAGCGTCAACGATCTGGTACTGCCGATTTTCGTAGAAGAAGAGACCTCTGAATACGTACCGATCGAAGCCATGCCTGGTGTGCTGCGCATTCCTGAATCCCGCCTGGCGTTTGAAATCGAACGCTACGCCCGCGCCGGTATCCGCTCGGTCATGACGTTTGGCATCTCGCATCATATGGATGCCACCGGCAGCGACACCTGGAACGAAAACGGTCTGGTCGCCCGTATGGCGCGCATCTGTAAAGACACCGTGCCGGAAATGATCGTCATGTCCGACACCTGTTTCTGCGAATACACCTCGCACGGGCACTGCGGCGTGCTGCACGACCACGGCGTGGATAACGACGCCACGCTGATCAATCTCGGCAAACAGGCTGTGGTTGCCGCTGCCGCCGGTGCAGATTTCATTGCGCCATCCGCCGCACAGGACGGTCAGGTGCAGGCCATCCGCAGCGCGCTGGATGAAGCCGGATTTATTGACACCTCGATCATGGCGTATTCCACCAAGTTCGCATCCTCAATGTACGGTCCGTTCCGTGAAGCGGGCGGCAGCGTGCTTAAAGGCAACCGCAAGCAATATCAGATGAACCCGATGAACCGCCGCGAAGCCGTGCGTGAGTCGCTGATGGATGAGCAGGAAGGGGCGGATGCGCTGATGGTGAAACCCGCTGGCGCGTATCTGGATGTGATCCGCGATATCCGCGAGGCTTCCCGCCTGCCACTGGCGGCGTATCAGGTCAGCGGCGAATACGCGATGATCAAGTTCGCGGCTCAGGCCGGTGCCATCGACGAACGCGCCGTGGTGCGTGAAAGCCTGGGCGCGATTAAACGTGCAGGCGCAGATATTATTCTGACGTACTTTGCGATGGATATTGCCGAGCAGGGGCTGTAATTTCTGCTCCCGCTGCAAACAAAAACCGGGCTTTCGCCCGGTTTTTTTATGTCCTTGCGGCAGAACCGGCGGGCAGGGTTCCGCTTCTGACTTTGGCAGGATGTCCCGGTTGCTCCACTTTGACCATCACCGTCAGCACGGCGGCGACCAGATACAGCGCGGTATAGACCCAGACCACACCTTCGATGTCGAAGAACGGCAGCACAATCGAGGCAACGGCCGGTGCAACAAAATTACTCAGGCCCGCGGAAAGGTTATAAATCGAGATTGCCGCGCCTTTGTGATTGGGTTCCAGAACCGGGAAGACGGCGGTCATCGGCACGAAAGCCGCAACGGTGATACCCAGCATGACGGCGGGGATCAGCGCCACCCAGAAGTTATGTCCTGCCCAGACCGGCAGATAATAGAATGCCAGGCTGGATATCGCGCAGCCGATACAACCGAACCAGCGCACCTGCCGCAGCCAGCCAATTTTCTCCCCTAACACGCCCCACATCACGTTGGTAAAAATCGTCACGAAGAAGAATACCGCCCAGATTTGCAGCCATTCCGACATGGTAAAACCCAGCCGTCCGACAAACAGCATCGGCATGATCACCGCAAAACCGAACAGGGAGATCGTATTAATAATGCGGATCAGGCATGACATAAAAATATTGCGGTTGGTGAATAAAATCGTCACCGCGCGGCTCAGTTCGCCGAGCTTTTCTTTCGGTGTCAGACTGGCTTTACTGCCGGGTTTCCCAACATTGCGTAGCAGGATCATCGCCATGAGTCCGCCAGCAACCACCCACGCAATCGCAAACCATAACGTGCCGGTTTCGCCCATAAAGGGAATGGTGAAACTGGGCAGATAACTGCCGATACAGCCGATGCCAATGGAGTACATCGCCCAGAACCAGCCCATCGCAGAGGAGAGATTTTGTTTCGGCACGGTCTGCACAACCAGCATTACAAAGGAGTAAATAAACAGCGGATAGGCCAGCCCGCGGATACCATAAAACAGCAGCATCAGCGGATAATTTTTCATCCCCAGACCAAACAGCATAAACAGCACATGCATCACCACCCAGAGTATAAAGCCGATGCGCATCGCTTTTTGCGGCGTAATGATTTCCGCCACCACGCCGGAACTCCACGCCGCCAGCGCCGCCGCCAGACCGTAAACCGTAAAGACCACGGCAGATTCAGAGGCGGTGAAACCCATATCAATAATATGTTTGGAGAGGAACGCCATTTCGAAGCCGTCGCCGCTCATGAAAAGCGCAATGGCGATATAGCCCCAGAAAAGATTCATCGGCAGACCGAACCAGTGGGTGCGCGGTTTGTGTAGATCGTGCATGTCAGACTCCTCTGCGAAAGATTTCGCAGCTGGTTATGTTGTCAGGGTCAGAGACGGGGCGCTCAGGCGCCCCCGGTGGTTATTACATCGTTCAGGCGTTACGCAGGTCGACCTGCTGCTGATAGAGCTGACGCCAGGTTTTCAGGCGCTCAGCGAGCATGTCGCGGGTTTGGGCATCAGGGTAAAAGTGCTGCGCCACCGGCGGTTTGCGGCACACGTCCCGAAAGTCTCCGCCCGCTGCCAGCCAGCCCAGCCGTGCGGCGCCCAGTGCGCCACCGGCCTCGCCGCCGCTGTGGGTGACGACCGGCAGATTCAGTGCGTCACTCATCAGCTGCGCCCAGCGGTCACTGCGCGCGCCACCGCCAACCAGCGAGCATTGCTGTAATTGCGTTCCGGCCTGCTGCATCACATCGCGTCCGTCGGCCATGCCGAATGCCACGCCTTCCAGCACGGCATAACCCAAAGCGGCACGGTCCGTGGTATGCGTCATGCCATGAAATGCCCCGGTGGCATAAGGATCGTTATGCGGCGTACGTTCGCCGGAAAGATAAGGCAGGAACAGCGGCGCCTGACGCTGTTGCGACGGATTAAGCTGGGTGATTTCTGCCAGCAGCGTGGTTTCGTTACTGCCCACCAGATTGCAATACCAGCGCAGCGCACTGGCCGCGGTGAGCATCACGCTCATCTGGTGCCAGCGGTCCGGCAGGGCGTGGCAGAATGCATGCACTGCCGATTTCGGGTTAGGACGGAAGCGGTCATTAACCGCAAAAAGTACGCCGGACGTGCCGAGAGAAATAAAAGCATCGCCGGGATCGACCGCGCCGATACCGACGGCGCTGGCAGCATTATCCCCGCCGCCTCCGGCGATCACCACGTCGTCGCGCAGGCCCCAGGCGCGGGCAATGTCATTTTTCAACGTGGCGCTGACATCGCTGCCTTCCGCCAGACGCGGCATGTGATCACGCGTCAGGCCGCAGGCGGCGAGCAGATTATCCGACCAGTCACGTTTCGCCACGTCGAGCCACAGGGTGCCCGCCGCGTCTGACATATCAGAGACTTTCTCGCCGCTCATCATCCAGCGCAGATAATCTTTAGGCAGCAGGACGGTCGCCGTTTGTTCAAAAATCTCCGGTTCATGTCGCGCCACCCACAAGAGTTTCGGGGCAGTAAAACCAGGCATAGCCAGATTTCCTGCAACCTGATGAAGTTGCGGTGCGCTTTGCGTGAGTTGTGCGCATTCCGCTGCGCTGCGTGTGTCATTCCATAAAATGGCAGGACGCAGTACCCGGCCTTCGCGGCTGAGAAGAACCGCGCCGTGCATTTGCCCGGATAAACCGATGGCGCTGACCTCTGACCATCGTTGCGGCAACTTACTGCGCAGGCTCGAAATCACCCGCTGCGTGGCCTGCCACCACTCTTGCGGATCCTGTTCTGCATGATGCGGATGCGGGCGGCTGACTTCGAGCGCCTCACCGGCACTGGCCAGTAACCGGCCCTGATCGTCAATTACGACCGCTTTGATTTCCGACGTCCCTAAATCCAGTCCGAGATACATAGAGTGCTCCTCAGACGCGTTTTGCGTCATTCAGCCAGTGACGGACGCGCTCAACGGACTGGCGCATCATTTCGGTAAAGGCCTTATCGCCCGCCAGTCCGGCAAACAGCTTTTCATCGGCGGCAAATTGCGCCACCGGATCAGCGCTGCTGAACAGGGCATGCACCGCCGGAGCGTCGAGAATACCGTCCTGATATTCGTAAGGCAGAAGACCGAGATGCCATTGCTGCATGAAAACGAAGAACAGCGCAGGCAGCATGGCAGTGGCCCGTGGCGTCTGACCGCGCTGATAACATTCCTGCAAGGTCGGGGTTATGAATCCCGGAATTTTAGAGAAACCATCGGCGGCAACACGCTGATTTGTGTCCTGAATGTGTGGATTACTGAAACGCTCGAGCACGACATCGCGGTAGCGCGCCAGATCTAACGGACTTGGCGTCAGGGAGGGGATCACGTCTTCCGTGACGTAGTCATACGCCATCTGGCAAATGGAGGGAGTACGCGTGCTTTCATCGATAAAGCGCTGACCGGTCAGCGTCCCCGCCCAGGCGATGCAGCTGTGGCTGGCATTGAGAATGCGGATTTTTGCTTCTTCATACGGCAGAACGGACTCCACCATTTCTACGCCAGCCTCTTCCAGGTGCGGGCGACCCGCGATGAAATCATCCTCGATTACCCACTGAATGAAAGCCTCGCCCATAACCGGCACCCGGTCTTCAAATCCGGTTGCCTGAGCCACACGCACGGCGACGTCCGGTGACGGACGCGGGGTAATGCGATCCACCATCGTGTTCGGGCTGCGGGTGTGATTTTTTACCCAGTCGCTGATGTCGTGTTGCTGGCGCAGGGCCAGAAATTGCAGCAGACCGTGACGGAAACGTTCGCCGTTATGGCGAAGATTATCGCAGTTCAGCAGGGTGATATCGCCACCCTTAAGCGCAATCCGACGCGCCAGAATATGGCCGATGGCACCATAAATCGTGCGGCATGCGCCCTGCAAATCAGCCTGAATATCAGCATTTTGCTGGTCGAGATTGAACTGGTTATCAAGGTAATAACCGCCTTCGGTCACGGTAAAGGAAATCACTCTGGTGTGCGGATCTGCCCCCTGAGCCACCAGCGCGGCCAGTTCGTTATCCCACGCAATGATTTTCTGAATGGAAGTGATGGTTTCATATTCACGCTCACCCTGCGGAGTGACAGTTTCCAGCACGTATTTACCGCCCTGCGCCTGCAACGCGTTCAGCAGCGGAACGCCATCTTCGCGAATGTTACCCAGTGCGATTGACCAGCTGTTATCTCCCTTCGCCAGTAAGCGGTGCAGATACCATGCCTGATGGGCCCGGTGGAAAGAGCCGCTGCCGATATGCAGCCAGACAGACGATTGCGGTTGGTGAGCATTTTTCATCAGATTCTCCACAAAGTGATTATTGATTTGATGTGAGCTTAAGCCCTTTTAGTGGGCTTTTGCTCGATTGCGGTTAATCTAATGGAATATTTGCCCGTTAAATGGGCTTTAGCTCACACATTTCGTGGGGCGATGTATTTAGCGATCACAGGAAGAGGCGAAAAACGATAAAATCTCGCCACTGAAAACACCGGCTGGAATGCGCGCATGAGTAAGAACGACAAGAAAATGGATCTGGCTGCACGGGCGGCGTGGATGTATTACGTCGCCGGGCAAACCCAGCATGAAATCGCCGAAGCCTTAGGCGTTTCGCGGCAGGTCGCCCAGCGGCTGGTAGCCAGCGCGATCGATAACGGGCTGGTCAGCGTTCACATTTCCCATTCCGTGGGGCGCTGTATGGAACTGGCGGCGCAATTACAAAAGCGTTTCGGGCTGGATATTTGCCAGGTGGTGCCGGGGCAGGGTATGACGCCGTCGGGCATCAGCCACGCCATTGCGGTGGCGGGAGCGCAAGTGATGACGCAGTTTATCCGCAGCGATGAACCGATGATTATCGGCGTGGGTTCCGGGAGAACGCTGAAAGCGGCCATCGACGAACTGGCGGATATTGAAAGACCGCAGCACAGCAGCGTTTCGCTGATTGGCGCGATTGCGTCGGACGGCTCCTGTACCCGTTACGACGTGCCGCTGCTGATGGCGCAAAAAACACAGGGACGCTATTTCATCCTGCCTGCACCCCTGTTTGCCGACGGCGAAGACGATCGCGCGATGTGGTGCAATCATCGTATCTACCGCACGGTCAGTGAAAAGGCCAGTCAGGCCAACGTGACGTTTATCGGTATCGGCACCATTGAACCGGGGTGTCCGCTGCACAAGGACGGATTTATCAGTCTGGAAGAAGTGGAAAAACTCGCGAAAAGCGGGGCCGTGGGAGAAGTGCTCGGGCACTTTATGGGACAGGACGGACAGCGCATCGACAGTGTGCTGAATTCGCGCCTCACCAGCGTCGGACCGCATCCGCATGATGATCAACCGGTGATCGCGCTGGCCGGTGGCGCAGATAAGCAGATTGCTATCCGCGCCGCCCTCGAAGGTCGCTGGATCAACGGGCTTGTCACCGATGAGTCCTGCGCGCAGGCGTTGCTGGTTTAACCCTACTTCTTCACAATCCCCGCGATATCATTGGTGTTCATCAGATGATAATCGCCGTTCATGTCGGTATAGCTGGTCATACCGGTATCGCGGTCGCGATCCGGTTCGCCATGGGCGAAAAGCTGATCGCCGGCTTTGGTATTGATCACATAATCGCCGGCGCAACCCGTCAATGTCAGCGCCAGAACCACAGCCGTCAGGCAGGATAATTTCTTCATTGTTCAGTAGTTTCCCGTTGCAATCATCTGCCCGCATTACAAAACAACCTGCCGCAAGAAGCAAAGGATAAAAATGTCACCAGGCGTAATTGTGTGAACGGAGTGACTGATTTATCACGACTCATTTTGGTGCACGCCGTTTCGCTATCCTCATTTTCTTCGCTTTTTAGCACCAGCCCAGTGCGGTGTGATCCCGTCGTCGTTTCTGTCAGTTGCCCGTAACGCGGGCTGAGCGCTATCTATACTCACAGAACCCGACACATTCTCAGAGCATTGGAAACACTGGCAGATATTTTGCTTATGTTTCTTACCTTTGATTAAACCTCGGGAAACCTTTCGTCTTTTGGCGTCAGCCGTGAATTTCAAAATCAAGCTTCAGAATTTTCTTTTTAGTTCAGGTTTCTACTCAAACACAGTGCTAAGGATCATGACGATGTCGATGAAATTTATGAAAAGTCCGCTCTCTTTGTTGCTGGCCGGTTGTCTGGTTACCGCTTTCTCCGCGCGTGCGGATATTTTGATTGGCGTTGCGGGTCCGTTTACCGGGCCGAATGCGACTTACGGTGATCAGTACTGGCATGGGGCCACGCAGGCTGCCGAAGACATTAATGCCGCAGGCGGGATTAATGGCGAGAAAATTAAACTGGTCCAGGGCGATGACGCCTGCGAACCGAAACAGGCGGTGGCGGTGGCTAACCGTTTAGTCGATCAGGATAAAGTGCAGGCCGTGGTCGGACATTTCTGTTCTTCCTCCACCATGCCTGCCTCCGAGGTGTATAACGACGCCGGAATTATCGCCATCACGCCGGGCTCCACCAACCCGCAAATCACCGAACGCGGCATGAGTGACATGTTCCGCATGTGTGGCCGCGACGACCAGCAAGGATTAGTGGCGAGCGATTACATCATCGACAAACTGAAAGCCAAAAAAGTGGTCATCATCCACGATAAAGATACCTACGGTCAGGGTCTGGCGGATGCCACCAAAGCGGCGCTCAACAAACGTGGCGTGAAAGAGGTGATGTATGAAGGCCTGTCGCGCGGCGAAAAAGACTTCAACGCGCTGGTGACAAAAATCAGTGCGCAGAAACCAGATGTGGTGTTCTTCGGCGGCTGCCATCCGGAAGCCGGTCCGTTAGTCCGCCAGATGCGTGAGCAGGGCGTTCAGGCGACCTTCTTCTCCGGCGACTGTATCGTTAACGAAGAAATGGTGACCGCAGCCGGCGGCCCGCAATACACCAACGGCATTCTGATGACCTTCGGTAAAGACCCGCGTCTGATCCCTGACGGCAAAGCCGTTATCGATAAATTCCGCGCCAGCAAATTTGAACCGGAAGGTTATACCCTCTATTCCTACGCGTCCGTTCAGGCCATTGCTGCCGCATTCAAAGCCACAGGCGGCAGCGATTCCGCCAAAGCCAGCGCCTGGCTGAAAGCCAACAGCGTCGATACCGTCATGGGTAAAAAATCCTGGGACAGTAAAGGCGACCTGAAAGTCTCTGATTACGTCGTATATAAATGGGATGACAAAGGCAAATATCAGGAAGTGAAAGAATAAAGCTGTTTGATTTGCCATTTTGAACCCGTGTCAGACTGCGCCTTAGCCAGGCGCGGTCACAAAAAGAGACAGCGTATTTATGGATTCTTTCTTCCTGCAACAACTGTTTAATGGCATCACGCTCGGTGCGGTTTACGGTCTCATCGCCATCGGCTACACCATGGTTTACGGCATTATCGGCATGATCAACTTTGCCCACGGCGAAGTGTATATGATTTCCGCCTACCTCTGCGCCATCGCGCTGGCGTTGCTTTCCTTCTTCGGGTTGCACTCCTTTCCGCTGCTGATCCTCGGCACGCTGGTGTTCACCATCGTGGTCACCGGCGTCTATGGCTGGGCGATTGAGCGCATTGCGTATAAACCGCTGCGAAACTCCACACGCCTTGCGCCGCTGATTTCGGCCATCGGTATGTCGCTGATTTTGCAGAACTACGCACAAATCAGTCAGGGGCCGCGACAGCAGGGGATCCCGACCATGCTGGACGGTGCCATCCGCTTTCATATCGGCGAAAGCTTTGTCCAGATGACCTACACCAAGCTGTTCATTCTGGTGGCCTCGCTTCTCGGAATGCTGGTGCTGTCGTGGATTATCAGTAATACCAAGCTCGGTCGCATGTGTCGTGCGGTGCAGCAGGACAGAAAAATGGCTTCAATTCTCGGCATCAACACTGACCGTATTATCTCGCTGGTTTTTATGATTGGGGCGGCGATGGCCGGGCTGGCGGGTGTGCTGGTTACCATGAATTACGGCACTTTCGATTTTTACGCCGGATTTATCATTGGTATTAAAGCGTTCACGGCGGCGGTATTAGGCGGCATTGGTTCGTTGCCGGGGGCGATGCTGGGCGGCCTGATTCTGGGGATCGCCGAAGCGCAGTTCTCAGGCATGGTGAACTCGGATTACAAAGATGTCTTTTCGTTTGGATTGCTGGTGGTGATCCTCATTTTCCGCCCTCAGGGTCTGCTGGGCCGTCCGGTCGTGACGAAAGTGTGAGGGAAATAAAATGACGACACAAACTGCTGTGAGCAGCGGATTTTCGCTTAAACGCTGCCTGCTGGATGCCATTTTCGCCGGGCTGGTGGCGCTGATTATTTTCGGGCCCGTCGTGGGTGTGGTGCTGGACGGCTATAGCTTTACCTTCCATTCCCAGCGGCTTGTCTGGATTATTGCCGCCGTCATGCTCGGGCGCTTTTTACTCAGTGCGTTCCTGGAAACCGCGAGCGGGCAGAGAATGCGCGCGCGCTTCGAATCCGACAGCGCCGGTGTGTACGTTCGTCCGCCGGATTACAAAAGCAATCTGCGCTGGATATTGCCTCTGCTGATGGTGCTGGCAGTCTTCTTCCCGTTCGTGGCCACGAAATACATTCTGACCGTGGCAATTTTAGGGCTGATTTACGTGCTGCTGGGTCTCGGGCTGAATATTGTGGTCGGGCTGGCCGGGCTTTTGGATCTGGGATATGTCGCTTTTTATGCCATCGGCGCTTACGGGCTGGCGCTGGGATATCAGTATCTCGGCCTCGGATTCTGGTCGATGCTGCCGCTGGCTGCCTTGATGGCCGCGCTGGCGGGCGCGTTACTGGGCTTTCCGGTGCTGCGTATGCACGGCGATTATCTGGCGATTGTAACACTCGGTTTCGGCGAAATTATCCGCCTGGTGCTGACTAACTGGCTGTCGTTTACCGGTGGCCCGAACGGTGTCTCCGCACCGCCACCGACGTTTTTCGGTCTGGAATTTGGCCGGCGGGCGAAAGAGGGCGGCGTGCCTTTCCACGAGTTTTTCCATCTGACTTACAACCCGAACATGAAGTTTATTTTCATCTATGCGGTGCTGGTTCTGGTGGTGTTGCTGGTGCTGTATATCAAACATCGTCTGACCCGCATGCCAATTGGCCGTGCGTGGGAAGCGCTGCGTGAAGACGAAATCGCCTGTCGTGCCATGGGGCTGAACCATGTGCTGGTAAAACTTTCGGCGTTTACGCTCGGCGCTTCAACCGCCGGGATCGCGGGCGTGTTTTTCGCCACGTATCAGGGATTCGTCAACCCGACCTCTTTTACCTTCTTCGAATCTGCGCTGATCCTCGCCATTGTGGTGCTGGGCGGAATGGGCTCGACCCTCGGCGTGGTGCTGGCGGCGTTTGTGCTCACCGTTGCGCCGGAGCTGCTGCGCAGTTTTGCCGAATATCGCGTGCTGCTGTTCGGTGTGCTGATGGTAGTGATGATGATCTGGCGTCCGCGCGGGTTAATCCGTATCAGCCGCAGCGGGTTTACCGTGCGTAAAGGAGTCGCGCCATGAGTGAAGCGTTAGCAGATAACACTATTCTGAGCGTCGAGCATTTACGCATGCATTTCGGCGGCATCAGAGCGTTAAACGATGTGAATCTGGCGGTCAAACGCGGCTCAATTACCGCGCTGATAGGCCCGAATGGCGCGGGGAAAACCACGGTATTTAACTGTCTGACCGGATTCTACAAAGCTTCTGGTGGCAATGTTTTCCTCAATACCCGCCGTCGCACCACCAATGTGATTCAGGTGCTTGGACAGAAATTCCAGCCAGATGACTGGATAAAACCCGCGCAACTGGGTAAGCGGATTTTCTACAAAATGTTTGGCGGCACGCATCTGGTGAACCGTGCAGGACTGGCGCGTACTTTCCAGAATATCCGGCTGTTTCGCGAAATGTCGGTGATCGAAAACCTGCTGGTCGCGCAGCATATGCAAACCAACCGTAATCTGATCGCCGGTGTGCTCAATACGCCCGCTTATCGCCGTGCGGAAAATCAGGCACTCGACCGGGCATTTTACTGGCTGGAAGTGGTGGAACTGGTCGATTGCGCCAACCGGCTGGCGGGCGAAATGTCATACGGTCAGCAACGGCGTCTGGAAATCGCGCGGGCGATGTGTACCGCGCCGGAGATGATTTGCCTCGATGAACCGGCGGCAGGGCTGAATCCGGTGGAAACGCGCACGCTGAGTAAAATCATCCGTTTTCTGCGCGATCACCACGATATCACCGTCCTGCTGATTGAACACGATATGGGCATGGTGATGGACATTTCCGACCACATCATCGTGCTCGACCACGGCGATGTGATTGCCGAAGGTTTGCCGCAAGCCATTCAAAATGATGAAAAAGTGATCGCCGCTTACCTGGGCGCCAGTGAAGATGAGGTCAGCCTGTGAGCAATGCGATGCTGGAGTTTCGTGAGGTCGATGTTTTTTATGGCGCGATTCAGGCGCTGCAAAAAGTATCGTTGCAGGTTAACGAGGGTGAAACCGTGGCGCTGATCGGGGCGAACGGCGCAGGGAAATCGACGCTGCTGATGTCAATTTTCGGGCAGCCGCGCGTGCAGAGCGGGCAGATACTGTTTCGCGGAGAAGATATCAGCCGTAAATCCACGCACTTTGTGGCGTCGGCCGGGATTGCGCAATCGCCGGAAGGGCGGCGCGTTTTCCCCGATATGACCGTCGAGGAGAACCTGCTGATGGGCACCATCCCGGTGGGAAATAAATATGCGGCGGAAGATTTGCAAACCATGTTCGATTTATTTCCCCGCCTGAAAGAGCGGCGGAAACAGCGCGCGATGACCATGTCCGGCGGTGAGCAGCAGATGCTGGCGATAGCGCGTGCACTGATGAGCCGCCCGAAACTGTTATTGCTCGATGAACCCAGCCTCGGGCTGGCACCGATTATCGTTAAACAGATTTTCCAGACGCTGCGTGAACTGGCGCGCAACGGCATGACGATTTTTCTGGTTGAGCAAAATGCGCATCACGCCCTGAAGCTTTCCGACCGGGGCTATGTGATGGTCAACGGGCAGATACGTCTGAGCGGAAGCGGGGAAGCATTGTTGCATAATCAGGAGGTGCGTAAAGCCTACTTAGGCGGAATCTGATTTTTCCTTCTTTATGCCCGTAATGCCGCGTATTGCGGGCTTTCCCACAAATTTCTTTCTCAATTTTGCATCTCCCTCCACATTTCGCTCATACTGTTCGGCTATCATGCAATTCTTACAAATTGGTGACTGGAAAGTTAAATTTCTGAGTTATCATGCAGAGTTACCCATCAAAAATTTGTTAAAGATGAGTTTTTTAGGATGAATCAATGACCTGACGCAGTGTTAAAGCGTTGACCCTCAGGGGGCAACGGGCTATATAACGCTGTCCGTTTTTGGCATGAATTTTCCTGTCTCAAGGATCAAGGATGAAGTGAATGGCGAACGGGCCATTCATTCGATGAGTTGAACCGTCGGCGCTGCTCGTAAAACAGCAGAAATGGGTCGTAGCGTTTATTGTTTAATCAGACAGGGTGCTGAAATGGCTTCTGAGATAATTTCTTTTGTTTTATTTCTTTCCTCTATCTTTTTCTACGTCACCCGCGCGTCGGCCAGCCGTATCTGGTTTTCGCTCGTTCTGTTTTTCCTCGGGCTTTACGTCATCCTCAACGTCATTTTGATCGGCAGTAATTATTTTACTGGCGAAGGCATTACTGACGCCGTGCTTTACACCGTCACCAGCAGCCTGAAAGGCGCCGGGCTGAACAAATATATCCTGCCATTCATCGGTTTACTCGCTGGTCTGATTGCCGTTTTTGCCCTGCTGGCGTGGTGTCTGAAACAGCGTCGTGCTAAAAACAGCAGCGCGGTCTACAGCGTACTGGCCGTGGTGCTGGCGGTGTTCTCGGTCGGATCCACACAGGCTTTCCAGAATATTTCCCGTCTGGTAAAAACGCAGATCAGCGGCAATGGCGCGGACTTCGACACGTATTACAAAGTGCCGGAGAAAGTGGTGAAAGGCGCGAAAAAGCCGAATCTGGTTTACATCTATGGTGAAAGTCTGGAACGCACTTATTTTGATGACAAAGTGTTCCCCGGGCTGACCACCGAATTAAGCCGCCATAAAGCGCAAAGTATTGATTTTACCAATACCAAGCAGGTTCCCGGCACCGGATATACCATCGCCGGCATGGTGGCTTCACAGTGTGGTATCCCGCTGTTTGCCCCGTTTGATGGCAATGCGTCCAGCGCATTAGCCACGTTCTATCCGGAAAACGTCTGTCTCGGCGACGTGCTGAAAGGTGCGGGTTATACCAACTATTTCTATCAGGGTGCGGAACTGGCGTTTGCCGGTAAAGGCACTTTCCTGAAATCTCACGGTTTCGATCATCTGTATGGCTACAATGAACTGCGTCCGACCGTGGCTGACCCGGCGTATAAAAATGACTGGGGCTGGTATGATGACACGCTGCTTGACGAGGTTTATAAAAAATTCATCACGCTGAGCAAAGAGGGCAAGCCTTTCTCGCTGTTCACGCTGACGGTCGATACGCATCACCCGGACGGCTTTATTTCCCGTGGTTGTACCCGCAAAGACTATAAAGTGAACGGGAAATCCAATCAGTCACTGAGCGCGGTATCGTGCAGTCAGGAGCTGATTTCGGCATTTATCGACAAGATTAAAGCGTCAGGTTATTTCGATAACACCATCATTGTGGTGTCTTCCGACCATCTGGCGATGAACAACACCGCGTATAACATTCTGACCAAGCAAAACCGCAAGGACTTGTTCTTTGTGCTCGATGGCCGTAAACCGGTTGGCGATCTGAATGCCGCGAAACGCAGTACTCTTGATAACGGTGCCACGGTGCTTGATATCATGGGAGGCGACAACTACATCGGCCTGGGGCGTAGCGGTTTTTCCGCGACTTCCATGACCGCGCAGTTCCTCAATATTGATGACAAGGTGAATGCCTGGAAACCTGCGGTTATCAAACAGTGGGGCTTCCCGAACAGCATTAAAAATTACACGGTCAACAACAAGGACAACAGTTTCACGTTCTCCGGTATGACCATCAAAACGCCGTTCATCCTGAAAGTGACTGGCGAAAAAATCGAGCCTATGTTCGACGTCTATCTCTCCACGCCGCTGAAAAAACAGCTGGCCGGACTGGCAACCAGTGACAACTTTGTCTGGGTGGATAAATGCTACGAAATGGGGCGCGTCTGGGCACCGGAGCTTTCGCTCAATACCGGTCTTTGCGTGGCTTCCGGTAACCTGGGTGCGAAACCTTCTATCGTGCAGGCAACCGGCGACACCTTCAAAGGTAAAGTTGATTTCGCCAAAGACACCTCAGGCAGTAATGCGATTTACCAGCAAACGCTTCAGGCGCTCAATATTGACGATGAAGCAACGAAGTATCAGTCTCCGGCTATCGCCTTTATGGTGCCGGGTTTACCGGAGCAGGTGAAAGCGATTACCGGCGTTTCCACGGTGGAAAACTGGGGACGCTGGTCGGATGCGAATCTGGCGCCATCGGTGAAAATCGATTACGTCAAACCGTTGCCCACTACGTTTGATGTGGTGATCCGCGCGCGTGCTTACGGCAATAACATCGATAAGCCGGTCTCTGTCCGCGTGGGCGATCAGGAGCAATTTGTCACCTTCGGTGATCAGGACGGTATTGTGAAAGTGCAGTTCACCAACCCGGAAGCGGCGCAGAGTATTGTTATCACGCCACCGGCGCCGACCGAACCCACCGAAGGCACCAGTGGCGGTTTCCAGCCACGTAAACTGGGCATTGGCATGGTGTCACTGGAAGTTCAGCCGGTTGAAGAACCGCAATCCTGATAAGCGCGTGTGAGGCATTACGGCTGAAATGAAAACCCGCTCCGGCGGGTTTTTTTATAGGCTTTTTCAGAGGGGATTTCACACTGGACAGCGGTTAGGTGTCACTGTTATTGTGATAATGAGAATCACTATCAATTATTACCGGTCAAAATTTTATGTGCCAGGACGAGCGCTTCCTGTTCGTCAGCCACCATCAGCATCCGGTAGCCCCAGAATTTTTCATAGGTCAGGGCGAAATCTTCTGCCGCAATCCGGTTGGCGGTGTCCGGTTCGATGTAAATACTGGCTTTAACCAGGGTGCGCAGCGCCACGCGGTTCACTTTTCGCCATTGCACGATAGCCTGCATTTCTTCTTTCGATTGCTCATGGCGCTCATTGCCAAGACCTTCATCATTGATGAAAACGAAGGGCTGATTGCGTTCCAGCAGGGCATCAAAGTGGGCAAAAGGAGAGGAGTTGCTGCCATCAACCGGGGTGGCTTTAAACTGCAAGCGGACGACGGGAAACTGGTCGGCATTAATAAACATGGAGTTGCTCCTGGAATATAAAGTGGCAACGCGGGGGGCGCTTCCCGCAGAGGTGCTTACCTTACCCGACCCGCTTGCGCACAGTCATTGCACAGAATCGCCAGACTATTGTTCATTCCGGCCAGATCCGGTTCCTGTTGAGGAGACACTTTTATGATGTCGGTTTCACTGAGCGCCACATCCCGCAACCAGCCTTCCGTCACCTTTGACGTGGATAACGTGCCGCGCCCGGTTGTATTGCTCAATGCCACGGTTGCCTCACAAAACTGGGAATATGCCCGCCACAGTCACCGCCGTGCGCAACTGTTCTATACCCTTCGCGGCATCCTGAATTGTGAAATTGAACAGGGCGTATGGATTGTGCCGCCGCAATGCGCGGTGTGGATCCCGGGTAATCTGCCGCATGTGGCAAGGGGGACGGAGGAAACCGAATGCTACTGCCTGTTTATCGAACCGGGAACGGCGGCGAATTTACCGCAAAGCTGTTGCACGATAGCGGTTTCACCTTTGCTGCGTGAGCTGATGCTGAAGGCGACACAATTTCCTGAGCTGTATGCTGAAGAAGGGCGGGAAGGGCGACTCATTGCCACCCTGATCGATGAGATTTCCGCAGCACCCGCTGAGGGGCTCAATCTTCCGATGCCAAAAGATGCGCGGCTGAAGCGGCTGACCACATTGCTGCTGGCCAATCCCTCAGACAAAATCCGGCTCCGTGAATGGGCCACGCGGATTGGCATGAGCGAGCGCAATATGAGCCGGTTGCTGATGCAGGAAATAGGGATGAGTTTTGGTCGCTGGCGGCGTCAGTTGCATGTGATCCTCTCCCTGCAGCGACTTTCACAGGGCGAAAGTGTGCAGACCGTCGCGCTCGATCTGGGCTATGAAAATGCCAGTGGTTTTGTCACGATGTTCCGTAAAGCCGTCGGAAAACCCCCCGCCAGATACCTTGCAGAACACGAATAAATCCGCCATGAGGCCTTAGCTCTTTTATCGAATTACTATCCCGTTTTAGTTATTCGTTTTCGAAATATGTATCATTAAAACAATATTATAAAGAAATAAGCCGATGGGTATACTCGCCAAATTCCTGCACTAAAACACAGCCCGGTGCAGGCCTCTCATCACACTTTTGGGGATACCTATGCGCAAGACATTAAACACAGCTAAGACCCGTATTAACCGTGCATTTTTGCTGGCCGCCATGTCTGCGGCCATTCTCTCCGGTACCGTGCTGGCGCCGCTGAGTGCGGCACACGCCGCCGATAAAACCACTATAAAAGTCGGCATTATCAGCGGGGAGGATGAAGATGTCTGGCGTGAGGTGGTGAAGCAGGCGGCTGCGAAAGGGCTGACCGTGAAACCGGTTATTTTCAATGATTACAACCAGCCGAACGAAGCGCTGCAAAATGGCGAAGTCGATGCCAATGCCTTCCAGCATCAGCCATTCCTTGATAATCAGATTAAAGTGAATCATTACAACATCGTGCGCGTTGGCGATACCGCCGTGTGGCCAATCGGTTTGTATTCCAAAAAAGTAAAATCAGCCGATGAACTGAAAGAAGGCGCGGTGATTGGTGTACCCAACGATCCATCAAATGAAGCCCGTGGCCTGATCCTGCTCCAGCAGTCTGGCGTCATTAAGCTTAAACCCGGTGCCGGTATTTTTGCGACTACCGCTGACATCACCGAGAACCCGCGCCATGTGACCATTAAGGAGTTGGATTCCGGCATTATTGGCCGTTCCGTCCCTGATTTAGACGCGGCGATTGTGAATACCGACTGGGCGCTGAAAAGTGGTCTGACGCCTGCCGACCGAATCGCGCAGGAGCCGGTAAAAGGTAATCCTTACAACAACTTTATTGCGGTGAAAACAGAGAATGTTAACGCGCCGTGGGTGAAAACGCTGGTCAGTTCTTACCAGAATGATGCCGTCAAACAGGAGTTTGATAAGGTTTATAAAGGCACCGGCGTGACGGCCTGGTAAGGATGTAAAAGCATGACAATAATCACTGAGACCGGGGCGCAGTTTACCGCGACGTCCCCGGAAAAGGACAATGCCCGCCGCCCTCTGGCGGGCACTCCGGCACAGACTGACCGGATTGCTGACAAGGATGCTGCACAAAATGTGGTGCGGTTGCATCAGGTCAGCCGCCGGTTTGGGGAAACTCAGGCCCTGAACGGCGTGTCATTAACGGTAAAACGGGGCGAAATTCTTGGGATTATTGGCCGCAGCGGGGCAGGAAAATCGACCCTGATCCGCTGTCTTAACGGGCTGGAGCAACCGGATGACGGTGTGATCGAAATCGAAGGTCACGCCATTACCGGGCTGAGTGAAAAACAGTGGCAGTCGGTGCGCAGCCGCGTCGGGATGGTGTTTCAGCATTTCAATTTGCTGTCGGCCAAAACTGTTGAGCAGAACGTCGCACTGCCGCTGAAGATTGCCGGTTTCGACAAGGCACGACGTCAGGCGCGTGTCGCCGAATTGCTGGCGCTGGTCGGGCTGGAAGATAAAGCCAAAAGTTATCCGGCAGCATTGTCCGGCGGCCAAAAACAGCGTGTCGGCATTGCCCGCGCGCTGGCGGCCAGCCCGGCGCTGTTGCTGTGTGATGAAGCCACGTCGGCACTGGATCCTGAAACGACCCGCTCAATTCTCGCGCTTCTCCAGTCACTGAATCAGAAATTGGGGATCACGATTTTGCTGATCACTCATGAGATGGAAGTGATCAAGAAAATCGCCCATCGCGTGGCGGTGATTAACGCCGGTGAAATTATTGAAGAAGGCCCTGTGTGGCAGGTATTTGCCCATCCGCAGTCGCAACTCACCCGCACATTATTGCAGGGCCTTCTGCCTCAGTTACCGGAAGCGCTGGCCGATGAACTGACGGCTGATCGTCAGGGGCAGGCGATTTACAGCGTGCAGTATGCCGGACAGGGCATTCAGGGGGAGATCATCACCCGGATGGCGGCGGAATTACCGGGTAAGTTCCGGCTCATTCAGGGCGGTGTGGATCACATTCAGCATTACGCTATCGTGCGATTTTTCTACTCGGTACCGGTGGCTGATACAGCCGCCGAGCAGGCCGTTTTACACTGGCTGCAACAGCGCCAGGCAACTGTGGAGCTGACGGGCTATGTCTCCGGTAATGCTTGATCTTTTATTCAATGCCGTCCAGGAAACGCTGCTGATGACGGCGGTTTCAGGTTTATTTTCACTGATTGCCGGTTTGCCGCTCGGATTGATTCTGGTGATGAGCAGCCCGGGAGGGATTGCTGAAAATCACTGGGTTAACCGCTCGCTCGGGCTGGTGATCAACGGTTTCCGTTCATTGCCGTTCATCATTTTGCTGGTAGCACTGATACCGGTGACCCGATTTCTGGTCGGAACTTCGCTGGGCACGTGGGCGGCGATTGTTCCGCTTTCCATTACCGCCACGCCGTATTTCGCCCGTGTGGCCGAAGTGTCGCTGCGGGATGTGGATCGCGGGCTGATAGATGCCGTTCGTGCAATGGGTGCCAGCAAACTGCGTATTGTCTGGGACGTACTGATCCCCGAAGCATTGCCGGGAATTTTGTCCGGATTTGTCGTCACACTGGTCGCACTGATTGGGGCCTCGGCGATGGCGGGCGCAATTGGCGCGGGCGGATTGGGTGACCTGGCTATCCGGTACGGCTATCAGCGCTTTGAAACCGTGGTGATGGTGGAAGTGATTGTGGTGCTGATTGTCATCGTCTGCGGCATTCAGTGGCTGGGCGATCGCATTGTGGCGCGCGTGGACAAACGTCATTAAAAAAGCCGGTCGTCATCGGGCGACCGGCTTTATCAGATTGGCTCAAAAATGCTACATCTCACTGCGTGAACGCCAGCGCTCACGGGCCATAAAACTTTTGACACCCACATCCAGGAACGGGCGCGGCGGCAGATAATTGGCGCGTCCGACCGCTGCCATATCCGCCAGCAGCGGGTTATCTTCACCCAGCGCATGTTCTGCCAGCAAACGGCCAAACGCGCTCTGTTTCGAGCTGCCGGAGCCGTTACAGCCTGCCGACGAATAGACATTCTCCGATAAATTCCCCCACACCGGTGCGCCATTACGCGTAATGCTGATCAGCCCTGACCAGGTGTAGGCCATATTCACATCCTGCAATTGCGGGTAAATCCGCGCAAACAGCTGCTGATGACGGCGCGCGTGGCGGCCGGTTTCCACCGCACTGGTCACCAGATCCGGCGCAAAATTGACGTGCTCGCGGATCAGGAAACGATGGTCAGCGGTATATCGTAACGTTGCGCCCGCCAGCGCATTCACCGGTGTAGATCCCCACGCAGAGATATTGCCAATAAGTCGGCGCTGTTCCGGTGTCAGCGGCTCGGTGAGCGTCGCAAACGTCGACATTGCGAATACGTTACCTTTGAACAGCGGCAGCCCGCGGGCGGCACCGTTAATCGCCAGCATCAGTTTACGGGCGCGGACTTCGCCGTGCGGCGTTTCGGCGCGGATCGTACCCTGTGTATCAATCTGCAAAGCCGGGGAATGGGCATAAACCGTGACATTTTCCGGCATAGTCGCCACTAAACCGCTGATCAGCGCCGCCGGATTGACCAGAATGCAGTTCGGCGTATACACCGCACTGCGGTAGAAACTTGTGCCCAGACGCTGTTTCAGGGCGGCGTTATCCAGATATTCAAAGCTCTCGCCGAGCGTGGTCAGCTCTTTCTGATAATGCGCAATCTCGCCGTCAAACTGTTCGCTCACGGCGCAATGGTATTTCCCCGAATTCAGCCAGTCGCACGCAATATCATGCTTATCGACGGTCTCTTTCAGATGATGCAGACCGTACTGCAACAAACGCCGGTACGCATTGGCGTGTTCCAGCTCAGCCGATGTGCTGCCCACGGTATGCGGTAAATCAATGACAAAGCCGGAGTTGCGCGCCGAGGCGTTATCGGCCACGTCGAGCGCCTCAAGCACCACGACGTGCTCATGCGGACGAAGCTCTGCAATCCGGCGGGCAAAAGCCAGCCCGGCAAATCCTGCGCCGATCACCAGCCAGTCTGCCGTTACCTTGCTATGCAGGGCCGGATGACGTGTTGTGACGCCACGCAGCGCCGCCCAGCCGTTGATATTCTGATCGAGTGGTAAGTTTTTAATTTTCATTTGCGACATCAAATTGTTATCCCGGGTGGTTCGATCCTAAGTTATGGACGTTTAGATGTCTAATGCACAATGATGATAAACATATATTCGTCTCACGGCAGGGCGAGCAGGCAGGCGAAAATCAGGACAAAGTGAATATTAAGTAACCAGATGGCGGGGAGGTTAACTTGCCAGAATGCGCGCGGGTGCTTGAGGCTTATGGGTCTTGAGCAGTGTTGTTCAAGGTGTAATAAGAAGAAAGCCCCGGGTTAATTTTTTCAATCAACCCGAGGCTACCCACCACGCCTAGACAACGTAAGGTTAGCCACATAGATGCAGAAATGTAACGGAGGTTAAGATGGCGCGAAAGCTGATTTTGTACGGGCTCATGGTGATTTCTTTCACGTTATTGGCCTGGACCTGGATGGTGCGTGATTCGCTGTGCGAGTTGCCTGTTAAGCAGGGAAATACGGAAATTGCGGCAGTCTTAAGCGACGAAATTAACGGCTAACCGTAAGGTGGGGTTCGCCCCACCTTTTTGGATGTTGCCAAAGCAAGTTGGCCTCAGACATCCATTTGCAGAAAACGCAAAAACAAAAAGGCCCGAATTTTCATTCGGGCCTTCTCGTATTGTGTGGTGGAGAGAGAGGGGTTCGAACCCTCGATACGATTGCTCATATACACACTTTCCAGGCGTGCTCCTTCAGCCACTCAGACACCTCTCCAGTCGTCGGCTACACCGCAGTGCTGCTGACCGGCGCTAATGTAGGGAAAACCGCGTTCAGCGTCAACCTTCTTTTTGCAGGTTCTGTGCTGTTTAGACAAACTTAGAGCAGTTTGCTGATTTAGAGACCAAAAACTGTATTAAGGATGACCAGTTTGTCGTAAGTCACGCAACGTCATTAATTCCGCTAATGCTTGTGAATACATAATTAGATTAACTGCATAAAAGTGCGATTAAGCAGCAAACACTTCCCGTTACGGCTAAATAGCAAAATATGTTGTGAAAATAGCCAGTCTCGAAGGTATAACAATGGATTCCAAAAAAATGCTTCGTATAAAAACTGGGCTAGTTAAAACCAGAAGCAGAATAAATCCACACAACGGGACAGGGGTTCTTACTTGAGTCAGTCAAATAACGCGACAGCGTCGCAGCACCGCATGGCGATACCTGCCGGCGCGGGCACATTATTCTTCGTTCAGACTTTCGCGACGCTCGGCTTCGCGGTGCTGTATTCCACTCTGGTGCTGTATGCCACAAAAAAACTCGGTTTCAGCGAAGATAACGCCAACGCCATTATGGGCGTGTTCGGTGCGTTCAACTATGGCCTGCATATGTTTGGCGGTTATCTCGGCGGTCGTTATCTGAGTAACCGTAACCTGTTTGTGCTGGGCATGGTGTTGCAGGTCTTTGGTTGTGCGCTGATTGCGCTGGAAGGTGTAACCGGCCTTTACTGGGGGCTGGCGATGTTCCTGACCGGCAGCGGGCTAAACGTGACTTGCCTGAATATGATGCTGACGCAGCGTTTTGCACCGGATGATGACCGCCGCGAATCGGCGTTCCTGTGGAATTATGCCGGGATGAATCTGGGCTTCTTTATTGGTTTCGCCGTTGCCGGTTATTTCCAGCTGAGCGAAAACTATCGCGCGCTGTTCCTGTTTGCCACGCTGGGCAACGTGGCGGCGGTGGTTGTGACGCTGTCTCGCTGGTCGATTCTGGCCGATATCAGCACGCCGCTTAAAGAAGCCAGCCGCGGTCAGTTGCTGCGCCGTATGGCTGCCGGTATCGCCATTTTAATCGTCCTCGTGCCAGTTATCCGACTGTTGCTAACCCACGCAGAGTTCAGCAGTTATTTTGTGGTTGCACTGGGCATTATCATTTTCGCGTTAATGACGCTGGTCACTTTCCGTCACCGCCAGGCTGATGAACGCCGCCGCATGAAAGCGTATCTGCTGCTGGCGCTGGGTTCGCTGGTGTTCTGGACGCTGTATCAGCTGGCCCCGATGGGGTTAATGCTGTTCTCTGAAAACAACATCAATCTGAACGTTTACGGCATCCGCGTGGCACCGCAGTGGATCCAGAATATTAATACCATTGTGATTGTTATCGGCGGCCCGCTGATGGCGCTGTGGTTCAATAAATTGCGTCAGCGTGGCTGGAAAATTGATGTTCCGGCACAGTTTTCGGCTTCTTTATTCTGCATGGGGCTGGGAATGCTGGTTCTGCCGCTGGGGATCCATCTGGCGGGCGGCGACGGGCTGGTGGCGTTTAAATGGATTGCCATCAGCTATCTGCTGCAAAGCATTGGTGAGTTGCTGATTTCTCCTATCGGTTACGCGATGATTGGCAAACTGGCCCCGGCACGCTATCAGGGCGTGATGATGGGCTGCTGGATGATGGTGACCGGCGTGGCTTCGGTGCTCGCCAGCTACATCTCCGGCCTGATGCCGCAAAACGAAGGCAGTACGCCGGTGCTGACTAACCCGGGCTACAGCGAAGTCTTCAATGTGCTTGGCTGGGGTTCTGTTATCACCGGTGTGGTTCTTCTGGTTCTGATCCCGCTTTTACGCCGGATGATCCGCCGCGAGCCTGCCGTTGCCTGACCTGAACGACAACGCTATCAGTGAATCTTCAAGCCCCGATTTTCGGGGCTTTTTCTTTTTTCGGCCTCAGGGTTGCATCCTGATGATATTCAGGGAAATCTATCAGCTCACAGGAGGCGTCCCCGATGAACATTATTTTTTACCACCCGACATTTGATGCAAAGCCCTGGATTGACGGAATAACAAAACGCATACCGCAGGCCAGAATGCGCGTATGGAACGCCGCAGACCACGAACCCGCCGATTACGCGCTGGTCTGGCGGCCACCGCACGCCATGCTGGCCCCGCGCAAGATGCTCAAGGGCATTTTTGCCCTCGGCGCAGGCGTGGATGCCATTCTCACGCAGGAACAACGCCAGCCGGGCACATTGCCCGCCGGTGTGCCGCTGATTCGTCTTGAAGACACCGGGATGTCGTTGCAGATGCAGGAATACGCGCTGGCCAGCGTGTTGCGGTATTTCCGCCGCATGGATGAATACCATTTGTTCCAGCAACAAAAACAATGGCGGCCACTGGCACCGCATTCACGTGGTGAATTTACTGTCGGTATTCTTGGTGCTGGCGTGCTGGGCAGCAGCGTAGCGAAAGCGCTGGTGGATCTGCAATTCACCGTGCGCACCTGGAGTCGTAGCGGGAAATCTCAGGACGGTGTGCAAAGCTTTTACGGAGACGATCAGCTGGGGGCATTTACGACCGGCTGCAAGGTGCTGATTAACCTGCTGCCGAATACGCCGCACACCGCCGGGATCCTCAATCATCAACTGTTCACAAATCTGCAGCATAATGCTTATCTGATTAACCTGGGACGCGGCGGACATCTGGTGGAAGGTGATTTGCTGCGCGCACTGGACAACGGGCAGATTGCTGCCGCCACGCTCGACGTTTTTGCCGAAGAGCCGTTGCCAGGCATGCATCCGTTCTGGTCGCATCCGCGCGTCAGCATCACGCCGCACGTGGGTGCGGATACTTTGCCGGAAGAAGCGATGGACAGCATTGCGGCGAATATTCTCGCTATTGAAGCAGGACGGGAACCGGCAGGGCGTGTCTGCCTCGACCGGGGTTATTAACGTTCATCTGCTAAAATTACTCACGTGGCGGCCATGCAGTCGTCACGGAATCACTTAAGGAGAGCACATGCCGTACCCCGTTGATTTGCATATGCATACTGTTGCCAGCACGCATGCTTACAGCACATTACATGATTATATTGATGAGGCGGCGGAGAAGGGCATTAAGTTGTTTGCCATCACCGACCATGGCCCCGATATGGCCGATGCCCCGCACTACTGGCATTTCATGAATATGCGGGTCTGGCCGCGTCTGGTGAACGGAATCGGCATCCTGCGCGGTATCGAATCGAACATCAAAAACATTCAGGGCGACATTGATTGCACCGGCCCGATGCTCGATGAAATCGACGTGATCATCGCCGGTTTCCATGAGCCGGTAATGCAACCGGTGGATAAAGAAACGCACACCGCGGCGATGATTGCTGCGATGGCGGGCGGCGATGTGCATATTATTTCGCATCCGGGTAACCCGAAATACCCGATTGATATTCCAGCCGTTGCGGCGGCGGCGGCGAAATATAACGTCGCGCTGGAGCTGAATAACTCCTCCTTCATCCACTCGCGTAAAGGCAGCGAACCCAACTGCCGTGCGGTTGCGCTGGCGGTGAAAGAAGCCGGTGGCTGGCTGGCGCTGGGATCGGATTCGCACATTGCGTATTCACTGGGCGGGTTTGAGCACTGCGAACGTATTTTGCGTGAAGTTGATTTCCCGGAAGACCGTATTCTGAACGTCAGCCCGCGCCGTTTCCTGGATTTTCTGGAGAAACGCGGGCGCGCACCAATTGCAGAATTAAGCGAACTGTGACATTGTCGCGGCCAATTTGCGGGGGATTGCCCCTTCTCACCGACTGATCAGGTTATTGCTATGAATGAATTTTCAATTGTCTGCCGTATTCTGGGCACGCTGTTTTACCGCCAGCCGCAGGATCCGTTACTGGTTCCGCTTTTTGGCCTGATTCAGGACGGAAAATTGCGCGAACATTGGCCGCTGGAGCAGGATGCGTTGCTGATCCGTTTGCAGGAAAGCGCTGATCCTCAGGCGCTGGCCGCTGAGTTTAACCGTTTGTTTGTCGGCTCAGAATGTGCAGTTTCGCCTTTGCGCAGCGCTTACGTTGATGGTGCAAATGAAATGGATATCCGTACTTTCCTGCAACAGCGCGGAATGCCGTTAGGCGAAGCGCCTGCCGATCACTTCGGTGCGATGCTGCTTGCTGCGTCATGGCTGGAAGATCAGTCGCAGGAAGATGAAGTGGGCGCGCAAATCACTTTGTTCGATGATTACCTGTTCCCGTGGTGCGGGAAATTCCTGGGTAAAGTTGAAGCGCACGCCACCAGCGGTTTTTACCGCACGCTGGCTGAAATCAGCCGCGAAGCATTGCAGGTGATGCGCGATGAGCTGGAAGAACAGCTGCCGCCGGATCTGGATGACGACGAAGAAGACGATCAGTAAATCCCTGATGAGTCAGAAATAAAAAAGCCCGGCCATGAAGATGTGCCGGGCTTTTTATATTAATCAGCTTTTTATATTAGTCAGTAAACGGGATGACGAGTTCACCCGGTTTCACTTCTATGCCTTTCGCCAGTTTTTTCGCCATCGCTTCGCCTTTGCTGCGATCGCCATTAAGTACGTACGCCGGACGCTGATCGAAGTAAGTTTTCAGCGAATTGTTCAGGTAAGGCATCAGGCCTTTCATCACGCTGTCCATTTTTTCCGGCTGAATGGTGTAATCCACCACCTGCATATCTTTCAGGAAAATCGCGCCTTTATCCTTGTCGTAAGACGGATTGGCTTTAAGCGTCAGGTGCATATCGGCTTTCTGCGGGCCAAATAATGACGAGATATCGACATGTGCGTCGCCGGTCAGCGTCACGACGCCTGGTTCGGCGCGGCCAATCTGGCTGCTGAGATTGGTCAGCACTAATTTCGCATCCACCAGCCCCGGCACGCCGAGTTGTTTCTCGAAATTATTGTTCTTGTGCAGATAGTCATTAACCTGCTGCTCGCTGATGGTGTACTGCGTCAGCTGGTTACACCCTGCCAGCAGGCTGGCGCACATCAGAACTGCAGCACCTAAAAGTCGCTTTGTCATTCTTCCCTCATTACGTAAAAACTATTTTGTCAGCATGACCGCTAAACGGTTTCGCTCCAATCAGACAACGCTGATTAGCCTAAGTGCTGGAGAAGGGGAAGAAAAGGGAAAATCGCCGGAAGCAGGCTTCCGGCGCAAGATTTAACTGGCGAGGCGTGTAAACAGATTAACCTGCGTCTGTTTGGCCATATTGTCGCGATAAGCCTGAACGCGGGACGGCCACTCAATTCCCTGAACGATAGTCAGCGAACGCAGTACCGGCCAGAGATTGATATCATCTTCTGAAAGCTCGCCGTTGACGGCGTTTGGTTCGACGATCAGCTTATCGAGTGCACGTAAGTCCTGGCTGATTTTTTTCACCAGACCTTCTGAATGTTTCAGATGCTCCTGAAAATCGCCGCTGGCAGCCTGCTTTTTGTCGGAGAAATATTTACGCGCTTCCGGCGTGGAGAACTCTTCCAGCGGCGCGGCTGCAAAACGAGGCAGCAGCAGACGACCCATATATTCAGAAACATGACGCAGCCAGGTCGCAATAGACGCATTCAGCGGGCCGGTCAGCAGCGGTTTTCCGTCACTTTTATCCACGTAATGCACGATGTCCATACTTTCCGGCATAAAGCCGCCATCCTGTTTTTGCAGGATCGGCACCATCTTTTTGCCCACCATGGAAATCGGGGTTTTCTCGTCATCATTGAGCAGAACTTTGATTTCTACCGGAATGTTTTTCAGACCGAAAATCATGCGTGCTTTAACGCAAAAAGGGCAATGTTCGTAAACGTAAAGTCTCATGGTTCATAGCTCCTGTTGTCGCCGGCGTTGACCTGTAGGGTGCGTGGAAACTGCCGGATATAGGTTCGGATTTAATCGATACGCTGAAACCAGTATGGGTAATTGAGGAGGGGAGATCAAACATACACGTCATGCTTGTCGCCGTAACTGCGTTGGCCGCGCTTCCTCACCCGAATCACTGACACTGGTCAGCTCATCGGGATTCGCTCTTTTGCCGCCTTGTTACAACGCCAATCATTTTGTGTATTTGCTGACGTCAATTACCGCTCAGCATGGCCGGTTCGATGCGGCGAAGATTGAATTGCCAGTACAAACCGGTGAGGGTGATGAAGCCCACGATGCCCAGTAAAAACCAGGGCAATTCAGGAAGCTCAAGCGCACGGCCGGTGTCATACATCCAGCCGCCGCCGGTGTAACCGATCACACCGCCTAGCGCCAGCCCCAGACGGCTAAAGCCCATGTAGCTGCCACGTGCGCGGGCATCGGCCAGCGAGGCACTCAGCGTTTCGCGCGCCGGTTCGGCAATAATTGACCCAATGTAGAAGAAACCGATCAGCAGCAACAGCGGGTTAATCGATGTCACCAGCCCGACGGGCAGAAGACTGAGGGTCATGATCAGCAGGCCGAACATCAGACGCTGCTCAAGGCGGAAGCGTTTTTCGCTCCAGCGTGCAATCGGATACAGCAGCGTCAGGGAAAGCACGGCTTCAATCGCATACATCCATTTCACTGCCGCCGGGCTGCCCGCGACATCATTGACTGCAATCGGCAACATCAGCATGACCTGCACGGTCAGCATGTAATAACCGGTCAGCGTCAGTACATACGCCAGAAAACGGCGATCGCGCAGCACACGCATCATGCCTTCACGCATCGGTGTGCGCATGGTGGAAATGCGGTAAGCAGGCAGCAGCCAGGCGTTGCAGGCGGCGGCCAGCACAAATATGCCCGCACCGGCCCAGCACACGTAATGGAAATCATATTGCAGCAACCAGCTGCCGATGAGCGCACCGATAACCGCTCCGGCGCTGTCTTGCATCATCATCAGGGAGAAGAAACGGCTGCGCTCGTGCGGACGGGTCAGCTTGATCACCAGCGCGGTGCGCGGCGGGTCGAACAAGGTGCCGCCGAGGCCGGAGAGAATGCAGGAACAGACTAAAATCCACGGTTCATCTGCCATTGCCATGGTGGCGAATCCGGCAGCGCGTAAAAGCATGCCGGTGATAATCATCGGTTTGGCACCGAAACGGTCAGCGATTGCGCCGCCGAAAATGCCTAATCCCTGTTGCGTGAGCTGGCGGACACCCAGCGCCAGACCGACGGCCATCGCGGCCCAGCCGAGCTGATCGACAAATCGGATCGAGATCAACGGAAAAACCACGAAAAAGCCTAAAATAACCAGCGCGTTGTCTAATAACAGAAAATACTTACCCAAGCTCCGAGCTTGTGATACCAGAGACATGCTTCACCATGAGCGATTATTTGTACCCTGTCCGGCAGATACAGAAAGGAAGAAAAGACCGTTCCAGTCTGAACTGGAATCAGGCAATTAGATAGGGCGCTATTGATAATATTTTTTTATCGTCAAGCCGCGTTCTGACTGGCAGAATTGGCGATGATCAGGTGTTTCCTATAAATTCTATTCATCGACCCGAGCGGGATGTGGAGGAAGGGATGTTTGGCTATAAATCTGCCGTGCCGAAAGTGCGGCTTACCACTGACCGGATGGTTCTGCGCCTGGTTCATGACCGCGATGCGCACCGGCTGGCTGAATACTATGCGGAGAACCGGGCGTTTCTGAAACCCTGGGAACCGGTCAGGGATGAAAGCCATTGTTATCCTTCCGGATGGCAGGCGCGTCTCGGGTTAATTTCCGAAATGCAGAAACAGGGCAGCGCGTATTATTTTATCCTGCTCGATCCCGATGAAAACCGCATTATGGGCGTGGCAAATTTCAGTAATGTTCTGCGCGGCTCATTCCATGCCTGTTTCCTCGGTTATTCCCTGGGTCACGAGTGGCAGGGGAAAGGGCTGATGCAGGAAGCGTTGCAATCGTTAATCCGTTATATGCAGCGCCAGCAAAAAATGCACCGGATTATGGCCAATTATATGCCGCACAATAAACGCAGCGGGCAACTGCTCGAGCGTCTGGGCTTCGAGCGTGAAGGCTATGCGAAAGACTATTTACTGATTGATGGCAAATGGCAGGATCACGTGCTGACGGCGCTAACCTGGCAAGAATGGACGCCCCCGTCCCGATAAGGAGCGCAACATGAAACATGAACTCAGTGACCGGGAAGCCCGGGTTGTCGGTTGTTTGCTGGAAAAACAACTCACCACGCCGGAACAGTATCCGATGACGCTCAACGGATTAACCACCGCCTGCAACCAGAAAACTAACCGTGAACCAGTGATGGAACTCAGCGAAAGTGACGTTCAGCAAACGCTGGATTTACTGCTGCGCAAGCACATCATCCGCACCCTCAGCGGTTCCCGCACCATGAAGTACGAGCATCGTTTTTGTAATTCCGAATTCGGCAATCTCAAATTTTCACCGCAGGAAGTGGCGGTCGTCACTACGCTGCTGTTGCGCGGCGCGCAAACGCCGGGCGAATTACGCACCCGCACCAACCGCCTGCATGATTTTTCTGACGTTGCTGAAGTCGAGCAAACTCTGACCGATCTGACTAACCGCGAAGATGGCCCGTTCTGCGTGCGTCTGGCGCGTGAACCGGGCAAGCGCGAAAGCCGATTTATGCATCTGTTCAGCGGTGAAGTCAGCCAGGCGGCCAGCGCCACAGAAGAGCCATTTTTAAGCGCCGCCGCACCGGACTCCGGGCTGGCCGCACGCGTGGAAGCGCTTGAGGCAGAGGTGGCCGAACTGAAAGAACGTCTGGAAAGCCTCCTGCAACATTTGGGTGATTAAAAGGAAAACGTCGTGAGTAAACTTCGGATAGGCGTTATCGGACTTGGCGGGATCGCGCAAAAAGCGTATCTGCCGGTTCTCAGTCATGCTGAAAAATGGACGCTGGTCGGCGGTTTCTCCCCGAATCAGCAAAAAGCACAGGCCGTTTGCGATAGCTACCGGATGGCCTGTTTTTCCCGGATGGACGAACTGGCCAGCCAGTGCGACGCGGTATTCGTCCACAGCAGTACGGCCAGCCATTTCGATGTCGTCGGGCAATTGCTGGCGCAGGGCGTCCATGTGTATGTGGATAAACCGCTGGCAGCTGAGCTGGATCAGGCCGAACAATTGGTTGAACAGGCTAACCGGGCAGGCAAAGCGCTGATGGTCGGGTTTAACCGCCGTTTTGCGCCGCTATATCGTCAGCTGAAAGAACAGATGCAACAACCGGCGTCCTTGCGTATGGATAAACACCGTACGAACAGCGTCGGGCCACACGATCTGCGTTTTACGTTGCTGGATGATTATCTGCACGTCGTGGATACGGCGCTGTGGCTGGCGGGCGGCAATGCCAGCCTGGAAAGCGGGCTGATTCAGATTAACGAGGCTGACCAGATGCTTTATGGCGAGCATCATTTCCTGTGCGGAGAAACGCTGGTGACGACTTCAATGCATCGCCGCGCCGGAACATTCCGCGAAAGCGTGCAGGCGGTAACTGAAGGCGCCGTTTATCAGCTCGACGATATGCGAATCTGGCGCGATGAACGTGATGATATCCTGACGCAGCAACCTGTTGCTGGCTGGCAAAGTACGCTGGCGCAGCGTGGTTTTGTCGGGGCAATTGAGCATTTCGTCGATTGCGTCTCGAACCAGACCGCACCTGAAACCAGCGGCGAACAGGCGATTTACGCGCAGGCCATGATCGAAAAAATTCTGCAAAACTGAGTGAAAGCCGCACAGGATGGTGCGGGTAACAATCTATAACAACTGCCGTTGGCTATTGCATGGCGGATGCGTAGACTAAGCGCATCTTTGAGCCATGCCGGTTCATCTTTCACGCCTGCTGATGCAGGCGTGGTTGTTTAACCTGTTGATCAATATTGAGTTATAGACAGGCCACCGGCAAACAAGAAAAGTGACATGAATCTACTTAAATCTTTGGCAGCCGTCAGTTCAATGACGATGTTTTCACGTGTATTAGGCTTTGCCCGCGACGCCATTGTGGCCCGCGTTTTTGGTGCCGGAATGGTGACCGACGCCTTTTTTGTGGCGTTCAAACTGCCCAATTTATTACGTCGTATTTTCGCTGAGGGCGCATTCTCTCAGGCTTTCGTGCCCATTCTGGCCGAGTACAAAACTCAGCAAGGTGAGGAAGCCACGCGGACGTTCATTGCTTACGTTTCGGGCCTGCTGACGCTGGTTCTGGCGATTGTCACCGTGCTTGGTATGCTCGCCGCTCCGTGGGTAATTTATATTACGGCTCCCGGCTTTGTGGATTCGCCCGATAAATTTGCACTGACCAGTTCGCTGCTGCGCATCACGTTCCCGTATATCCTGCTGATATCCCTGGCCTCTCTGGTCGGGGCGATACTCAATACCTGGAACCGTTTCTCGATACCGGCTTTTGCGCCGACGTTCCTGAACGTCAGCATGATTGGCTTTGCGCTGTTTGCTGCGCCTTATTTCCACCCGCCGGTGCTTGCGCTGGCCTGGGCGGTGGTTGCAGGCGGATTGCTGCAACTGGGCTATCAGCTCCCGCATTTGAAGAAAATCGGTATGCTGGTTCTGCCGCGTCTGAACCTGAAAGATGCCGGCGTCTGGCGCGTTATGCGTCAGATGGGCCCGGCAATTCTGGGGGTTTCGGTGAGCCAGATTTCCCTGATTATCAACACCATTTTCGCGTCCTTCCTCGTTTCAGGTTCCGTGTCATGGATGTATTACGCTGATCGTCTGATGGAGTTTCCGTCCGGGGTGTTGGGCGTGGCCCTGGGGACAATTCTGCTGCCGTCGCTGGCACGGAGTTTTTCGAGCGGCAATCATGCCGAATACAACCGCCTGATGGACTGGGGCCTACGTCTTTGTTTCCTGCTGGCACTGCCAAGTTCTGTCGCCCTGGGTATTCTGGCGAAACCGCTGACCGTTGCGCTGTTCCAGTACGGAAAATTCAGCGCCTTCGATGCATCAATGACGCAGCGCGCGCTGGTGGCATATTCCGTCGGCCTGATGGGGCTGATTGTGGTGAAAGTTCTGGCGCCGGGCTTTTATTCCCGTCAGGACATTAAAACACCGGTCAAAATCGCCATCGTTACATTGCTGATGACACAGGTGATGAACCTTGCATTTATCGGTCCGCTGAAACATGCCGGTCTTTCGTTGTCGATTGGTCTGGCTGCATGCCTGAACGCGTCTCTGCTTTACTGGCAACTGCGTAAACAGGATATCTTCCAGCCCCAGCCGGGCTGGAAAGTCTTCCTGATCAAACTGTTTGTCGCGGTGATTGCAATGTCTGCGGCGCTGCTCGGCATGATGTGGCTGATGCCTGCCTGGGATGTCGGCGGAATGGCGTATCGTCTGGCGCGTCTGGCGGCCGTTGTCGCGGCTGGCGTGGTGGCGTACTTCGCCGTGCTCGGCCTGTTAGGGTTCCGCGTGAAAGAGTTTGCGAGACGACTGGATTAGGATTTATAGTATTATTATTCCAAAAATCAATAAAAGCCCGCTATATTATTGGCGGGCTTTTTTAATGCGAAAGTTATTATTTATTCTTCGGTCATGTTTTCTTTGTCAGAATATTCCTGCAATTTAGCGATGTTTAATGCGGCCGTGTCGCGCGTGTTTTTCTGCACAGCAGTAGCCCCAAATAAGCACATAAAAAAGGTGACGCCGTAAAACCCTTTTTCGCTTAACAGCAATTCAGCATTCCACAAGCCAATGCACATCAGCGCAATGGCGATCGCGAAAGCTGCCCAGCAAAGGTTCGCATACAGTGCAGTGGTAGGCAGACCCTCGAGTTTATCACGCACATGTTTTTGCAAGGAAACTGAAGAGAACAGACCCAGAACCAGAACGGCAAAATAGTAGCCTTTTTCATTCAGTTGCATTTGTGCGTTATTAAGGCCAATGAGAAAAATAATAACGCCACCCAGCAGCGCAATCCATGAAGCGAAAACAAAAGCAGTAGAAGGGCGATTTTGAAGATTATTCATAGATATCCTTTATCTGAAGACCAATAGAATTTGGTTTATTAATCACTTTCCTAAGTGATTTCGTGCGCGACGGATATTACGATATAACTGCAAATTACGGAATGAAATTAATGAAATAAAAAAGGGCGCCGGGCGCCCTTAATAATATGAGTGTAACTGGAATTACATACGTTCTACGGTTTCAATACCCAGCGTATCCAGACCGGTTTTCAGCGTGCGCTGCGTTAACAGTGCCAGTTTCAGGCGGCTGTTGCGGCTGGTTTCGTCTTCTGCGTTCAGGATCGGGCAATGTTCGTAGAAGCTTGAGAACAGGCCGGCGACGTCGTAGAGATAAGCACACATGGTGTGTGGTGTGCCTTCGCGGGCAACAACGGTCAGGACTTCTTCGAATTGCAGCAAACGGGTAGCCAGTGCCGCCTCGCGTTCTTCACGCAGCACGACCGGCTGAGTCAGGCTGTTAACGTCAATCTCTGCACGTTTGAAGATTGATGCCACGCGGGTGTAAGCATATTGCATGTACGGCGCGGTGTTACCTTCGAAGGCCAGCATGTTGTCCCAGTCGAAGATGTAATCGGTGGTACGGCTTTTCGACAGGTCAGCGTATTTGATTGCGCCGATACCCACGGCGTTGACCAGTTTTTCCAGTTCTTCCGCATCTTTTAGCTCAGGGTTCTTTTCTGTGATGAGCTTGCGTGCGCGTTCAATCGCTTCGTCCAGCAAATCGGACAGTTTCACCGTGCCGCCTGAGCGGGTTTTGAACGGCTTGCCGTCTTTGCCCAGCATCATGCCAAACATGTGGTGCTCAAGCGCGACAGAATCAGGGACATAACCGGCTTTACGCGCGATGGTCCAGGCCTGCATCAAATGCTGATGCTGACGGGAGTCGATGTAATACAGTACGCGATCGGCACCCAGCGTTTCGTAGCGGTATTTCGCACAAGCGATATCGGTGGTGGTGTAAAGGTAGCCGCCATCTTTTTTACGGATGATGACGCCCATCGGGTCGCCTTCTTTATTCTTGTACTCGTCCAGATAAACCACGACGGCACCTTCGCTGTCGACGGCCAGACCTTTTGACTGCAAGTCAGACACGATACCCGGCAGCATACTGTTATAAAGGCTTTCACCCATGACATCGTCTTCGGTCAGGGTGACGTTCAGGCGGTTATAAGTCAGCTGGTTTTGCTTCATGGTCACATCGACCAGTTTGCGCCACATTTGCAAACAGTATTCGTCGCCGCCCTGCAACTTCACCACGTAGCCACGCGCGCGCTCGGCAAAGGCTTCGTCTTCGTCGTAGTTCTTTTTCGCTGCGCGGTAGAATTCTTCCAGATCAGCCAGATTCATGTCACCGGCGTTTTCGTTCTGCACTTTTTCGAGATAGGCAATCAGCATCCCGAATTGTGTGCCCCAGTCACCAACGTGGTTTGCGCGGATCACTTTATGACCCAGCAGTTCGTTGGTACGCACGGCGGCGTCGCCGATAATGGTGGAGCGGATGTGGCCAACGTGCATTTCTTTCGCCACGTTTGGCGCAGAGTAGTCGATGACGATAGTTTGCGGCTCAACGGGTGCAATGCCCAGTTTTTCGTCATTCAGTGCGCTGTCAACGTGGGCGCCGACGAATGCCGGATCCAGGAAGATATTGATGAAACCCGGACCGGCAATTTCGACTTTGTTTGCGATGCCGTTCAGATCCAACAGTTCAACCACTTTCTCTGCCAGTTGTCGTGGCGGCATACCGAGTTTTTTCGCCACGGACATTACGCCATTAGCCTGATAGTCACCAAACTGAGCTTTGGCGGACTGACGGACCTGCGCTTCGCTGTCGGCGGATGCGCCTGCTGCGATCAGTGCCTGGCTGACTTTTTCTGAAAGGAGTGACTGAATATTCACCGGATTACCTTATAATTTATCCCCGTCATCCTTCGCGCCGCCTTTGTGTCGGCTGCCTTTGCGAACCTTGGTCACATACTGATGTATGCTCCCAGGATTGGGTCAGTTGCTGCCTTGATGCAACCCGAATGATTTAGGGGAAGAATGTAGTTGTTTACTGGTTATACGTTTTTAACGGATTAACCGAAAATGATGCGTGTTTATATCATATTAGCCCTGCGGCGTCAGTATCGCCGCACGTCTGAACGGCATGAAAGCGTGATTCTGCGGCATGTCTCTGGCAACCGGATGAAAGGCTGTGTAAATTACCCGACCCTAAAGATCTGCAAACTGAAAAGAGATAGGATGCCCGCCATGAAACATGTGCCAGAGTTACAGGATTTAGTTGACGATATGTCGCGATTTTCCGACGTATTAATGGCATTCGCTGCAAAATTGCAGATCAATCTGAGTGAATTTCATGCCGATCATATTTCTGTGCGCTGTCATCAGAACACGACAGCCGATCGCTGGAAATCCGGGCTGGGAAAATGCGGCAGCCTGCTCAATGAAACCCTGATTAACGGGCGGCCTATTTGCCTGTTTACGCTCGATGAGCCGCTCACGGTCGGGCCGCTGAGCATTGATCTGGTGGAATTGCCTTATCCGGGTGATAAACGATATCCGCACGAGGGGTGGGAGCATATTGAGATTGTGCTGCCGGGCGCAGAAGAAGAGTTGTATACGCGGGCGCTGGCACTGATTGCCGATGAAGCGCTGATGACGCCCGGTATAAAACTGAAGCAGAGTGCGCCCAAAGGGGACAATGAGCGTTTGCCTAATCCTACGCTGGCGGTCACTGACGGTTCAGTAACGATTAAATTCCATCCGCACAGCCTGCGTGAAATTGTCGCCAGCGAAAGAGAAGCAGGTTAACGCCGGAGCTTATCGAGTGCGGCTTCCATCCGGTCGAGTGCTTTCCCGAGAAGGGCGCGCTGACAGCCGAAATTGATGCGCACGCACTTCGGCGCGCCAAATTCGGCTCCGCCGGAGAAGCCCACGCCCGCTTCGACAAAGAAACGGTACGGGTCGTCCACCGGCAATGCGCTGGCATCAATCCAGCCAAGATAGGTGCCTTCGGGTGCCAGCATGCGTAAACCTGGCATGGCGTTAATACGCGTCGCCACAAGATCCCGGTTTTCACGCAAATAATCGAGCTGTGCGTTAAGCCACGCTTCGCCATCACGGTAGGCCGCAGTCGCCGCAACATACGCCAGAATATTGACGTGCGGCACGATACCTTTGCTGGTGTCAAAAAATTTCCGGCGCAGTTCGGGGTTTGGGATGATCGCCATCGAGGCACCCAGTCCGGCCAGATTGAAGGTTTTCGACGGTGCCATCAGCGTAATCGAACGTTGTTCTGCATCCGCATTGAGTGAGGCAAAGGGGACGTGCTTCAGATCCGGCTCCAGAATCAGGTCGCAGTGGATTTCATCGGAACACACCACCAGATTGTGGCGTCTGGCGAATTCATGTTGTTGCAGCAGTTCATCGCGACGATATACCGTACCGCCCGGATTGTAAGGGTTGCAGAGCATCAGCAGCTTTTCACTGCCATCAAGCTGGCTTTCGGCGGCGGCAAAATCGACCACCCAGCGTTGTTGCTGTTGGGTGACCGGAATGGATTTAAATGCCCGGCCTTCGGATTGTGCGGCCTGCATAAAAGGCGGATAAATGGGCATCGGCATCAGGCTGCTTTCGTGCGGCGCCACGTTGGCGCGCACGGCCACGTTCAGCCCGCAGACCAGACCCGGAAGCCAGACAATCCATTCCGGCTGAATCGCCCAGTCATAAAGGTCTGTAAGCCGTTTAACCACAATATCAATCAGTTCCGGCGGAGTAATACCGTAACCAAAGACACCTTCGGCCACGCGTTGTTGCAGTTCTTTAATTACCTGAGGCGGAGACGTGAAGTCGGTATCGGCGACCCAAAGCGGAATCACATCCTGCTGATGATATTTATTCCACTTAACGCTATCACTGTGACTGCGGTCTACCCACAAATCAAAATTGAGTGCCATAGTTAGCTTTCCTAAGCAGGCAGTTGGGCGGGAATGCTCATGTCAGAGCCTACGCGACATGGCCGGTTACACACAAGTGTTGTAGCATAATGCCGTAATCAGGAGAGGTCACATGACTAAATTAGAAGTGTGTTGTTACAGCGTGGATTGTGCGTTAACAGCAGAACAAGCCGGAGCCGATCGCGTCGAATTGTGCGCGAGTCAGGCCGACGGCGGTATTACGCCGAGTTACGGCACCCTCAAACTGGCGAGGGAAAAAGTGACGATCCCTGTACATCCGATTGTACGTCCGAGGGGTGGTGACTTTTGCTATAGCCAAAGCGAATTTGATGTTTTGAAAAGCGACATCGCGATGATCCGCGATCTCGGTTTTCCAGGTCTGGTGGTCGGCATGCTCGACGATGAAGGGCATATTGATATGCCAAGAATGTGGGAAGTCATGGCGTTATGCGGCGATATGGCTGTGACATTTCACCGCGCTTTCGACATGTGCCTGAACCCGAAGATTGCGCTTGAGCAGTTGACTCAGCTAGGTGTGGCGCGCATTCTGACTTCCGGACAGCAGCAAAATGCGGAAGTCGGTTTGCCGATGCTTCGGGAACTGAATCAGCTCACGCGTGGTCCTATTATTATGGCTGGCGCAGGTGTGCGTCTGACGAATCTGCAAAAGTTTGTGGATATCGGGCTGACCGAATTACACAGCTCGGCAGGGCGTCAGGTGCCTTCCTCTATGCGCTACCGCAAAGCCGGTGTCACCATGAGTTCCGACACCGATTTTGATGAATTCAGTCGTTATTGCGTGGACGGTGATATTGTTGCCGCAATGAAAAGTACATTGCAGTTTGACGATCAAATATCCCGCACGGCGTAATAATCTCAAGATTTAACCGGGTCAAACGACCCTTATTGCGTCGCCCTGCGCAAGTACCAGGCCCCGTCATTTTGGCGGGGCTTTTTTTATACTTAATATCTCTGCTAGACGCGGTGTTTTTCGGAAGAGCCTGCTGCGGTTTCAATCAGCGTCACCAGATGTTCGATGGCGTCTTTTGTGGGATCCTGTTTATCGCTGTTCGCCGTATTACGGCGTAAAGACTCAACAACTTCCGTTTTTACATCGGGAAGATTTACCGAAATTGAAGCGATGCTGAATGCTATTGCAGCCTCCAGTGCCTGAGCGGTGCGCAGGAGAACATCCGGGTTTTCGTGTGAGTCGGACACTTTATAACCTTGTGGTTTGAATGGTTATAGGAGACTAGCATTTCCATTACATTTGGAAAGGGTGTCAGATCGAAAATTGGACAAATGTTGTCATTTAATCTGAAAAGTGTCAGCCCCAGGTGAGGTAAGCCACGCCAAACATGCCGGCTTTAACCACCAGACACATCACAAAGAGGCCTAAAACAATCACTGCACGATCAAAAAGGAATCGGATTCGCCGGCGCATACTTATCTCCGCGACAGGTTCGCGTTCTGATGAATAACTTTGGCCGAATTTATACACGAAACACTATGAATCAATCCAACGATAAAGTATGAAAACAGGAAGCTTTACAAAGGCCTGGCGCACAGAGGCCGTCAGCCCTGATCTTAAGGCCGCAAAAGGTGAATAAATTCGGAAGATTTATGTCAGTCAGAAGTGTGCTGGCTACTTTTCGTAGAAGTTTTTAATTTTGATTGCGACATCGATATTGGCCCAGTGCAATTCGTTTTCCTGATGCAGACTGCTGCTGCCATCTTCCCAGGAAACGTAATATGAGACGATTTCCTTATCAGATTCAAACGTATTCATCACGGTGCCTTTGATATCGCCGGATCTGTGTTGAACGATACTGCCTTTAGGGAATTTCATACATCCTCCCAGAACGTTAACCACGATCTCTGTCAGAACAAACAGATAGCCATTCCGAAAGGTTAGACCTTTTTAATCCCGGATGTACAGCGCGAGGGGGTAGAAAGCCGGAGATAAATGCGGAGAAGGTTTCCGCCAGACAGTGTGCCTGGCGGAGAAAACAGGTTTAAGGTTTGCGGGCGATAAGCAACGCGCGGCGCGGTGCCGGATAACCTTCAATAGTTTTCGTCGGATCGTTCGGGTCTAGGAATTCGGCCAGTGATTCGCTGGTCATCCAGTCGGTACGGCGCTGTTCCTCAACTGTAGTGACGCTGACATCCGCGATACGCACATCTAAAAATCCGCATTTAATCAGCCAGTCTTTCAGCGCTTCGGCAGACGGAATGAAATAGATATTTCCCATCTGCGCGTAACGGTCGCCTGGCACCAGAATCTGCTGACTGTCACCTTCGACAACCAGCGTTTCCAGCACCAGTTCACCGCCACTGACCAGCTGGTTTTTCAGCTGATAAAGATGATCCAGCGGTGAACGTCGGTGATAAAGCACGCCCATCGAGAAAACAGTGTCAAACGCGTTCAGCTCAGGCAACTGCTCAATGCCCAGCGGCAGTAAATGTGCACGCTGATCGCCGCCCAGCAATTTACGTACGGCTTCAAACTGGCAGAGGAAAAGCTGCATCGGATCGATACCGACGGCCAGATGCGCGCCCGCGCCAATCATGCGCCACATGTGATAGCCGCTGCCGCAGCCGACGTCTAAAATTGTACGGCCTGCCAGAGAAGAGATGTGCGGAAGTACGCGATCCCATTTCCAGTCTGAACGCCATTCGGTATTGATTTCAACGTCATACAGCGAAAAAGGCCCTTTGCGCCATGGCATCATATTACGCAGCAGATTTTCAATTCCTTCGCGCTGACCGGCGGGCAGCGGGGTTTCCATATTGGCGGAAACGCTGTGCAGCAAATCCAGACGTTCAGGCTGTAACAGCGGCAGGCGGTCAACCGAGTTAAACCACAGCTTGAACTTACCGTGCAGCGACTCTTTCTGCCAGGCGGTCAGTTGCGAAGGCAGCGTATTGAGCCACGGGCTCAGCGGGCCTTTGGCAATCACGCGGTAAAAATCACCAAAATCAATCATTCTGCTTCCCCGGCTTTCACGGCAATCAGCGAGCCAAAGTTAAAGCACTGGAACCAGAGTTCAGTGTGCTGGAAACCAGCCTGATGCAGGCGCGCTTTGTGGGTTTCAACAGAATCGGTCAGCATCACGTTTTCCAGCATGCTGCGTTTCTGGCTGATTTCCAGCTCGCTGTAGCCGTTCGCACGTTTGAAATCATGATGCATATTGAAGAGCAGTTCGCCGACGTCTTTGTCCGCGAAACTGAATTTCTCTGACAGCACCAGCGCTGCGCCCGGGCGCATTCCCTGATAGACCTGATTCAGCAGGCGCTGACGATCGTCCGGTTCAAGAAATTGCAGGGTGAAATTGAGCACAACCATCGAGGCATTTTTGAGTTCGATATCCAGAATATCGGCTTCAATAACGTTAACCGGCGTATCGGCGCGGAAGGCGTCGATGTGGCGTCGGCAGCGTTCCACCATGGCGGGGGAATTGTCGACTGCAATGATTTCGCAACCCGAAACCTTGATATTGCGGCGCATCGACAGCGTAGCCGCACCAAGCGAGCATCCCAGATCATAGACATTCGTGTCGGGCTTAACAAAGCGCTCGGCGAGCATGCCAATCATCGAAATAATGTTGGAATAACCCGGTACAGAACGTTGGATCATATCGGGGAAAACTTCAGCAACGCGTTCATCGAACGTCCAGTCGCCCAGCTTATCTATCGGTGCAGAAAACAGCGTATCGTGCTTTGCCATAATGGTGAGTCGAACCAAAAAATTGAAGGGACAGAATTTTGAGGGCGAATTTTAGCAGATACTGAGGCGGGCAGATACCTGTGCGCGGCGCTGCCCGTAAAAAACGGCGGAAAAGCTAATCGAATGCCAGAAACTGGGACCACGGCAAATAGATGATATTCGCGATAACCATTAACACCAGCGAGATATAAGTGGCGGCCATGCCGCTGCGGCGCCAGGCGAATTCGCGGTGTTTTAAGCCGTAATAATGGAACAGCCGGCCGGTAATCAGCAGTAATCCGCAGGCATGAATCATCCAGACGCCGGCACCGTTCATTTCCATAAACAGCAGCAATAAACAGCCGATTGGCAGGTATTCGACGGCGTTGCCGTGAACGCGGATGGCGGTTTGCAATTCGTAGGAGCCGCCGTCGCCGGTGGCAATGCGGTACTGCATTCTCAGGCGTACGACATCGAAAGAGAGTTTGATCAAAAGTATGGCGGCAAGCACGACATATAACGCGCTAATCATGATGACTTCCTTGGTTATTCCCTGTGATCCGGTGGGGCAATGACCCGCTTCACTGCGCCATTATGATAGCGGCAAGACGCAAAACTGTCGTCAGACATTCACGAATAATTTAGAACAGTGCGTCCTGTTCCGGCCAGTCAGGTTCAGGCTGAACGGTCGGAATTTTAGCCCGCAGCAAGGGCCAGAGACTGCGCGCCTGTTGCGGTGCGTCGGTGCAGTCCGGCGTGTGGATAAACAGATAAGGAGAAAGCCCCTGGGTTTCCCACTCCGCAAGTTTGTCTGCCCACTGTGCGAACAGCGGCCTGTTATCGTCAAGAATATCACCGCCGATGAAACGCACGATTGGGCGCGTCGCGGTTACAACGGCATGCAGCGGCAGAACAGGTTTTTTTCGTTTGGCGTCAAGCACCGCTTCAGTCTGAGATTTCGAGCTGTGAACCGGACGGCTGTCGAGAATGGTGCGGTTGATCCCACGCTGATGTAACCCCTGATTCAGCGCACGCTCGGCATCGCCTTTGGCGAAGAAATCAGAATGGCGTACTTCAACGCCGTAATCAAAACCGGCGGGCAGGGCATCAAGAAATTGCCATAAACGCTCAAGATGCGCGGGTGCAAAAGTGGGCGGAAGCTGTAACCAGAGCTGCCCGATGCGTTCGCCAAGCGGCTCCAGCGTGCGGTAAAACGTATCGACATCTTCCTGACAGTTCGCCAGTGCCGCTTTATGGCTGATGGATGACGGGAATTTAAAACAGAAACGGAAGGATTCAGGCGTCATATCGCGCCAGCGCATCACTACGTCCTGTTTCGGCAACGCATAAAATGTGGTGTTGCCTTCGACACAATTGAAATACCGGGCGTAATCAGCCAGATCGCGAAGCCCGATACGGGCCCAGGCGTTGTGGTGCCATTGCGGTAAACCAATATACATGCCGCGCTTCCTCTGTTTTTTCCATAAAAAACGCCGCCCGGCAGGCAGCGTCAGGGATATCCGGCAGGTTAACGTTACTGTGGCAGTGCGGCAAGCACTTCGGCGGTTGAACGTACGCGGCTGATGCGCGGGAAGATAAACTGCACGCTGGACTGATGATGGTCGTTGTTGTGCGCGCTGCAGGCATCTTCGGCGATCACCAGCTCATAGCCGTGTTCCCAGGCGTTACGGGCTGTGGATTCCACACCGATGTTGGTGGAAATGCCGGCCAGCACAATGCTTTTAATGCCACGGCGGCGCAGTTGTAAATCCAGATCTGTACCGTAGAACGCACCCCACTGGCGTTTAACCACCAGCAAGTCTTTGTCGGTGACGCCCAGTTGCTCCGGGAATTCCCACCAGCTCGCTGGCAGGCCGCCTTCCGGCGCGGCCGCAGGGACATCGACCGGCTGTTTCAGCGCTTCGTCAAAAGAGTCGGACCAGCCCACGCGCACCATTACCACCGGAGAGCCCAGTTTACGGAAACGGTTTGCCAGTTCAGTGGCGTTATCCAGAACCTGCTGCGCGGTATGCGGGCCGCCGGCAAACGGCAGAATGCCTTTCTGTAAATCGATCAGCACTAATGCAGTGGTTTTAGGGTCGAGTTTCATGGTGTTAGCTCCCGGTTATCAAAAGGGGTAAATAGAGGCAGGAATAATGAACTGCGTGTACAAAGGGGATAGCCGGAGTCTATGCTAACGCGTGGGTCAAAATGGGGATAATTTTGTTAAATTATGTGTAGCAAGCAACATGTGTGAATTTCCGCGCCAGCCTTGATGCGTTCGCACTTATCCTGCGGCGGAAATTCCTTTATAATAGCCGCCTTTTTTCGACCCGAATAAAACCCATTCCGCGCGCTGCACAGTTTTGCGGCGGGCGACCAGAGTGAATAACCGTTTCTGTACCTGTGCGCCATGAGGCCGGGTAGTGGGATCAAAAGGATACCGTTATGCGTACTGTATATTGTGGAAAGCTGAATGCGTCCAATGTGGGCCAGGAAGTGACATTGTGTGGCTGGGTTAACCGTCGCCGCGATTTGGGTGGTTTGATTTTCATCGATATGCGTGACCGCGAAGGTATCGTTCAGGTCTTCTTCGACCCGGATCAGGCCGAAGCCTACAAACTGGCTTCTGAACTGCGTAACGAGTTTTGCATTCAGTTAACCGGTACCGTCCGTGCGCGTCCTGAAAGCCAGTTCAACAAAGACATGGCGACCGGTGAAGTGGAAGTGTTCGCTAACCAGCTGAACATCATCAACCGTTCAGAAGCGCTGCCGCTGGACTCCAATCACGTCAACACTGAAGAAGCGCGTCTGAAATACCGCTATCTGGATCTGCGTCGCCCCGAGATGGCTAACCGCCTGAAAGCGCGTGCAAAAATTACCAGTTTCGTGCGTCGTTTCATGGACAGCCATGACTTCCTCGACATTGAAACCCCGATGCTGACCAAAGCCACACCGGAAGGCGCGCGTGACTATCTGGTGCCAAGCCGTGTGCATAAAGGCAAATTCTACGCTTTGCCGCAGTCTCCTCAGCTGTTCAAACAGCTGCTGATGATGTCCGGTTTTGATCGCTATTATCAGATTGTTAAATGCTTCCGTGACGAAGATTTACGTGCTGACCGTCAGCCGGAATTCACCCAGATCGACGTGGAAACCTCTTTCATGAGCGCTGAGCAAGTGCGCGAAGTGATGGAGAAACTGGCCCGCGAACTGTGGCAGGAAATCAAAGGCGTGGATCTGGGCGATTTCCCGGTCATGACCTTTGCAGAAGCCATGCGTCGTTTCGGTTCAGACAAACCGGACCTGCGTAACCCGATGGAAATGGTTGATGTTGCTGACCTGATGAAAAACATCGAGTTCAAAGTGTTCGCTGATCCGGCTAACGATCCGAAAGGCCGTGTAGCAGCATTACGCGTTCCGGGCGGTGCATCCCTGAGCCGTAAGCAAATTGATGAGTACGCGAAATTCATCGAAATCTACGGCGCGAAAGGCCTGGCTTACATCAAAGTCAACGAAGTGGCGAAAGGTCTGGAAGGTATTCAGAGCCCGGTTGCCAAATTCCTGAATGAAGAACTGCTGTCCGCCCTGGTCGAACGTACCGGCGCGCAAGACGGTGACATGATCTTCTTCGGCGCAGCCAGCGCGAAGATTGTGACCGACGCAATCGGCGCACTGCGTCTGAAAGTAGGTCGCGATCTGAAAATCACCAACGAAGACATGTGGGCTCCGCTGTGGGTTATCGACTTCCCGATGTTTGAAGATACCGACGAAGGCGGCCTGAGCGCCATGCACCACCCGTTCACAGCACCGAAAGAGATGACGGCGCAGGAACTGGCGGCAAACCCGGTTTCCGCTATCGCGAATGCCTACGACATGGTCATCAACGGCTACGAAGTGGGTGGCGGCTCTGTGCGTATTCACCGCAGCGAAATGCAGCAGACCGTGTTCAGCATTCTGGGCATTAACGAACATGAACAGCGCGAGAAATTCGGCTTCCTGCTCGACGCCCTGAAATACGGTACACCGCCACATGCCGGTCTGGCATTTGGTCTGGATCGTCTGGTTATGCTTCTGACCGGTACGGATAACATCCGTGACGTTATCGCTTTCCCGAAAACCACGGCAGCGGCCTGTCTGATGACCGAAGCACCAAGCTTCGCGAATCCGGCCTCTTTACTGGAACTCGGTATTGCGGTTGTTGCGAAAAAAGAAGTGACGCCAGACACAAATACTGAGAATAACTAATGAGCTATAAGCGTCCTGAGTCGATACTGTGCGTCATCTACGCCAGAAACACCGGCAGGGTGCTGATGCTCCAACGAAAGGATGACCCGAATTTCTGGCAGTCGGTGACCGGTAGCCTGGAAGGCGGGGAATCCCCGAATCAAACCGCGCAGCGTGAAGTGATGGAAGAGGTCGGAATCGACATCGCAGGTGAAAACCTGCCTCTTCAGGATTGTGACCGTTGCGAGGACTTTGAAATATTTGCGCATTTGCGCCATCGCTATGCTCCCGGCGTAACCCGTAATAAAGAACATTGGTTCTGTCTGGCGTTACCCGACGAGCGTGATGTGGTTCTTACCGAACATCATGCGTTCCGGTGGCTGGGAAAAGCGGAAGCGGCAGCGCTGACCGTCTCCCCGAGCAACCAGCAGGCGATTGAAGAATTTGTAAACTATTCGGTCTGTTAAGACTTTAGACTTTTTGGAGATATTTATGGCAGGTCACAGTAAGTGGGCCAACACCAAGCACCGCAAAGCGGCGCAAGATTCTAAACGTGGCAAAATCTTCACCAAAATCATTCGTGAGCTGGTTACCGCTGCACGTCTGGGCGGCGGCGATGCGGGTTCAAACCCACGTCTGCGTGCTGCAATTGATAAAGCACTGTCCAACAACATGACCCGCGATACCCTGAACCGTGCCATTGCGCGTGGCGTCGGTGGTGACGAAGACACCAACATGGAAACCATCATTTATGAAGGTTACGGCCCGGGTGGTTCTGCAATCATGGTCGAATGTCTGAGTGACAACCGCAACCGTACCGTGGCTGAAGTGCGTCATGCCTTCACCAAAACCGGCGGTAATCTGGGCACTGACGGTTCCGTTGCGTACCTGTTCTCCAAGAAAGGCGTGATTTCTTTCGCACCAGGTCTGGATGAAGATGTGCTGATGGAAGCCGCACTGGAAGCGGGTGCAGAAGATATCCAGTCTTACGACGATGGCGCCATCGATGTGTTCACAGCCTGGGAAAATCTGGGCGAAGTGAAAGACGCACTGGAAGCTGCCGGTTTCAAAGCAGATTCCGCAGAAGTCACCATGATCCCATCGACCAAAGCCGACATGGATGCAGAAACTGCACCAAAACTGTTGCGCCTGATCGACATGCTGGAAGATTGTGACGACGTACAAGAGGTTTACCACAACGGTGAAATCTCCGACGAGATCGCAGAAACTCTGTAATCTCACCGCAGCCGGTGGTCTCCACCGGCTGGCTATTCTCAAATCCCTCAGCAGTTTATACTGTCCCCAACTTTCTCAAAAAAACGACAACACAAGGCGTTGAGCTGCTATGGCTATTATTCTGGGGATCGACCCCGGTTCACGCATCACCGGCTATGGCATTATCCGCCAGACAGGGCGTCAGCTGAGTTATCTGGGCAGCGGCTGCATCCGTACCGTCGTTGACGATATGCCGGGGCGTTTGAAATTAATTTACGCCGGCGTATCGGAAATTATTACGCAGTTCCAGCCTGACTTTTTTGCCATCGAATCCGTATTCATGGCGAAGAATGCGGACTCCGCGTTAAAGCTCGGGCAGGCGCGTGGCGCAGCGATTGTAGCCGCAGTGAATCAGGATTTGCCGGTGTTCGAATACGCCGCGCGGCAGGTGAAACAAACGGTTGTCGGTACAGGTGCTGCCGAAAAATCGCAGGTGCAGCACATGGTGCGTTCTATCCTGAAACTGCCCGCCAATCCGCAGGCCGATGCCGCCGATGCACTGGCGATTGCGATTACGCATTGTCACATGAGCCAGAATGCGATCCGGCTGAGTTCTGATAAATTGCAGATGGCGCGCGGACGTATGCGATAGACGCCGCAAGTCCATTAGGCTGGATATTCATCCAGCCTTTTTTATGATATAAACACTGCTGCTTTTGACCTGATAAGGAAAACGAACGTGATAGGCAGACTTCGAGGCATTATTCTGGAAAAACAGCCACCTCTGGTGCTGCTGGAAACCAACGGCGTGGGCTATGAAGTGCATATGCCGATGACCTGTTTTTACGAATTGCCCGAACTGGGTCAGGAAGCCATCCTCTTCACGCAATTTATCGTTCGCGAAGATGCCCAACTGCTTTACGGGTTCAATGATAAACAAGAGCGCGCGCTGTTCCGGGAACTGATCAAAGTGAACGGCGTCGGGCCAAAGCTGGCGCTGGCAATCCTGTCAGGTATGTCGGCACAGCAGTTCGTCAGCGCAGTGGAAAAGGAAGAAATCACTGCCTTAATTAAGTTACCTGGCGTCGGTAAGAAAACCGCAGAACGCCTGGTCGTCGAAATGAAAGACCGGTTTAAAGGATTAAACGGTGATCTATTTAACAATCATACTGATATCACGCTACCTGCATCGGCGTCGAAAGCGAAAGAATCTGATGCCGAAGGTGAAGCAGTAGCCGCCCTGATATCCCTCGGATACAAACCGCCGGAAGCCAGCCGCATGATCAGTAAAGTGGCGAAACCGGGTGCAGAATCCGAAACGTTGATTAGAGAAGCGCTGCGCGCGGCGCTGTGAGGTAAACGATGATTGAAGCTGACCGCCTGATTTCTTCTGAAGTGTTTAGTGAAGAAGAGGTCATTGACCGTGCGATCCGCCCGAAGCTGCTTAACGAATATGTCGGGCAGCCCCACGTGCGCTCGCAGATGGAAATCTTTATTCAGGCGGCAAAGCAACGCAAAGATGCACTCGATCACCTGCTGATTTTCGGGCCGCCGGGGCTGGGTAAAACCACGCTGGCGAACATTGTTGCCAACGAAATGGGCGTGAATCTGCGCACGACTTCCGGACCGGTGCTGGAAAAAGCCGGTGATCTGGCCGCGATGCTGACCAATCTCGAACCTCACGACGTACTGTTTATCGATGAAATCCACCGCCTCTCGCCGGTTGTCGAAGAAATTCTGTATCCGGCGATGGAAGATTATCAGCTGGATATCATGATTGGCGAAGGCCCGGCGGCGCGTTCCATCAAGCTTGATTTACCCCCGTTCACCCTGATTGGTGCCACGACGCGCGCCGGTTCCCTGACGTCTCCGCTGCGTGACCGTTTCGGTATTGTGCAGCGTCTGGAATTTTATCAGGTCGCCGATTTGCAGCATATCGTCGGGCGCAGTGCGTCCTGCCTCGGGCTGGAATTGTCGGAAGAAGGGGCGCATCAGATTGCCCGCCGCTCGCGTGGCACGCCGCGTATTGCCAACCGCCTGCTGCGCCGCGTGCGTGATTTTGCCGAAGTGAAAGGCGACGGTACGATCAACGGTGATGTAGCAAATGGCGCGCTGGACATGCTGGACGTTGATGCGGAAGGTTTCGATTATATGGACCGCAAACTGCTTCTGGCGATTATCGATAAATTCACCGGCGGGCCGGTAGGGCTGGATAACTTAGCTGCCGCAATTGGCGAAGAACGTGAAACGATTGAAGACGTGATCGAACCGTTCCTGATCCAACAGGGCTTTATCCAGCGAACGCCGCGCGGACGTATGGCAACCAACCACGCGTATAAGCATTTCGGCATTACGCGGGAAACTGAATAACAGCCTATCTGAACCCTGTAAAAACGGACGCTGAAGCGTCCGTTTTGCTTTCTGATTTTATGATCTGCGAGTAGCCTTTACTGATTCACTTCACACCGGCTGACCATCCGCCAGTTACGCGGCAATTCCCGCACTTTTCCGGCCAGCGTCACCCTGCCGTTAGCGCGAATATCAGCGCTGGAAGCCCCGACCTGAACGTCAATAAAGCCCGGCTCAACGATGCGTTTGTGCGCGGCGTTGGTGAAAGTCAGCGTGTCGGTTGGAATACTGAAATTCAGCGTGGCGGTTTCTCCGACGTTCAGTTCAACGCGCTGGAATGCTTTCAGTTCGTGCACCGGCCGCACCAGAGAAGCCACGCAGTCGCGCAGATAAACCTGAACCACTTCGCTGCCTGCTCGCGAACCGGTATTGGCTATCTGAATCTGTACGGAAATTTCGCCGTTTTCGATGACGACTGGCTGCTGATTTAGCTGCAAATCGTGGTACCAGAACGTGGTGCCGCTCAGCCCGTAACCAAACGGGTATTTCGAGCCGAAATGGAATGCAATCGGCGTCCCGCCACTTTACGTTTTTTGATTTTGTTTTTTATTTGTGAACGGGATCAAACAGAATGAGGCCTGGCCGGCAAAAGCCCGCAGCGAACGGTATGCGGTCTCTTGCGAATGGATGGAAACCTTTGCGGTAACGGCATGAATATTTAAAAATTCGCCGGTCTGAGACTCTTCAAAATGCGGTGAAAGCCAGGCTCCCACCGCTGTTACGGATTAACTCTCCGCTTTAGGGTTCCGCAATTTAGGAACAACCAACTCCCCGTTGGCATTGTAATAACGGCTTGGCCAGATTTCCCACGCCGGAACGCCGATCATTGCCGCAATAATCAACTCACCTTTGGGCCAGCGTCGCGACAGCGTATTGGACAGGGTTGATGCGCCCAGTCCGGAATCACGCGAGAGTGCCGTCAGCGTTGAGCCTTTTTTGCGAATTGCAGCGATAATATCGGCGGGATGCCAGTCTTCACGGGTGTTCTTCATATGCTCTCTCCGTAACAAACGGGAGCATAAACCAACAGTGGGGGAGGAAGTAATGCCTGCCTTGGCTTGTCGTTCATGGTTCATTGTCCAGTAGTTTAATGTTACAGCGACCACCGGAGTTGAGAATCTCACTGGTGGTAGCCCTGACGGGGTTCTCAACACCGGTTCTACTGGATACCGGCCTGACCGTAGTCAGCCCCGCCTGAGCCACCATTGAGATATTGCTTGTTGTTTGTACAGGCAATAGGCATGCGCAGACTCAAACGTGAAATGCACTTATGCACTCCATGTCGCCAGTAAACATTCAGGTTGAGAATCCTGGTTACGGATTTTGCCGTAACGGGGGAATTATAACGTAACGGCTTACGTGTACCAACACCGCATTAGGAGTGCCTTTAATTTCTTGACGTTAAATGAGCGAATTAGTGATCCCGCAGCGGTAAACGAAAGCTGCTGATCACGGCTTTTAACGCCGCAGAAAGCTGGCGGTGACCGGGATAATAGAGAAAGAAACCGGGAAACGTGACCGACCAGTCTTCGAGCACGCGGATAAGCAAACCCTGTGCGACCAGCGCGTCATGTTCCGGGCTGCGGGCTGTGTAGACCAACCCGATCCCGTCGAGAGCGAGGCGAGTCATCATCGTTACGCTGTCGACAATCAGCGGGCCGCGGACCGGCACCGCAATTTGTTTACCTTCTTTTTCAAATTCCCATCGATACAACGCACCGCCGGTAATTTCCCGTCGCCCGATGCAGGCGTGATGTTGCAAATCGGCTGGTGAGAGCGGTTTCGCATGCCGCGCGAAATATTCAGGCGAGCCGTAAACCGCCGAATGAAAATCGGACGTCAGGCGAACCGCACTCATATCCTGCTGAACGTCGCCGCGGATACGCACTCCGGCATCAAATCCTTCAGTAACGATATCCACGAAACCGTCGTTGGTGGCCAGTTCCAGCCGGATGTCCGGGAAATCCAGATTAAATTGCTTCAGCTGCGGCATAAAAACGAGATCTGCCGCAATGCGCGGCGTATTGATGCGCACCGTGCCTTGCGGAGTTTCCCTGAAGGTATTCACTTTCTCAACCGCACCGGCAATCGCCGCAAACGCAGGCGCAATTTCGGCCAGCAGCGCAATCCCCGCTTCGGTCGGCGAAACGGTACGCGTGGTGCGGTTCAGTAACCGTACGCCCAGCCGTTCTTCCAGCGCGCGTAAAGAATGGCTGAGGGTGGATGGGGTTAAATTCAGCCGCGCCGCCGCCTTACGGAAGCTTTTTTCTTCTGCCACGGCGACAAAGGCGGTCAGTTCACCCAGTTCGTTAGTCCGCATTTCTTTTCTCATTGATGAATATGAACCAGTAAATCATGCGATATAAGACGGCTTATCCGCAACAATTAATCCTCTTATAGTCAGGTTCTGGTCAACACATTTCTCAGAGGTTTCTATGTCACAACAATTACATCTTCAGGGATCACATCTTCATATTCAGCCCCTTCGTCTGCATAACCGCGTGGCGCTGGTCACTGGCGGAGGAAGCGGAATTGGCCGTGCCGCGGCGCTGGCTTTATCACGCGACGGCGCAAAAGTGGTGGTCGCCGGGCGTCGTGAGGCGGAACTTTTGCAAACCGTTGCGCTGATCCATGAACAGGGCGGCGACGCGCTGGCGGTGCCGGCAGACGTTTCAGACAGCGCGCAGGTTCAACATATGATTGCGGAAACGCTGGCGCATTTCGGGCGTCTGGACGCGGCGTTTAATAATGCCGGTGTCGAAGGTTTTGCGCCGGTCAGCGAAATGACGGAAGCCGAATTCGACCGCGTGATCGCCATCAATCTGAAAGGCGTCTGGCTGTCCGTGAAATATGAACTGGAGGCGATGGTGGCCGCAGGTCACGGCGGCGCGATTGTGAATACGTCCTCGTGGCTGGCGCACGGTGCGAGTTTCGGGTCTGCGGCTTATTCCGCCAGCAAGGGCGGTCTGGATGCCATGATCCGCGCCATTGCGCTGGAAACCGGCGCGCATAAAATCCGTATCAACAACGTGAATCCAGGCATTATCGATACGCCGATGGCACGACGGATGGGCGCGAATGAAGAGATGCTCAGGCCGTTTGTTCAGCTGACACCGGCAGGGCGCGTTGGCGAATCCGACGACGTGGGCGACGTTGTTGCGTGGCTGTGCAGCGACGAAGCGCGGTTTGTCACCGGGCAAAATCTGCTGGTAGACGGCGGATTCACCATCGCCGGTCTGCGCTAGTTTGCCGGAGATGCTCAGGGACGAGCCTCCTTCAGCACAAAGTCTGAAGCCGATCACAGTTTCGTCACACGGCTGATATTACGACTTGTTTCTGTCAACGATTCGCCCGAGAATCCGTTGCAGAAAGCAGGATTGTTACTGTCTGACAGGCAAAACCTAAACTTCTCGTTTCTTCGCATGCCGCGAAGAGACCGGACGTTTAGGTTTTTTTTTGGCCTGAATTCAGGGGCCGGCCGCCCCTTTGAAATACAACGGCAATGTCGTGCACGACGCCATTACTCTGATGAGATAACACCATGGAATACAAAACATTAGCCGACGAAATTCTCCGCGGAGTGGGCGGAAAGGAAAACGTGAACAGCGTGGTGCATTGCGCCACCCGTTTACGGTTCAAGCTTAAAAACATCAGTAAAGCGGATGCCGAAGGATTAAAAAAGAACCCCGGCGTCATTATGGTGGTGGAAAGCGGTGGCCAGTTTCAGGTCGTGATCGGCAACCACGTCGGCGCGGTCTATGACGCTTTAGTGCGCGGCAGCGCACTTTCGGAAAGCGGCGATGAAGAAGAGGGGCAGGATAAAGGCAATCTGTTCGCCCGCGCCATTGACGTCATTTCCGGTATTTTCACCCCGTTTATCGGCATCATGGCCGCGTCAGGGATCCTGAAAGGGTTTCTGTCACTGGCGCTGGCCTGCGGCTGGCTGAATCCGGAAAGCGGCACGTATAAAGTCTGGTTCGCCGCCAGCGACGCCATGTTTTACTTCTTCCCGCTGGTGATCGGCTATACCGCCGGGAAAAAATTCGGCGGCAATCCGTTTGTAACGATGATGATTGGCGGCGCGATGGTGCATCCGCTGATGACGGCGGCATTTAACGCTCAGCAGCCGGGTGTACCGTCTGAACATTTCTTTGGCATACCGCTGGTTTTCATCAACTACGCCTCATCGGTTATTCCGGTGATCCTTGCCGCGTGGGCCTCCAGCTGGATGGAAAAACGTCTGATGAAACTACTGCCGGGTTCCCTGCGCAATTTCATTACGCCGCTTATCTGCCTGATGGTAATTGTCCCGCTGACCTTCCTCCTCATCGGGCCGGTCGCGACCTGGGCCAGCCAGCAACTTGCTAACGGCTATCAGTTTATCTATCACATCAGCCCGGCCATCGCGGGGGCCTTTATGGGTGGCCTGTGGCAAGTCTGTGTGATCTTCGGTCTGCACTGGGGGCTGGTGCCGCTGATGATCAACAACTTCAGCATTCTGGGCCACGACACCATGCTGCCGCTGCTATTACCGGCCGTGATGGGGCAGGTTGGCGCTGTAATCGGCGTGATGTTGCGTGCTAAAGACGCGCGTACCAAAGCACTGGCGGGTTCAGCGGTCAGCGCCGGGATTTTCGGTATCACAGAACCGGCGGTTTACGGCATTAACCTGCCACGCCGCCGTCCGTTTATTTTCGGCTGCGTCGGCGGCGCGCTGGGCGCGGCAATCCTCGGTTATTTCCAGACTACCGCGTACTCGTTCGGCTTCGCTAACATCTTCACTTTCACGCAGATCATTCCACCGACGGGTTTTGACCAGACGGTTACCGCCGCGATCGCCGGCACCGTTTTTGCCCTCGCGTTTGCCGCTCTGGCAACGTTCTTCTTCGGGATGAATGAAGAAGCGAAAGCGGGTGAAACGGCCGATAGTGTCTCGCCGGCTTCCGTCCAGTCGCCGCGTGGCAAAACCCTGGTGGCCAGCCCGATTGCAGGTATCTGCGTGGCGCTTGAAGATGTGAAAGATCCGACATTTGCCAGCGGTTTGCTGGGTAAAGGCGTAGCGATTATTCCGTCCGCGGGCCGTGTCGTTTCGCCGGTCAACGGCACCGTGGTTTCCCTGTTCAAAACCCATCACGCTATCGGAATTGAATCAGAAGACGGCGCGGAAATCCTGATCCACGTCGGTATCGATACCGTGAAGCTTGATGGCAAATTCTTCACGCCGCACGTGGCAGCAGACACCGTCGTGAAGCAGGGCGATTTGCTGCTGGAGTTCGACACCCAGGGCATTGCCGATGCCGGTTACGACCTGACTACGCCTGTGCTTATCACCAACAGCGACGATTATCTCGACGTCATTCCGGCCAGCACGGGTCAGGACGTCGGCGAACAAGCTTTATTACTTACCCTTTTACGATAACAGTCAGAACCAGGAGATTCACATGAGCAAGCAATTCCCGAAGGAATTCTTATGGGGCGGCGCAGTCGCAGCTAATCAGGTTGAAGGCGCGTACCTGACCGACGGTAAAGGATTGTCCACCTCTGACCTGCAACCGCAGGGCGTTTTCGGCCCGGTGCAGGAGCGCGTGGAAGGCGATTTTGGCATCAAAGATGTGGCGATTGATTTTTACCATCGTTATCCGGAAGACATGAAACTGTTCGCCGAAATGGGATTCACCGTGCTGCGAACTTCTATTGCCTGGACACGTATTTTCCCGGAAGGCGACGAACTGCACCCGAACGAAGCCGGTCTGGCATTCTACGACCGCCTGTTTGATGAAATGGCAAAATACGGCATCACGCCGCTGGTGACGCTTTCCCATTACGAAATGCCGTACGGCATCGTGAAAAAACACGGCGGCTGGGGCAGCCGGGATACCATCGGTTTCTTCGAGAATTACGCCCGCACCGTGTTCACGCGTTACAAAGATAAAGTGAAACACTGGCTGACGTTCAACGAAATCAACATGTCGCTGCACGCGCCGTTTACCGGTGTCGGATTGCCGGAAGGCAGCAGCAAACAGGCGATTTATCAGGCCATTCATCATCAGCTGGTGGCGAGTGCCAAAGCAGTGAAAGCCTGTCATGAAATCATTCCTGACGGCAAAATCGGTAACATGCTGCTGGGCGGAATGCTCTATCCGCTGACCTGCAAACCGGCTGATATGATGGAAACGCTGCAACAAAACCGCGACTGGTTATTCTTTGGTGACGTTCAGGTACGTGGCGCGTATCCGGCGTATATGAAACGTTTCTTTAAAGATCGCGGTATGGAAATTAACATTACTGCTGAAGACAAAATAGCGCTGAAAGAAACGGTCGACTTTATTTCCTTCAGTTATTACATGACCGGTTGTGTAACCACGGATGCAGAACAAAATATTAAAGCACGTGCCAATATATTAAATATGGTGCCGAATCCGCATCTGAAAAGTTCCGAATGGGGCTGGCAGATTGATCCGGAAGGTTTGCGGTTCTTAATGAATGAATTATATGACCGCTACCAGAAGCCGTTATTTATTGTTGAGAATGGTCTGGGTGCCCGCGATAAAGTCGAAGCGGACGGCAGCATTAATGATGATTACCGCATTGAGTATATCAATGACCATCTGGTGCAGGTGCGCGAAGCCATTGAAGACGGTGTGGAAGTCATGGGCTACACCAGCTGGGGGCCTATCGACCTGGTCAGCGCATCGAAAGCCGAATTCTCCAAACGCTACGGCTATATCTATGTTGACCGCGACGACCAGGGCAATGGCACGCTGGAACGCCGCCGCAAGAAAAGCTTCTTCTGGTATGCCGACGTGATTAAAACTCACGGTGCTTCTTTAAAAGCGTAAATAAACAAACCGTAATCCGGTGGCCTGAATGAGCAGGCCACTTCATACCGAACCTCAATTAATAATGCGAAATTTCACCCGCAGGGCAATCTGTGCCTGCGGGAAGGAATTCGAATAACAATAAAAAGATAATCAATAATTCGAAGGGAATGTAATGATGAAATTTTCTCAGATTTCTGTATTACCTGCACATAATGATTCCGGGTATAAAATGCGACCCGCAGTTCGTTCATATCATAAATATTTCGCGCTGGCCGTTTGTCTGGCGGGCGCAGGGATCCAACCGGCACTGGCCGCCAGCGACTGGAACGGAACCGTGCTCGGTTTTGAGGCACCCGGCGAAGGGATGCTCGGCGACATGCTGGGGATCCGGCCCATTCTTGAAGACCACGGTTTCCATTATCAGCTCGGTTACCTGAGCGAATCTTCCTACAACGCGGGCGGCGGTTATAACCACGATAAAAAACTGGCGTACATCGACCAGTTCTCGCTGACGTTTACGCAGGATCTGGAAATGTACACCGGCATTCCGGATGCGGCGATTGAAGGGAACATTGTTAACCGTAACCATGATGACAACCTGACGTCCGAACGTACGCAAGATCCGCGTGTGGGTTTTAACGATATCGCGCAGGAAAGCTGGGGAGGGCAGTCGATTACGCGTCTGGGCTGGCTGACCTTTAGCCGCAGTTTTGATGACCGCAAACTGCACTGGCGCATCGGCATGATGAACAAGAATCAGGATTTCGATCAGATTATCCCGTGCGATTTCCAGTTGCTCAGTCAGTGCGGCGGCAAATCTGCTAACTCGATGACCTGGTACAACTGGAACAAACATTACTGGGGCACCACATTCCAGTACAAACTGACGGACAGCCTGACGCTGAAAACCGGCATCATGGAACAAAACCCGGACGCGTCAGATAGAAAATACGCCTGGAGCGGTTCGCTGAAAGGCGCTCGCGGGATTTTGCTGCCGATGGAAGCCGAACTGAAAACCAAGGTCAACGGTTTGCCGGGCATTTATAACTTCGGACTGCTGTACACCAACTCGCCGCAGAAGGATCTTTCTGAGGGGAAAACGCAAAGCGTCGGCGCCAGCGACCCGGAAGGTTATCGTTCCCACAGCAGCACCTGGTTTATGTACACCGGTTTCAACCAGCAGGTGACGCAGCGTGGCGATGATCCGAACCGCGGCATGAGCGTGTCATACAGTCTCGGTCTGGCCGACCCGCGCAGCAACGCCATGCATTACACGCAGGCGGCGTCCATGCGTTATCGCGGTCTGTTCGATGCGCGCCCTGACGACTGGCTGGGTTTTGGTATGACGTACATTAAAATGAGCGACCACTACCGGCAAAATCAGGAAAACCTGAACGCCATTTATCAGGTGGATGATTACGGCAATCCGTTGTACACGCCGCTGTCCGGGCATTCGGTTAATGCCGATTTGTACTATCAGATCAAAGTGCGTTCATGGCTTATCCTGCAACCTGATTTGCAATACTGGTACCGTCCGGGTGGCGTGAAAGAAACGCAGGACGCCTGGGTGACAGGGCTGAAAGCCATTGTCACTTTCTGAGTGCGGGCATGGCCGGAGAGCCGGGATCGTTATCACGCTTTTTCAGTAATGTGCATTGAGTGGCTAATCTAACCTGCTAGAATTATCAGGCAGATACGCAATGCTGTGGCAGACAAAACCTGATCTTCTTCACTGACGATCGGGTTTTTCTTTTCAGGGAATCACAATGAAAATCGCCAAAATTTTAAATAATAACGTGGTGGTTGTCGTCAACGATCAGCAGCGGGAACAGGTCGTCATGGGCCGTGGTCTGGCGTTTATGAAAAAAACGGGAGATGAACTTGATGACAGTAAAATCGAGAAAATCTTCGCCTTACAAAACGACGAACTGGTCGCGCATCTGACGGAACTGCTCTCGCATATTCCGATGGAAGTGATGACGACCTGCGACCAGATCATTTCGCTGGCACGAACCCGGCTGGGAAAGTTGCAGGAAAATCTGTATATCGCGCTGACCGATCACTGCAACTTTGCCATTGAACGGCAGAAAAAAGGTGTGCCCATCAGCAATGCGTTGCTGTGGGAAACGCGACGTCTGTATCCCAAAGAGTATGCGCTGGGCGTGGAAGCGCTGGACATTATTGATGCCCGTCTGGGCGTGCGGTTGCCGGTGGATGAAGCCGGTTTTATTGCCCTGCATCTGGTCAACGCGCAGCTGAACGGCGAAATGCCGGAAGTGGCGCGCATTACCCGCGTGATGCAGGAAATCCTCAATCTGGTGAAATACCAGCTGCGTCTGGAATATGACGAAGAGTCGCTGAGTTATCAGCGGTTCGTTACCCACCTGAAATTCTTCGCCCAGCGGATGCTGAACCGGACCGTGGTCGCCGATGACGATATGACGCTGCATGTGGCGGTAAAAGAGAATTACCCGCAGGCGTGGCAGTGTGCAGAAAAGATCGGGGAATACCTGACGGCGCAGTACCAGCGCGGGCTGACGACGGAAGAAATCATGTACCTGTCGATCAATATTGAGCGGGTGCGCAAAGAGAGCAAACCACAAGATCATGCATAAAACTGTCGTTGCATGCGCAATTCACGCCGCGAAATATGTCTTATCACAATTTTTAAGTACGGTTTTTTTTGCCTCGGTTAATGAGAACAGGTAGCATCCTTCGCCGTTATTGCATCAAAAACAGTTCCGGCTAAAAAAACTACAGTGGGTTAACCACGTAAACGTCGTGGCTTGCAATCGTTTGCTTGCTGCACCGGCGTCAGGTGAAGGTTATTTTGGAGAACAAGTCATAATGAAGTCTCATAAGAAATCGGCAGAGGCAAAACACGCCGCAAAACGGCGCTGGCTGGATTCGCACGAAAGCGGTTACCACAAGAGCATGGGCAATCGTCAGGTTCAGATGATTGCTATTGGGGGTTCTATCGGTACCGGTTTATTCCTTGGTGCGGGTGCGCGTTTACAGATGGCAGGCCCGGCGCTGGCTATCGTGTATGCGGTATGTGGTATTTTCTCGTTCTTTATTCTGCGTGCGCTGGGTGAACTGGTTTTACACCGTCCGACCAGCGGCAGTTTCGTCTCTTATGCCCGTGAGTTTCTGGGCGAAAAGGCCTCCTATGTGGCGGGCTGGATGTACTTCCTGAACTGGGCGATGACCGGCATTGTCGATATCACCGCAGTGGCTCTGTACATGCACTACTGGGGAACCTTCGGTGATGTCCCGCAGTGGATGTTTGCCCTCGGTGCGCTGGCGATTGTGGCGACCATGAATATGATCGGCGTGAAGTGGTTCGCTGAAATGGAATTCTGGTTTGCGCTGATCAAAGTCGCGGCTATCGCAATCTTCCTGGTGGTCGGCGTGGTGTTCCTTGGCACAGGCAAACAGCTCGACGGCAATACCACCGGTCTGCACCTGATCACCGACAACGGCGGTATCTTCCCGCACGGCCTGTTACCGGCGCTGGTTTTAGTGCAGGGCGTGGTCTTCGCCTTTGCGGCGATCGAACTGGTCGGTACCGCAGCGGGCGAAACGAAAAATCCTGAAAAAGTGCTGCCGAAAGCCATCAACAGCGTGATCTGGCGTATTGCTTTGTTCTACGTCGGCTCCGTCGTGCTGCTGGTTCTGCTGCTGCCGTGGAATGCGTATCAGGCGGGCCAGAGTCCGTTTGTGACCTTCTTCAGCAAGCTCGGCGTGCCGTACATCGGGACAATCATGAATATCGTGGTGCTGACCGCCGCGCTGTCGAGCCTGAACTCTGGCCTGTATTCCACCGGTCGTATTCTGCGTTCGCTGTCGATGGGCGGCTCTGCGCCGAAATTCATGTCGAAGATGAGCGCGCAGCAGGTGCCTTACGCGGGCATTCTGGTGACCGTCGGTATTTACGTAATAGGCGTCATCCTCAACTATTACGTGCCTTCGCAGGTCTTTGAGATTGTCCTGAACGTTGCGTCACTGGGCATCCTCAGCTCATGGGCATTCATCATCGTGTGTCAGATGAAACTGCGTACCGCCATCAAAGAAGGTCGGGCGAAAGACGTCTCCTTCAAAATGCCGTGGGCGCCGTTTACTTCATGGCTGACGCTGGCCTTCCTGGCGGGCGTACTGATTCTGATGGCGTTTGATTACCCGAACGGAACCTTCACGGTTTCCACTATTCCGGTGCTGATCATTCTGCTGGTTCTGGGCTGGATTGGCTTGCGTAAGCGCGCGGCGGAAGTGCATGCCGAACAGGCAGCGCACGAAGAAGCGCATCACGAAAGCGTGGAAACGAAGTAAACCGGGCAGAATGTTTGCCGTGAAAGAAGGTCGTCCTGCGGGGCGGCCTTTTTTTTGCCTTCAGAAAGTAAACATTCCTAAACTCTCCTGATTTTTCACCGCATTGCCCTTCGTTGACTAGGCTTGTTCTTTTGCTGTGAGAGAAACCTATGCTAAAGAATCTGCTTCAAATTTTTTCCAGCCCCGAGCAATTTCTGGGGCTGTTCAGTGCGAAGGATATTGAGAATACGCTGGAGGAGGGGGAGCGTATTTTGATTGATGAAAACGGTACTGCCTCGGTCAATCCGGCGAATCAGGACATGCAGGAAGATTTCGCCCGGCACGTCAAACGCATGGGTGTGCTGTAATGGCGACGGCGGTTTTCATGGTGTTAATGGTCTGCGGTTACTGGTACACCACCCGCGACATCTCATCACGTTTCAAACTCAAACGGACATTTGGCTGGGATGTCTATTTTCTGGTGGCGCTCTACGGCTGCATTTTTGTCCTGCAAGGCGTGCTGATGATTGCGCTGGGGTATATGGCGCTGTGGGGCATTTCAGAAATCGTGAACGCCATTCCGGCCACGGTTTATGCGCATCAAAACGTTCATTACCACCGCGATTTTATCAACTGGAGTTTCTTAGGGATTCAGGCGCCGGTTGTCATCATGCTCGGCATTTCGGTGATGCTTTGCCTGGTGCGCACCACCTGGTCGCCGGGCTTGCGGCTCAATACCGCCGGACGCAAGCAACTGTACAAACAGCTCACCCGGGCCAACGGCGTCGAAGGCCTTTTGTACCAGTGCATGGAGCAGGGCGATATGGTGTTTATCACGCTCCAGTCACGGCGTGTGTATATCGGGATGGTGCACACGGCGCGCTGTGAAACCTCATCATCAGATAACGTCGTGGTGATCCCGATGGTCAGCGGCTACCGCGACAAAGACACACTGGAGCTGCGCGTTGAGCACAACTATGCCCGGTATTATCAGGAACACGGCGTGACGCCTGTTTCCCAGCCGGTGAATGCACTGAATTTCAGAAAGGTGATTTTGCTCAGCCAGATAGAAACGCTGTCACTGTTTGATCCGTCCAGCGCTTGTGCATTTGAGAAGCTGATCCCGCTCGTTACGGAAGAGGCTGAAAGAAAGGCGGGAGAAAAGGACGCCTGAAATCAGGCGTCGCAGCAGGGATAGACGCTTAAACGATAGTAAAGCTGAATTCGCTCAGCCCTTCGATCCCGCCGGTGATCACATCACCGCGCACAACCGGGCCGACGCCCGCAGGCGTACCGGTGTAAATCAGGTCACCGGGCTTAAGCTCAACGGCCTGTGACAGATAACTGATCACATCCGCCACCTGCCAGATCTGATCACTTAAATCGCCGCGCTGACGTTTTTCGCCGTTCACATCCAGCCAGATTTTACCGGCGGCAGGATGACCGGTCTGACTGACCGGCAGCAGCGGATTCGCGGGTGCGGAATCATCAAAGCCTTTGGCGAAATCCCACGGACGCCCCTGCTTTTTGGCCTGCGCCTGGATGTCGCGACGGGTTAAATCCACGCCGACGGTATAACCCCAGACATGCGAAAGCGCGTCTCCGGCGGCGATGTTTTTACCGCCCTCGGCGATCGCTACCACCAGTTCCACTTCGTAATGCAGATCTTCGGTCAGTGTCGGATACGGCACGTTACCGCTGGCAGGAATAACCGCATCAGCCGGCTTACCAAAGAAAAATGGCGGTTCACGATCCGGATCATGCCCCATTTCGCGGGCGTGCTCGGAATAGTTACGTCCGACGCAGTACACACGGCGTATCGGAAAACGGGCGCTCTGGCCTTCGACGGCAAGAGAGGAAACTTCAGGTGTAGCAATTACATATTCAGTCATCGTATTCACTTCACAAAGTTGGCGAATTAACATATTTGCAAAGCAAATCAACATTGACCAGTAAATTTATGTTACTGGTCAATGTCTCACTGTCAGGCTTTGTAACGCGGCGCGGCGTGAGATTGCAGGAAGTTCGGCACCATCGCCGAACGCAGGGCGTCAAAATCGTCCCACTGTTTTTCGTCCTGCAACGGCGGAATAGTGACTTTTTCTTTGCGGTCAAAGCCCAGCAGCGCGGCATCTACCAGTTCACCGACTTCCATGACTCCCGGTACTTCATCGATATTTTTGCCCGAACGCGCCCAGATTTCGGTACGCGTTGCGGCCGGTAACACGGCCTGAACGTACAGGCCGCGTTCTGCCATTTCAAATTGCAGCGTCTGGCTGAAAGTCAGCACAAAAGCCTTAGTCGCGGAATACACCGCCGATTGCAGCTCCGGCGTCAGCGCCATCACAGAAGCGATATTAATAATGGCGCCGTCTTTATGTTTAATCAGACCGTCGAAAGCGACACGGGAAAGACGTGCCACTGAGGTGACATTCAGGGTGATCAGATTCTCGATAGCCCCGGCGTCACTGTTCTCAAAACCGGCTTTCAGTGAAGCCCCGGCGTTATTGATCAGCAGGGAAATCTGCGGCGTGGCGCGGATGAAGTCTTCGACACGGGCGAGATCTTCGCTGCGGGTCAGGTCAGCAGGCAGCACGGTGATATTTACGCCCGACTCTTGTTGCAGGCGATCGGACAGCGCATTAAGACGTTCAACGTCACGGGCAACCAGAATTAAATCATAACCACGCTTTGCCAGGCGATCGGCATAGGTTGCGCCAATACCGGTGGATGCCCCTGTGATCAAAGCAACAGATTTGGAGCGAATAGAATCTGACATAGTAGAACCTCGGGTTTGAATAAGTGGTTTAATTATGAAACCAGATGATTTTTAGCACCAGTGGTTTTATAATGCAACCAGATTATTTAAACCGCATTGAGCAGGAAGTGCCATGAAACGAACCCGTCTGGAAAATACGCCATGTCCGGCAGGCCGTGCGCTGGATTTAATTGGTGACTGGTGGACGCTGCTGATTGTCCGTGATGCCATGCGTGGAATTTCGCGTTTCAGTGAATTCCAGCGCAGTCTAGGCGCGGCTAAAAACATTCTCAGCACGAGACTGAAAGCGCTGGTGGCGGAAGGTATTTTGAAAGTTGAACCGGCGGCGGATGGCTCGGCGTATCAGGATTATGTGCTGACAGAAAAAGGGCTGGCGCTGCAACCGGTGCTGGTCGCGCTGGGGCAGTGGGGAAGTGAATACCTGTTTGAAGAAGGCGAAGCCTGCACGCTGCTGGTTGATAACAAAAACCGCCAGCCGCTGCGCAAACTCGAAATACGTGCGCAGGACGGGCGGGTGCTGGAGAGTCAGGACATTACGGCGATAATCCCCCAAATCTCGCACTGATCGGATTTTGAGAAATCTTACTGGCGCGCTCAGAAATTTTGCTGACCGATGATTCGAGACCTGTGGCTCGAATCATCGGGGAAGGAACCGCGCAGCGGCAAGATTTCGCGCCACATGCCGCAGCAACGGAACATGTCCATCGTCCCAGCGGTAGCGCGCATTTAAAGAGCCCGGGATTCTTAAGGGGCGCGGCGAAAGGCGCTCCTTAAGGCCGGTGTGGGTGGCAACCCACGGTTTTGACCTTGACCTGGAATTACCAACCCTAATCGTTACCGCGCAATTCTCTCGTGCCAGTATTTCGTGAATTCTTCTTCGCCGTTCAGACTCACCACCATGTCGCCGCTGACGACAAAGTGGGTCAGATCACTACGCAGCTCGAGCGTAATTTCCGCCTCCATCCACCAGCCTTCTCGCCCCATTTTCATGGTTTGCGTCAGCAGATAGCGCGCGGAAAGCGGGTCACTGTTACTGACCGTCAGCTCGCGGCGTAGACCGTGATCGACGGTCGTATCGATATCATCGAAACGGTAAACGCCTTCACCGAATACGCCACCCACGCCGTGAGTCACGCTGGTCCAGCTGTCGGTAAGGAAATCATAAGTGATGTTGCGATCAACGCGTCCCGGTGACAGTACGGTCTGCGGGGTAAGCGGGGCGCTTTGTGGTTCGGCGATCGGGCCATCAACCGGTACCGGCTGTTCGCAAACCGGCAGACTGAGCTGCGCGCTGTGCAAATCGACCGTCAGCGTCGCGGCTTCGGCCATCGGCCAGATCATCGGCCAGAAAGTGGTTGCCAGCGAGAGCCGCAGGCGATGTCCGGCGGCAAAGCGGTGAGCGATGCCATCCAGCTGTACCGGTACTTTGACTTTTTGCCCCGGTACGAGCGGTACAGATTTATCGTGGCCATGCAGATGCGCCAGATTCAGCCAGCCGTGTGTGACGCGGTTTACCGCACCTTCCGGTGAAACGTCGGAAAGGCGCACGTAAAGCATCGCCGCCGGTTTATCACTGCTCAGCTCCACCGTGAATTCCGGAAAGCCGAAGATGGACAGCGGTTCGGCCAGCGGTTCGCCGTCAAAGATTTCCGCCATGCCGTCGTCAACGCGCTGATCCGGCGGCATTTCACCGGGCACGCCAGCGCCCATCCATTCCCCGGCCATCAGCCCGTGATTCTGAGGCGAACAGATATTGATGACGCCCGCGCCGGCATCCGGCTGAGTATTCAGCTGGCCGCGCGAAAGCCAGCGGGGCATGTAATTAATATTGCTGGCGGTGCCGCGATCAAATCCCACCCATTCGCCTTTGCTGACCGGACGCATCGCCGAAGGCGGCTGGCTGTCCTGCAACCATGTCTGAATCATCGGACCTTCCATCGCGCCGTTTTGTTCGCCCTTCAGCCAGTGATCCCACCAGTGAACCGCTTCCTGCAGGAAACCGATCGCCGGTTCCGGTGTGCCGTCCTGCGGATAAATATGCGCCCACGGGCCGAGAATGGCGCGGCGCGGAACCTGTAAATTGTCCATCAGGCGGAAAACGGCATTGCTGTAGGCATCCGCCCAGCCGCCAATCGCCAGCACCGGACATTCAATGGCTGACCAGTCTTCGCACACTGAGCCGTGCTGCCAGTATTCGTCGCGCAGCGGATGCTCCATCCACAACGCCGGGAAGAAGGGCATGTTTTCCAGACGGTTCAGCCAGTCTTTGTACCAGCTTTCACCGACCAGCGCCGGATCGGACGGACGGCTCTGGTACGCCAGCATAATGCCGCCCCACCAGAGGTTATCGTTAAGCAGGCAGCCGCCTTTGTAGTGGATGTCATCGCGGTAGCGGTCGTCGGTTGAGCATACGGTGATGATGGCTTTCAGCGCCGCAGGACGACGGGCGGCGACCTGCAATCCGTTAAATCCGCCCCAGGATTTGCCCATCATGCCGACGTTGCCGCTGCACCAGTTTTGCTGCGTGATCCATTCGATGACTTCGAGCGCGTCGTCCTGTTCCTGCAACAGGTATTCGTCGGCCAGCAATCCGTCGGATTCGCCGCTGCCGCGCATGTCCACACGCACTACCGCGTAACCGTTGCCGGCAAAGAATCCGTGCATCGGTTCATCGCGGGTGCGGGTACCGTCGCGCTTGCGGTAAGGAATGTATTCGAGGATCGCCGGAACCGGCTGGTTTACCGCATCATCCGGTAGCCATAATCGCGCGGCGAGGCGTGTGCCGTCGCTCAGCGGTATCCACAAATGTTCAGTCACGGTGACGGCGTGGGGGAATTCGGTCACGATGCGTTTGGTATTCATAAGACTCCTGTCGAAGGAATGGCTGTAGCCGGAAGCGGAACGTTGCGCAGGGCGAGAACGTCGTCCAGCCAGCGGGTGCGCATTTCCGGTACGGACGTCAGCAGTTTTTCGGTGTAGCTGTGCATAGGCGCGCTGAATACCACGCCGGTATCGCCACTGGCGACCACCTGGCCCTGATACATCACCGCGACCTGATGGGCGATACGTTTCACGGTGCCCAGGTCGTGGGTGATAAACAGGTAAGACAGCCCGAGCTGTTCCTGTAAGCGGCGCAGCAGATTCAGCACTTCCTCAGCGACCAGCGGATCGAGCGCGGAGGTGGCTTCGTCACAGATAATCAGTTCCGGCTGCGCAGCCAGCGCACGGGCTATACAGACGCGCTGTTTCTGCCCGCCGGAAAGCTCGCCGGGACGACGGTCGATCAGCTTTACCGGCAGCTCCGTCAGGCGCAGTAACTCTTCCACGCGCTCGCGAACCTGCTTTTTGTTCATCCCGAAATAGAAACTCAGCGGGCGGCCAATGATATCCAGCAGCGTCTGGCGTGGGTTGAGCGCCACGTCGGGAAGCTGATAAATCATCTGCATCCGGCGCAGGGTTTCTTTGTTGCGCTTCTGGTAATTATGCGAAAGCGCCGTGCCGTCGAAGTCCACCGAGCCTTCGGTGTCCGGTAGCAGACCCACCAGCGCCCGCGCCAGCGTACTTTTTCCGCTGCCGGATTCACCGATAATCGCCAGCGTTTTGCCGCGAGGGAGTTGCAGACTGACATCATGCACCACGCGTTTGCCGTTATAACCGGTGCTGAGTTTCTTCATGGTCAGCAGCGGCTGGCCGGACGATTCATGGCCGCCGGTCAGTGGCGCCAGCGCGTGTTCACGCTCCGCGACCAGCCTGCGGGTGTAATCCTGCTGCGGGTTTTCCAGAATGGTTTGCGTGCTGCCGGTTTCCACTTCCTTGCCGTGACGCAGCACCATAATGCGGTCGGCGAGCTGCGCGACAACGGCCAGATCGTGCGTGATATACAGCGCGGCGGTGTTGAACTCACGCACCAGTTTGCGCAGCATCACCAGCACTTCAATTTGCGTGGTGACGTCCAGCGCCGTGGTCGGTTCATCCATGATCAGCAAATCCGGTTTACAGGACATCGCCATCGCGGCCATTGCGCGCTGAAGCTGTCCGCCGGAAAGCTGATGCGGATAACGCTTGCCGATGTTTTCCGGATCCGGCAAATCCAGTGAGCGGAACAGGGAAATCGCCCACTGGCGGCTTTCTTCTTTGTTCATCAAACCGTGGCGGATCGGGCCTTCGCATACCTGTTTTTCGATGGTCAGCGCCGGGTTAAACGAGGCGGCGGCGCTTTGCGCGACATAGGCCACGCGTTTGCCGCGCCACTCGCGTTTAACGCGCGAAGGCTGTGAAACAATGTTGGTGCCGTCGAGGATCACCTCGCCGCCCGCAATCCGGCAGCCCTGACGTGCATAGCCCAGCGCCGCCAGCCCGATGGTGGATTTGCCTGCGCCGGATTCACCAATCAGGCCGAGCACTTCGCCCGCCGCCAGTTTCAGCGAAATATCCTGCACCAGCGGCGAACCGTCGAGGGTTTCAATGCGCAGGCCGCGCATTTCTAAAATCGTGCGTGTCATGCTTCATCTCCCTGCGGCAGGCTGTTACGGGCCAGCAGCCAGTCAACCACCAGATTGACGCCAATCGTCAGCAGCGCAATCGCCGCCGCCGGATAGAGCGGCGCAAGCTGACCAAAGTTAATCGCCTGCGCGTTGTCACGCACCATGCTTCCCCAGTCAGCATACGGCGGCTGAATGCCTAATCCTAAGAAGCTCAGACCCGCAATAAACAGGAAGGTAAAGCAAAAGCGCATACCAAACTCTGCCAGCAGCGGCGGCAGGGCGTTAGGCAGAATTTCTTTGAACAGCACCCAGCGCAACCCTTCACCGCGCAGACGCGCCGCTTCGACATATTCCTGACAGACAATCGCCTGCGCCACCAGGCGTGCCAGACGGAACACGCGGGTGGCGTCGAGCAGGGCGATGGTCAGCACCAGAACCGGAATCGAGGTGCCCATTACGGATAATACGATCAGCGCGAAAATCAGCACCGGAATCGACATCACGGTATCGACGATGCGCGAAAGCACGGTATCCACCCATTTGCCGTAAATCGCGGCGGTGAAACCGGTGACGATGCCGATGATAAATGAGCTGAAGGTGATGGTCAGGGCGATGGCAATTGTCGTGCGCGCGCCAAATAAAATGCGCGAAAGCATGTCGCGCCCGAGGCTGTCGGTACCAAACGGCGTGGCGGAAGACGGCAGCAGCCAGATATCGCCAACCTGTTCGGTTTCGCTGTGAGGCGCAAGCCACGGCGCGAAAATGGCGGCGAAGAGATTCACCGCAATAATCACAATGCCAATCCAGGCCGACAGCGGGATGTTAATGAAATACCGGTTCATGCTGTCCCTCTTTTAGCGCGCATGGCGCAGGCGTGGATTACACCAGATCGCCAGTAAATCGGCGGTGGTATTAAGAAAAATGTAGGTGCCGCCAAACAGCAGACCGCAGGCCTGAACGACCGGCAGGTCTCGCTTGGTGACGGCGTCCACCATGTACTGGCCAATGCCCGGATAGACGAACACCACTTCCACCAGAATGACGCCAACCACCAGATACGCCAGATTGAACGCCACGACGTTGATGATGGGCGCGAGGGCGTTGGGCAGCGCGTGCGAGACTACAATACGCCAGCGCGGAATGCCTTTGAGCACCGCGCTTTCGATGTACGGGCTGGACATCACCGCCGTCACCGATGCACGCGTCATGCGCAACATATGCGCCAGCACGACCAGCGTCAGCGTGAGCATCGGCAGGGTGCAGACATAAAGCCGGTCGGCGAACGAAGATGAACTGTCAACCATCGCCAGACTCGGGAACCACGTCAGGCGGATAGCAAAGGCGATCACCAGAATGTAGCCGACGAAAAACTCCGGCACGGAAATGCTGATGAGCGTGAGGGTATTTGCCAGCCGGTCAAACACGGAACCGCGCCAGATGGCGGAAGCGATACCCAGACCGACCGCCAGCGGAATGGCGATCACGGCGGCGTATCCGGCCAGAAACAGCGTGTTCGCCAGACGCGGCAAAAGTTCGTCGCTGATGGCGCGACCGTTCGCCAGTGAATGACCTAAATCGCCGTGCAGAATCCCTGCCAGCCAGTGCAGATAGCGCAGCACCGACGGTTCATCCAGACCCAGTTGCAGCCGCAGAGCCGCCACGGTTTCCGGCGTCGCGCTTTGCCCTAAAATCGCGGTAGCGACGTCGCCGGGCAGCATTTCTGTGCCGATAAAAATCAGCACAGAGACCAGCCACAGCGTGATAATGCCCAACAGGACCCGCTGTAAAATCCGTTTTTTCATCATGCCTCCAGCCAGACGCGCTCGGCCAGACGACCACCCATGAAGTTGAACATCGGATGCGGTTTGATCCCGCCGACTTTTTTGCTGGCGGCATCGAGATAATCACCAAACAACGGGATCATCGCACCACCGTTGTCGCGCACGATGCTTTGCAGCTCGCCATAAATTTCAGCGCGTTTGGCTTCATCGAGCAGTGAACGCGCCTGAAGCAGCAGGGCGTCAAACTTCTCATCTTTCCAGTGCGTGTCGTTCCATTTGGCGGTGGACTGGTACGCGGTTGAAAACATCTGGTCAGCCGTCGGGCGTCCGCCCCAGTAACCCATGCTGAACGGGGCCTTCATCCACACGTCGTCCCAGTAGCTGTCGGCAGGCTGGCGCTTGATGTTGACCTGAATGCCGCCTTTCTGTGCCTGACCCTGGAACAATGCGGCGGCGTCGAGCGCACCGGCAAAGGCGGCGTCAGACGAAGACAGCTCGACTTTCAGGTCGGTTAATCCGGCTTTTTTCAGGTAAAACTTTGATTTGTCCGGATCGTAAACACGCTGCTCGAGGCTGTGGTTGAAGAAACGGTCGGTTTTCGGGATCGGGTGATCGTTGCCCAGCGAGCCGTAGCCGCGCAGTACGGTATCAAGAATTTTCTGGCGGTCGATGCCGTGTTTAATCGCCATGCGCACATCGTTGTTGTTATACGGCGCGACGCTGCAATCCATCAGGAATGTAAAGTGCTGGCCGCCGGAGGAACGGATAATGTTCAGGGCCGGGCTGCGTTTAAGGAAATCGACGGTTTTGAAATCGACGCGGTTGATCGCGTGAACCTGACCGGAAATCAGGGCGTTGGTGCGCGCGGTCGGGTCGTTGATCACCAGCACTTCCACGGCGTCAACAAAGGCGCGATCCGGCTTCCAGTAATTCGGGTTACGTTTGAACAGCGAACGTACACCCGGTTCGTACTGATCAAAGATAAAACCGCCGGTTCCAATCGGGTGCGACCAGTCGGTGAAGCCCGCGGGCACGACCACCAGATGGTAATCTGCCAGCAGGTACGGCAGGTCGGCGTTGCCGCTGTCGAGATTAATCAGAATCTGGTTGTCGCCCTGTTTGGTCAGGCCGGTAATCGGTGCCAGCTGCGTTTTGATGGCGCTTTTGGATTTGTCGCCGCGGTGCAGGTTGATGGAGTAAAGAATATCGTCGGCGTCCAGCTTTTTACCGTTGTGGAAGGTGACGCCATCACGGACGGTAAACACCCATTCGGCTGCGCCCGGTTTGGCTTCCCACGCAGAGAACAGTTCAGGCGTGGCTTTGTTATTTTCATCAATTTCAATCAGGCCATTCATCAGCATATATGCCTGGTTGAGCGGCACCCAGTCGCTGAATAACGTCGGGTCGAGCGTATCACTGGTATTTCCGCCTGACATACCCAGTTTTAATATGCCGCCCTTTTTCGGTTCAGCGGCGAAAACAGAGAAAGGTGAGAAGCCCATGGCACTGGTAATACCCACAGCGGAAGCGCTGGTAATAAAGCCGCGACGGCTAAGTTGTGCATCCTGCATTAATTTCGTCAAAGGGGAATTATTATCTTTCATTAATTTTCTCCATAGTACGTGCTGGAATTTTATAGGTGCAGGCGAAATACTCCGGGTGTTTCAAAGGGGCGAAATGGATTGCCCTGATGATTTATATCAAAACCCCCTGCGGAACTTGCATGAGAATTTATCATGAGGGTATGCGAAAAATGCGCGGCAGAACACCCTGAAAAGCTTTATTTTTCTGAGCTATCAATGACAGGAAAGGGAAGTGGCCGGTGGAGATGCATACGGTTGTCGGTTTAATTGGGGTATTTTGCTACCTTCTTGCCTATGCGCTGGTTCAGATGCGCAGGCTAGCGGTTGATGCTAACAGTTACGCCTATCTTAATATAATCGGCGGTGTGTTTGGCCTGTATTCGTTAAGCCATGATTTTAATCTTGCATCCTGTATTTCACAGTCATGCTGGCTGTTGTTTACATTAATCGGGATGAATTCTGCAAGAAAACGCAGAGTTCTGGAGAAAAATAAAATCCCGCCCGCTGATATATAAATAACATATAAGATTATTATTATTTTCTCCTCCCCGTGCGAAGGGGGAGGAGTTTTTTAAGGCTGTTTCAGCCAGTTAATTACTTTATGCACCACCGGTTTCAGGAACCGGTCTTGTGGCGTCAGCATGTAGCATTTTCCGGCAGCAGCCAGTTTACCCGGATGCGCGGCGACCAGTTGTCCGCTGTTGATGTAATCCTGTACCAGACCTTCCCAGCCCAGAAGAACGCCATCGCCCAGCACCGCTGACTGCACCAGAAACGGGTAGTTGTTGGCGCGCCATGTCCGGCGCGGGGTGACGAAAGTGACATCCTGTGAGGCGAACCAGTCGCGCCAGCCGGTCCATTCCCGTTGCGGATCGTCCTGAATCAGCAGTGTTTGTTCCAGCAAATCCGCCGCGCTGGCACGGGCGGGCAAACGGTTGAACAATTCCGGCGAGCACATCGGATAACAGACTTCATCAAACAGTGCCTGCACGTGATAGCCGGGCGGCGGTTCGCGCAGATAGAAAATAGCCAGATCAAATTCTGATGACTTCAGTTCAGAAAAGCTGTCGGAAATTTTCATCTGGATTTGCAGATCCGGCATCAGCTGGCGTAAAGAAGACAGGCGCGATGACAGCCACAGGCCGCTCATGGCGCTGGTACAGGCCAGCGTCACCTGCGGTAAACCGTTCCAGCCCATGACTTCGGCCGTCGAAAGCGAGATATCGCCGAGCAGTTTTCTTACCTGATGCGCGTAAGTTTCACCGCGCGGTGTGAGCGCGGTTTTGCGCTGCGCCCGCTGGAAAAGTTTGCAGCCGAGCATTTCCTCAAGCTGAATAATCTGGCGGCTGATGGCGCTTTGCGTGAGGTTCAGCTCGTCGGCTGCCCGGGAAAAACTGCAATAACGCGCCACACATTCGAAGGCCACCAGGGTGTTGAGCGGTGGTAACGGTTCTATCTGCACAGTGATGAGTTCTCCGGGATGCGTTTAGCAGCTTTCCAGCATGTATGAAACCATCTGCCCTACCTGCTGAACGGCGCGTTCAGTTTTGGCCGCCAGAGGCTGAGCATAGTTAATACGCAGACAGTTGCGGTATTTCCCTGAAGCGGAAAATATCGAACCGATCGCAATTTGCACAAAATGTTCTTCCAGCAGCCGGTTCAGGCGCTGCGTATCAACGCGTTCGTCCAGCTCAATCCACAGCAGGAAACCACCCTGAGGGCGGCTGACCCGCGTGCCACACGGAAAATATTTCATCACCCAGTCGGTCATGGTGCACAGATTGCGCTGGTACTGATTACGCATTCTGCGCAGGTGCTGAAGGTAATGGCCCTGTTTGATGAAATCCGCGATGGCGATTTGCGGCAGCGTGGCCGACGCGCCGGTGGTGATGTATTTCATGTGCAGGGCGCGGTCGTGATATCGGCCCGGTGCAATCCAGCCGACGCGCAGACCGGGCGCGAGCGTTTTTGAAAATGAGCTGCAAAGCAATACGCGGCCGTCGTCGTCAAACGAAGTAATGGTCGCCGGGCGCGGATACTGATAGGCCAGTTCGCCGTAAACATCGTCCTCGATAATGGCGATATCGTAACGCTGCGCCAGCCTCAGCAGCGCTTTCTTGCGGTCATCCGGCATGTTGTAGCCGAGGGGATTGTTACAGTTTGGTGTGAGCTGGATAGCTTTGATGGGCCACTGTTCCAGCGCCATTTCCAGTGCTTCCAGGCTGATGCCGGTGACCGGGTCTGTCGGAATTTCCAGTGCTTTCATGCCAAAGCCTTTCAGGGTTTGCATCGCGCCGTGAAAACTCGGGGAATCTACCGCCACAATATCGCCGTGTTCGCAAACGGAACGAATGGCGATAGACAGCGCTTCGTGACAGCCGGTGGTGATCAATATATTGCTGGCATCCATATGGCTGCCGCTGTCGATCATCAGGCGCGCAATCTGTTCGCGCAGATCTTCGGAGCCGTAAATGCTGTCGTAGTGAAAGGCATTGAGGTTCTGATGTTGTCCGGCGCGGCCCATCAGACGGCTGAGCGGTTTGAGCGTGGCGGCGGTGACGTCCGGTGAACCGCGCCCCAGCTGAACAAAACCGGGAAGGTGTGGCGAGGTGATCAGCTCCAGAACCTGATCCCACTGGGAAATTTCCACCGGGCGCTGCGTCGGACGACACCCGCTCGGCAGCGCCGCCTGCAACCGGGCTTCCCTGACGAAGTAACCGGATTTCGGACGTGCTTCCACCAGCTGTTTTTCTTCCAGTACGCGGTACGCCTGCTGAACGGTACTGACGCTGACGCCGTGCTCGCTGCTTAAGACGCGCACCGACGGCAGGCGGGTCCCCGCCGAGTACAGCCCCTGTTCGATGCGTTCGCTCAGTACATTCGCCAGATTTTCGTAACGGTTCATTTTCATTCCCTCAACGTCTGCGCAATAAGAGCAGTACAGATGCGTCTAATCTAACGCTGAATCTGTCATTGGATCCAGATCTGTATGGTTGAAATACAAAATAACTGAATCTGTAATGTTTTTGCCGGATGTTAGATCCTGATCACAGGTCGTTAACAGGAGCAGAAAATGAAAAATACCATTGAAGAACGGCAGTTTGCCGCTTGTGAGTCAGTGCGTAGTGCCGAAAGTGTTGCACCGGTAAAGATGCCGGTTAAGCAGGGCGGATGGGTAAAACGGGTGTTCAGTGTTTTACATGCCTGGAATGAGCGCCGCGTCAGCCGCAAACTTCTGCATGCGCTGAGCCCGGAGCAACTGAAAGATATCGGGCTGGCAAGATCGGATATCGATAAAGAGTATCCACGAAGCGTCTGGCCGAACTGGCCGAAATAAATGAGACGTTATAAAAAGGGGAAACGGTGTCGCGTTTCCCCTTCGATTTCTTCAGAAGCGGCTTTTAGTAGCTCAGGCTGAGAATGCGGCGGGCAGCCACCCGATCGATATCTTTGTGTTCGCCCATCGGCAGCAGGTTGAAGCGGGTCAGATTCTCCAGCACTTCTTCAATGACTTTTTCCGGCACGCCGTAAGCGCTGATGCGCGTTTTCACGCCCATATCATCAAAGAAATCGCGGGTTTTATCGATGGCCGCGGTGATACGGGTTTCTTCATCACCGTCGGTCAGCCCCCAGACGCGCTCTGCGTATTGCAGCAGTTTGAGGCGTTTAGTTTCACGTTGTACCTGAAGCAGCGAAGGCAGCAGAACGGCCAGCGTTTCAGCGTGATCCAGATGATAGAGCGCGGTCAGCTGGTGGCCGATGCGGTGCGTTGCCCAGTCCTGCGGCACACCGACGCCAATCAGACCATTCAGTGCCAGCGTTGCCGACCAGGTGACGGTTGAGCGCACATCATAATTTTCCGGATCGGTCAGCGCTTTCGGGCCTTCTTCGATAAGCGTCAGCAGCAGGCCCTCGGCAAAACGATCCTGCACTTTGCCGTAAACCGGATACGTCAGGTATTGCTCAATCACATGCACAAAGGCGTCAACCACGCCGTTGGACACTTGTTTAACCGGCAGCGTGTAGGTTTTTCGCGGATCCAGCACGGCAAACTGCGGGTACAGATGCGCGTCGCTGAAACCCATTTTTGCGCCCAGTGCGACGTTAGTGACCACGGCTGTCGGGTTCATTTCCGAACCGGTCGCCGGTAACGTCATGATGCAACCGAGCGGCATGGCTTTTTCCAGCGGCAGGCGTTTCGACCACATATTCCAGACGTCGCCCTCGTACAGGACGGCGGCGGCGATAAATTTGGTGGCATCCACGACAGAACCGCCGCCAACGGCCAGCAGGAAGTCGATTTTTTTCTCTTTAACCAGCTCAACGGCAATCATCAGGGTTTCGAAATGCGGGTTAACCTCAATGCCGCCAAATTCGAAAATTTCGCGGTCACCGAGAGCTTTGCGCGCTTCATCAATCGTACCGAATTTTTTTGCGCTGCCGCCGCCGTAGGTAATCAGGACGCGGGCGTTGGCCGGAATGTACTGGCCGATATCGGCAATACGCTGTGTACCAAAAAGAACGCGGGTGGGATTGTAGTAATCGAAGTTAAACATAGCAGGAACTCCTTGAACCTCCCCCCGGGGATGAGGGGAGGGGCTTACTGAGAAACGCAGTGGCTTATTTCACCTGCATGCCAGGTTGTGCGCCGGAATCCGGGCTGAGCAGGAAGATGTCTTTTCCGCCAGGGCCTGCGGCCATCACCATGCCTTCAGAAATGCCAAAGCGCATTTTACGCGGCGCAAGGTTTGCGACCATTATGGTCAGACGGCCTTCCAGCGCTTTCGGATCCGGATAGGCAGAGCGGATACCGGAGAAGATCTGACGGGTTTCGCCGCCCAGATCCAGTTGCAGACGCAGCAGTTTGTCGGAACCTTCCACGAAATCAGCGCTTTTGATCAGCGCGATACGCATGTCGACTTTTGCGAAGTCATCAAAGGTGATGGTTTCCTGAATCGGATCATCCGCCAGCGGGCCGGTTGCAGGGGCTTTCGCTGCCGCAATGTCTTCTTTCGATGCATCAACCATGGCGGTCACTTTATCCAGTTCGATACGGTTAAACAGCGCCTTGAACGGATTCACTTGATGAGAAAGCAGCGGTTGTGCAATCGCATCCCACTCAAGCGTGGTGTTCAGGAAAGCTTCTGTGCGTTCAGACAGTGAAGGCAGAACCGGTTTCAGGTATGTCATCAGAACGCGGAACAGGTTGATGCCCATTGAGCAAATCGCCTGCAGGTCCGCGTCGCGGCCTTCCTGTTTTGCCACAACCCACGGCGCCTGTTCGTCTACATAACGGTTAGCCAGGTCAGCCAGCGCCATGATTTCACGGATTGCACGGCCTGATTCGCGGCTGTCATACGCCTGCGCAATACTTTCAGCGGCATCCGTGAAGGTTTTGTACAGCGCTTCATCCGCCAGTTTATCCGCCAGTTTGCCGTCAAAACGTTTGGCGAGGAAACCGGCGTTACGTGAAGCCAGGTTGACCACTTTGTTCACGATGTCTGCGTTAACGCGCTGCACGAAATCTTCCAGATTCAGGTCGATATCGTCGATACGGGAAGACAGTTTCGCGGTGTAGTAATAACGCAGGCAGTCTGCATCCAGATGGTTCAGATAAGTGCTGGCCTTGATGAAGGTGCCGCGTGATTTAGACATCTTCGCGCCGTTCACCGTTACATAACCGTGAACGAACAGGTTGGTTGGCTTGCGGAAATTGCTGCCTTCCAGCATTGCCGGCCAGAACAGGCTGTGGAAATAGACGATGTCTTTACCGATGAAGTGATACAACTCGGTGGTGGAATCTTTCTTCCAGAACTCGTCGAAGTTCAGGTCGCTGCGGCGGTCACACAGGTTTTTGAATGAACCCATGTAGCCGATTGGCGCGTCCAGCCAGACGTAGAAATATTTGCCCGGCGCATCAGGAATTTCGAAACCGAAGTACGGCGCGTCGCGGGAGATATCCCACTGTTGCAGGCCGGATTCAAACCATTCCTGCATTTTGTTCGCGACCTGCTCCTGCAACGCACCGGAACGGGTCCACGCCTGCAACATCGCGCTGAATTCAGGCAAATCAAAGAAGTAATGCTCGGAATCACGCAGCACAGGCGTCGCGCCGGAGACAACAGATTTCGGCTCGATCAGTTCGGTCGGGCTGTAGGTTGCACCACACACTTCACAGTTATCGCCGTACTGGTCTGGCGATTTACATTTCGGGCAGGTGCCTTTAACGAAACGGTCAGGCAGGAACATGCCTTTCTCCGGATCGTACAGCTGAGAAATGGTGCGATTCTTGATGAAACCGTTTTCTTTCAGACGACCATAAATCAGCTCCGACAGTTCACGGTTTTCGTCACTGTGCGTGGAGTGATAGTTGTCGTAGCTGATGCCGAAGCCGGCGAAGTCTTTCTGATGCTCCTGGCTCATTTCGGCAATCATCTCTTCCGGCTTGATACCGAGTTGCTGTGCTTTCAGCATGATCGGTGTGCCGTGCGCATCGTCCGCACAGATGAAGTGCACTTCATTGCCACGCATTCGCTGGAAACGAACCCAGACGTCAGCCTGGATATGCTCGAGCATGTGACCGAGGTGGATGGATCCGTTGGCGTACGGAAGTGCACAGGTTACCAAAATTTTTTTCGCGACTTGAGCCATAGTAAGAGCTTGCTTTCTGTTGTTGAAATCAGGGGCATTGATGTTAACCGAAAGCGCCGCCCCGCGTAAACAAACGGGGGGATCTCCTTACGTGTGTTCTGTTATGCTTAGGGTAAATAACTAGTCTGATAACCAGTTTTCAAGGAGCCGGGATGACATCTCAATCCCCACAGCAGACCACACCCGCAGGGCTGCGCGCACTCGTGACCGGCGTACTGGCCACCTTCCGCCATTCAACACTTCAAAAAGATTTAGCTGCGATAAAAGCGGTGCATCATTGCGTGCTGATGGACGAAGTTCTGCATATCGATCTGACGCTGCCGTTTGCCTGGAACAGCGGTTTCGAGGTGCTCAAAGATGAAACCAGCGGTGAATTGCTGCGGGTTACCGGCGCTTCGGCCATTCAGTGGAACCTGCGTCACGATATCGCCACGATGAAACGTGCCAATGATCAGCCCGGCATTAAAGGCGTACGCAATATTCTGGCGGTCAGCTCAGGCAAAGGCGGCGTGGGTAAATCCACCACGGCGGTGAATCTGGCGCTGGCGCTGGCCGCGGAAGGCGGAAAAGTCGGTATTCTGGACGCGGATATCTATGGCCCGTCGGTGCCGAACATGCTGGGCACGGAAGAAGAGCGTCCGACATCACCGGATGGTGTACATATGTCGCCGATTATGGCGCACGGACTGGCGACTAACTCCATTGGTTATCTGGTCACCGACGAAAATGCGATGGTGTGGCGCGGCCCGATGGCCAGCAAAGCGCTGATGCAGATGTTGCAGGATACGCTGTGGCCGGATCTCGATTATCTGGTGATTGACCTGCCGCCGGGCACCGGCGATATCCAGCTGACGCTGTCGCAAAATATTCCGGTGACGGGCGCGCTCGTGGTGACCACGCCGCAGGACATCGCGCTGCTCGACGCTATGAAAGGCATTGTGATGTTTGAGAAAGTACATGTGCCGGTGTTAGGCATTATCGAAAATATGAGCATGCATGTGTGCAGCAACTGCGGGCATCATGAACCGATTTTCGGCACCGGTGGCGCACAACGTCTGGCCGAAAAATACCGTTGCGAATTACTGGCTCAGTTACCGCTGCATATTTCGCTGCGCGAGGATTTGGATCGCGGCGAACCGACTGTTGTCTCTAATCCTGAAAGCGAGTTCACGACGATTTATCGCGAACTTGCGTCAAAAGTGGCGTCGCAGCTGTTCTGGAAAGGCGACGCGATTCCGACAGAAATCGCTTTCCGGGCGGTTTAATCTCCCAACTCTGCGAATTATTGCCCGATGTCAGCGATTACACCGCCTTAACGCTGGCATCGGGTAGTGTGTTGTACTTATAATTGGCGCGTTCAAAGCACACGCTGTGCTTGCCTTCCAACTTCCAAATCAGGTCTTTAATTTTATGTCTGACAAATTCCATCAGTGTGTCATCGTGGGTATCGCTGGCGCATCTGCTTCGGGAAAAAGCCTCATCGCCAGTACGTTATACCGTGAACTTCGTGATCAGGTAGGTGATGAGCATATCGGGGTGATCCCGGAAGATTGCTACTATAAAGACCAAAGCCATATGACCATGGAAGAACGGGTCAAAACCAACTATGACCATCCCAGTGCCATGGATCACAATTTGCTGTTCCAGCATTTGCAGGCAATGAAGTCAGGTCAGGCTATCGAATTACCGAGTTACAGTTTTATCGAACATACCCGTCTGGCTGAGACCGTGACGCTCAAGCCTAAGAAAGTCATTATTCTGGAAGGGATCCTGTTACTGACCGACGTGCGTCTGCGTCAGGAAATGAATTTCTCTATCTTCGTGGATACACCGCTGGATATCTGCCTGATGCGCCGCATGAAGCGCGATGTCAACGAGCGTGGTCGCTCTATGGATTCCGTGATGGCGCAATACCAGAAAACTGTCCGTCCAATGTTCCTGCAATTTATCGAACCTTCAAAACAATACGCAGACATCATTGTGCCGCGTGGCGGTAAAAACCGGATTGCGATTGATATTCTTAAGGCGAAAATCAGCCAGTTCTTCAACTAATCGCGGAACAATCCGTAGAAAACCACACCGGAGATACGATGAGACTTTGCGATCGAGATATAGAAGCCTGGCTGGACAGCGGCAAATTAGGCATTTCACCCCGTCCGCCGGTTGAGCGGATTAACGGTGCAACGGTAGATGTGCGTCTGGGTAACGGTTTTCGCGTTTTCCTCGGCCATAACGCTGGCTTTATCGATCTGAGTGGCCCGAAAGACGAAGTAAGCGCGGCGCTGGACAAAGTGATGAGCGACGAAATCGTTCTGCCGGAAGGTGAAGCTTTCTTCCTGCATCCCGGCGAACTGGCACTGGCGGTCACTTTTGAATCCGTCACCATTCCGGATGATCTGGTGGGCTGGCTCGATGGGCGTTCTTCACTGGCGCGTCTGGGCCTGATGGTACACGTCACAGCACACCGCATCGATCCGGGCTGGAAAGGTCGCATCGTCCTTGAGTTCTACAATTCCGGTAAACTGCCTCTGGCGCTTCGCCCGGGTATGCTGATTGGCGCGTTAAGCTTTGAACCGTTGTCCGGTTCAGCTGCACGCCCTTATAACAGCCGTCAGGATGCGAAATACCGCGACCAGCAAAGTGCAATTGCCAGTCGTATTGATAAAGACTGATTCTGTTTTTTATCGGCGTGAGCGGATGAAAACGTGAGGAAGGCATGAGAAGACTACTGACAACACTGGTGATTTTACTGGTGGTTATCATTGCCGGCATGACTTCGCTGGTATTTCTGATCAACCCGAACGATTTCCGTCAGTACATGGTGGAAAGGGTTGAGGTGAAAAGCGGTTACAAGCTGGCCATTAATGGTTCGCTGCGCTGGCACGTCTGGCCGCAGCTGAGCATTATTGCCGGGCAGACATCGCTCACCGCGCCGGGTGCGAAAGAACCGGTAGTCAGTGCTGAAAATATGCGACTGGATGTCAAACTCTGGCCTCTCATTTCTCATCAGCTCGCCGTAAAGCAAGTTTTGTTTAAAAATGCGATTATCCGGTTAACGCCGGATACCGAAGAGAATCAGCCCGATGCGCCGGTTGCTCCATCTTCTCCGGTTCCTGTGGCGCCCGGTGCGTCTGAGCTGGACGCTGGCTGGAAGTTCGACATTGATAAAATCAGCATCGCCGACAGTTTGCTTATCTGGCAGCGTGGCGACGATGAACAAATCAATGTGCGCGACATTAATCTCGAAATTGATAAAGACGACAACCGGCAGGCTTCTGTCCAGCTTTCCAGCCGCATCAATCGTAATCAGCGTGATTTAGCCTTCACGATGAATGCGGAACTGGATATGCAGCATTATCCGCAGGCCTTTGCTGCCAACATCAGCAAATTTACCTATCAGCTGAGCGGCGCGGATATTCCGGTTAAAGGCATTCAGGGCAACGGTTCGATGCAGGCGAGTTATCAGCGGGAGACTGATGCTGTGACGCTCAGCCAGATGGCGCTGACCGCCAATGATAATCAGATCTCCGGTACGGCTTCGGCCACGCTGGGCGATGAACCGAATTATCAGCTGAACCTGAACGCGGAAAAACTCGATCTGGATGCGCTTTCTGGCTGGCAGCCGAAAACAACGGAAGAGACAGCCACGACTTCTCAGGCCATTACGTCGGCACCGGTTATTGCGCGCGACATAGATGAACAACCCAACGGGCTGAGTGAACTTCAGACATTCAATGCACACCTGGCGCTGAAAGTGGCTGATCTTACTTACCGTGGAATGAAAATTCAGAACCTGGCGCTCGAAGCTGATAATCAGCAAGGGCAGGTTTTGCTGTCGACGTTCAGCGGCAACATGGGTACCGGCAATTTCTCACTGCCAGGCAAAATGGATGTGACGGGCAAGAAAATTCAGGTTCAGTTGGTGCCTGACGTCAACAAGATTGAGCTGGGCGATTTGCTTTCGGCATATGAGTTGCCTAAGGCGCTGACCGGCAACTTCTCGCTGAAGGGTAATGTGAGCGGTGAAGGCCTTTCAGCCGCTGATTTCGCGCGGCACTGGCAGGGCGATGGCCAGATTTCAATGGATAATGCGCGTCTGAATGGCATGAATATTCAGCAGCTTATCCAGCAGGCTATTGCGAGAAACAGCGACAAAGTTCAGGGCCTCGACCGTTACGAGCACTACAGCCAGATTGATACGCTGAATGCGAAAGGTCATCTTGCCGATGGCACGCTGACGCTGAGCAATATGGAAGGAGTGTCGCCGATGGTCACCGGCAAAGGTGACGGCACCATTAATATGGCTGCACAGCAGGTGGATTTGAATCTGCTGATCCGCGTAACCGGCGGCTGGAAGGGCGACAGCAATCTGATCAATACGCTGAAAACGACCGATATTCCGCTGCGCGTGTACGGGCCGTGGTCGCAGATGCATTATCAGTTGCAGGTTGACCAGATATTGCGTCAGTCACTGGAGCAGAGCGCCCGCAGCGCTATCCAGAACTGGATTGATAAACGCAAAGACAGTAAAGCCGGTGATGAAGTGCAGAAGATATTGAAGAAGTAACATCGGATTAGCCGGGAATAAAAACGGGGTGCTCAATGGCACCCCGTTTTTTTGGTCACGCTTACCGCGAAGAAATCAGACTTCGTAATCGTCGGACACCGGCGGATTGAGCGGGGTGATCTTCACTTTTAAAATCCGGTGACTGCTGACTTCCAGTGGTTCATACAAATAATCGTTAATTTTTATCTGTGCGCCGACCTGCGGAATGCTCTGGGTATATTCCATCAGTAAACCGGCCAGCGTGTGGTATTCGCGCTTATCATCGAGCGGCAGGGGGATGTACATTGCCAGATCCTCGAGCGGCATATAGCCATTCGCAATCCAGCTTCCGTCTTCCTGCTGCTGGATATCGTGGCGTGCATCCGGCAACTCATCAGATTCCGGCAGATTCCCGGCAATGGTTTCCATCACGTCAGTCAGCGTCACGATGCCTTCGACAGAACCAAACTCATCCACGACAAAAGCAAAGTGCGTTTTCGCCTGACGGAACTGTTCAAGCGCCATCAGCAATGAAAGCTGCTCCGGGAAGATCAAGGGTTGGCGGATCAGTGCCTTAAGATCTAACTCATTTTGCAGCAGCTGCTGTTTAAGCAAGTCAACAACATGAACAACACCCAGCGGCTCGTCGGTCGAGCTGTCTTCCGTCACCAGAATGCGTGTGTGCTGATTCTCGGCAATCTGATTTCTCAGGACATCAATGGGGTCATTCAGTTCGAGATTATCGACGTCATGACGCGAGGTCATTACGCTGCTGACCGTGCGCTGCCCCAGCCCCAGAACGCGTTCAATCATGTTGCGTTCCTGCTGGTTGAAAATGGCGTCTTCTTCAGTGCTGTCCGCAATCATGCTGGACGAATGGGCATCCAGTTCAGCCTCTTCATGCTTGCCGCGTAAAACGCGCAGAACCGTCTCCGCCGTGCGTTCACGCAAAGAACGACGCGATGACAGAAAGCGTTTGCGGTTAAATTGTGCCAGCTGATTGAGCGCTTCGATGATCACCGAGAAACCGATAGCCGCGTACAAATAGCCTTTAGGAATCGCGTAGCCAAAGCCTTCGGCGACCAGACTGAAGCCGATCATCAGCAGGAAACTCAGACATAAAATAACGATAGTGGGATGCGCGTTCACAAACTTAGTCAGCGGCTTGCTGGCCAGGAGCATCAGCCCGATGGCGATACAGACTGCCGCCATCATAACGGCCAGATGATCCACCATACCAACGGCGGTAATCACCGAGTCGAGGGAAAATACCGCATCGAGCACCACGATCTGCGCCACGACAGGCCAGAATCTGGCACCGCTTTGCTGCTGGCTCTGCTCTTCATCTTTACCTTCCAGGCGCTCATTGAGCTCCATGGTGGCTTTAAACAGCAGGAACACGCCGCCGGTCAGCATAATCATGTCTCGGGCGCTGAACGGATGCCCGAGTAAAGTGATGAGAGGGCGGGTGAGGGTCGACAGCCAGGAAATTGACGCCAGTAACAACAGGCGCATCACTAATGCCAGCATTAACCCTGTGACGCGGGCTTTGTCGCGCTGCCGGCGGGGAAGCTTTTCTGCCAAAATGGCGATGAAAATCAGGTTGTCTATCCCTAAGACAATTTCAAGGATTACCAGGGTAGCCAGCCCGGCCCAGATTGACGGATCGGCGATCCATTCCATATTGCTTGTTTCACCTTTAGTTACACGACGATTGTCGCACGTTGAATAATGGGCGTCAGAGGGCGAAATTTCAAATCTAAATCAGCGTGCTACCGCATAGCGTGATGGAAATGAAACAGGTGCGGTTGCTGTGCGGTAAAGTTTAACGGGATGTTTTGGAAAGCAGCAAATTGTGTGCAGAAAATCAGCGAACAGGTTCAACATTCCTAATTTTAAGTCTTTAGCTTACCGTTATGTGCTGCTTGCTGGTATCGTAATGGCATACACAGAATGGTGCTGGAGTCCTAAAGTCAGCAGTATAGTCTCCCTAAACGAAATCACAGGGACTATACTCAGGGAAGAAAATATCGTGCTGGGAAATTAATTTGTTTATACAATTTCAGTTCAGTGAATGCCCTGACATGTTTGGCTCCCCAACTGACTGAATTTACACACCAATAGGTTTCAAGGAGTATCTTCTACAATGTTAAAAGCTGTTATCCCTGTTGCCGGTCTGGGCACACGTATGTTGCCAGCGACGAAAGCCATTCCAAAAGAAATGTTGCCTATCGTCGACAAGCCTTTAATCCAGTACATCGTTAATGAATGTGCGGCGGCGGGCATCAAAGAGATCATTCTCGTCACGCATTCTTCCAAAAATGCCATCGAAAACCACTTCGATACTTCATTCGAACTGGAAAGCATGCTGGAAACCCGCGTTAAGCGTCAGTTGCTGGAAGAAGTGCAGTCAATATGTCCGAAAGGCGTGACTATCATGAACGTGCGTCAGGGGCAGTCTAAAGGCCTTGGACATGCCGTTCTGTGTGCTAAACCTTTGATTGGTAACTCACCTTTTGCGGTTATCCTTCCAGACGTTCTGATGGATGATTCAACCAGCGATCTGCGTAAAGACAACCTTGCAGCAATGCTTCGCCGTTTCAAAGAGACCGGCAACAGCCAGGTTATGGTTGAAGAAGTGCCTGAAAAAGACGTGTCCAAATACGGTATCGTGAACTGTAATGGTGCGGAAGTTGAGCCGGGCGAAAGTGCGCCAATGACTGCCATCGTTGAAAAACCTGAATTGAAAGATGCGCCATCTAACCTCGCGGTTGTGGGGCGTTATGTTCTTTCCGAAGCTATCTGGCCACTGCTGGCAGTAACGCCATACGGTGCAGGTAATGAAATCCAGTTGACGGATGCCATTGCTATGCTGATGAAAAAACAAACTGTAGAAGCTTTCTCCATGACTGGCCGTTCACACGACTGTGGTGACAAACTCGGTTATATGAAAGCGTTTGTTGAGTATGGCATTCGCCATAACTCACAAGGTGAAGCGTTCAAGGCGTGGTTGAAAGAGTTTGTAGAAGAGTAGATACTTATCCAATGCGAACAAAAAAAAGCACCGAATTACCGGTGCTTTTTTATATCTGATTTCCAGAAGCGCTATTTTAAACAATCCTGGATGTTTGAGAAATTTAGGTAAACCTTACTCTTACTTCTGTTCATTTAGCAGTTGGGTCAGATAGGTTCCGTAAGCTGTTTTACTCATTAAAGCAGCTTGTTCAGCAACACGTTCTTTGCTGAGCCATCCTTTACGGAATGCGATTTCCTCAAGACAGGCTACTTTGAAACCCTGGCGCTTCTCGATGGTATGGACGAATTGCGAAGCTTCTATCAGGCTGTCATGTGTGCCGGTATCCAGCCACGCAAAACCACGCCCCAAAAGTTCGACTTGCAGTTGACCCTTCTCAAGATACATTTCGTTTAATGTGGTTATCTCAAGTTCACCGCGATGAGATGGCTTCACTTGTTTAGCCATTTCTACAATGTTGTTGTCATAGAAATAAAGCCCGGTTACTGCCCAATGAGATTTTGGTTTTAATGGTTTTTCCTCAATGGAAAGTGCCTTGAAATCCTTATCAAATTCAACCACGCCAAAGCGCTCAGGATCTTGTACCTGATAACCGAAGACCGTAGCGCCAGTCTCTCTTTTGGAAACGGCTTCGAGTTGTTTGCCAAAGCTTTGACCAAAATAGATATTGTCGCCGAGAACCAGTGCGCAACGCTCACCGTTAATAAATTCTTCACCGATGATAAATGCCTGGGCAAGACCGTCGGGAGAAGGTTGCACGGCATATTCCAATTTAATACCGAACTGCGAACCATCACCCAGTAAACGCTTGAATGACGGCATATCTTCAGGAGTAGAAATGACCAATATCTCATTAATCCCTGCGAGCATTAGCACCGATATTGGATAATAAATCATCGGTTTATCATAAATTGGCAGCAGTTGTTTAGATACACCGCGTGTCAGGGGGTACAGGCGTGTGCCTGAACCACCGGCTAAAACGATACCTTTCACTTAATTATTCTCCTCAAATATTAGTCAGTCAGGCCTAAACGTTCACCGGCATAGGAACCATCCTGAACACGGCGCCACCAATTTTCATTGTTCAGATACCATTCGACCGTTTTCCGGATACCGCTTTCGAAAGTTTCCTGCGGCTTCCAGCCTAATTCTTGATCAATCTTAGTTGCATCAATTGCGTAGCGCATGTCGTGACCAGGCCGATCTTTGACGAAAGTGATGAGCTCTGAAAAATGGGTGATGCCTGCCGGTTTATCTGAAATCAGTTCATCAAGCAGTCCGCAGATTGTCTTAACAACATCAATATTTTTGCGCTCGTTATGACCACCAATGTTATAGGTTTCGCCTACCACACCTTCGGTTACCACTTTATAAAGTGCGCGGGCATGATCTTCTACAAACAACCAGTCCCGAATTTGGGCTCCATCACCGTAAACAGGCAACGCTTTACCCGACAATGCGTTAAGAATGATGAGGGGAATGAGTTTTTCAGGGAAGTGATAAGGACCGTAATTATTTGAACAGTTTGTCACAATAGTAGGGAAGCCGTACGTGCGCTGCCATGCACGAACAAGGTGATCGCTTGAGGCTTTTGACGCAGAGTAAGGGCTGCTTGGTGCGTACGGTGTCGTTTCAGTGAAAAGATCTGTAGTACCGTGCAAATCACCATACACTTCATCCGTCGAAATATGATGGAAGCGGAAAGCTGTTTTTTTCTCTTCAGACAACGAACTCCAGAAATGCCGAGCTGCCTCAAGAAGAACGTAAGTACCCACGATGTTAGTTTCGATAAAAGCTGCTGGCCCATCAATTGAACGATCAACATGGCTTTCAGCTGCGAGATGCATAACAGCATCAGGTTGAAAGGTTGCAAAAACAGCATCAAGGGCTGAACGGTCACAGATATTTACCTGAGCAAACTCATAACGGCTGTTATCCGAAACAGAAACGAGCGATTCAAGATTACCTGCATAGGTAAGACTATCGACCACCAAGACATTATCATGCGTATTATCAATAACGTGACGAACAACTGCTGAACCGATGAAACCGGCACCACCGGTGATCAAGATTTTCATATATACGTACTCATTTATGAAGTGTTAGCTTTTTGACATGCTCAAAAAATCAGCTATTTCGCTTTAGCTTGCGAAGAACAACATAGCGTAGCGCAGAGTCAGGGTAAGCGCAGCTATAATCAGGTTATTCTAGCGTTTTTGAGCTAAATATTTCGAGGTGCTTAAAATAAATTAAACACGCCAGATATCTGATTAAAAAATGCTCCTAATGGTTGAGCCTGACTACCATTGAATCCTGTGGCAAAACGTGTGGAATATCATATTACTTGTCGGTAAAAGTTCTCGTAGGAATTGTCCAATTTTCAGCACAAATGAAGCTTCGTGAGGGAATAAAAATGCTTTCAATTGCTGCAGAGTGTCTGGCCTGGATGCTGGATCATCCAAACTCGTAGAACAAAGTACAGTAAAGATGCATTTAGGCGATTAAGGGAGCTTTTAGCCAGATTCTGAGTGAGCCATAAGAGTCATTTGTGGTAGGATTTTTAGAAAATTGAGCAAGGCGGATTTCGCTCAAAATTTCCTTTGTACAAGTTACAGCGACTGCTGTTCATACAAGAGAGTTGAGTATCGCCTGATAATTGTATAACGAGTGAGCTATAAAAATGAAAGTGACTGATACAGACGTTATTGGTGTGAAGTTAGTTGAACCTAAAGTGTTTGGTGATGAACGTGGATTCTTTCTTGAGACTTTCCAGCAAGACCGCTATCGGGAAATGTTGGATATTGATCTGGATTTTGTTCAGGACAATCATTCACGATCCTCCCGCAATGTCCTTCGTGGCTTGCACTTCCAGACGTCAAAACCGCAGGGTAAACTTGTACGTGTAGTGCGAGGTGAAGTATTCGATGTCGTAGTTGATATTCGTCCTGAGTCCGCAACATTTGGCAAGTGGGTTGGTGTCCATCTTTCAGAAAGTAATAAGAATCAACTATGGGTACCACCCGGCCTTGCCCATGGATTTGTTGTGATTTCAGACTTCGCCGATTTTGAGTATAAATGCACTGATTACTATGATCCGAAAAATGAAGGTTGCTTGATCTGGAACGATCCGGAAGTTGGGATTCAGTGGCCGGTTAGTGAACCCTTGCTCTCTGCAAAAGATGCATTGGGTCAAAGTTTTTCAGAACTTTTTAAGATTTGATTTGCTTTCAAAGGCCTTGGGCTTTGGCTTGAGGCATTAATACAAGAACACTATAAAATTCTATAGGTACTATAACCAAATGAAATTATTGATCGTAGGATGCGCGGGCCAGGTTGGTAAAGAATTGGTGCGACGAGCTCCGGCTGAATGGGAGGTAAAAGCTGTTGACAGGCAAGAGCTTGACATTACCGATCACCGTAAAGTAATGAGTGTTGTCAGCGAGTTACGCCCTAACGCGATTATTAATGCTGCTGCCTATACTGCTGTTGATCGTGCAGAATCTGAACGTGAATTTGCCTATTTAATCAATAGCACAGGCGCTGAAAATTTGGCAATTGCAGCGCAAAAGGTTGATGCTTCTTTTCTACATATATCGACTGACTATGTTTTTTCTGGAGACCATGAGGGATGCTATGTGGAAACAGATCTCACAGGGCCTACCGGAGTTTATGGCGCAAGCAAATTGGCCGGTGAACAAGCTGTTGCCATGGCTTGCAAAAAACACATTATTTTGCGCACTTCATGGGTGTTCGGTGAATATGGCAACAATTTCGTAAAGACCATGCTGCGACTGGCGAAAGACAGGGAGCAATTATCTATTGTTGGGGATCAATTCGGTAGTCCAACTTATGCCGGAGATATTGCGGAAACTCTGATTGCAATATCCGGTCAACTGAAAACTGAAGACGAACGTTGGGGCGTGTATCACTATTCAGGGTATCCTTATACATCGTGGGCAGGTTTTGCAGCAGAAATCTTCACCTCAGCTACAAAGCATTCAGTTCTCGCTAAATCGCCTTCTATACTAAATATTAAAACTTTTGAATACCCGACGCCTGCCAAACGCCCTTCCAATTCCAAACTTGATTGTGCCAAGTTATTGAAAAAGTTCAATATTGCACCAAGTGATTGGCAAAAAGCACTTGAAAATATCAATGCGTACAATGGGTGAAATCAGTAAATTGATTCAGGTAAATTTCAAGGTGTCAATTAATTTGAGTTGAGTTTTTACAAACCTCAGCTCAAAGAAACTGTTAACTTTCAAATGTGAAGCAAAAAGAGAAGTCTATGAATCCTCATTTAGGAAAACCCACTTCACTGCTTTCGCTATTTAATAGCGCGTGGAATAATAAAAATTTAATATTACAGATGGCTAAGCGTGAAATTATTGGCCGGTATCGTGGTTCAGTGATGGGGGTCTTATGGTCATTCATCAACCCAATTTTTATGCTGGTTGTATATACGTTGGTGTTCTCGGTTGTTTTTAAAGCCCGCTGGGGCACTCAGTCTGCTGGAAATGAATCTAAAGCCGATTTTGCGATTATTCTCTTCGTCGGTTTGATCATCCACACACTGTTAGCTGAAATGCTCAGTCGTGCCCCTTCGATGATTTTAAATAATGTAAATTATGTTAAAAAAGTAGTTTTCCCTCTTGAAATACTACCTCTAGTCGCGCTGGGTAATGTGCTTTTCCATAGTTTTGTTAGCACATTTGTGTTGTCTGCGGCTTTTGTAATATTTAACGGTTATCTCCATTGGACTATAGTTTTCTTTCCATTAGTCCTGTTCCCTTTGATTTTACTGACGCTGGGTTTAACTTGGTTTCTTGCCTCATTAGGGGTGTTTATCCGTGATGTTAGTCAAACCATTTCGATTGTAGTCACTGTACTAATGTTTCTTTCCCCAGTGTTTTATCCCATTACAGCTGTGCCTGTTGCAATGAGAAAAATAATTTTACTTAACCCATTGACATTTATTATTGAGCAAGGGAGATCCGTCATTATTTGGGGGAAATTACCTGATTTTATGGGGCTGGCAATATATTCCTTGATTGCAGTTTTCATTATGTGGTTAGGGTATGCCTGGTTCCAAAAGACTAGAAAAGGATTCGCAGATGTCCTCTGATGATTTTGCAATTAGAATTGAAAATGTTGATAAATGTTTCCAGGTGTATGAAAGTCCTGCGCGCAGGCTTAAGCAATTCGTTATGCCTAAAATTGACCGTAAATTAGGGAAAGAGGCACGTATCTATCATCAGGACTTCTGGGCGTTAAAAGATGTGTCTTTTAATTTACCTCGTGGCCAGACAATGGGGATTGTTGGCCAAAATGGTTCTGGTAAGTCCACACTCTTGCAAATAATTGCTGGGACTTTAACGCCGACAGCGGGAAATATAGCTGTCAATGGTCGCGTTGCAGCCTTACTGGAACTGGGGGCAGGTTTTAATTCCGATTTCACAGGTCTGGAAAATGTTTATTTAAATGCTTCACTCTTGGGGTTATCTAAAGAGGAAACTGAAAATAAATTAGATGATATATTATCTTTCGCAGACATTGGCGATTTTATCAACTCTCCGGTCCGTTCTTATTCGAGTGGAATGTTGGTCCGCCTTGCATTTGCCGTTCAGGCGCAAATAGACCCAGATATTCTTATTGTTGATGAGGCCCTGGCGGTTGGAGATGCGAAATTTCAGGCAAAATGTTTTTCGCGACTGAAAAGGCTTAAACAGGACGGTACTTCAATTCTTTTTGTATCACATGCAACAGAGCAAATTGTCACCCATTGTGATAGTGCATTGCTGTTAGACCATGGGGTGGTACAAGTTCAGGGTAGCCCTAATGATGTTGTTAACAGGTATTTGGATGTTCTTTTTGGTAAGAAAAACGGCTCATCGATTAGAAAAGATCAAGATGATAAACTTGAGAAGGCTGTTTCCCGCGAAGTTCAAATTCGGGACCGGGAATCGAAATCTAATCTCTCACCTGGAAGCTTCAGCTCATTGTTGACGGGAGAATACTCAGAACGCCCTAACTATAATCCGTCAGAGTACCGATGGGGAGACCGTGCAGCGGAACTGATAGATTTTTACATCTGTCAGGATGGTGAAGATTATCCAAGCACCGTTACTCCCGGAAAAGAATTAACCTTGGCTATTAAAGTAAGATTTCATGATGTTGTTGTGAGGCCAATATTTGGTTTCGCAATTAAAACTAAAGAAGGCGTGACAATCTATAATACGAATAGTGAATGGCAATCTGTAGACTTGGTTGATGTGGCGGAAATTAATACTGAAATGATGGTTTCTGTTACATTGCCGATGATGGTGTATGAGGGTGATTTCTTTATCTCTGTCGGTATTGCCAGTAGTTCTCTTGATGGTGAAATCATACCGCATGACCGCCGGTATGATTCAATACACTTGGCTGTCGGGCCTGTAAAATCTTTCACTGGCTTAGCCAATTTGAATGCGAGAATAAATTTTGAAACAGAATAACATACATGAAATTTTATTAAATAATGATTTCTTTATTGATAAAACGACCAATGTTTGGCGTCCTGTTGAATTGCCAGCTTTTGCATATAATGACGGTGATGAGGCTGAGAATTACGTATTGAAGTCCGTTACCGAATCAGTTGATGTGAGCATTAATTCAAAAGAGCTGTCAGATAAGATGAAGGATTGGCCATCCACTTATCATCTTTCCTCTAGACGCTCGAATTTACTGCGTCCTTTTGAGCAATGGTTGAAGGGCAAAAAGGTTCTTGAAATAGGTTGCGGTTGCGGTGCAATAACGCGTTTTTTAGGAGAGAGTGGCGCTGATGTTGTATCGGTAGAAGGGAGCCTTCGACGAGCTCAAATTGCAAGAGCACGAACCCGAGATTTGTCTAATGTTGACGTTATTTGTGCACCGAGTGATATTATACCAGACATTGGTCATTTTGACGCAGTTATACTTGTAGGTGTATTGGAATATGCGCGAGTATTTCTTGGACGCGATGGCCAAAAAACCCTTTTAGATTCATGTCGTGACAGAATGACTGAGTCGGGCAGGCTTTTCGTCGCAATTGAAAATAAATTAGGTATAAAGTATTTCTCCGGTGTCAATGAAGATCATGTAAACTTGCCAATGTTTGGTATCAACAACTCTTACACTGAAGAAAGCGTCGTTACTTTTGGCCGTAGTGAACTTAAAGCTGTATTAGCTAATTCAGGTTTTTTGCATAACGAAGAATTTTTGCCGCTTCCTGATTATAAATTACCCGTTAGCATCATTTGTCCTCTTGGATGGAAAAACTTTTCATCACAATTCTCGCAACTGGCAATCGAAAGTGCACATCAGGACCCCCAGAAAAATTCAGAAAATTATTTTTCAATTGAGGAAGGCATTTATAACATCTGGAATAATGATCTCGCGGCTGATTTGAGTAACTCTTTTTTAATGATAAGCAGTCAGGTAAAACCTGATGAGGGAATTATTGATAATACGATTGCTGCTTATCATTTTTCAGATGGTAGAGCTAATGAATTCAAAAAAACAACAATTTTCCAAACAAATTTAGATGATGAATTAGTTGTGCATACCAGTGGTGGTGATGTTTCAATTCCATCATCAGTTAATGAACATTCAATTGTTGAAAGTGGCGCTTTCCATGACGGAGAGAGTTTATGGCTTTCCCTCGTTCATACTGTTAACAAACCCAACTGGACAATTCAAGCTATCGTTTGCTGGTCCAGTATATGGATTAATGAAATACAAAAGCGAGCTAGTCTTTCTAACGAATTCAATAGCCTGACGGTTTTGCCTTCTGATTTTTTGGATGCAATGCCATTTAATTTTATTACATTAGATAATGGTGATAAGAAACTTTTTGACCAAGAGTGGAATTCACCTGCTGAGATTACTCTGGGATATATAGTCTTCAGAGGGATTTTCCATTCTCTATTAAGATTGACGTCAATTTCATTTAGCCCGTCATATCGTGGCGAAAGTATTGCTGATTTTTCGTTATTAATTATGAATGCTATAGGCTTTAACTGTGACGACGATTTAAAAAATATCTGGCTGGATGCAGAAGCAGATTTCCTGGCATCTGTTCAGTCTAAAGATTCTGTTGCAATACTCTCTGTTCTTAAAGAGGTAAAATTAAATGTCAGAAGGGATTCTGCAAAGGCTATTGTCAACGACTTAAATAATGCAATTGAAGAACAGAAACATTTACAGAAGCATATTGCAGAACTGCTTACTGTAGCTGATGAGCGCGCAAGCGTAATTCAGTCACTTGAATTAGATATTGCCGGTAAAGAGATGACTATTAAAACATTAGAAGATACGAACAGAGTAAATGTTGATAAATCAAATAATTCTCAATTAGAATTGCTGGATAAAATATCTTTACGTGATCAACAACTCGCTGAACTTTATAATGATGCTGCTCTCAATGAGCAGCTTTTGGGCCAATCCCGCCATGAAAATTATTTATTGCAACAGCAACTAAATGGTATTTACGATTCAACCAGCTGGAAATTTTCAGCCCCTATTCGTGTGATTTCAAGACGAACCCCTTCTTATTTGCGCAATCCAGCGCGCCTGATTTTTAGAAAATTTTTCTATATTGGACAGAAAGTTAAAGTTAAGTCGGGCCAGGCTGTGCAGAACATTACACGCCCTGTAAAAATGCTCGCTACAAGAGTGAACCAGCGCAGTAGAACATACGCACAGCGTGTTTATCATGCACTGCCAGATAGATATAAGCTTAGTGCTTTAAAAGTTGCGATGAAATTAAAACCAGAATGGTTCTATGACCATCCATCTTTCATGCGTACGAACGACAGCATTGCAGGGTTTAGGCAGGCTAAAACTGACTGGATGGTAGATATTAATGCCTGCAGAGACAATTTTAAAGGAACACCTGGAAAGGTCGCTGTACATTGCCATATATTTTATCATGATCTAATAAACGAGTTTAGCGCCCATCTTTCAGCTATTCCATTCTTATTTGACGTTTATGTTTCAGTTACAACTGAGGAAGGAAGAGAGGTTTGTACTAATGCGCTGAAGCAAATAAAAAACATTTCGAATCTATATGTTGAAATTGTACCGAACCGCGGTAGAGATATTGCTCCGATGTTCTGTCAGTTTGGTGAACGGATAAAGGAATACGATTATGTCTGTCATATACAGAGCAAAAAGTCTCTCTATAACGGTGGGACAACATTGGGATGGCGTGAGTACTTGTTTAATGCTCTTTTAGGTACAGAAAAAAATATAAATCGTATTTTTGGGTTATTCCAAGATAATCCTTCGGTAGGTATCATCTTCCCCCAAGCTTTTGTTCAGGTCCCGTATCCGGCATTTACATGGTTGGCTAATAAACGAGATGGTGCAATGCTTTGTCAACGCATTGGTATACCGATGCCTGAAAGTTATTACCATTTCCCTGCGGGTTCCATGTTTTGGGCAAAAATGTCAGCAATGAAACCTCTTTTTGACCTGAATCTTAAATGGGAAGAATTCCCTGAAGAATTAGGCCAAACTGATGGTACATTAGCGCATGCGCTGGAAAGGATGCTCGGTATTGTACCAACATCTCAAAACTATCAGTCAATTATTATTAAAGACCATAGCAGTCCTTCTTGGTCACCATTCCGCTTTGATCAGCAATATTTAAATCGTGCAGATGAAACTTATAGCCATTTGATCAGAGATTCCAAAACTAAAGTTATAGCATTCGATATTTTTGATACATTACTTGTTCGTCCATTACTCGTTGCTGACCATACTAAAGAAATCATTCGTCAGAAGTTGGATGAGGCTGAGGGTAAGCTCTTTGCTAATTTCCGAGCAATAGCAGAGGTTAATGCACGTAATATTAAAGGGAAAGATATTTCCATCTCTGATATATATGAGCAGTTTGGTTTACTAACTAAACTGTCTGTTGAGAAATGTGCTGAAATCCAATGCATTGAGGAAAATATTGAATTAGAATCAGTATCACCTCGAAAAGATATGATACACCTCCTCAATAAATCAAAAGAGTGGGGCAAACGTGTTGTTCTCATCAGCGATATGTTTTTATCGATACAAACTATCAAAACAATGTTAAAGCTCAATGGGATTGATAATTATGATCGCCTATACCTTTCCTCAGATTTGGGCATAAGGAAAGATACCGGACAACTCTATTCATTCATGCTTGCTGAAGAAGGCGTGAAGGGTGAGGAAGTTGTTATGTTTGGTGATAATGAGCGTTCCGATTTGCAACTGCCTTGTGATGAGTTCAAATTGCGTGCGTTACACATACTCCGGGCCGCAGACCTCGCTAAATCTTTGCCTGAATATGAGACTCTTGTTCGACCAGAAGTTTATGAGAACAATCTCAATAGAGAATTGACCATTGGGATGTTAGTCAGAGAAAATCTGAATAAATGCTACAATTTTGATGCTAATGATATTGCTATATTTTCATCTATCCCTCGTCAACTTGGCTTTAATCTCGTGGGGCCGACAATATCAGCATTTTGCGCATGGCTTGCTAAGAGAGCAAAAGCACGAAATGTGACGGATCTGTATTTCCTTGCTCGTGAGGGTAAGCTAATCAAGCAAGTTTATGATGCATGGTCCAAAACAGTTGATGATGCACCAAATAGCCACTATCTACAGGTTTCTCGCAGAGCGGTTAATGTACCGAATATTGCGTCATTCGAAGATATTTGTGCAATCGCGATGTCTAACTATTATCCTAATAAAGTACAGAGCTTTTTCTACGAACGGTTTGGTTTAGAACTTTCAGATGATCGTTGGAATGAAATTTATGCTTCAGGTGTCTGGAATAAAGGTACTTTACTCCAGGTAAAAGACGGGGATTTGTCTGCTATTAATGAGTTATTACATGTTCTTACACCTGATATTTTGGCTGAGGCTTCAGCTGAAAAGAATATCCTTTTACAGTATTTAGACTCTGTTGGTCTTACCAGCAGCGAAAATGCGGCGGTAGTGGATGTGGGATATTCTGGGACGATCCAAAAATCTATAAATAAATTACTAACTGGTCCGATTCACGGATTCTATTTCGCTACTGCACATAACATCCGCGATACTATGCCTGACAATGCATTTGCTGAAGGTTGTTATGTTGAATTGGGTCAGGCTATAAATACTGGTTCCCGCATATTCAGTAACAGTTTCTGCTTAGAGCAATTATTAAGCGCTAATGATCCACAGGTGACGAAGTATGTCTTTGATGAAGATAATTTATTCAAACCATGTTTTAAAGTTTTAAGTGAAGCGGAATTGTCTACTCAACTCACCCGGAATGCGTTGCAAGAAGGTGCAATGGACTTCGTATATCAGTCTGTTGATATTAAAAATAAATTTTACAATAGCTTTGAACCTTCGGTAGAGATTGCTGATGTACTGTATGCTGATTTCATTGAAGCAACACTTGAAAATAAGAACAGTGTTCTGGAAAAAATGGTTCTTGATGATGACTATTGTGGACGAGGTTTGATCAACTGAATTCTTGGATCTCTTTTCGAAAGTCTGCCCTGTGGGGCAGACTTTTTCTCAATATCAGAATAAGGTTATCCCAATATGCAGGATCATGAAATCGCAGTTATGATGTGCACTTATAATGGTGCACCATATTTGCTATCTCAACTAGAGTCTATTGAAAATCAATCTGTCAATAATGTACATATTTACATATCTGACGATGGTTCTTCCGACGAAACCTGCGCAATAGCTCGTTCATTTATTAACTGCTCCCACTTAAAGGGCACACACTTAAAAGGTCCAAAACGCGGTTTTGTAGAAAACTTCATGCATATGATCAACAATGAAGAAATATGCGAGAAGTATTATGCCTTTTCTGATCAAGATGACGTCTGGAAATCTGACAAGCTGGAGCGGGCGATTAATTGGCTTTCTGAGATCCCTGATGATGTGCCGGCGCTGTATTGTTCCAGAACAACATTGACGGATGCTCACGGAAAAATCATCGGGGCTTCCCCTAACTATAAGCGTCCTCCTTCTTTCGCAAATTCAATTCTTCAAAATATTGCCAGTGGAAATACGATGGTTTTCAATCATAAGGCCAGAGAGCTTCTTGCTCTGGCTTATGGCATTCCTATGGTTGCGCATGACTGGTCGCTCTATCAGATTGTCAGCGGATGTGGTGGGAAAGTTTTTTTTGACACTATTCCTACTGTACTTTATCGGCAACACCATAATAATGTTATCGGCAATAGTATGGGGTTGGGTAAGCGACTACAAAATTTCTTGCAGGCTCACAGTGGGAGAGCGGCTATCTGGAATAATATGAATTTTGAAGTGCTGAACAGCGTCAGTCGGTACCTTACGCCGGAGTCTACGGCGACTCTGCACGACTTTAAAGACATCAGGAATAGTAGCCTCTCAATGAGGTTAAAACTGATGAAAAGTTCCGGTATCTATCATCAACAGGCCATCGGCTACTTCACCACACTGACTTATGTGCTGCTGAATAAAATATAAGACTGGTATAAATAGTGAAAATCATCGCTTCCTTAGTGCTCTATAAACACCAGTATGCGGATATTGAGCCAACGATTAACTCATTGATTAATGAGGAAACTATCTCAAAAATTGTCATTGTCGATAATGGCGGGGAATGCCGCTGGTTAAAAGACTATATTCACCCTAAAATTGAAATCCTAATTTTAAAGACCAATTGCGGTTTTGGGACTGGTCATAATGAAGTATTAAGGCGTTATGCAGACAAGTATGAGTTTACCCTGATCTGTAATCCGGACATTGCTTTCAAATCCGGCGAAGTTGACAAACTCTATCATTACAGTGCTATTAATAAGATCGGATTGAGCATCCCTAAAGTCACTTACCCAGATGGTTCCTTGCAGCATTGCTGTCGACTATTGCCGACACCGTATCAGCTTTTTGTAAGACGTTTTTTTACTCGCCTTTCCAGCGGTATTAACGAGACTTATGAACTCCATAAGGCTGATCTCACTCAAGCATTTTTCGCCCCCTCATTATCCGGATGCTTCATGCTCATAAGCAGGGATGCATTGAGAGTAACAAAAGGTTTTGATCCCCGTTTTTTCCTTTATTTGGAAGATGTCGATTTATCTCGAAGGGTCAGCCAATCAGAATTCTCTGTACGATATTGCCCTAACTCTGTTGTCGTACATGAGGCTCAGCGTTCCTCATATCAAAATAAAAAATTTATGATTTATCACGTTGTTTCTGCAATTAAATATTTCAATAAATGGGGCTGGTTCTGCGATAAGGAGAGAGCACGGCTTAACCAGAAATGTCTTAGGCAGTTACCGACTAAGAATCGAAGTTAATCAACAAGTCGTTAAAGTGTGCCTGCAAAAGCTCTTTTTCACCTGCATTCCCCACATGTTACCGGTAAAGTGAAGTCGGCCTCTGAGAAAGGCGAGGCTGGTGGTTGCCGGTATGTGCGATCAGAATATTGTTATGGCTGCAATAGGTTCACCCTTTGCCATTCTCATGTACAATGCTTGTGTTCATTTGTATAGCTCAGTGCAGTTAAACTCACTGTTAACAGGGGTTTAGACTAAAAACTGGGCGATCAACTATTTCAGACAGGAGTTGCTAATGTCCAAACAACAGATCGGCGTTGTCGGTATGGCGGTCATGGGCCGTAACCTCGCGCTTAACATCGAGAGCCGTGGTTATTCCGTTTCCATTTTTAACCGTTCTGGCGACAAGACTGACGAAGTCATCGCAGAGAATCCGGGTAAAAATCTGGTTCCGCACTACACCGTCGAAGAGTTTGTTGACTCGCTGGAAAAACCACGTCGTATCTTGCTGATGGTGAAAGCCGGTGAAGCAACTGACAAAACCATCGCATCCCTGACTCCGCACCTGGATAAAGGCGACATCCTGATCGATGGCGGCAACACCTACTATAAAGACACCATTCGCCGAAACCGCGAACTGTCTGAGCAGGGCTTCAATTTCATCGGTACCGGCGTGTCCGGCGGTGAAGAGGGCGCGCTGAAAGGCCCGTCAATCATGCCTGGCGGTCAGAAAGAAGCGTACGCACTGGTGGCGCCAATTCTTGAAAAAATCGCAGCACGTGCTGAAGATGGCGACGCCTGCGTCGCTTACATCGGCGCTGATGGCGCAGGTCATTACGTCAAGATGGTTCACAACGGTATCGAATACGGCGACATGCAGCTGATCGCAGAAGCCTATTCCCTGTTGAAACAGTCCCTGAACCTGAGCAACGAAGAGCTGGCAACCACCTTCGCTGAGTGGAACAAAGGCGAGCTGAGCAGCTACCTGATTGATATCACCAAAGACATTTTCACCAAGAAAGACGAAGAAGGTAAATACCTGGTCGACGTGATTCTGGATGAAGCGGCGAACAAAGGCACCGGTAAATGGACCAGCCAGAGCTCTCTGGATCTGGGCGAACCACTGACTCTGATCACCGAGTCTGTGTTTGCGCGTTATCTGTCTTCTCTGAAAGATCAGCGCGTTGCGGCTTCTAAAGTGCTGTCCGGCCCGGCTGTTAAACCTTTCACTGGCGACAAAGCTGAGTTCATCGAGAAAGTTCGTCGTGCTCTGTACCTGGGTAAACTCGTCTCTTACGCGCAGGGCTTCTCACAGCTTAAAGCGGCTTCTGACGAGAACAACTGGGATCTGAACTACGGCGAAATCGCGAAGATCTTCCGTGCGGGTTGTATTATCCGTGCTCAGTTCTTGCAGAAAATTACGGATGCTTACGCTGAAAACGCGTCCATTGCTAACCTGCTGCTGGCTCCGTACTTCAAAAACATCGCTGACGAATATCAGCAAGCGCTGCGTGATGTTGTGTCTTATGCTGTTCAGAACGGTATCCCGACACCAACGTTCTCTGCTGCGATCAACTACTACGACAGCTACCGTTCAGCGGTTCTGCCGGCTAACCTGATCCAGGCACAGCGTGACTATTTCGGTGCACATACTTACAAACGCACTGATAAAGATGGCGTATTCCATACCGAATGGTTGGATTAATTCGTTTAACGGTGTGCTGAAAAGCGCGCCGTTGCTTGCGTCATAAAAAAAGCCGCCAATGCATCAGCAAAGGCGGCTTTTTTACGTCTTAGAATTGACGTTATTTCTTATGACGCTGACGCAGGTTATCAATCACCGCACTCAGGTTCAAATCCTGATCCTGCAACAACACCAGCAGGTGATAGACCAAATCTGACGCTTCGTTTTTCAGCTCAAAGCGGTCGTTGACAGTGGCAGCAAGCGCGGTTTCCACACCTTCTTCACCGACTTTCTGTGCGATACGTTTGGTGCCGCTGGCATACAATTTGGCGGTGTAGGAGCTTTCCGGATCGGCGGTTTTACGCGAAGCCAGCAGCTCTTCCAGCTGATACAGAAATGCCCAGTCGGTTTCGGCAGGGTGGAAACAACTGTTGTTGCCTTTATGGCAGGTCGGACCCACCGGATTGACCAGCACCAGCAGCGTATCGTTATCGCAATCAGGCGTAATGCTGACCACGTTCAGATAATTTTCTGAGGTCTCACCTTTGGTCCACAAACGTTCTTTGGTGCGTGAATAGAACGTCACTTTGCCGCAAGATTGCGTAACGTTCAGGGCTTCCTGATTCATGTAACCGAGCATCAGCACTTCGCCAGACACTGCATGCTGGATGATTGCCGGCATCAGGTTATCGACTTTTTTCCAGTCGAGCTGGCTGATTTGTTCGCCGGTCAGCAGACCGGTTTTTACTTCCTGATTACTCACAAGCGGATCTCCACGCCATTTTCAGCTAAATAGCTTTTCAGCTCGCCAATATTGATAATTTGTTTGTGGAACACCGATGCGGCCAGTGCGCCATCAACGCGTGCTTCGCGGATAGCGTCGAGGAAGTGTGGCATTGTGCCCGCACCGCCGGAAGCGATGAGCGGAACATGGCAAACTTCGCGGATCATCTTCAGCTGTTCCAGATCGTATCCATTACGCACGCCGTCCTGATTCATCATGTTCAGCACGATTTCGCCCGCGCCGCGTTCCTGCACTTCCTTCACCCAGTCAATTGTCTGCCAGGTGGTCACTTTGGTGCGTGCTTCGTCGCCGGTAAACTGATGGACCTGATAAGTGCCGGTCGCCGCGTCGTGCCAGGTATCGATACCCACAACGATGCACTGTACACCATAACGGTCGGCGAGGCGGCTGATCAGCGTCGGGTTGGCGAGAGCAGGGGAGTTAATGGAGATTTTATCGGCGCCAAACTGCAAAATCTGCCCCGCATCTTCCAGGCTTTTGATCCCACCAGCGACACAAAACGGGATATCGATGACTTCTGCCACGCGCGACACCCAGCTTTTATCGACCACACGGCCATCGCTGGAAGCGGTGATATCGTAAAACACCAGTTCGTCTGCGCCTTCTTCAGCATAACGCTTCGCTAATGGCACGATGTCACCGATGATTTCGTGATTGCGGAACTGCACGCCTTTTACGACCTGGCCGTCTTTAACGTCGAGGCAGGGAATTATCCGTTTTGCCAGCATGAAATTGCCTCCGTCACATTGAATTTACCGTCGAGTAATGCCCGCCCGACAATCACGCCTTTCACGCCGCTGTCACGCAGATTGGCGATGTCCTGCAATGAACCGATACCGCCGGAAGCCTGAAAAGCAACCAGCGGAAAATGCGCGGTCACTTCACGGTACAACTCAACGTTTGAACCTGCCAGCGTGCCGTCGCGGGAAATATCCGTGCACAAAACGTGTTTCAGGCCGAAAGGCAGAAACAGTTCCACGATCTCTTCAAGCGTGGAACTGGAATTTTCCTGCCAGCCGCTGACGGCAACGTTTTTAGTGCCATCGGCAGCAATGCGGACATCGAGCGCCAGAACCAGGGCGTCTGCGCCGAAACGTTGGAACCAGCCCTGAACTTTCTGCGGTTCTTTAACCGCCGTCGAACCCACGACGACGCGGGTTGCACCGGCATTCAGCAAGGCTTCAATGTCCTGTTCGGTGCGGACACCGCCACCGACCTGAACTGGTACAGACACGCCCGCCAGCAATTTTGTCAGCAATGGGATCTGACGAGCCGCCGGATCTTTCGCGCCGGTTAAGTCAACCAGATGCAAAACTTCTGCACCTTGCTGCTGATAATCCTGCAAACGTGGAAGCGGATCGTTGCCATAATCACGCTGCTGGCCGTAATCGCCCTGATGCAAACGCACCACGCTGCCTTCGATCAAATCTAAAGCCGGGATAATCATCCTGTTTACATCTCCAGAAAGTTTTTCAGCAACTGTGCGCCCGCCGCACCGGAGCGTTCGGGGTGAAACTGCACACCGAAGAAGTTGTCTTTTTGCACGGCAGCACTGAAAGGCTCACCGTAAAGCGTCTGCGCGATCGTGTTTTCGCAAACCGGCATGGCGAATCCGTGGACGAAATAGAAGTATGCGTTTTCATCTATGCCACGGAATAAATGGCTGTCAGCGTTCGCTGTCACCTGATTCCAGCCCATATGCGGCAAAGGTAAACCGAGATCGGGCATACGGCGCACCGGCGTTTCAATGATCCCCAGCGTATCAATCCCGCCGTTTTCTTCACTGGAAGACGCCAGCAGTTGCATACCGAGACAAATCCCCAGCACCGGCTGTGTACAGGCTTTAATCAGCGCAATCAGTTCGCGCTGTTCGAGTTGTTCCATTGCCGCCTGTGCGGTGCCGACACCCGGTAAAAAGAGCTTATCTGCCTGCAAAACAATTTCCGGATCACGGCTCACCGTCGGTTCAAAACCCAGACGCTGAACCGCATATTTCACGGAAGAAAGGTTGGCACAGCCCGTATCAAGGATAACGACGTTCATCACAGCACTCCTTTCGAGCTCGGCAATGTATTGCCATCGACACGAATCGCCTGACGCAGCGTGCGCCCGAATGCCTTGAACAGGCTCTCGACGCGATGGTGATCGTTCTTACCTTTGGTGCGCAGGTGCAGGGTACAGGCCATTGCGTAGGACAGTGAACGGAAGAAGTGCTCGACCATTTCCGTGCTCAGATCGCCGACGCGCTGATAGTTAAACTCTGCCTTATATTCCAGGTGCGGGCGGCCGGAGATATCCAGTGCGCAGCGCGCCAGACATTCGTCCATCGGCAATACAAACCCGAAACGGCCAATGCCGCGTTTATCGCCCAGCGCCTTATTAATGGCTTCACCCAGCGCCAGCGCCGTGTCTTCAACGGTGTGGTGATCGTCGATATACAAATCACCTTTCACTTCGATGTTCATGCGGAAACCGCCATGGGTGGCAATCTGATCCAGCATGTGGTCGAAGAAGCCGACGCCGGTGCGGATCTTGCTTTCGCCTTCGCGATCCAGCCAGACATCCACGTCAATTGCGGTTTCACGGGTCACGCGGTTCACTTTGGCATGGCGGTCGCGTTTCGTCAGTTGCCCGGCAATATTGGCCCAGTTCAGCGTATCGCGCTGATAACGCAGCCCGGCGATACCCATATTGGCGGCGAGCTGGATGTCGGTATCACGGTCGCCAATCACATAACTGTTGGCGGTATCGATGACGCCGCTTTCCAGATAAGCCTGCACCAGTTTGGTTTTAGGCTTGCGGCAGTCGCAGTGGTCCGCAGGCAGGTGCGGGCAAATCAGCACATCATCGAAAACCACGCCCTGCGAAGTCAGGATTTGCATCATCAGATTGTGCGGTGGATCGAACGTTTCTTGTGGGAAACTGGCTGTGCCCAGACCGTCCTGATTGGTGATCATCACCAGCTTAAAGCCAGCGTTTTGCAGGGACAGCAGGGCCGGAATAACGCCGGGCTCCAGCGCCAGTTTGTCCAGACGGTCGACCTGGAAATCTTCCGGCGGCTCAGAAATCAGGGTGCCGTCACGGTCAATAAAGAGCGTTTTTTGAAATTGTGGACTCTGGCTCACATGTGCTCCTTGCGGGGGCTATTTTGTTTTTCATTAATGGAGGCGGCAGCGGCACCGGGTAGCGCCTGCAATGCGGTAATGACGCGCTGGAGCTCTTCCCGGGTGCCGATAGTAATACGTAAGCAGCCGGAAAGCCCCGGTTGCTTATTCTGGTCACGCAAGATAATGCCCTGATCCCAGAGGTTTTTAAATGCTGCGGCAGATGCGGTAAAACGCGCCAATACATAGTTGGTATCGCTGGCAAAAACTGCTTCTACGCAGGCGCATTTCTCCAGCTCTTCCTGCAACCAGACGCGGTTTTCAGTCACTTCGGCCACACGCTGACGCATCAGCGCCAGTCCTTCCGGGCTCAGTGCCTGTGCGGCGATATCTGCTACCGGCGTAGATATTGGATAAGGCGCGATCACTTTCATTAATAAGCCGATGACTTCGCTGTTCGCCAGCGTAAAGCCGCAGCGCAAGCCGGCAAGCGCAAAAGCTTTCGACAGCGTTCGCAAAATGGTGAGGTGCGGATATTCCTGCAACCAGCCGGAAACGCTCGCCTGCGGGCAGAATTCGATATACGCCTCGTCCACCGCAACAATCGCGCGGCCACGGGTCATTTCCAGTACGGCGCGGATTTCGTCCGGGTCAATGATATTGCCGGTCGGGTTATTCGGGCTGCACACGTAAACCAGCTTCACACCGTTCAGCGCGGCTTCGATCGCCGGAAGATCCAGAGACCAGTCGGCTTTTGCCGGAACCGTACGGCCTTCCACACCAATGGTTTCAGCACTGACGCTGTACATGCCATACGTCGGCGGACAATAAAGGATAGCGTCTTTGCCCGGTTCGCAGAATGCGCGGATCAAAAGCTCGATGCCTTCATCCGCACCACGGCTGACCAGCACCTGTTCCGGATCCACACCGGCGTAAGCGGCGTAGCGGTTGATCACCCGTGCTGGCTGACATTCCGGATAACGGTTAAACGTCTGCTGCGTCAGTTCAAAATTTGGTGCGATGGCGTATTCATTGGCATTGAGCCACACATCACCGTTGCCACCCAGACGACGGGCGGACTGATAAGGCGTCAGTTCCTGCACGTTTTTACGGGCCAGCGCCTGAACGCTGAGATTCATTTCATTACTCATCAACGCGGCTCCTTCAGGGCATTTACACGCAGGGTGACTGCATTTTTGTGCGCAGTCAGTTGTTCAGCCTGTGCCAGTGTTTCAATCGTTTCCGCCAGCCCCAGCAACCCTTCCGGCGTTAACTGCTGTACGGTCATCCGTTTCTGGAAATCGGCCAGACCCAGGCTTGAACAGGTCGCGGTGTAGCCGTAAGTCGGTAAAACGTGGTTAGTGCCCGACGCATAATCGCCTGCGGATTCCGGTGACCAGTCGCCGAGGAAAACCGAACCGGCGCTGGTGATGCTATCGACCAACTGCTCAGGCTCGCGGGTTTGCAGAATCAGGTGTTCCGGCCCGTAGGCGTTGCTGATTTCGATACACTGCGCGAGATCTTTCGCGACAATCAGACGGCTACTTTCCAGCGCCTGACGCGCAATGTCGCTGCGCGATAACGTCGCCAGCTGACGTTCAACCGCTTCGCCGACGGCCTGCGCCATTTTCACATCCGGCGTCAGTAAAATAACCTGGGAATCCGGGCCGTGTTCCGCCTGTGAAAGCAAATCAGACGCCACGAAATCCGGCGTTGCGCCGCTGTCGGCGATCACCAGCACTTCAGAAGGCCCGGCGGGCATATCGATCGCCGCGCCGTCCAGACTCTGGCTGACCTGACGTTTTGCTTCGGTCACATACGCATTGCCCGGCCCGAAGATTTTCGCCACGCGGGGCACACTTTCCGTGCCGAACGCCAGCGCCGCAATCGCCTGCGCGCCACCCAACTGATACACCTCTTCCACGCCACATAACTGTGCGGCATACAGAATTTCGTCGGCAATCGGCGGCGGCGAACAGAGCACCACTTTCTGGCAGCCTGCGATACGTGCCGGTGTCGCTAACATTAATACGGTGGAGACCAGTGGTGCGGAACCACCCGGAATGTACAGCCCGACGGACTGAATCGGGCGGGTCAGTTGCTGACAACGGACACCCGGCTGCGTTTCGATATCCACCACGGCCAGTTTCTGTGCCTGATGGAAAGTATCGATGTTACGCACCGCGTGCGCCATCGCCTGTTTAACATCATCGCCAAGACGCGCCGCGGCTGCTGCAATTTGCTCCGCGGTGACACGAAGATCCTGCACCTCAGTTTTATCAAAGCGGGCGCAAAACTCGCGCAGCGCACTGTCACCTTCACTGCGGACACGCCGCAGGATCTCGCTCACCGATTCAGTAATACGGTCGGAGGCAGAAATCGCCGGGCGGGTCAGCAGGTCGCGACGCTGCTGTGCGTCGCATTGCTGCCAGTCAATAGGCGTAGAGAACGCGTCAGGCTTCATGGCATTACTCCATCATTTTTTCGATTGGAAGAACCAGAATAGAGCTGGCGCCCAGCGCTTTCAGTTTCTCCATGGTTTCCCAGAACAGCGTTTCGCTGCTAACCATGTGCATGGCAACGCGTTGCTGATCGCCTGCAAGCGGTAAAATAGTCGGACGTTCAGCCCCCGGCAGCAGCGCGACAATTTCGTCCAGACGCTCGCTTGGCGCGTGCAACATAATGTATTTGGATTCGCGGGCCTGAATAACGCCCTGAATACGGGTCATCATTTTGTCGATCAGAAGCTGTTTTGCCTGTGGCATTTCGCCGTCGCGCTGAATAAGGCAGGCTTTGGAGCGGTAAATTACTTCAACTTCACGCAGGCCGTTGGCTTCGAGCGTCGCACCGGTAGACACCAGATCGCAGATTGCGTCCGAAAGACCCGCGCGCGGTGCCACTTCAACGGAGCCGTTCAGCAGGCAGGATTTGAAATCAACGCCTTTTTTATCGAGATACTGTTTGAGCAGGTGTGGGTAGGAGGTGGCGATACGGGCATTTTGCAGGCTTTGCGGACCGGTGTATTCGGTGTCCAGCGGCGTAGCCAGTGACAGACGGCAACCGCCGAAATCCAGACGACGCAGTGTGAAGTAACGCGGGTCTTCGCCCTGAGCGCGGCGGCTCAGCAGCTCTTCTTCCAGCACGTTCTCACCGATAATGCCCAGGTCAACTACGCCGTCCATCACCAGCCCAGGGATATCGTCATCACGAACACGCAAGATGTCGATCGGCATATTTTCGGCGAATGCGATCAGACGCTGTTCCTGCAGGTTGATTTTAATCCCGCAGCGGGCCAGCAGTTCGCGCGACTCATCGCTCAGGCGACCTGACTTCTGCATTGCTATCCGTAAACGTGTTTTATCCAGCATGATGACCTCAGTTTCTCAATTATTTATCGTAAATTCAGTTCGTCAGATTCTTTTACTTCAATTCCTTCGGCCATAAAAAAAGCCCCCGGAAGAAATCTTCCGGGGGCTCTCTCTGCGTTCTGCGCCACTGGAAGATCTAAACAGTCTCCCAGCACCAATCGCCTGAAAGACTAGTCAGGGTGATGGTGATGATGGTGGTTAATCAGAACGTTTGTCATGTCAGTGTCTCGTTTTGTTCATTCAGCGCCGCGTGATTCAAAACTGAATCATCCGCCACACGTATCAAATTCGTTGCCAATAAAACTAAACTATCGGGCGGCAACTGCGCAACCTTTTTTTCTGATGATGAGTTTTTCTTATCCGCAGCAGGGTTTTCATCAAATAAATGAATGATCTGCTAACAGACGCTGAAAAATCATTACGCTCCACAAAAGGGAAAAGGCGTATTTTGCTAGTATAAAGAGAGATATCTGCAACTGGTGAAATCATGCCAGAGAACAAACGGAGCGATGTATGAAAAAGATTTCGATTATCGGACTGGGCTGGCTGGGCATGCCGCTGGCAATGGCGCTGGCTTCAAAAGGGTACGACGTGGTCGGGAGCAAAACGACGCCCGACGGTGTCGATGCCGCCAGAATGATCGGCATTGAATGTTTCCCGCTGGTCTTCACGCCGGAAATGGAATGCGAATCGGACGATCTCGAAAAGTTGCTCAACGTCGATGCTTTAATCATCACGCTGCCTGCGCGCAGAACGGCGGAAGGCAGCGAACTCTATTTCCAGGCAGTACAACAGCTGACGGACAGCGCACTGGCGCATAACGTCCGGCGCATCATCTTTACCAGCTCGACGTCCGTTTACGGCGACCATGAAGGTGTAATGAAAGAAGACGCGCCGCTGCTGCCGGTTTCACGCAGCGGCATTGTGCTCAAAGAGCTGGAAAACTGGTTCCACGGTTTACCGAATACGTCGGTCGATGTCCTGCGCCTGGCCGGGCTGGTGGGCGGCGATCGCCATCCGGGGCGATTCATGGCCGGAAAAACGCAGGTAAAAGGCGGTCAGCACGGCGTCAACCTGGTTCATCAGGATGACGTGGTTGCTGCCATCACCTTGCTGCTCAGCCTGCCAAAAGGTGGCCATACCTATAATCTCTGTGCGCCTTCGCATCCGGCAAAAGCCGAATTCTATCCGGCACTGGCGCGGCAGATGGGGCTGGTGCCTCCGACGTTTGCTGAAGAACCTTCAGCAGGGAAGGGCAAAATCGTCGATGGCGACCGGATCTGCAAAGAGCTGGGGTTCGAATATCAACATACGGACCCACGAAACATGCCTTTTTAACGTACAAAACCTTATTCCATAATATTACGTTATGACCTGCCTGAAATTCAGGCAGGTTTTTTATTTGGTCTTTTATTGTTCAGTAACAACACCGCACCCTTGTCTGGTCAGATTATGTGCCGTGTATTATTAAATTTTTATTTCCCCCGCTAATTAGCCTGCTTAATAACAGGTTAATCCCCGTGACTATTCAAGAATCCTCTTAATAAATGCATTTAGCGATGTGCTTTATTCGCTTTTTACACGCAGAAAGTGGCGCGGGATGCTGGTTGAGTAATAAAATTCCTATTCTTGAGCTTTCAATTTGCCATTGAGCGGCATAAACCACTTTTTTAAGCACAATCATTAAAGTTTTCCTGAAGAGATGCCGATACGTTTGTACGGCCTAAGTCCGCCGTCTCATTATTTCTTCTTATCAATCTAGTCTGATGACTGGATGTCTGCGCTCGCCTTGTAACAAATTCTTACAATCATTGTCTTTTTGCTTTTGAAATAGCGTGGTTGCTCACGTTTCCCCTACTTTTTGAACTAAATTTAACCAAAACTTTTAGGACTCGTTCCCCTGTAAGCCTTGTGGTGACTGGGTTGCGCAGAATTAGCACAATGATCACGCTATTGGAAATTTACAGCATAAAAAACTGGGTGAACTATGATTGATTGGCGTGTGTGCTAATCATTTGGCTTTAATTGGTCTTTGTACAAAATGATCTCAAAATGGCGAAAAAAGACAGCCACAGCCCCCTTTTTTAGACGCTTTTTTACTTTTGGTTTAAAACTGCGCAAATTTTTACGATAAATTGCACTTTTGGGGACAAAATAAGTTTTAAAAGTGTGATGTGCGTCACACTTTATTCAAAATTCGGCAACGCCCAGATTGTATGTATAAAGGGAACGGGGTTAGAGTTGCGTCGTAGTAAGATTATTCCTAATAATGTATGTAAAAGCGTTTCACTGAATGAGACGCCATCACAGCAACGGACCCTGCCAGTACACCAAAACTGAAGTGTTTCACGATTACTTAGCAGTGCAATTGTCACAATTAATTTAGTTTACATCAGGAACAACTTTGTATTGGCGGTGAAGTAAATACCGCAGGATAAATCTATTTCCAACGTGAGATTTATTAATCAGCCAATGATCCAATTGTTTTGATAGTAAAAAATACTCCTGTCACGCCGGGTGAAACTCTTGCTGCATGGAATATGTCTATCAATCCGCCACCTTAAAAAAGTGGCATCGGTAATGGGGTAGAACAGAATGTCCGAATTGCTAAAGCACATATATGATATCAACCTGTCATATCTATTGTTGGCACAGCGCTTGATTAACGACGAAAAGGCCTCAGCGATGTTTCGCCTGGGGATTGATGACGTAATGGCAGAAACCCTGGGGCAACTGACGCTGCCACAGATGGTGAAGCTGGCTGAAACGAACCAGCTTTTATGTCAGTTCCGCTTTGACGACAGTAAGACAATTGAACGACTGACTCAGGAATCGCGTGTGGATGACTTACAACAAATCCACACCGGCATCCTGTTGTCCAGCCACCTGCTTAAAGGCCTGGCTGCGAAAGACAGCGGCGCGATGAAGAAAAGGGCGTAGCTATGTCAGGGAAAGATGCGTCAACCAAACCGGCAGAAAAAAGTATCGTCCAGGAAGCACGGGACATTCAGCTTGCCATGGAATTGATTACGCTGGGTGCCAGATTGCAGATGCTGGAAAGCGAAACGCAATTGAGTCGTGGCCGACTGATTAAACTGTACAAAGAATTGCGCGGCAGCCCGCCGCCAAAAGGGATGTTACCGTTCTCGACGGACTGGTTTATGACCTGGGAACAGAACATCCACTCTTCCATGTTTTACAACGCGTACTCGTTTCTCTTAAAGAGCGGACATTGTAATGGCGTGGAAGCCGTAATTAAGGCTTACCGTCTTTATCTGGAGCAATGTCCGGAGCAGCCCGGCGAGGCGCCGATTCTTGCTCTGACCCGCGCATGGACGCTGGTCCGTTTTGTCGACAGCGGAATGCTGCAGCTCTCTGCCTGCAACTGCTGTGAAGGTTCATTCATTACCCATGCACACCAACCGCGCCACGGGTTTGTATGCAGTCTTTGCCAACCCCCATCCCGGGCAGTAAAAAAACGTAAACTTTCCCCGCAGGTTGCCGATATAACATCTCAAGAGCTGGACGAACAGGTCAAGCGCGCTGTCTGAGATTGTTAGGTTGCAGTATGTCGTCCGGAGCGGTGGTAGCACCGCTCATCATTTCCCCCTAACGTCTCCGCCATAATCTGGCCCCTTTTATGCACGTTTGAGCTGCGTAACATCGGGCAAGGTGGCACAGCCTCGCGCTTTTCCTCGCCCTAAAACCACATAGAATTAAGGATTCATCGTGCTAGTAATATTAGGTTACCTCGTGGTCATGGGCTCAGTGTTTGGCGGTTTCCTGCTCGTCGGCGGTGAACTGGGCGCATTATACCAACCCGCAGAATTACTCATTATCGGTGGTGCCGGCATTGGCGCCTTCTTCGTCGGTAACAACGGCAAAGCGATTAAATCCACCATGCGTGCCTTACCGCAGCTGTTTCGCGCGTCGAAATACAACAAAGCGTTGTATATGGATTTGATGGCGCTGCTGTACCGCCTGTTAGCCAAATCGCGCCAGCAGGGGATGCTGTCGCTGGAAAATGACATCGACAATCCGGCTGAAAGCGACATTTTCGCTAATTATCCCCGCATCCTTGCCGATAAGCATTTAGTCGAATACCTCACGGACTATCTGCGCCTGATGGTCAGCGGCAACATGAACGCTTTTGAAATCGAAGCACTGATGGATGAGGAAATCGAAACCTACGAGCATGAAAGTGAAGTCCCGGCAAACAGCCTGGCGCTGGTCGGCGATTCACTGCCTGCTTTCGGTATCGTGGCGGCGGTCATGGGGATCGTACATACCCTGGCAGCGGCGGATCGTCCGGCCGCAGAGCTCGGGGCACTGATTGCCCATGCGATGGTGGGGACCTTCCTCGGTATCCTTTTGGCCTACGGATTTATTTCCCCGCTGGCCAGCGTACTGCGACAAAAAAGCGCAGAAAACGCCAAAATGATGCAGTGCATCAAGGTGACTTTGCTGTCGAGTATCAACGGTTACGCGCCACAAATAGCCGTCGAATTTGGCCGTAAAACGCTTTACACCTCCGAACGACCTTCCTTCATCGAGCTGGAGGAACACGTTCGTCAGGTCAAATCACCGGGCCAGAAACAAACTGAAGAAGAAAAAGTATGAAGCATCAGAGCCATCCAATCGTTGTTGTACGCAAGAAAAAGAATAGGCACGGCGGAGGGCATCACGGTGGTTCGTGGAAGATTGCTTACGCTGACTTTATGACAGCGATGATGGCTTTCTTTCTGGTGATGTGGCTGATTTCGATCTCCAGCCCTAAAGAACTTGTGCAAATTGCCGAATACTTCCGTACGCCACTGGCGGTGGCCATTACCGGCGGGCCACGCAGCAGCGATGCCACCAGCCCGATCCCGGGTGGTGGCGCTGACCCGACGGTGCAGGACGGTGAAGTCCACAAAATGGATCAGTCGCAGGGCGAGAGCAAACGTGAGGCCGGAGATTTACAACGCCTGCAGCAGAAGCTGGAAGACATGCTGGCATCCGATCCGCGGCTTAAGGATTTACGTCCGCATCTGATGATTAACCTCACTGAGCAGGGTTTGCGTATTCAGATCATCGATAGCAAAAACCGCCCGATGTTCCAGCTTGGCAGCGCCATTGTTGAGCCTTACATGCGCGATATCCTGCGCGCTATCGGGCCGGTTCTGGACGATTTCCCGAACAAAATCAGCCTGGCCGGTCATACCGATGACATGCCGTATGCGCAGGGCGAACGTGGTTACAGCAACTGGGAATTATCGACCGATCGCGCCAACGCCTCGCGCCGTGAAATGATTATCGGCGGCCTGAGCGAAGGGAAGGTTCTGCGGGTGATGGGCATGGGTTCCACCATGCAGCTTAAAAATCATCCGGCCGGAGACGCGATAAACCGTCGCATCAGTATTTTAGTTCTCAATAAACACGCAGAAGAAGCGATTGAGCGGGAAAACAGTGAGGGCGAAGCGATCACAATCAATGACGCCGGTGAACTGCAAAGACAGGTCCCTGGACGTCAGACTGCCCCGGCACTCGCGCCGAAAATGAGCCCGGCTCCGGCCGTGCCAGCGACACCAGAATCATCAGCAGCACCAGTACAGGTACCATCAATACCCGGGATTACTACGCAGACGCCAGTGACACCATCGGCGGGCGCCCAACCTGCAACATCGGCTCCGGCCGCTGCGACGGTCACGGCACCTGCGACCACATCAACAAGCCGCGATTCACAGCAGAGGTGATCACGTGAGCATGGATATTACTGATTTTTATCAGACATTTTTTGATGAAGCAGACGAGTTGCTGGCGGACATGGAACAACATCTGTTGTTGCTTGATCCGCAAGCGCCCGATATTGAGCAGCTCAACGCGATTTTCCGCGCCGCGCACTCAATTAAGGGTGGCGCAGCGACCTTTGGATTTACGGTTTTGCAGGAAACGACTCACTTACTGGAAAACCTGCTCGACGGTGCTCGTCGTGCTGAAATGAGCCTGAGCACTGACATCATCAACCTGTTTCTGGAAACCAAAGACATTATGCAGGAGCAACTCGACGCCTATAAATCATCCCGGGATCCCGATGCAGACAGCTTTGAATACATCTGTGCAGCCCTGAGACAACTGGCCCTCGACGCGCAACAAGAGCGGGAGCCTGCTCCGGATCTTCACGTCGTCGAATCCGTCCCGGCGGCGAATGCCCCGGAAGCTGCACCGGCCGCACCTGCCGCAGGCAAAGGCGACCTGCGCGTACGCCTCTCCGGTCTGAAAGCCCAGGAAGTTCCGGTCATGCTGGAAGAACTGGGTAATCTTGGCGAAATTAAAGATCCGGTTCAGACCGCAGACAGCGTGGAAGCGACGCTGGTCAACACCGTGACCGAAGACGACATTATTGCTGTTCTGTGCTTCGTGCTCGAACCGGAACAAATCAGCTTCACACATGCCGCCGCCGCGGCACCAGCGGCTGTCGAAACGCCGGCCGCCGTGTCTGTCGTCGCTGAAGCTGCACCGGTTCCGGCCACGCCGCGTACTGCGCCGGTTCTGGCCGCTGTGCCGAACACCGAAGTGGCAAAAGCCCGTGCGCCAAAAGCGCCGGAATCCACCAGCATCCGCGTCGCGGTTGAAAAAGTGGATCAGCTCATCAACCTGGTAGGCGAACTGGTCATCACCCAGTCCATGCTGGCGCAGCGTTCTGACCTGCTGGATCCGGTGATCCACAGCGACCTGCTCAACAGCATGGGGCAGCTGGAACGCAACGCCCGTGATTTGCAGGAATCGGTGATGTCGATCCGTATGATGCCGATGGAATTCGTGTTCAGCCGCTTCCCGCGCCTGGTGCGTGATCTGGCGAGCAAGCTGAACAAGCAAATCGAACTGACGTTGCTGGGCAGCTCAACCGAACTTGATAAGAGCCTGATCGAACGCATTATTGACCCGTTAACGCACCTGGTGCGTAACAGCCTCGACCACGGTGTGGAAACGCCGGAAGTGCGTATCGCCAACGGCAAAGATGCGACCGGTAACCTGACGCTGTCCGCGGAACATCAGGGCGGCAACATCTGCATCGAAGTGATTGATGACGGTGCCGGTCTAAACCGCGAACGTATTCTGGCGAAAGCCGCGTCGCAGGGCATGAACGTCAACGACAACATGAGTGACGAAGAAGTCGGCATGCTGATCTTTGCCGCCGGGTTCTCGACGGCAGAAAAAGTCACCGACGTTTCAGGCCGTGGCGTGGGCATGGACGTGGTGAAACGAAACATTCAGGAAATGGGCGGTCACGTTGAAATCCATTCCCAGCAAGGTAAAGGCACCACTATCCGCATCCTGCTGCCGCTGACGCTGGCGATCCTCGACGGCATGTCAGTGAAAGTCGGTGAAGAAGTCTTCATTCTGCCACTGAATGCGGTCATGGAATCGCTGCAACCGCTGTCGGAAGATTTACACCCGCTGGCCGGTGGCGAGCGTGTTCTGCAAGTGCGCGGCGAATATCTGCCGCTGGTCGAGCTTTATAACGTCTTCGATGTTAAAGACGCGAAAACTGAAGCGACGCAGGGCATCGTGGTGATTTTACAAAGTGCGGGGCGTCGCTACGCGTTGCTGGTTGATCAGCTGATTGGTCAGCATCAGGTGGTGGTGAAAAACCTGGAAAGCAACTATCGCAAAGTGCCGGGCATTTCTGCCGCCACCATTTTGGGCGACGGTAGTGTGGCCCTCATCGTGGACGTGTCTGCCTTGCAGTCGCTGAACCGCGATAAATTAGCAACAGGCGCAACCGCCGCATAACAAGCAAAGCTTCCGGCGACCTGAACCGTCGCCGGGTGTGAAGAACTCAGGCCGATTTAAAGATAAAAAGCAAAGGTGAACAACATGGCAGGACTTGCAACCGTGTCTAAAATTGCGGGCGAAACGGTAGGTCAGGAATTCCTGATCTTTACTTTAGGCGATGAAGAATACGGCATCGATATCCTGAAAGTGCAGGAAATCCGCGGCTACGACCAGGTAACCCGCATTGCCAACACCCCGGCATTTATTAAAGGCGTCACCAACCTGCGCGGCGTGATCGTGCCAATCCTCGACCTGCGGGTAAAGTTCGCGCAGGAAGACGTGATTTATAATGAAAACACCGTGGTGATCGTCCTGAACTTCGAAAACCGTGTGGTGGGGATTGTGGTTGATGGCGTTTCTGACGTGCTGTCGCTGAGCCAGGATCAAATCCGTCCGGCACCGGAATTCGCCGTAACCATGTCGACGGAGTACCTGACCGGTCTGGGATCGCTCGGTGACCGTATGCTGATTCTGGTGGATATTGAGAAGCTGCTGAGCAGTGAAGAAATGGCACTGGTTGATAGCGTGACTAAGATTTAAGTCTTTAACGTCAAGGTCGTGGGCTCGCCGCCCACACTGGCCCAGAGACCCGCAATCGCGCGGGCCTCTGGACTCCACGCTCTTTTCACTGCTCGCTGCCGCTGGAACGACGGACATGTTCTGGCACATCAGCTTGTGGCGCAAATCTTGCCGCTGCGCGGTTCCTTCTCTCGGTCTTCGAGCCATAGGTCTCGAAGCCGCTCCGTTCAGCAAGATTTTTGATCACGCCATTCCCGATCGAATAAAACCTTCGTTCTGATTCTTTTGCAAAATCCAATGCAGAAGGGTGTTGTCTTGCTCCTTCCCAGAGCCAGAGCCAGAGCCAGAGCCATAAGCCGGTTTTGTCCTGCTCCTTCCCCTGCGAAGGGGAAGTCTGGGATGGGGTATTAATGCCATCTCAGAACTCACCCTCTTTTTTACTCATCCGCTAACTCATTGATTTTAATTAGCCAATTTATCCCATAAAAAAGAGGGTTTTTTTCCCCAAACAAGGATAATCTTTTGCCGTTCAAAGGCTAAACATCGAAACCCAACAGTTCACTGCCGTACAGGCAGCTTAGAAAAACATGAGCGACCCGATGCGTGAACTAGAAGCGTTCACTGCCGTACAGGCAGCTTAGAAAGCTGGTCAGGCGGCGCTAATGCCAAGCTGATGGTTCACTGCCGTACAGGCAGCTTAGAAAAAAAAGACACCACACCGCATGCAATGCGCCGAGTTCACTGCCGTACAGGCAGCTTAGAAAGCAATGCTGCATCGCGTGGCGATAGGCATCGCGTTCACTGCCGTACAGGCAGCTTAGAAATGCTTTGAAAACCAATGGCTGATGGTTTGCTGGTTCACTGCCGCACAGGCAGCTTAGAAAGCAATTCAATCTCGGTCAGATACTCAATCTCGGTTCACTGCCGCACAGGCAGCCCCATGTAACTTACTGCAAACCATAAAAACTCCTTGGAATCAGTATCTCATCCCTGCGTTTTGCCCATTTTTAATGTGTGGTTATCCCGTTATTGTTTGCCCGCTGCGGCAAAATCCGCAGTCGGGTGTAGGAGCCCGGTTATCTGCCGTAGCACCGCATTATGTGCTATCGCTTTGTATTACCTTTATAAAACGTTTTATAACGTATATTGTTCAGGTGACTCAGGCGGGGCAGCCTTCGGGCTGGTCGGAAGGTAGACCGATCTCCTACTCCCGCCTGGGTTACCACCTTTAGCGTAGGAGCTAACGTGGTAGCAGAAATGCAATCTGCCATAGGTTTCTTTAATGAAGACATTAGATACCCCCGAAACATCCCCCGATTCATGGACACTCACCGATCGCTGCCGTTTGCTGGCGAATGCGCTGGTGAATCCGCAAAACAGAGCTTCGCAGGACAGACTTTGTATCATGCTGCAAAACGAGCTCGAATACCTTGAAGCGACGTTATCGCAACCCATTCCCGAGCACCGCAAGAATTTGGGGATCCCGATGGACGACGGCTTATTTGATTACGCCGATCCCGAACCCGATGAACTTTGCGATCAGTGCATGGCGCTGAATTTCACCCTGATGACGCTGCATGACAGAAAGATAAAAGAGATCATCACGTATATCTTGTGGGAACGGTTCGAGATGCTGCGCTGCTCGCTGTATGCCTCCGGTGAGGTGATCGCATGAACAAAGACTGGCATCAGGCCGATATTATTGCGGCAATTAAAAAGAAGGGCACTACGATGGCGGCGGTTTCACGTAACGCCGGGCTGAGTTCTTCAACGCTCTCGAACGCATTAACCCGCAAATGGCCGAAAGGCGAAAGGTTGATTGCAGAAGCCATCGGCGTAAAAGCAGAAACCATCTGGCCGAGTAGATATACCGAAATTAAATATAACTGAGAACGGCGCCTTCCCCTTCGCAGGGGGATGAGCAAAAAAGCCCGTTCGGCCCCGCTCTCCGTTAAGGAAAGTGGGGTATCAATGCCCTCTCCAAAATGACCCTCTTTTTCGCACTTTCCCTAACTCCTTGATTTTAATGAATCGCCAACCCCGTCAAAAAAAGAGGGTATTTCTTCCTAAAGAGGAATAATCTTTGGCAGTTCAAAGCCTAAACATCGAAACCCAACAGTTCACTGCCGTACAGGCAGCTTAGAAACGACTGGGATACGCAGAATGAACGGAACAAAGGTTCACTGCCGTACAGGCAGCTTAGAAAGGAGACAGTCGTTCAGTGCAGTATTCTCAGACGTTCACTGCCGTACAGGCAGCTTAGAAAGGACGGGCGCACCACTCGGCCCGGAGGTATTCGTTCACTGCCGTACAGGCAGCTTAGAAATCAAAGGTGAGGCGTTTTATCAGTTCTTGCTTGTTCACTGCCGTACAGGCAGCTTAGAAAATGATGGCTTCGCGCTCCGGGCATTTGGCCATGTTCAATACCGAACAAGCAGACAATATTAAATTAGCCATGTGACTTATTGAACCCGTTATTAACGTATTACCAATATATAAATATCAATATCTCTTATTAACTTTATACAAAAAACATATGTATTTAATCGTTGATGTTAAGGGAAATAGGTTTATTTTAGTTTCCGTCAATTTCCATTGAAAGGAATTCAACATGGCCGACGCATTGATACCCTCTGAGCTGAAAACTATTCTGCACTCGAAGCGTTCTAATATTTATTACCTGCAATATTGCCGTGTGTTGGTCAATGGCGGTCGGGTTGAATATGTTACGGAAGAGGGGAAACAATCGCTGTACTGGAATATCCCCATTGCTAATACCACGGTTGTCATGCTCGGTACAGGTACGTCGGTCACTCAGGCGGCGATGCGTGAATTTGCCAGAGCGGGTGTGCTGGTCGGTTTCTGCGGTGGCGGAGGAACACCGCTTTATGCCGCAAATGAAGTGGAAGTGAATGTCTCCTGGCTGACGTCGCAAAGTGAATACCGCCCGACAGAATATCTTCAGCAGTGGGTCAGCTTCTGGTTCGATGAACAGAAAAGACTGGCTGCGGCGATGGCGTTTCAGAAAGTGCGAAGCCAGCAAATTCGTAAAAATTGGTTACACCCGGTGATGACGCAGGAAGACGGTTTTAAGCTGGATGCGTTAAAAGCAGAGGCAGTGTTACAGCGGTTTGAACAAAGTTTGCCGCAGTGCAATAACATCAACGAACTGATGGCACACGAAGCTGTGCTGACCAAAGGTCTGTATAAACTGGCCGCCACTGCCGCCCGTTACGGTGACTTCACGCGGGCGAAACGCGGCGCAGGCATTGATGTGGCCAATCGTTATCTCGACCACGGTAACTATATGGCTTACGGGCTGGCGGCCACGGCAGTCTGGGTTATCGGCCTGCCACACGGACTGGCGGTGATGCATGGCAAAACACGGCGTGGCGGGCTGGTGTTTGATGTCGCCGATTTAATTAAAGATGCCCTGATCCTGCCGCAGGCATTTATTGCTGCGATGAAAGGTGAAGATGAACAGGAATTTCGACATCGTTGTGTAAGTCATCTTCAGCGTGCAGATGCGCTGGATATTATGATTGAAACGGTGCAATGCGTCGCACAAGAAATAAGTCAGCAGAAATGAATATATTGCTGGTTTCGGAATGCAGTAAAAAAGCGCTGACGGAAACGCGGCGTATTATCGATCAGTTTGCCGAACGCAAGGGAGAACGGACGTGGCAAACCGCGATAACCCTGGAAGGGCTGAATACATTACGGCGAATATTAAAGAAAACCGCCCGCAGAAATACGGCAATTGCCTGTCACTGGATTAAATCGAATAACCAGACTGAAGTCATTTGGATCGTGGGGAATATTCGTAAGTTTAACGAAAAAGGTTCTGTAGCCACCCATTCAACTCAGCGGGATATTGTAAAATCAGGCAGCGAACATCCTTTTCACAGTATCAGCACCATCGGACTGCTGGCTGCCATCAGTGGCCTTTTTCATGATTTTGGCAAGGCCAATACGTTATTCCAGAATAAACTCAGAGGGCAGGGGAAAAGCTTTGAACCTTACCGGCATGAGTGGATTTCTGTACGGCTATTTCAGGCGTTTGTCGGTCAGCAGACGGATGAACAATGGCTGACCGCTTTGCAGAATGTCAGTGCTAAAGATGAAAAAGCCATGATACAAAATCTGGCCAGTAATAATCTCAGTCACACTCATAACAGCCCGCTCGAAGGTTTGCCCCCTGTCGCGCGGCTGGTTGCGTGGCTGATTGTATCGCATCACCGCCTGCCGGTTTATCCGCGCCACAACGCTAACTATAACAACCCGCCGCAGCTTACCGACATCCGTCACTGGCAGGATCAACAGTTCGCGCCCTGCTGGAATTCCACCAATATGGATGCGCCATGGACGCCCCGTGAGCAGCAGGCTGTCTGGCAGTTTCCGCACGGCACGCCGGTGCTAAGTGCAACGTGGCGCAGCAAAGCGCAAAAATTTGCCACACGGGCGCTTCAGCTGCCGCTGTTTGCTTCGCCTTATATGGAAGCAGAACAACGATTTACCCGCCATCTCGCCCGGCTGGTGCTGATGCTCTCCGACCATTTGACCTCCTCGCTTGAAGCGACGCCAGGCTGGCAGGATACGCAATATCCCGCCATCGCCAATACTGACAAAAAGACCGGTAAACCCAAACAGCATCTTGATGAGCACAATATTGGTGTCAGCCAGAATGCCTGGCTGCTGGCACGCAGTCTGCCCGGTATGCGTGAAACCTTACCGGCAATCTCACGCCATAAAGGGTTCAGGAAACGCGTACAGCAAGAGAAGTTTCGCTGGCAGGATAAAGCCTTCGATTTAGCCTGCGGGCTGCGTGAAAACGCCCGGCGGCACGGATTTTTTGGCGTGAATATGGCCTCGACCGGTTGCGGCAAAACGCTGGCGAATGCGCGGGTCATGTACGGACTGGCGGAGGATAAAATCGGTTGCCGTTTCTCGGTCGCGCTCGGGCTTCGAACGCTGACCCTGCAAACCGGTGATGCGCTGGGCGAAAAACTGCATCTCGATAAAGAAGATTTGGCGATCCTGATCGGCTCGCAGGCGGTTCAGGAACTGCATCAGCTGAATCAGGATGACAAGCTGATAAAGAGTACCGGCAGCCAGTCAGCAGATGCACTTTTTGCTGAACATCAGTATGTGCGGTATGAAGGAATGCTGGATACGGGTCGCCTGGGACAGTGGCTTAAAGGCAAAGAAGCGCTGCATAAATTGCTGAGCGCGCCCGTTCTGGTGACGACGATAGATAATCTTATCCCCGCCTGTGAAAGTCTGCGTGGCGGTCATCAAATTGCGCCGATGCTCAGGTTACTCACGTCTGATCTGGTGCTTGATGAGCCCGATGATTTTGATATGGCCGATTTGCCTGCGCTGTGCCGGCTGGTGAACTGGGCGGGAATGCTCGGTTCGCGGGTGTTACTTTCTTCGGCAACGCTGGCCCCGGCGCTGGTTCAGGCATTATTCAGTGCTTATGTCGCCGGACGCAAAGATTATCAGCAAGCCTGCGGCCAGCCTGATTTACCACTGAATGTCTGCTGCGCGTGGTTCGACGAATTTAATGTGTCTGAAAGCCAGCATATGACCGGTAAATCGTTTGGCGAGCAGCACCGTGAGTTTGTGAAGAAGCGGGTGCCTTTGCTGCAACAGGGCAGCCCGCTGCGACGGGCTTCTCTGGTCACAGTATCCCCGGCAACAGCACGCGAGCCCGACGTGCTGAATGCGGTGTCAGCACGTCTGCATCAGTCATTAATCGAACTGCATAATGCGCATCACCACGGCAAAAAACTGACTGTCGGTCTCGTGCGTATGGCAAATATCAACCCGCTGGTTGGCGTGGCGCAACGCCTGATGGCAACGTCGTCTCCGGCAGATGTGCAAATACATTATTGCGTTTATCACAGTCAGTATCCGCTGGCATTGCGCGCTCACATTGAAAACCGGCTGGATGTCATGCTGGCGCGACATGACGAAGACGCTATCTGGCAGGTGGAAGAAGTCCGCAAAGTGCTGGCTGTTCATCCTGAAAAACATCACATCTTCGTGGTGCTCGCTACCTCCGTTGCCGAAATAGGCCGTGACCATGATTATGACTGGGCGATCGCGGAGCCGAGTTCCATGCGTTCCCTTATCCAGCTTGCCGGTCGTGTACAACGGCACCGGCAGTTCGCTCCGCAATTTCCTAATATCCATATTCTGCATAAAAACGTTAAGGCCCTGGAAAAGAAAGCGCCCGCCTACTGCAAACCGGGTTTTGAAAGCGGCGGCAATGCCTTTGCCAGCCATGATTTGCACGATTTACTGCGCCCTGAAGAATACGAAATCCTCAGCGCCATTCCGCGTATACAAGAGCGGGAAACACCGGATCCTCAGATGAGCATGTCTGATATGGAACACGGGCGTTTATGGCCGGAGTTGCTCGGACGAAAACCCTGCGGTGACATCTACGCTGCCCGCTGGTGGCGTGATCAGGCCGAATGGTGCGGCGAATTGCAGGCGCGCACCCCGTTTCGTCAGTCAGCGCCAGACAGACAATATTATCTGTGGCTGGAAGAAGAGGGCGACAAGCCGCGCTTCCGGCAGCCGGACGACGGGAGCGAAGGGTGGAAAGACAGCAGCGGATTTAAGGCTATTGCTCTGGATTATGCCGAAGGCGTCAGCCAGTGGATGGAAATGAATTGCGAAACCCTCTATCAGAGTCTGGCAGAGAGTTTCGGCTGGGAACTTAATCGCGTCAGTAAAACGTTTGGAGAAGTCTGTTTAGCCGACGACGAAAACACCCGATGGCACTGTCACGAAGCGTTAGGAGTGTTTGGTGCACCCCATTAATCAAGGAGAGAACATGGAAACACATGGATTAAGTCAGTTTATAACCGGTTACATTCACGACCGCTGCCAGTTCAAACTGGAAGCCTTCAACAAAGCCGCCGATAAGCAAATTTCCGCTGCCAGTGCGCATGAGAAAGCCGCGCTTGAGCAACAGCTATTTGAACAACGCCGTGAGCTGGAAAAGAAGTATGACGTCCGTACCTGGCTGACCGATGCCGCCGCGCGCGCGGGGCAAATCAGTCTGGTCACGCACGCGGTAAAATATTTTCATGGCGATGCGAAAGGCAGCAGCTTTTACAGCACGGTGAAAAGCGAGGGGGCGGTGTATCTCTCAACGTCAACATTACACTCTCCTGCCGTTGATGCTGTCGGGAATTCGGCTGCACTGGATGTCGCAAAACTCCTGCAAACCGGGCATGAAGGTGATTCTCTGCTCGACAGCCTTAAACGGGGCGACTATTGCGCCCTGAAAGCGCTGGCGGAAAATGAAGCACAATGCGATCAATGGGTTAACGGTTTTATGCAGGCATTGTCGGATAAAACTCTCTCTTCGCACCCGCTTGCCAAACAGCTGTATTTCCCCGTTTCTGGTGAGGCCGGTTACCATCTGCTCAGCCCGCTTTATTCTTCTTCACTGGCGCACGCGTTGCATAAACGCATTAGCCATTCCCGTTACAGCGATGAATCGGTGGCTGCACGTAAGGCACGCCGCGAAAAGGTCTGGAGTCCCGATCTTGTGCAGTTCTTCCCTGATCTTGCTGTGCAAAATGTGGGTGGCACCAAACCGCAAAATATCTCTTATCTGAACAGCGCCCGTGGCGGTAAAAATCATTTACTGCGCTGTGCGCCGCCGCAGTGGCAGCAAACCCTTAAGCCACCTGTTTCGCATAAAACTTTTCTGACGGCTGTTTCGCCTAAAGTCAGCCTGGTGGTAGCCGATCTGCGTCGTTATCTGCACAGCGTTTATAACCTCGAAAATACGAGGGAAATCCGCCAGCAACGCGCCGAATACGTGGACGAACTGATTGGTATGATCTTCAGCTATGCCGCTGAAATTCAGTCACTGACAGATCTTCAGGGCTGGAGTCAGGCCGAGGATTGCGTTCTGAAAGCGGCGCACCAGCTCTGGCTCGATCCGCTACGTCAGCATAGCGACCCTGATTTTAAACTCCGGCGCGAAGCCGGTGAGTGGATAAGTGACATTGCTGAGGATTTTGCCCACTGGCTGAATACCCGTCTGAATCAGGATGAAAAGCTCAGTACCGGTGCCGACGAATTCCGTGAATGGTCGGTGTTAATGCGCAGGCGTCTGCGGGAATTTGATGCCGCTCAGCAGGAGAACTGGCAATGAGTTATCTGATTGTTCTGCCACACATTCAGGTTGAGAACGCCAATGCGATTTCCGGCCTGACCTACGGTTTTCCGGGAATCACGCATTTTCTGGGCTTTACCCATGCGCTTTCGCGAAACGTCCAGCGGAGTCACGGACTGAGCTTCAACGGCTGCGGCGTGGTGTGCCATAAGCATCAGGTTCAGGCGCATCGTGCCAGCGAGCGCGGCGACTATTATTTTTCGCTGACGCGGATCCCGCTGACCAAAGAAGCGAAAACCGCGCCCTTCAATGAAGAAGGGCGGATGCACATGACCGTCACGCTGTTCATTGAATGTGAAGGCAGCATTTTGCATGGCGATGCGGGAGCCAGAGAACTGGAGCAACATCTGCAATCGTTGTGCGTCACTCAGCGGCTGGCGGGCGGTACGGTGACATCCATGAAACCGGTGCGGGTCATGACGTTGCCACAAAATGGCGATGAGTTACAAAACGTCACCCGTCGTGAAATGTATCGCGCATTACCGGGTTTCGCGCTGGTTGACCGCTCTGAACTGCTGGCGCAGCACGTTGCGGAACGCCGGGCGCAGGATCCTCAGGTGGAAATGATCGACGCCTGGCTGGATTTCTCAACGATTACTTACCGTGCCGGACAGCAGGAAGAGGGCTCTGCGCAATGGCAATATCAGCCGAAACCCGCGAAAGGTTATCTGGTGCCGCTGATGGTGGGATTTACCCCCATTTCGCCGTTATATGCCGCCGGTGATGTTGTCAGAACCCGTGATACCACGTCGCCATTCCGTTTTGTCGAAGCCGCCTATGGCGTCGGCGAATGGCGCAGCCCGCACCGGGTTACGGACATTCATCAGCTCATCTGGCGCTACCCGGTCAGCACTGAACACTATATCTGCAGCCACGCAAAACCGCTGCAGGAAGCCGACTTAACTGAACAAGATCACTCCGATTTCTAATCATTGAAACAAGGAAAGCACAATGACCAAAACGACTGTTACGACCGCCTCGGTTCTGGCTTTTGAACGCAAACTGGCGAACTCGGATGCACAGATGTTTGCCGGGAACTGGCATGAAATTAATGAACCGGCAAAATGGGTGCCTGTGGAAGTCAAAGAAAAGGCTGTGCGGGGCACAATCTCCAATCGTATGAAAACCGGTTCAACGACGGACCCCGCCAAACTGGACGCGGAAATTCAGAAACCTAACCTGCAACGCGTGGATGTCGCCGCGCTACCCTTTAATGCCGATACGCTAAAACTCCGGTTCACCCTGCGCGTATTAGGCAATCTTTCTTCTCCCTCGGTGTGTAACGATCAGGTTTATCAGGCGGCGATGGCAGCCGTGATTGACGGATATCGTACCGAACAGGGGTTCGGCACGCTGGCGGCGCGATATGCAGAAAACCTCGCTAATGGCCGTTTTCTCTGGCGTAACCGAATTGGTGCAGAAGATATCGCCGTACACGTTACGCACAATAATCGCTGCTGGGTGTTCAGGGCAGATGACTACAGTTTGCGCGAGTTCGGTCAGCCAGCAGGAGACCTGGCACAACTGGCCGCTGTGATTGAAGAAGGGTTGAGCGGCAATGCTTCTGTGCTGCTTACCGTTGAAGCCTTTGTGCGGCTCGGTGAGGGGCAGGAGGTGTTTCCTTCGCAGGAACTGGTGCTGGACGCCAGCCGTGACAATAAGAAAAGTAAAATTCTCTATCAGACCGGCGGTGTCGCGGCCCTGCATTCGCAGAAAATTGGCAATGCGCTGCGCACCATTGATGACTGGTATCCGCAGGCATCTGAACTGGAACTCGGACCGATAGCCGTCGAGCCTTATGGTTCGGTGACCAGCAAAGGTAAAGCCTGTCGCCAGCCCGGTCAGAAAATGGATTTCTACACCTTGCTGGATAACTGGGTGACAAAAGACAAAAAGCCGGATGCCGGGCAGCAACATTACGTGATGGCGACGCTGATACGCGGCGGCGTATTTGGTGCCAAAGGCGAGTAAGGGGCACACATGGAAAGTTATCAGGAAATCCGCATTCTTCCCGATCCGGAATTTGGTACTGAACTGCTGATGGCCGCGTTGTTTGCTAAATTACACCGCGCGCTCGGGCAACATGCAGCAGGGAAGATTGGCGTCAGTTTTCCGCATTACGCTAAGAAGCCGGGAAATGTCATCCGTCTGCACAGCACGGCGGCGATGCTGAACGTGTTGAGCCAGACGTCATGGTTAAAAGGACTGAATGATCATGTGGATATCACCGAAATTCGTGATGTTCCGGCGGGGGCGAAACACTGCTGCTTTAGTCGCGTACAGGTAAAAAGCAGCGCGGAAAGGTTACGCCGTCGTTCAGTGAAAAAAGGTTGGTTAAGCGAAGAGGAAGCCCTCGAACGTATTCCCGAGAGCAAATCACAAATGACACAACTGCCGTTTATTCAGGTGAAAAGTCTCTCGACCGGCGAATCATTCAGATTGTTTATCCGGCGTGGAGTGTTGCAGCCTGACCCTGTGGAAGGGGCGTTTGGGGCATACGGATTAAGTGCGGTGGCGACCGTACCCTGGTTTTAAGCTTAAGCTTAAGCGCAAGTTTAAGGTCAAGGTCGTGGGCTCACTGGCCCGGAGACCTGCAATCACGCGGGCATCCGGGCTCCACGCTCTTTAAGACTTCTTTCCAGAAACGTTTTACGCCATTTTGTTGGTGTGGTTCCCAGCCGCTGGCGGAAGTGATGGCGCAGGGTTTCCGGTGAGCCAAATCCTGCCTGTTCTGCGACACGGTCAATACTCAGACTGCCGTTTTCCAGCAGGGCACAGGCTTTTTCCAGCCTGACACCCAGCATCCATTCGCCCGGCGTGGTGCCGGTTGCATCATGGAAACGTCGTAAAAAGGTGCGGCGGCTCATCCCTGCTTGTGTGGCGAGTTGCTCAATGACCAGCGGCGTATTGAGATGGCTGCGCAAATCATCCAGCAGAGGGGCGAGCGTTCTGGTCTGATAGCGCGGCACCGGTTGCTGAATAAGCTGCGCCTGATTGCCCTCGCGCAGCGGCGGTGTCACCATCCGGCGCGCCGTGCGGTTTGCGACTTCAATACCGTAATCGCGGCGGATCAGATGCAGACACAAGTCAACGCCCGCCGCACCCCCGGCGGAGGTGATGATGCTGCCTTCATCGACGTAAATCATACCGTGCTCAACCTGAACCTCAGGGAACCTTTGTGCCAGTACGTCGGTGCTGTTCCAGTGCGCGGTGGCGCGTTTGCCGTTGAGCAAACCGGCAGCGCCGAGCACAAAGCTGCCCGCGCAGATCGACACAATTCTCGTGCCGTTACGATGGGCATTTTGCAGTGCCGCAATCAGCCGGTCAGGTGCCGGTTCGTGAATGCTTCGCCAGCCGGGGATAACAATCGTGCCCGCGCCTTCGAGCAGCTCCAGCCCGCCATCCACCACCAGCCGGACACCGCCCTGTGCGCCAAAGCTTCCTTCTTCAACGGAGGCGACGGACAACTCATACAATGGTTCGCCGGTCAGTTCATCGGCGCGGCCAAACGCCTCGACCGCTGTTCCAAATTCAAACGTGCATAAGCATTCGTAGGCGAGCAAAACCAGCCGCCGGTTTTGCGGCGCAGAAACGCGTGTAGCTTCGATTTTTTGCATAACAGGTCACCATCAGTTTGGCATGATCTTGACGATACATGGCATATCCGCTGATTTCCACTGCGCCGCCAATCTTCCATGCTGAACGCCTCTCAACGTTTGCAGGATTTACGCATGAAAAACACATTGGCACTGATGGCTGTGTGCCTCGCGGCCCTGATGTCAGGGCTGGAAATCTCCAGCGTACCGGTTATCTCGCCGGTTCTTGAAGCACAGCTGCACGCCAGTTTCCGCGAACTTCAGTGGATCATGAACGCGTACACGCTGGCCTGCACAACCGTGCTGATGGCAACCGGCACGCTGGCCGACCGTTTCGGACGCAAACGCGTTTTCATCATCAGTATCGCCGCGTTCGGGCTGACATCGCTGATGTGCGGATTATCCGGCAGCGCCGCGTGGCTGATTGCCGGACGTTTCCTTCAGGGCCTGAGCGGCGGCGCGATGCTGACGTGTCTCATCGCCATTCTTTCCACACAATTTCCGCAGGGCAAGGCGCGCAGCCAGGCATTCGCCGCGTGGGGGATTACCTTCGGTTTCGGGCTGGGGTTCGGGCCGATTATCGGCGCGCTTCTGGTGGCATGGCTGAGCTGGCAGTGGGTATTTCTGGTGCATTGTTTTATCGCGGTGATCACCTTGATTCTGGCGCTGAATAACGTGGTGGAATCCCGCGACGGGCGGGTCAAAAAACTCGATCTCGGCGGATTGCTGACGCTGTCGGTGACAGTGATGGGCGCAACGTATTTGATTACGCAGGGCAGCAGTCTGGGCTGGGAAAGCACGCTGGCGCGAAGCATTATTGCGGTAACGGCGCTGAGTGCGGTGCTGTTTGTCTGGACGGAGAAACGTCATCCGCACCCGATGTTTGATTTTTCGGTGTTCCGCATCAGGCCATTTTCCGGCGCGCTGATGGGGTCTGTGGGCATGAACTTCAGTTTCTGGCCGCTGATGATTTATCTGCCGGTTTATTATCAGAGCGGGCTGGGCTATACCAGCGTTGCAACCGGGCTGGCGCTTCTTGCTTACACATTACCGACGTTGCTGATGCCGCCGCTGGGTGAAAAGCTGACCGCCAGATTCGGTGCAGCACGGCTGATCCCACTGGGTTTATTCACTATCGGCGCGGGGTTTATGCTGATGAACATCGCCGTCGTAACGCATACCAGCCTGCTGCCGGGCGCACTGATTGCCGGTGCCGCGCTGGGCCTGACCAATACGCCGGTGACCAACACGACAACCGGTTCCGTCCCCGGCGACCGCGCAGGAATGGCGTCGGGCATTGATATCAGCGCGCGGCTTATCACGCTGGCAATCAACATCGCGCTGATGGGAAGCCTGCTGGTTACGGGCATCGCCGCCAGCCTGAAAGCATTGTTGCCCGCCGGAGAAAATTTACCGGCAATCGCCGAACACATCGCCGGTGGCAGCGAAGTTTCGCTGGCTGGCGGTATAGCGGCACAGGCACTGACAGAAGGTTTTTCGGGCGTCTTACTGTACGGCGCGATTGGCGTGTGGATCCTGGCGCTGATGAGTTATTTATTGTTTAACGTGAGAGGGCGGGGCAAGACCGCATCCTGCGAGCCTTACTGACGTTCAAAACCCGCGTTGCAGACTGTGCAGCGCATTTTTGCGTAATGTCTTCCATTTGCTTGAAAAACAATCATTTTCTCTGCGCATCTTTTTACCCATTATGGCGTGATAGCCCTGCAGAAGGGGCTTTACGGATAAAGACGTGAGGCAAAATAATAATTTGATTAAGTACGACAACCGGCGTACATTGAGGCCACATGAGTTTCAGAGAGATCAAATGGAAGGTGATCGAATGTTTAAAGAACGGAAATATTGAATTTGAGGCAAGGCGCGAGATTCATCTTAAGAATTTGTTGAGCACGGGTGACATCACGCCCTTTGAAGTCGCTGCGTTGATCGGCAGGGCATCCGGGGATAATCATCAGGTTCGTCCGTACCATTACGACAGCAGCATTGATGTCCACATTATCACTGTCACGAGTGCCGGAATTCACTGGTACATAAAATGGTATTTCACAGATCCAACCAGCGTTTTTATCAGCGTTCATCATTAAGGAAAATTATGATTATTTATAAAGTCGGGGATGAGAAAAAGGCGGTGTGTAGCGTCTGTGAGGCCTTACGAACCGTAAGTTATCAGCTGCGCGATGTGCCGTTTGATGATGGCAGTGGTAGGGTGAAAAATATCATCGCGGGCGTCTGTAAAACCTGCGATAACGTTGCGGTAATCCCTTTTCAGTCTGTGCCCGCCATCAGAAAGCAGTTGCAGATACAGCGCAAGGCTGTGGAAAGTCGTGTGCCTGCGCACATGATTGACCTGCTCAATCTGGCGAGTGCGGAACTCGGTGCAACGCCTGATTTCGTCCCGTTGCTGCTCAAGTATTACATTCATCAGCTGGCATCAAATCCGCAAGCGGCCAGGCGTCTGGTGACGTTGCTGACGTCAGAACTGGCGACCGGTCTGGCCAATAAACGCCTTTCCCTGAAGGGGCGTGAAATTGGCAATGATATTGATAAACTTAAAACCCTTTCCCAAATCGATAACACCACCGAATTACTCAAAGGCGTAGTATTGACCATCTACAACGACCTTCTGGTGAACCCTGACGCGAAACGCATTGCGCTGTTAAAGAGTTTTGTCGCCACCGTTGCCTGACCCCCCTGACTCCTCCAAAAAAATCTGATCCTCATCACATAAAGTTCCCGCACTTTCTGCCGATAACTGTTCCAGATAAATCCCATTTAAAAAGGAACAACATGTTTAACCGTATGAAAGTGGTCACGGGTATCGTGATCTTACTGGTGGTCTTCGGTGCTTTACAGTTGGTATCCGGCGGCCTGTTCTTTAAATCCTTAAAGACAGACAAAGACAACTTCACCACTTCGCAGGAGATCCGTTTACAACAGGCGGAATTCAACGCCAGCTGGATTTACCTGCTGCAAACCCGCAACACGCTTAACCGCGCAGGCATCCGTTTCATGCTTGACGCTAATCAGATGGGCAGCGGTGCGACGGTTAAGGAACTCATTGATACCGCGACGAAAGATCTGCAAATCGCCGATCAGCATTTTGCCAATTATCAAAAGATTCCTGTCGATGCCAGCCAGAACCCGGAATACGCGGCAGACGCTAAAAAGCAATATCAGGTTCTGCACGACGCGCTTTCTGAACTGATCGAACTGATTGGTCTGGGCCGTATCAATGATTTCTTCGAACAACCCACGCAGCAGTATCAGGACAACTTCGAAAAAGCCTTCGTCACGTATATCGATCAGAACGATCGCCTGTACAACGACGCCGTTCAGATCAGTGATAACTCCTTCACCCACGCCTTGTGGATGCTGGGCACCGTGCTGGCTGTGCTGATTATTTTCATGGTTCTGGCCTGGTTGGGCGTGCAGAAAATTCTGGTCCATCCGCTGAAAAATATTGTCGAGACCATCCGCAAAATTGCAACTGGTGACCTGACGCACGAAATAGTCGTGAAAAGCCGTAATGAAATCGGCCAGCTTGCCGATAGTCTCAAGTACATGCAGGACGAATTGATTCGCACCGTATCTGGCGTGCGTCACGGCGCCGATGCCATTTACAGCGGAGCGAGCGAAATTTCTGCCGGTAACAGCGATTTGTCTTCGCGCACCGAGCAACAGGCGTCCGCGCTGGAAGAAACCGCCGCCAGCATGGAACAGCTGACCGCCACGGTGAAACAGAATGCCGAAAACGCCCGTCAGGCCAGCCAGCTGGCACTGAGCGCGTCTGAAACCGCACAAAAGGGTGGGAAAGTGGTGGCAAACGTGGTCGATACCATGAATGACATCGCCAGCAGCTCGAAGAAAATCACCGACATTACCGGTGTAATCGACGGGATTGCGTTCCAGACCAACATTCTGGCGCTGAACGCCGCCGTAGAAGCCGCGCGCGCAGGTGAGCAGGGCCGCGGGTTCGCGGTTGTGGCCGGTGAAGTTCGTACGCTGGCGCAACGCAGCGCGCAGGCAGCAAAAGAAATTAAAGGGCTGATAGATGATTCTGTCAGCCGTATTAATACCGGTTCAGTGCTGGCTGAAAGTGCCGGTGAAACCATGCACGACATGGTGAACGCCGTTACGCGTGTGACCGACATTATGGGCGAAATCACCTCGGCTTCTGATGAACAGAGCCGCGGCATTGAGCAGGTCGCACAAGCTATCACTGAAATGGATCGGGTGACGCAGCAGAACGCCTCACTGGTTGAAGAATCCGCGTCCGCTTCGGCGGCCCTGGAAGAGCAGGCAAGCCTGCTGACGCAATCTGTAGCGGTGTTTACGCTGAGCCAGACCGCAAATAACAGCGTGCGCCAGAACCCGGGCACTTCGGCAAGACTGCCTCTGTTGACTCCGAACCTTTCAGGTTCTAAAGCCGGTTCAGGTGGAGCGCAAAGTACAGATTTAACCGAAAACTGGGAAACCTTCTGAGTCACGTACATCGCATAATTATATAAGAAAGAAGGTGACGGTCAGGGCTGTCACCCAACGAGGTTATCCATGTTTAAGCACATCCGTGTGTCCACCTGCATGTTTTTGTTATTGTTAGTTTTTTTCGTTATGCAACTGGTTAGTAGCGGTTTATCGCTGCAAGCTGCCCACACGGATAAGTTGAATTTTGAGCAGATATCCAACACCGCTGAACAGCGTGATGCGCTCAGCCAGACCTGGTCATATTTGCTGCAAACCCGTAATACCCTGAACCGCGCGGCGACGCGTCTGGCGCTGAAACAGCCGCAGGACACCGTAACGCAGCTGATGGGTGACGCTAAAAACAGCCTGAAAAGTGCTGAAGATTCTTACGCTGTTTTCCTGGCTCTGCCTCGCAGAACTGAAAAAGCCGCTGAACTGACGACCGTGAATAAAGCCAGCTACGAAGCGCTGCACGGTATGTTGCAGGTTCTGATTGATTCGTTATCGCGCGGCGACATGGACGGATTCCTCGCCAGCCCGACGCAGAAATATCAGGATTTGTTCCAGAAAGAAGTGGGTAATTACACCGCTTATGTGGGCGGACGTTTCCAGCAGGCGCAAACGCAAACTGCGGATTCTTATCAGAGCGTGATGATCAACACCACCATCGTCACGGTGCTGTTGCTGGTACTGACGGCGCTGGCGCTGGTCGTAACCCGTCGCATTCTGTTCACTCCGCTGACTATCATGCGCGGCCATTTTGACCGTATCGGTGCCGGGGATATTTCCGCGCCAATCACGGTGGAAGGGCGCTACGAAATTAAAGTGATGCTCGAAAGCCTGCAACAGATGCAGCAGTCGCTGGCCGAAACCGTCCGCACCGTACGCCACGGCGCTGACACGATGTTCTCCGGCCTGAAAGGCATTGCAGCCGGTAACACAGATTTGTCTTCACGCACCGAGCAACAGGCTTCGGCGCTGGAAGAAACCGCGGCCAGCATGGAAGAGCTGACCGCGACCGTGAAACAGAACGCCGAGAACGCCCGTCAGGCCACACAGCTGGCGCGTGATGCATCCAATACCGCAGAAAAAGGCGGCGAACTGACCGGCAACGTGGTGAGAACCATGAATGATATCGCCGGAAGCTCGAAGAAAATCAGCGCAATCACCAGCGTGATTGACGGCATCGCTTTCCAGACCAACATTCTGGCGCTGAACGCCGCAGTCGAAGCGGCGCGTGCCGGTGAGCAGGGTCGCGGATTTGCGGTCGTGGCCGGTGAAGTTCGCAGTCTGGCACAGCGCAGTGCGCAGGCTGCCAAAGAAATTAAGGCGCTGATAGATGAATCTGTCAGCCGCGTCAGTCAGGGTTCTGTTCTGGTGGAATCCGCCGGTAACACGATGGATGACATCGTGCGCGCCGTGACCCGCGTTACCGACATCATGGGCGAAATCGCCTCGGCGTCAGACGAACAAAGCCGCGGAATCGAACAGGTTTCGATTGCCGTGACACAAATGGATCAGGTGACTCAGCAAAACGCCGCGCTGGTTCAGCAGGCTGCTGCTTCCACGCACGCGCTTGAAATTGAATCTGAGAATCTGACCCGCGCAGTATCGGTGTTCCGCCTCGCCACCGCCGGGGGCGTGTTGCAACGCCGCAGTGGCCAGTCGCAGGCCTTTACACCACGCCAGGTGGCTCAACCCACGTTACTTCCGGCTACCGCGCGAGCGGGTTCGGCAGATAACTGGGAAACCTTCTGACAGGCTAATTTGGATGAAGCGTCAATGGGGTTTCCGTCACACCACCTGTCCATTAATGGAGCTGCACCATGAATCAACCAGGCTCGCCAATGAGTGCTGATAACTCTTCGATCATGGCACAGATGATCCAGCGTTTACCGCTGTCAGATACGCATTTCCGCCGGATCAGTGAGCTGATTTATCAGCGGGCGGGAATTGTACTGGCGGACCATAAACGCGAAATGGTCTACAACCGGCTTGTCCGGCGGTTGCGGATCCTCGGGCTTAATGACTTCAGCAGTTACATGGCTTTGCTGGAGAGTGACAGCAACAGCCCGGAGTGGCAGGCGTTTATCAATGCGCTGACCACCAACCTGACGGCATTTTTCCGCGAGGCGCATCATTTCCCTATTCTGGCGGAGCATGCCCGTTCGCGCCCAAATAATTACAGCGTCTGGAGTACGGCGGCATCGACCGGTGAAGAGCCGTATTCCATCGCCATGACGCTCAGCGAAGCACTGGGGCCGCGGATGGCAAACTGCCGCATTCAGGCCAGCGATATCGACACGCAGGTACTTGAGAAAGCTACGGCGGGCGTTTACCGGCTGGAAGAGCTGCGCACGCTCAGCCCGCAGCAGTTGCAGAAATTCTTCCTCAAAGGCACCGGTCCGCACAGTGGCCTGGTGCGTGTACGTCCCGAACTGGCGCAGATGGTGGCTTTCCAGCAACTGAATCTGCTGGCAAGCCAATGGCAGCTGAACGGTCCGTTTGATGCAATTTTCTGCCGCAATGTGATGATTTATTTCGATAAAGAAACACAGGAGAAAATTTTACGCCGATTTGTTCCGTTACTTAAACCGGGTGGCCTGATGTTCGCCGGACACTCCGAAAACTTCAGCCAAATCAGCCGGGAATTTTATTTGCGCGGCCAGACCGTCTACGGCCTCGCCAAGGAGAGGTAATGAATAAAATCAGAGTGTTGAGCGTCGATGACTCGGCGTTAATGCGTCAGCTGATGACGGAAATCATCAACAGCCATCCGGATATGGAAATGGTGGCGACCGCGCCGGACCCTCTGGTGGCGCGCGACCTCATCAAGAAATTTAATCCGGATGTTCTGACGCTGGATGTCGAAATGCCGCGCATGGACGGTCTGGATTTTCTGGAAAAGCTGATGCGTCTGCGCCCGATGCCGGTGGTGATGGTGTCGTCGCTGACCGGTAAAGGCTCAGAAATTACGCTGCGCGCACTGGAACTGGGGGCGATCGATTTCGTCACCAAACCGCAGCTCGGTATCCGCGAAGGGATGCTGGCCTACAGCGAAATGATTGCCGATAAGATTCGTACGGCGTCAAAAGCGCGTCTCAACAAAAACGTCAACGTTGAGCAGCCACGCATTCTCAGCCATACGCCGCTTCTGAGCAGTGAAAAGCTGATTGCCATCGGGTCGTCGACCGGCGGCACCGAAGCGATTCGTCACGTGTTGCAACCACTGCCGCCGACCTGTCCGGCGCTGATGATTACGCAACATATGCCACCGGGTTTTACCCGCTCTTTTGCCGAACGTCTGAACAAACTGTGTCAGATCACCGTGAAAGAGGCCGAGGACGGCGAGCGCGTTCTGCCGGGTCATGCGTATATCGCACCGGGCGACAGACATATGGAACTGGCGCGCAGTGGCGCCAACTATCAGGTTAAGTTGAACGACGGGCCCGCGGTGAACCGCCATCGTCCGTCGGTCGACGTGTTATTCCGTTCGGTGGCGCAGTATGCCGGACGCAATGCCGTTGGGGTGATCCTGACGGGAATGGGCAATGACGGGGCCGCCGGCATGCTGGAGATGCACCGCGCAGGGGCGTATACCCTTGCACAAAACGAAGCCAGCTGTGTGGTATTCGGTATGCCTCGTGAGGCGATCGCGACCGGTGGCGTAAACGAAGTGGTGGATCTCAGTCAAATCAGTCAGCGGATGCTGGCACAAATATCAGCCGGTCAGGCATTACGTATTTAATTTTTCAGCCTCGCGGCTTAGCACCAAACCTTAGGAGTAGATAAAACATGGCCGATCCAAATCTGAGATTTCTGGTAGTTGACGATTTCTCTACCATGCGTCGTATCGTGCGCAACCTGCTGAAAGAGCTGGGCTTCAACAACGTTGAAGAAGCAGAAGATGGTGTCGATGCACTGAACAAACTGCGTGCCGGTGGTTTCGACTTCGTGGTATCCGACTGGAACATGCCAAACATGGACGGTCTGGATCTGCTGAAAACCATCCGCGCTGATGGCGCATTAGCCAAGCTGCCGGTGCTGATGGTGACGGCAGAAGCGAAGAAAGAAAACATTGTGGCAGCCGCACAGGCCGGTGCCAGTGGTTATGTTGTGAAACCTTTCACTGCGGCCACGTTGGAAGAAAAACTGGGCAAAATCTTCGAAAAACTGGGCATGTAGGAGCTGATTTATGGCAGAGATACCAATGCCTGCAAATGATGCGGCAACCGCGGGCGAGATTATCGCCCGCATTGGGCAACTGACCCGTATGTTGCGTGACAGTATGCGTGAACTTGGCCTGGATCAGGCCATTGCTCAGGCGGCTGAAGCCATTCCTGACGCGCGCGACCGTCTCGATTACGTCGTCACTATGACCGCTCAGGCCGCAGAACGCGCCCTGAACAGCGTTGAAGCCGCACAGCCACGCCAGAACAAACTTGAGTCAGGCGCGAAAAAGCTGGATAAGCGCTGGGATGAATGGTTCGAAAACCCGATTGAGTTATCGGACGCGCGCGAACTGGTCACGGATACCCGCAGCTACCTGAAAGAAGTCCCTGAGCACACCAGCTTTACCAATGCTCAGCTGATGGAAATCATGATGGCGCAGGACTTCCAGGATCTCACCGGTCAGGTGATCAAGCGCATGATGATTGTGGTTCAGGAAATTGAAAATCAGCTGCTGATGGTGCTGATGGAAAACATTCCTGAGCAGCAGGTTAAAGCCAAGCGTGAAAACGACAGTCTGCTTAACGGCCCGCAACTCGACGCCAACGGCGTCGGTGTTGTCGCTTCGCAAGAACAGGTCGACGACCTGCTGGATTCGTTAGGTTTCTGATGTGTTGGTTTGAATACCTGCCCGGTTATCGTTCTTTATCGCCGGGCAGGTATAGCTCATTTATATCGCAAAATAACGAATATTTTTAATACCCTCGTCAAATTAGATCGTCCATATCTGACCAGGCCTGGTCTGCAGAGGCTTTTGACAGAGCAAAACCAAGCCCAAAAGTGACGAGAATGACAAGGACCGCACCCGTAATCATAAGATAAATCGAAAGATCCCCGGTGTTTTCTAGTACTAAAAATGTCAACATCATCAGCGAAAATACCATGGCGGGAAATGCATAATGTATGGGTGTTAAAACCTCGCTGTGTTCAGGTTCTGCCGGAAGTTTGGGTATTTCTGAAGACAAAATAGCGAGTGCAGGTCGGTTTTTTTCTGAGGTGGCAACCAGTTGTGAACCCTGGCCGTACATCACAGCATCAGAGGCAAAAGCAAGCGCAAGCCACTGATAGCTGGCTGAATACTCTCCGAGTGATGTTTCTAACGATAACCTGTCCTGACCTGTTTTAGATTCGCTTAGCGCGTTCAGCAGAGGATATTTTTCGCTCTTCGATAAACCAGTATGCCATAGCGTTTTTGCAGGTTTTGCTTGTTCAGCAGCGAGAAAAACAGGAACTGATTTTGTTAATTCCATTTCACTCATTAATGGCTGGAAAAGGTAAACGGGTTCAGGTTTTTCCTGCGCAATATAGTTTTCGCAAATAAAAAACGCACTGGCGTTTTCCATATACCGGCTATCATCTCCATGGAGATCTGCAATGATAATGAGATGTAAGGGTTGATATGTAATTCCGGATTGATAGATTATGTCGGTAAGAATATTATATGCAGGACATTCGTCCAGGGAAGTTATGCTTTCCTCACGGCAGGAAATATTCATCTTCGCAAGAACTTCGATAAGCTCTGATTTCGCTGATTCATTTTCTCCTCTCATCCAGCAGGTTATATTGAGGTCCGGATGTTGCCTTAATTTAACAGAAATAGGTTTCAGCAGTTTTTCGAGTAACTGCTGTGTTCGGGACATAACAAATTCATCATCCATCTCTAGTTTGTGCGGGGTTTTCTGTCCAAGTGGAAACTCACCTTCAAGTTTCAACATCTTCAAAGAAATATCATCAACCGGAGCAACAGTAGACCAAGCCGCGATGGTCAGATATTCCCTTGCATATTTTTTAATGTGATACAGTTTCCTGTCAGCAATGTTTTTCCTGACATCCAGATAAAAGGAATTCGCACTGATAAACATAGCGATAAAACTTAAAATTATTGAGATAATTACTATGGGGATGATAATTCCGTAATAGAGAAACGTACTATCAACGTGTTTTCCCTCCGGCCAGCTAAACGTTCTGATAGCCAGTGAAATACTGCATGCAATAGTGTATAAAAATAATATCAGGCCCCAGTGTGGTTTTATTCCTTGCGGCTCCTTTTGAGGTGGATAGAGTCTCCATTCCATTATGCAACACCTGCAATGGGTAATGTTGTGATGATCTTACATCCACAGGCGGCTTTACATCCATTCACAACAACACCTCGCCCGTTCATCGTCCAGGTTTCGTGGCATTCGGTTATCGGAAATACGCCTTTATGCTCAGGGCAAATAACCGTGTCACCTTTAAGCGCTACAGCAATCCCCATGAATTCAGAGCCTGATGCCTGATTGACATGTCCGCCTGAAATCAGCGGATCATTTAAGCGAATTACACCTTGCATAAAATTCCTTTTATAAATAATAGCGTCTGGCAGTCAGCATGTTTTCAAAGTGTCTTTTATAATCACAAAACTTATCTGCCCGCATCCATATCACAACGCATATGGTCCCAGCCCTGATAGTTTTTGACCTCAGGAACCTTATCGGGTAAATCCTGATAATTGGTATGATATTGAGCCGTGTCTTCAGCAAGACCTCGTTTAGTGATGTAATCCAGACCCCAGGCAGGACCGGGAAACTCGGGTTTAATGTGGTGATGGTCACCGTTTATCTGATAGTCAATTCCCGGGCCTCCAGTTGCGAGACGTGGGTCATCAAAAGGCTTTGACGACATATACAGGCTGTTCTTAGTGAGCAAAAATCCCTGATCGTTGACGACGGTGAAAGAAATTACATCATCGTAATAAGGAGTATCGTCACCATTAGGTTCATTCGGCCCGGGAGAAATCCTTGCTCCACCTATTTCCCAGGTCTGTCCGTAATCTTTAGATGCGGAGAAACCCGTTGTCACCTTCCCCCACCAGGGAATAGCAATATAACGCTTAGAAGGATGAACATACTGACGCGTAAATATGCGATAAAACTGACTGGCAATGATCGAATGTATTTGACGCTGCGTGTCTGTGTACCAAAGCTCGCCCTCGCAATCCCAGCCTTTGAGTTCCAGATAGCGGTGGTCATCAAAGCGATAAACCACCTGCGTCGGCGGCTGTTTAGCCTGACATTCTATAACGGCAAGCATCAGCAGCCAGCCAGTGATGATTCTAAGATTCTTCATAATCCAATCCCTGTTATTTAACGAATCGCGTGCGCGCGTTATCCCTTATCTGCCCGCATCCATATCACAACGCATATGGTCCCAGCCCTGATAGTTTTTGACCTCAGGAACCTTATCGGGCAAATCCTGCCAGTTAGTTTTGAATTGCTGTGTAGATTCAGATAGCCCTGATTTGGTCATATAAACTAACCCCCATGGCCAACCAGAATTACTGGGCTCAAGTGTTTCCATCGTCCCATCTTCAAGTTTGTACGGTATTCCCGGGCCATTTGGGGATACTCGTGGGTCATCAAAAGGCTTTGACGACATATACAGACTGTTCTTGGTGAGCAAAAATCCCTGATCGTTGACGACGGTGAAAGAAATTACATCATCGTATGGCGCATAGTCATCACCGTTTGGCTCATTATGGGCTGGCGAAAATCTAACGCTGTTCCATGTCTGTCCGTGGTCTTTTGAAACGATAAATCCTCCGGCTCCCCAACCTGTAATAGCAATATATTTTTCCGAAGGATGCACAAATTTACGGGTGAAAATCCGATAAAACTGGCTGACAGGTTCTGTATGGATATTTTTTTTCGTGTCTGTGTACCAAAGCTCGCCCTCGCAATCCCAGCCTTTGAGTTCCAGATAGCGGTGGTCATCAAAGCGATAAACCACCTGCACAGGCGGCTCTTTGGCGTAAACCATTGTCGTTATAAGCGTAAGAAAAAAACTAGCCAAAAATAGTAGTCCTTTCATTGTTGAATCACTCCAGTTCTTTATTGTTAAGGGGGCGTGGCATTGCCCATTGAGTTACAGTGGCAGTTTGCTTATCTCCGCCTAACAAAATATCCAATTCCCCCATATTGAGTGGCCTTTCTCTCTTCCCGTAATCATTAACTACCCCGAACTCACCTTTGGGCAGTATTTCATCTGGTTTATTCATAAACCATTTGGTCTGGGGTTCATCGAGTTTACCTTTTAGGTAATAATCTTTAGCAGCTATATTTCCCGTTTGTGAATCGCGCCAATCAGCCCGATGCAGTAATGCTTCCCAAAATTTTCCTGACTGATAATCGAATGACTTACATTGACCAATCGCCAGGTCAAAGGCCATTGCATGGGATGGTGCATATTTGCTCGCAACAATAGAGGAATGTTGGCTATATCCAACAGGGTCCGTTTTCTCCCATTCCTTTTCTAATTCTTCACGTGTTTTGAGCCAGGTCAGTTGTATGCCTCTGTCTGATACCGTTCCGGTAATTACGCCGTAGATGATTTGCTTTTTGCGATCAATACTTTCTATGGCCAGCTGGCTATCGTTCAGAACTGAGCCCGGCCGGAGTTCCGGGTAACTGTATTTATCAAGGGAATAGACGGCCTTATCTGTTCTGCTGATGGCATTGGCTTTAGCCGAATAGGAAATCACTTTATCCGGGCTGTCTTCATCAATATCTGTCTCATAAGGGGTATCACACGTCGACGGATCGTTATCCGGGTGATTATCTTCGCCCATCAGTTTAAATATGAACGTTTCCGGAAGTTCTTCGCCATTAACGATGACATCACGGTAGGAGTAATAAGAATTCATTCCAAAGGTGGTCGTGAAGTCATCTTCCCCGGCCCAAGGTAATACAAATGGTTCATCGGTAGGTTTTTTCCCGACTACGCCATGCTGATAAAAAACTCTTTGAAAAAGATTAGGGATATTTTTGGCTATATCTTCAGAAACGCCTCTCCAGCCAAATCCTTTAACGTTTTGAAGTGAAACGGTGCCGTCCACCGGGCAAAAGTAATTGTATATTTTGCCGTTATTATTTCTGCTGTAGCGGGGATCGCTGTGCCACTTGTTCTTGCTGGCAGAAGGCAGTGTACATAAATCTTCAAGGTTCTTAATTTCACCTTCTGACAGTTGCCCTCCCTGATATTGCGTGGCCATTAGCTTGCAGAAATTACTGAACGTTTCCTGCCTTGCTTTGTCCGTCTGATGATGTCCTTCCTGTAAATTCTCATTAAAACGGCTTTCCAGTGAATAGGGTGAATGATTGAGAATCACACAATTTACCGGATTGAGACCGGCCTGTTTCACCAGCATATTTGCCAGCATGGTGATGATTGTCCCCTGGCTGTGGGCGACAATATTTATCACATCTTTTGCTGTTGTCGGGTTACTTCGTATTTGTAAAATGAGGTCTGCGAGTCTTTGCGCGGCAAAGAACTGATAGATACGGTGCGGGTTGTGATAGATCGGGTGGGTATAATTCCCGCCGTTCATATACAAGGTACCGAACCCGGCGGCGGCCACGACCAGGCCATTTGACCCCGGCCCCAGCATATCCGGGATATTGGTCGTGGCATTGGCAAACGTGCCGCCGCCTTTGGCAAAATTCACATCAAGGGCATTTTTAAAACTGTCATTCTGAAACTTAATGCCATTACTGCCGTCATTTCCGTTTTCCGCCATCTTTTTGGGGTCGTTTTCCTGATAGCTGTCATAAGGAATTTTTGCGCCATCTTTCAGGGTAGTGACTTCGTCACGGTAGCGTTTCTGGTCGGCTTTCCAGTCATCGCGGGTTACGGGTTTGTAACCCCAGTAAAAAGGGATGACCGGTGAACGTCCCGGGGCGGTGATTTTGGTCTGGGCATCTTCATTGTGCATTGCAATGAAGTCTTTCCACTCATGTGCATAAAGATCGCTGCGGTCGAGGCGTTTTCTCAATCCCTCAATAATGCCCGTTTCCTGATTCTGGTACGCTTCGCCCACATCATTGACGCCGTGGACCAAAATGACGATGCAGGGCATAGGGCGGGGAACTGAGACTTTGCAGGTTTGAGCCACTTCGCCCAGTGACTGATGAACCCCCATCTCGTTTTTCGCCACGATTTTTGGCTGGTAAGGACTGGCTTTAGTATCAGTCATGGATAAGCTCCATCTTAAATGTTTCTATATCGTCACTGTCGAGCAGTGAGGATTGTCCTTTGGCGTCGGTGACACCTTCAATGACGTTACCGGTCGAACTGGTGAGTCGGAATTTTTGATTCGGTAATGTTTGTTCCGCATCGTCCTGCGCGTGAAGCTGGAAGCGACGTTTGAATGTTCCTTTCTCGAATGCAGGGACGGTTGTTTTCACACTTTCCGGGCCTTTGAAGGCCAGATTAGGTCCTTTCAGGTCGATAGCCGTGGGTGAGAAAATCTCAACTGAACCATCGGCGTTGATGCGTATACCGCCTCCGCCGCAGGAAAGTTGAATTCCCTGTTTCGCACTGGCATTCACTTTGCCGTCGGTGCTCATCAGGGTGAAATCCTTCTGAGAAAGGAAATGCATTTCACCGCGCTGAGCCTGCGCATCAATATTGCCTTCACCGGCAATCATCTGGATCCCGAGTTTTCGGGCAAAGAGCGAGAGCTTATCTCCCACGGCCAGTGAGAATTTTTTAAGCACGTTTACGCTTGCATTGCTTCCTGCCGTGGCAATCAGGTCTGCACCGGCTGAAAGCTGTAAGCTTTCCGGTGTGGCAAAAGCCTGCCCCTTTGCGGCATAGGCTAAAAGGCCGGGAGCCTGCAATTTATCCAATGCCTGCTTCAACTGTTCCTGAGGCTCAGACTCCGCGGCGCTGGCTCCGGCGGTCGTGGCGCATTGCTGAAGCGTTCGCGCAAGCGATAAAGCACTTTCGAGGGCAGCGACAGCAGCGGTCATATCGAGCTGCTGCCCCTGCGCTTTGGGCTGTGGCTCTGTTGTCAGCATGAGCCCTTTGGCTGCACGGACAGCTATCCAGTGATCGGTTCTGGCCTCAAGGCCTTCACCCCGCATTTTTCTTTCTGCATCCACCAGATGCCCGGCACTAACCTGACTTTTACCGTACTCCGTCGAAATCTTTATATGTTCCTGATTTCTTTTATCTTCAAGCCGTATTTTGTTCTGTGAAGGAGTGCGAATAATGTTGCGTGTGTCATTGCGCATATTCACAAGGTCAGGATGTGCGCCATCGTGCATGACATGGGATATAAAGGGTCTGTCTGGGTCGCCGCCTTCAAATGCAATGGCGACTTCAGTCGAATTTATTAAAGGGAAATGAAAACCATATGTGTCGCCCGCATAAGGCCTGCCCAGTCGGATCAATGCACTTTCATAACCTTTTTTCTTAGCCTCCAGATCAAAATCAAATTTTACGGTGTAGCGGCCGAACATGTCGGTGCTGGCATACGTGGCATTTTCTCCACGGATGGTCACCCGTCCGGGCACTGTCCCGGCAATCACCGGGCGGTGAAGACGCTCGGGCCGGTAACAATAACTTTCGCTGTACGGTATACCGCGTAATTTCGCCAAAAAATGTTCGCCGCGGCTGCCACTTATTTCTATCACGCAAACAACAAAACCGCCTTTGAACCCCTCAGGAACATCCCCCTGCGGATTGAAAAGGACGCCGGGGCTCATCTCCGGCGTATTCGTTACAGCACTTAATATGCTCTGATTATTCAGGTGATATTCATGGCGCACCCTGGCATAAAAAGTCGCTGTTTCACTACTTTTACCGTCTGAGCTTCCTTTTTCCAGAGGGTTATCCGCATAAATATAATCGCGACCTGATGAAATCTTATCCGGCAGGTTGTGCACGTAGACAGATTTTTTAGCATCAGGAGAAAGGGCTTCACGATAGTTATAATTACGACTCTGAACGCCTTCCGGGATGACAGAATAGAACTCCTGAAGCTGAGTGATATATTCACCGTCACTCGCCATGCCCGAATCAGGGACGTACGAAAGCAACTTGTCGCTGAAAAGATAAGCACTTCCTGAATCGCCGAAAACAGTAACTGTTTCGGTTATCACGTCTGGGTGGTTTTCGAATCTAAACCAGATACCGACTTCGGCAAGTAAACGCCGGATAAAAGTCAGATCGGTTTCTTGCCACTGGATCACCATTTCCCGCAGCGGGTAGGTGAGCGTCAGTTTTTCTAAATCGACCTGATACCCTTTAATTTCCTGGTGTTCCAGCAGGACCTTTTTTACCAGGTCAGGAACGGTAACATTCAGGTACACCGCAGATTTTCGGGTGCGGTCTAGTAACGCCATCTCTTGCTCGAGTACGCACTCATAGAGTGTTTCATCAGCCGATGAACTAATACGGGAGAATGATGTAATAACGCCATTTATCTGTTTGATTTGATGCCATTTCGGCTGACTTTCCCAGGAATTGTCAGAGCCAGGCGCACGCATAATGAAACTGGCGTAGCAATTGAGAATTTGATCAAGAGGGATATTCAGGCTGGGACTCGTAAATTTAATCACGTACCTGTAGGGATGACTTAAAGACTCAGTGGCAGTAAAAGAGAGTACATCGGATGTTATTGAATCGTGATGCTGAAATAATAATAGGTATCTATTAAGGGTGTCGTTAATTTGGATGTTAAAACCACTATTCTGATTATCCATAATCACTCCTGAAATATAGTTTTAATGAATGTATTATTTAAGCTGTGCTGACAAATAAAAAATATAACTGAATTTGAAAAATACGTATGTTGAATGAGTCCGTATGTTATTAACGTTTTTTCAAATATGTTGTGAGCTGAGAACAAAAACACTGATAAAAGGCAGCATTCCCCATACCGTCTTGTTTCCTTTCCGGAAAGATATAAATGAATAAAAGAGATTTTGGGGGGGCAGTATATCATGCTCGCTATGATGAATTATCAAAAATACCTTAGACGTGCGATTTTTATCTGAGATGAAAAGGGCGAGTAACAAGTTCTTATAAGTTGTATCGCCGCAAATTTCTCCTCTTTGTCACCTCCATAATGTTGAGCCGTTTGTTCATACTGTCTCTGAGATAATGAAGTTGCAGCCACGTTATCGAAGTCCGGTGGTTCCAATCGCTAACGCAAAGTCAGCGCATCAGGGCCTTCTCGTTCCTTAGAAAATGGATAAAAACACGCCTCTCTGTCCAGTAATTCTCCTCTTTTTATGAACCTTGATGCAGTGCTGCGTTCTTTTTGAAATTTTTTTAAAAAAATTTCATGTCGCAGGATCCTGGACTCCTACGCTTATCCGGGAAAAATCCTGGAAACAAATTAATCCAGATCTGTCTACGGGGGAGGGGGAAATTATCCGTTATCTTTTGCTCTTAATATTTAATAAGAAATATCCTGGTTCTGCTGTGGGTCGATGGTAAATATTGGGCAGAAAGTTGCCTTTGTGGTGTATTGCCCAATTAAAAAACCGTCGCTACAATACGCCGCATTCGCCACTGAACTGACGGGAAATAATAATTCCATCAGGCGGTTGTGAATTATGGAAATATATAAATGTATTTTCTATGCCGGGCAAAAACTGTTTTTTATAAACATTATGTTTATAAAGTGAGTCACGCTCAATTAACTCTTAACAGGTACTTAAATAAGGATATCACATGAAAAAGATCAACATGACTGAAGCAAGCACAATCGTTGGCGGCACCACGACTTGCGTTAACAGCTTCGAACTGAACCTGGTGGGTAATGCCACAGTTTGTAACGCTGTTAAAACGTGTACTGACAAAAACGGCGTTGTGACTAAAACCTTTACTGCTGCTGCAATCATCAACTGCGGTAGCGTAGGCTGAGAGTAAATATTCTCTCTGTAAGTTGGAATAAATCCAGGTAGTCATATTTATTCTGACCGGGCGTTGTATTGCAGTAATACAACGCCCACCTGGCTCCTGTGAAATAATCACAACTGAAGGTATTTATTAACAGGGAGCCGTCAAAGCATTGCGTTAATTTTCAGGATGAAAGCCTCCCATGAAAAAAAGAATACTCCCCATTCTGGCTTATACCGTTTTTGTTGCGGTTATTTCAGCGCTTATTACTACCGCCTGGTTCCATTATTTCGTCTTAAACCAGAATAGCGACAGTCCGGAAGAACAGCAGGTTCTGACTTCCCTGAGCGCCGGTAAATTATCAAAAAGTCCGATCCAAGACGGGCAGGATATTATCGAAATTTTCTCTTACGGCTGTCATTTCTGCGCGCTGAATGAAAAGAACATAGAAGCGCTGGAAAAGCGTATGCCGGAAGGTAAAAAGCTGGTGCGCCTGCATTTCAGCCTCGACAACCAGGGCGGGCTGGCACGCTTTGCGCCGGTATTTGCGACACTTCAGGTCATGGGCATTGAAGAGGCGCACCGCGAGAGTGCTTATGAGGCCGTACTCAAAAACAAAATTGATTTAGGTGATGCAGAGAAACGCACTGCATGGCTTCAGGAAAACAAGATCAGCGTTGATGAATATAATAAAGTCAGCCAGACACCTGAAGTGAAAGAACTGCTGGACTACATGACGAAAGTCACTCAGTACTACGATATTAATGCCACGCCGGTCTTTATTGTGAATAAAAAATGGGTTGCTATTCAGGATCGCGAGTTCCCGGCTTTCTCTGATAATTTGCTGTCATTATTAGAGCATGACAAGGCGCTGGAGAAATAATGAAATTCTTCGCCCTGTGGTGCGCTCTGTTTTGGAAAAACCTGTCGGTCAGGCTGATGTGGTTTTTCTATAAACTCCGGCTTATCGGTTACAGGGCGCATTGTTTATTATTTCGTCACATTGATTACCGTATTATTTTTGGTTTGTCACGGTTCGGGCGCTTTCTGGGGCTGACGCCACGCCCGGTTAAACTGCGTGCTGCGGTCGCCCATTCAAACAGGAAGTGCCTGCTTGATGATAAAAAGACGTTTAATTATATCTGGCAAACCCGGCGTCGCGAGCTGCTGATTCAGGCGGTGACGTACGGGCAAAGCCGCCGTGCGTTGCGCGAACTGGCAGCCTGTTCGGCGGCGCTGAATGCGGTGGTTGAGCCGTTGCAGCGCGCCGGGCAGCCGGTCATTCTGGCGCCGCTGCACATGGTGTCAGACGTGCTTTCCACCATGGTGGGCGCGGCGGCGTATCCGGGAAAAGCAACGGTCATCACATCAAGAAGCGCCAATGCGCATGATGAAGCTGAACGGCAGCTGGGCGGTGTCGATCTGACCTACTGTTCAATTCATGACAATAACAAAACCCTGGCGGGCAACATGATGACGTCGGTAATGGAAGCGGCTGAGAATAAGCGAAATATTATTCTCTTTCCTGACATTACACCTGATTTCACCAACTTTGCGAGCAAGGATAAAAGCGAAAAGTTTCCGTGCCGGATATTTGGACGTCCGGCCCATCTGCACAGCGGAATTATTCGTCTGGCAAGAATGATGTCGGCACAGGTCGTTTTTTATCACCTTTATTACGATAAAGGATTGAAAATAGCGGTGCATGACCCGGTGCCGGCCAAAAAGCTAAAAACCGAAATGCCGGGAATTATTGAACGAAGTATAAGCGAACATTCCACTGACTGGATGCTGTGGCATTCACACTCACTCTTTTTTATTAATGAATAAACCAAAGTGCGTGCAGGGATATTACTGATAAGAATAGGATGTTGAGGTCGTTTGTTTATGGATAATATTATTCCCAGACTGGTTTATCAGGCTGAAACCAATGAATGTGCGCTGGCCTGTATTTCCATGCTGGCCGAAACGCAGGGCATCGACGCGCCGCTCGATGTGCTGCGTGAACGTTTCCCCGCATCAGCGCATGGCACTGCGCTGTCCACGCTTTGCGACATTTTAAATGAACTGTCGATCCCTGCGTATCCTGTCGCCTTCGATCTGGAAGAGTTGTCCGAACTGCCGCTGCCGGCGATTTTGCACTACGGCGCGAGTCACTATGTCCTGCTGGCTTACCGGCAGGGCAGTTACGTCTGCGTTATGAACCCGGCGATTGGCGAACAGCTTTTGCCGGTAGCAGCGCTGAAATCTGAAATCAGCGGCTATGCGCTGGTGCTCGATAAAGACGGAGCAACGGCAAAAGCCGTCCCTGAAAAGGTGAAGAAAACCCGCCGTTTCCGTGCGCTCGAATGCATGAGCCTGAAAGAAACCGCCGGTATTCCGGGCATTTACAGCCTGATGATGCTGGCATTTCTGGTGTCCCTCACGCTGTTTATCATGCCGGTGATGGTCAGCAGCGCCATCAATAATGTGTTCTCGTCCGGCGGGAAAACCGATTTCCCTTACTTCTACTATCTGCTGGCCTTCGTGATTTCCACGCTGCTGGCTTTTGCCGTGCGCAGCGTGACCGAGCGGTTCATCAAGCGCTTCGTAGTGATACAAAGTGTCAGCGGTTTTTCGCGGCTGATGACGAATTCCCTGGCCTATTTTGAGAAACGCAGCCCCGGCGAAATCTACAGCCGTTTCTCTAACTGGCAACTGGCCGCCGCCCGAAAAATCGAGCTGGACAACGGCCTGCGGGTGAACTGGATTGTCGGCGCAATCGCGCTCGGCGTGATGTGTTACATCAGCCCGATGCTGGCCGCCATTTCTGCCGTGGGCGTCACCCTGATGGGGCTGGTCAGCGTCTGGGCGATTTTCCGCGATCGTTATTACACCCAGCAAATTCAGGTAAAAAGCGCCGAGCAGAGTGATTTCCTGCTCGAAACTATCCAGGGTTTTGCCACGATAAAATCGGCAGGGCTGAGCAGCCAGCGTCAGGGCGTTTTTGCCGGATACGCGCTGTCGCTGTTTGACTGCCGCCAGAAGCAGAACGTTTACGAACAGGTCAAAAGCAGTCTGTATCAGCTGATCGGCAGCCTCGAGATGGTGTTTTTCATGCTGCTGGCGCTGCCGCTGCTGAAAGATAACCTGATTTCTCTCGGTGAGTTTTTCGCCTACAGCTTTGTTCGCCAGATTTTTACCGCGTACATCACGCAGATTTTCTTCTCCGTTTTGCAGAAAAATCAGCTGCACGTCATCGATACCCGCGCGAAGGATTTGTTTCCGTCCGCGCCGGTCAGTGAAGAAGGGCACAGCGAGACGCTGCCGCCGGTGGCGCATTTCAATGAGCAACTGACTTACCGCGATATCTGCTTTGCCTATGAACCCGGCAAACCGGTGCTGGAAAACCTGTCGGTGGTACTGCGTCGCGGCGAAGCGCTGGCGATCGTCGGGCAAAGCGGCGCGGGCAAAAGCACGTTGCTGAAAGTGATCACCGGGCTGATTGAACCGCAGTCAGGCGAAATTCTGGCAGACGGTCAGCGGGTGAGCAGCCGTCAGGCGCAGAAACTGTTCTTCCTGCAAAGCCAGGAGGACATCCTGTTCAATGCCTCAGTTGTTCAAAACATCACGCTGTTTGATCCGCATTTCGATGCACAAAAACAGCTGCGCGTTGATCAGGCTTTTCAGGGGCTGAACCTGAAAGACGTCATAGACCGTCTGCCGGGGAAACAAAATGCGCTGATCCGCGAAAGTCATCCGGCGTTATCCCTCGGCCAGCGGCAGCGCCTGATGCTGGCGCGTGCGATGTACAGCAATTGTCCTGTGCTGGTACTGGATGAACCGACGGCGAATCTGGATGAAGTCACCGCGTTGCAGGTCATGCACACCCTGATTGAACATTGCCGCCAGTATCAGAAAACGCTCATCACCGTCACGCACAGCGAAACCACCCTGACGATGTTTGACCGCATTTGCCGGATGGACCAGCGTCGCGTGGAATCTTACGGTACCGCGGCTGGCAGCCGCCGGATCCCTCAGGGAGATGAAGCGTGATGTCCGGATTAAAAAAAATAAATGCGCTGCCGGTCAGAAAGCGCAGGGCGGTTTTTGCGCTGGCCGGCGCGCTGGTGATTGTTCTGGTCGTCGCCGGTTTCTTGCTCTGGCAGGCGCTGAACCGCACCGAAGTTCCGCTGGTGACGGAAGAAGTCAGCCGCGGCGACATCGAAAAAACGGTGCTGGCCACCGGCATCCTCAAGCCGTCCGTGCAGGTCAACGTGGGCGCGCAGGTTAACGGTCAGCTTAAGAAACTGTACGTCCGTGCGGGTGACAAGGTGACGAAAGGCCAGCTGCTGGCCGAAATCGACCCGACCTTACAGCAAAGCGAACTGCGTAAATCCGAAGCCGAACTGGACAGCGCCGTGGCGCAGAAACAGGCGTCACTTTTTACCCTCAAACAATACCAGCTGGAGCTGAAACGCCAGCGGAAGATGGACAGTGAAGGTTCCGGGATCCGCAGCACGCTGGAGCAGGCGCAGGCGAAAGTCGATACGCAGGTGGCGCAGGTCAAAGTGAATGAAGCGCAGATTGTGCAGGCACAGATGTCGCTGGAAACGGCGAAAGCCAATCTCGGCTATACGCGGATCCTCGCGCCGGTTGACGGTCAGGTTCTGGGCATTGTCACCAAGGAAGGGCAAACCGTGGTGTCCTCACAAACCGCACCGACCATTCTGGTGCTGGCGAATGTCGATACCATGACCGTACAGACCCGTATTTCAGAAACGGACATTCTGAAAGTTCACGCCGGACAACCGCTGTGGTTCTACGTGGTGGCAGATCCGAAACATCGTTATGAAAGTGTGATGGGTACCTTGCAGGACGCACCGAATGACGCTTTGCAGGACGATACCGCCAGCACAACGTCATCACAGCAGCCGTCTGCCGTCTATTACAACGGCGTTTTCAGCGTGCCCAATCACGACCATGTGCTGCGCACATCGATGACGGCTCAGGTGTTTATTGTCACTGAGCAGGCCAGAAACGTGCTGCGTCTGCCGGTTGTCGCGCTCGGCGAACCGCAGGGGAAAGACCAGTATCAGGTGCAGGTCGTGAACGGGAAAAACGTTGAACAACGCCTGATCCGCGTCGGGATTAATGACCGCCAGTTTGCGGAAGTTAAAGAAGGGCTGAAGGAAGGCGAACGCGTCGTGGCGTTGCAGGGCAGTTCAGGAGCCGTCAATGGCTGATTCTCCGTTAATCGAGCTTGAGCATATTTACCGGCATTTTGGCACAGGAAATGCGGCCGTTACCGTGCTCAAAGATATTTCCCTGCGCGTGCATGCCGGGGAAATGCTGGCCATCATCGGCGCATCGGGTTCCGGGAAATCCACGCTGATGAACATTCTGGGCTGCCTGGATAAGCCGTCAGAAGGCAGCATGCGCATTATGGATGTGCCGACGGGCGTGGCCAGCAACGAACAGCTGGCGCAGCTGCGCAGCCAGTACATCGGTTTTATTTTCCAGCGTTATCACCTGATGCCGTATCTGACGGCAACGGAAAACGTCGCCATACCGGCGCTTTACACCGATATGCCTGCGGCTGAACGTGAGAGCCGCGCGACACATTTGCTGACGCGCCTCGGGCTGGGCAGTCGTCTGGATTATCGTCCGGCGCAACTTTCCGGTGGCCAGCAGCAGCGCGTGAGTATTGCCCGTGCACTGATGAACGGCGCGCAGATTATTCTCGCGGATGAGCCGACGGGCGCACTGGACAGCAGCAGCGGGCAGGAGCTGATGGCGATTTTGCACGGTCTGCATCAGGCCGGGCATACCCTCATCATCGTGACGCACGACCGCAATATCGCCAGCCAGTGCCAGCGCATTGTGGAGATCCACGACGGGGCGATTGTTGCCGACAGCGAAAATCCGGTGGCTGAACAGGAGCAACCGCAGGGCTTACCGGCGACCACCGCAACGGGCCGTTCACCGGCCTGGCAGGGCATCAAAGAAGCCGTGCGTATGGCGTGGCGATCGCTGCTCGGACACCGCGTCCGCGCGTTCTTGTCCATGCTGGGCATCATTATCGGCATCTCGTCGGTTGTCTCTTCCATGGCGGTCGGCGAGGGCGCCCGGCAGAGCATTTTGAGTCAGATCAGCCAGCTCGGCACCAGCACCATCGAAATTCAGCCCGGTCTGGGCTGGGATAAACCGCGTCCGGATTTTGAACGTTCGCTGACGCTGGACGACGTTGAGTTGCTCGGCCGTCAGCCTTTTATCGACAGTCTGTCGCCGGTGGTCAGTAAAACGGTCATCGCGATACGCGGCGGTCGGCAGGTGCTGGTTTCGTTGTCCGGCGTCAGCAATGGTTTTTTCCGCGTGCAGGGGCTGAATTTTGCGTCGGGAAATCATTTTACCCGCCGTGACCTCGACGACCGCGAGCCGGTCGTCATCATCGATCAGAGTGTGCGCAGCACGCTGTTTCCCGGCGGCGAAGATCCGATGGGCGAGATTGTTCAGCTTTCCGGCGTGCCTTACCGCGTGATTGGCGTGGCGGACAGAAAAGGCCCGAAATACATCGGCGAGCAGCTGAGTTCCTGGATCCCTTATACGTCGCTGATGGAACGCATGTCCGGGGATACGCCCCTGCAATCGATCACGCTACGTATTGCCGACAATTTCCCGATTGAGGATGCGCAGAAAGACGTTGAGCGGTTGCTGGATTCTGCGCACGGGAAACGCGATTTCTTCACGATGACCAATGATCAGATGACCAAAACGATCCGCAAAACGTCGGAATCTATGACGCTGCTGATCACTGCCATTGCCGGGATTTCCCTGCTGGTCGGCGGCGTCGGGGTGATGAATATCATGCTGGTGTCGGTCACAGAGCGTACGCATGAAATTGGTATCCGCCTTTCCGTGGGCGCACGCCCGGCGGACATCATGCGGCAATTCCTGATTGAGGCGATGGTGATTTGTACGCTCGGCGGGCTGATTGGTATTGCGGGCTCCGGCCTTGCCGGGCTGATTTTTTCTCAGGTTACGCAGGAATTCACCATGATTTTCACCTGGCCGCCTATTTTGCTGGCTTGCGGATTCTCCGCGCTTATCGGGCTGGGGTTCGGCTTTTTCCCGGCACGGAATGCCGCCCGTCTGCACCCGACGGAGGCGCTGGCACGCGAATGAACAAACTGACTCTTATCGCCGTCACGCTGATGTTGAGCGGCTGCGGGCAACTGCTTAAAAGCGATTACCAGAGGCCCATGCTCTCTGTGCCTGACGCCTGGCGCTTTCAGGAAACGGGATCCGCCTACGCGAAATTCACACCGCACTGGTGGGATAACTTTGACGATCCGCAGTTGTCGCGGGTGATCAATGCCGCGCTGCAAAGTAATAACGATCTGGCGCTTGCCGGGATCAAACTTAAACAGGCGCGGCTGACTGCCGGATTGTCGGATACCAATCTGACGCCCGATTTCACGGCGAACGCGTCGGCCAGCAATACCAAAAATATGCGCAAGTCCACCACGCCGGTGGAAAGTTATGCCAACGGGCTGTCGGCGTCGTATGAGCTGGATTTGTGGGGAAAACTGGCGCGAACCCGTGAGCAGTCGGACTGGCTGGCGCAAGCGTCTGCCGAAGATTTGCAGGCGACCGCGCTCACGCTGATTGGCAACACGGCGCAGCTTTACTGGCAGATTGCCAGCCTGAATCAGCAGATCACGACATTGCAGCAAAGCCTGAGGATCGCGCAGGAGACGCTGAAGATGGTCACCTCCCGTTTCAGTGCGGGTGATCTCGGTCAGCTGGATTATTTGCAGGCGCAGCAAACGGTACTGACGCGGGAAAACAGCCTGCGGGATCTGATCCAGCAGCGCGAAGAATCGCGCAATGCGCTGGCGATTTTGCTTAACCGGCCCGCCGGACAGTTTGCCGCTGAACGCCGTTCGCTGGATTTCCACCAGACCGTACCGGTCGCCAGCCGCTTGCCGGTTGAGGTGATCGCCAGAAGGCCGGATGTGCAGTCATCCGAAATGAGTTTACGCGCCGCGCTGGCGGGGTCTGATGTTTCGCGGCTGAGCTTTTATCCGTCGCTCTCGCTGAACGGATCGCTGAATGCAGGCGCGGCGGTGTTCCGGCAGTGGTTCAGCAATCCGGCACGTACGCTGGGCACGGCGCTCGATTTGCCGTTTATCCAGTGGAACAAAGTGCAGATGACGGTGGAACAGTCCGGGCTGGATGTGCAGACCGCCGCAATCCAGTTCCGCAGCACTGTTTACAGCGCGTTGCAGGATGTGGATAACGCCCAGTCGCAACGCCAGACGTATCAGCAGCAAAAACAGAGTCAGTTGCAGAATCTGGAACTGAGTCGTCAGCGGCTGACGCTGGTAGACAGCCAGTACCGCAACGGGTCGGTGACCTTCCAGACATTACTCGATGCGCAGGATTCGCTGCTGGACAGCGAAAATACGCTGATCACCACCCAATACAATTATCTCTACTCCACCATGAAACTCTGGCTGGCGCTGGGCGGCGGGGAAGACAACACAATGAATCAGAAAGGATAAGTAATGGAAAAGGAACTGTCTGAACGCGCTAACGCCCCGCGTCGGGTCGTGGTGACCGGTTACGGCGCCGTCACGCCGCTGGGCATGAATGCCGCAGAAAGCTGGGCGGCGATCATGGCGTACAAACCGGGTTATCAGTACTGCGACAAATCAGCGGCCGGAATCAAATCGCGCTTCTACGGGCTGATTGAAAACGAGCCGGTATTAAAAAATGTACCGGCGGCCATCCGCCGCCGCCTGCCGCGTTATGCACGTCTGACACTCGCGTCGGCGCAAGAAGCCATGAAAATGGCCTTCGGTGATGAACATCCGGAACAGCATTATGACCTGCTGGACTGCGGCGCAATTATGGGCACCGGCTGGGCGGGGCAGGATGAAACGCAGGTGCATTACGACGATTTCCTGCGTACCGGTATGGGTTCGCCGTTTGGCTGTTTCTTCTCGATGCCAAGTTCTGCCACGGCGGCGGTCAGCCTGCTGTGGGGGCTGCGTGGCTATCAGAATACGACAATCGCGGCCTGTGCCACTGGCACCATGGCGGTCGGCGATGCGTTTGAACTGATCCGCAACGGGCGGGCAAAAATGATGCTCGCCGGGGCGGGGGAATCGCTGCGCTCGGATTCGGCGGTCTGGAATATCGACGTACTTGGCGCGCTGGCCAGCGAACAGGGAGAAATCGCCCGCGCCTGCTGCCCGTTCAGCCTCGACCGCAACGGGTTTGTGCTCAGCGAAGGCGCGGCGGTGCTGTGTCTGGAAGATCGCGAAACCGCGCTGGCGCGGGGCGCGACTATCCTCGGCGAGATTTGCGGATACGGAAATTTCTCGGACGCCTTTGACTTTACCGCACCGGCAGCCGACAAAATTGCGCGGGTGCAGACCATCCGGCATGCGCTGGATCAGGCGGGCATCGCGGCCAGCCAGCTCGATTACATCAACGCGCACGGCACGTCCACGCCGCTTAACGATCTCAACGAAACCGAAGCGATCAAAATGGCGCTGGGCGATGAAGTGGCTTACGCCACGCCGTGTTCGAGCACCAAATCCTATACCGGTCATCTTATTGGCGCGGCGGGCAGTTTTGAAACCATCGTCTGTCTCCAGGCGCTGGCGCACCAGATTATGCCGGCGACCTGCAATCTGAATAACCCGGATCCGGCGTGCGATCTGGATTACATCCCGAACCAGCATCGTCCGGCGCAGATGAAAACCACCCTGAACCTGAGCTTTGGTTTTGGCGGGGCGAACGCGGCGCTGGTAATCAGCCGGGGGCAATAATGTCGTTTATTTACAGCCTGCGCGATGCCAAAACGTGGGCGAAGTTTTCCGGTGATTACAACCCGATTCATTTTGATCACGCCGAAGCTAAACGGCTGGGGCTGGACGGTTTATGCGTTCACGGCATGCGCGCGATGCTCGATATCAAAACGGCGCTGAGCGCCCGGATGGAAAACGATGCGTCCGGCGCGGACGGTTTCAGTTTCGTCAGCCGCCTGCGCGAACCGGTGCTTTGCGATGAGCCGTATCAGCTGGCGCTGAGTGAAACGGTGCGCCGGGGACGTATGCAGATAAGCGGCAATCTGCTGGGCAAAGAGGCCTCCGCGCAGGCCAGTATCAGCAGCAAACTGACCGGCACCGGTGGCGTAAATTTAGCGCCGGTGACGCAGACGTTTTCACTTTCTGCGCAAACCCTGAGGTCGTTTTATCAGGATTTCCCGCACGGGGGAAAACCGGTGGCGGTCTGGAATTTTATGGACGCGGTGCTGTTTCGCCAGCTGGTTCAGTCGTCCGGCACGCTCGACACCGTGCGCAGTATTTTGCCGGAAGTCAGGGCAACCTGCCTGAGCGAAGTGTTCAGCCAGGTTCAGGTGGTGCAAACGCATCATGAGACCCGTTTTTCACGTTCGCTGCTGGCGGCGGGCACAGAAACGGGGTGCTGCGAAGCCTTCGATTACGCCGTGCTGCCGACGCTGGTGACCGGCGATAAGCATTCGGGGCTGATTTTGCTCGCCAGCCTCCAGGCATGGCGCGGCGAGGAACCGCGCATGACGGTGACCGTAACACTCAAAACCGGGCCGCTGACGGCCTGAATAAAAACACTGATTCATTATTCAATCTTTGAACACACACAATAACATAATGATATTAAAGGACTAAAAATGGCTCAATACGATGAAGTTTATGAAAAAGTCAGCGAGATGCTGTGCGATGCGAAAGATCTGGAACCTGATGCCTTAGCGCCTGACTCGCCGCTTCACCAGCTCAAGCTGGACAGTCTGGATTATGTTGAGCTGATGGTGCTGGCGAAAAAGGAATTTGGCGTGTCGGTGGAAGCCGAATTGTTCGTCAATAATCCGCAAATTTCGCTGCGCGAATTGTGCCAGTACCTCAGCGATAACAGTAAATAAGCCATGCAGGATAAATGGATCCTCGTGACCGGCGGAAGCCGTGGCATCGGTCGTGCCACGGTGATGAGGCTGGCAAAAGACTGGAATGTCGTTTTCACCTGGCAGAACAGCCAAAAGGAAAGCGATGAGCTGGAGCAGGCATGTGCCGGATTGCCGGGTTCGGTAGAAGGGCATCAGTGCGATGGCCGCGATGAACAGGCGGTGGCGGCGTTGTCCGCTGAGCTGCTGGCGCGTCTGGGCGCACCGCATGCGGTAGTTCACAATGCCGGGATTACGCTTGATGCGTTGCATATTCATCAGACCCGCGAAAACTGGCACAAAGTGATGGATACCAACCTGAATGCCATCTTCTACTGGAACCAGCAATTACTGGAACCGATGATGTTGCAGGGAGGCGGATCGGTGGTGATGATGTCATCCGTCACCGGCATTAAAGGCAACAGCGGCCAGACGGCGTATGCCGCCACCAAAGCCGCGATGATCGGCGTCAGCCGGACGCTGTCCATCGAGCTGGGGCGTTTCGGCATTCGGGTTAACTGCCTGTTGCCGGGTTATATCCGCACGGAAATTCTCGATACCGTGCCGAAAGACGTGTTGTCGGGGATCCGTAAAACGATTCCGCTCAAACGTTTTGGTCAGCCGGAAGAAGTGGCTGGCGCGGTATCCTGGCTGGTCAGTGATGACAGTGCCTATATGACCGGCCAGACGCTGGTTCTGGACGGCGGTCTTTCCGCCTGAGTTTTTCTCCGCCTGTTTCCGCTGTGTAATCAGGACGCTCTGCGTCCTGATTTTGTTTGATTTCCCGTCCACGTCTTGCCGCTCTCTGTCAGATTTCCCTCTGCCTTGCCACATTCTGTCCATTGCGTGATCAGCGACCTCCATTTGTTTGCCTGTTTGTTTGCACAATGAAAAATAAATGTTCACACAATGAAAAACCCCCGAATAAGGCTAAGAAAATTCCTTACCGCTTACAGCGTTTTTTCGCCAATAAAACCTGATAAAAAACAGACAAATATGTAAGTTTTTAGGATGTTTTTTAGCGATTAATCATTCAAAGCTATCGGTAAGACCGGTAAATTCCTTATATTCCCGTGCGGTTTATTATTTACTTACTCTGCCTGTGTTATTTTCCTTATGATTATATAACCAACCTCACCTATACTCAGATTCAGGGGGTTTTTATTATTGGTTTCATTTCGTGAGGTGAGCGAGTCGCATATATACAGGGCAACAGGTTTAGATGTTTTTTTGAACATTATTAATTTTTTTGCAGGAGGTGCGAGCGTCTTATTAGTGACATTGGGTATTTAAACAAGGAGCAGAAGTTAACCTTTCACTTGCAAGGATTGGCCTGAAAACAAATAAATGTTAACAGACTTTATTTGTTGGGTTGGGTGAACGATAACCTTATCTCAGATAACATACAGAGGAACAGGCACTATGAAAAATCGTAAATATTTGACCCCGTCCGAAGTGGAGAAACTGCTCGAGGCCACGCTGCATGGCAGGCACGCGGAGCGTGATTATTGCCTGATCTGGATGTGCTTTATCCACGGCTGCCGGGTCAGTGAGATCAGCAACTGGCGGCTGTCCGACATCGATATGGAGGGCAATAATATTTATATCCACCGTTTAAAAAATGGTTTTTCTACGGTTCATCCTCTTTATATGAGAGAAAGGAAATCTCTCCGGCTTTGGCTCAATAAAAGGAAGCAATACCGGGGCGCGGATTCAGACTGGTTGTTTTTATCAAACCGTGGCGCGAAATTATCACGACAGAGAATTTACTGGTTAATTCGTAATTATAGTGAGGCCGCTAATCTCACTATTAATGCCCATCCTCATATGTTAAGACATGGCTGCGGATTTGCGCTTGCCGATCGCGGAATAGATACCCGGTTAATCCAGGATTATTTAGGTCACCGGAATATTCAGAACACCGTTTTATATACCGCCAGCAATGCTCAGCGGTTTAAAGAAGTGTGGTAAATAACATGTAATTAATTATTACAATGGAGTCATTTTGAACTAAATTGGAGCCTATCCTAGTGAGAGCGTAAATCTCTGTCAATACTGTAAATCCCTCCCCGCCAAAATTCACATTAATTAACGTTTTTTCAATAAGTTACTGCCGTAAAAACTATTTTCTCCCCATTTTTATCTCTCGGTTTTTTCTTATATCCCGTTGCTGAGGCTATTCCTTGTCTGCGACACCTCTCAATTTAACCAGATTAAAACACTATAAAAATTAAATTATCTGGTTTTAATGACTTTTAATCGTGTGATTTTTGGTGGTTACCACCAAAGGAGTCACTTTAGTTCAAAATGAATCGTTTGGTTTAGGACGTTAACCTGACCAAACGCTTTATTAAATGGAGTGGAACTCCATGAACTAAATAAAGGAATGGCAGATGGTTTTGTCAAAAACAATTCGATTACACCCTGAAGGTGTATCGACAGCAATATGTTAATAGGAAAAATATCGTGAAAAAGAATCTTCTTGTTGTTGCCCTGATGGCTGCTTCCGCTTTTGCTTCTTCAGCTTTCGCCGCTGATGGCGCAGTAAACTTCACCGGCACCATCACTGATGCAGCTTGTACTGTTGATACAGCTTCTAAAGACCAGAACGTCTTCCTGGGCAATATCGCACGTACAGCTTTCCCGGTTGCAGGCACCCTGGCTGCACCTAAGAAGTTCACTCTGGTTCTGACTGACTGCCCGGACACTGTAACTGGTGCAACCGTACGTTTCGACGGCAACCAGGTTTCTGGTGATAACAGCATTCTGGCACTGACCGCTGGCGACACTACCGCTACTGGCGTAGGTATCCAGATTTCTGACAACCAGAACAAAGTGGTCCCACTGTACGAAGACTCCTCTGTATACCCGCTGGTCAGCACCGGCGCTAACAACCTGGACTTCTCTGCACGTTACATCTCCCTGACTGACGCTGTAACTGTCGGTGATGCAAACGGCGTGACTCAGTTCACCGTTGTTTATCAATAAGTCTTACTGATCGCCTGGCGATCAGATAAGTCAGACCAGGGGCTCCAGAGCCTCTGGTCTGTTTGAACCCTTGGTCTACATGAATCCCAAAGACAGGTTGAATCACCATGAATAAATGGCGCGTCACAGCGGTGGCAGCACTATTAATGACATTCGCGTCTGCGGCGCAGGCAGGCATCGTCGTGGGCGGAACACGTCTGATTTATGACGGCGGAAAGAAAGAAGCGTCGATCAATATCAGTAACCCGGATCACACGCCGTATCTCATTCAGTCCTGGGTCGATGGCGCCCTGACCGAAACGGGTGCGCAGGGTGAAAAGGCGCCTTTTATCGTCACGCCACCTTTGTTCCGTCTTGATGGCAACCAGCAAAATATCCTGCGAGTCGTTCGCGCGGGCGGCAATTTGCCGGAAAACAAAGAATCGCTCTACTGGCTGAACATTAAATCGATTCCTTCAGCGGAGAAAAAAGAAAACACCCTGCAAATTGCGGTGAAAACACGCATCAAACTGATTTACCGCCCGGCGGCCGTCAAGGACTCGCTGGAAGACGCCGCTAAAACGCTGACCTGGAAACGCGTCGGTAACAGCCTGCAGGTGACCAACCCTTCTGCACATTACATCACTTTCTTCAATGTGAAGATTAACGGCACTGCCGTGAAAGAAGCCACGATGGTTGCACCGCAATCAAGCGTCACCTTTGCCGTTCCTGCATTGAACGGCGGCGCACTGAGCTGGCAGTTCATTAACGACTACGGCGGTACCAGCAAGCCGTTAGTGGCAACACTCTGATCTGCGCCGTCGCCGGATAAGCTTTGCTGTGCGGGCAGGACAAGGGATGGAGGGTGCACCAGTCAGTCTGGTTGCGTTGAAAAATGGAATTATACGAATGAACAAAAAACCGAAGAATAAGACTTCGACCGGCTTTAAACGCTCCCGGATTGCCTGGCTGGTTTCCTGTCAGTTCGCAATGTTAATGGGCGGTGCAGGAATGGCCAGTGCGGCGGAATATTTCAACCCGGCATTACTGGAAATTGATAATCCCGCACAGGGGAAAGCCGATCTTTCTGTTTTTGAAGAAGGGGACTTGCAGCCACCGGGTACGTACCGCGTTGATATTTATCTCAATGGTTCGATGGTCGATACCAAAGACGTCGTATTTTCACTCGTCACAAACAGCTCGGGTAAAAAGAGCCTTCAGCCTTGTCTGAGCACCGAAATGCTCAAAGAGATGGGCGTCAGAACAGGGATGTATCCGGGCATTGCAGCCACGGATGAGTGCGCCAACTTTACCGCCGAAATCCCTCAGTCTTCTGCGGCACTGCGTTTTGATCAGCAGCGGCTGGATCTTAGCATTCCTCAGGCCTCACTCAATTCTCAGGCGCGCGGTTACGTTTCTCCTGACAAATGGGATTCGGGCATTCCGGCGTTCCTGATGAATTACAGTTTCAGCGGGGCGAATACCGAAGCGCGTAATAGCGACACCCGTAATTCCGATACGTATTACCTGAATCTGCGTTCCGGCGCGAATCTGGGTGCCTGGCGTTTGCGTAACTATTCGACCTGGAACCGAGACAGCAAAGGGACCGATCACTGGGATTCCATTAATACGTATTTACAGCGCGATATTCAGGTGCTTAAAAGCCAGCTGACGCTCGGTGACAGCAACTCACCGACGGAAGTTTTCGATACCGTGCCATTCCGTGGGGTTCAGCTGGCAACGGATGACGACATGTTACCCGACAGCATGAAAGGCTATTCGCCGGTCGTGCGCGGGATTGCGCGCAGTAACGCACAGGTCACGATCCGCCAGAACGGATACGTCATTTACCAGAGCTACGTGCCCGCGGGTGCGTTTGCGATTTCCGACCTGTATCCGACGGCGGGCAGTGGTGACCTGAACGTGACTATTAAAGAAGCCGACGGCAGTGAGCAGAATCTGGTTGTGCCGTTCGCCTCGGTGCCGGTGCTTCAGCGTGAAGGCCATCTGAAATACAGCTTCACCAGCGGTCAGTACCGTTCTTACAGCAGCGATGTTGAGAAAACGCCGTTCACGCAGGGCACGGCCATTTATGGTTTACCCCACGGCGCAACGGTGTACGGCGGTTTGCAGGCAGCGAGTAAATATCAGTCGCTGGCGATGGGACTCGGGCAAAACCTCGGGGCCATCGGTGCCTTGTCGGCGGACGTGACGCAGGCCTGGACCAGGCAGGAAGATAACCCGAAAGACAGCGGTCAGTCATACCGTGTGCGCTACGGTAAAAGCTTCGTTGAATCGGGCACGAACTTCAGCCTGGCCAGTTACCGTTATTCCACGCAGGGCTTCTATACCCTGAAAGAGGCGCTGGAAAGCTATTCCGGCGGCAACGGCTATTACTCCGACCATAAGAAGAGCCGCGCAGAACTGACGCTGAGCCAGAACTTATGGGAAAAAGCCGGTGCGATGTCCCTGAGCCTGGTGAAAGAGGAATACTGGAATAACAACCGTTCTGCCGAGTCTGCCAGCGTGGGTTACAACAACACCTGGAAAGGCGTTTCTTATGGCCTCAACTACACCTACAACCGCAACGGCACTGACAGTAACGGCAACCGCACGTATTACACCGACCAGATTGTCGCGGTCAATATCAGCGTCCCGCTGGGTCAGTGGCTGGCAGGCAGTTATGCCACGTACAACCTCAACACCAGCAAGAACGGCAACACCACGCAAAACGTCGGTCTGAGCGGAACCACACTGGCGGATAACAACCTGAACTACAGCATCAATCAGGGTTATGGCAGTCAGGGGCAGGGTTCCAACGGGTACGCGAGTGCGGACTACAAAGGCGGTTATGGCGAAGTTAACGCCGGTTACGGTTACGACAACAGCCAGCGGCGCATGGATTACGGCCTGCAGGGCGGCATTCTGGTGCATGAAAACGGCGTGACGCTATCGCAACCGCTGAGCGAAACCATTGTTCTGGTGAAAGCGCCGGGAGCGGATGGCGTCAGCATTGCCAGCAACACCGGTGTAAAAACCGACTGGCGCGGTTATGCGGTGGTGCCGTATGCCACGGCGTACCGTCGCAACCAGATTTCACTCGATACCGCAACGTTACCGGACGACGTCGACATGACGCTGACCAGTACGGCCGTTATCCCCACCCGCGGCGCGGTGGTGCGTGCGGACTTCGATCCTAACGTCGGCCAGCGTGTCCTGATGACCCTGACCCGTGCCGATGGCCAGCCGGTTCCGTTTGGTGCAATGGCGACCAACAGCACCGGTAAAAACGGCAACAGCAGCATCGTGGGCGATAGCGGACAAGTGTATCTGTCCGGTCTGGCCGACGCGGGCAAGCTGGACGTGAAATGGGGCAGCGGCGCGTCACAAGCGTGTCAGGTGAATTACACCCTGTCTGAGCAGCCTGCCGGTTCTGGGATTCAGATGATTAACGGAGCCTGCCGGTGAGGGGAAATATGGAAATGAATAATCAACATCCTGAACAGTCAGTGGAAAGGGAAAACGTACAAATGGCGTCTGAAATCATTCATCCCCGCATCTCTCTCTGGGGAAAAACCTGCGCGCTGGTCTGTTTTAGCCTGTCGGTCTGGGCGATGAGCAGTACTGCGCAGGCGGCGAGCTGTCAGCCAACGGACGGCACCAAAACCTATAACTTCGGCATGGATTATCTGCTGAGTGACCCGGCGCAAAACACCGCCGGAATGGTGAAGCCGGACGCGTTTACCTGGAACCTGAGCGGAAACTATAACGTCACCTGTTCCTGTACCGGCAGCTACACCGGCGCATATGCGACCGCTAAAGTGCCGGATACCGGCATGGTCTACAGCGACGGAACGCTGAACTATTATGCGATCAACGACTACCTCGCGGTGGCCAGTAAGGTGTACATCGCCGGGCAGGTGAACGACTTTATCGCGACGCCTTTTGACGGGCGCAGCAATCTCAATACGGCGACCAGTTGCGATAAATACCCGTATGCGACAGGGTCCAGAGGCTCGGTGTCACTTTACTTCCGTCGTCCTTTTGTCGGTGTTCAAAACATCCCTCTGACGAAAATTGTTGATGTGTATATCGCGACCGATGCCACGACGCAGTCCCCGACGCCGGTATCCACGGTCTGGATGAGCGGAACGGTCACCGTCCCCCAGTCCTGTGTGATCAACGGCGGCGGTGTGATCACCGTGCCTTTCGGCGACATCATGTCCGGTGATATTTCAACCAAAGGCGAGATGGCGAAAAACTTCACGCCGAAGAATGTCGCTTTCAACGTCGCCTGTACCAACATCTCAGACGGGGTTCAGGTCAGCCTTTCCTTCCAGGGCACACCGGATGGAAACGATCCGACTGCGCTGGCGACGACGAACAGTGATGTGGCGGTGCGACTTCAGGATGCGGCGGGCAAAACCGTTGCGCCAGTGAGTGGTTTCCTGCCGCTGAACATGGATTACACGTCTCAGGTGGGAACATCGGAAATCAACTTATATCCCTTTAACACCACGGGGAATATGCCAGATACCGGGAACTTCACGGCAACGGCCACGATCCGCGCTGAAATTCAGTAATGCCTGCGCCCGAAGCGCAGCGTGACTGACAGAGTAAAGATAAGGAGATGAGTACGATGAACTCTCAACGGAATAAACAGCAGATTGTGACGGCGCTGGTGCTGGGTGCGGCTTTTGTCCTGGCCTCACAGGCCGCGAAAGCCGACACCATCATGAATATTACCGGCAACATCAAGGCGTCGCCGTGCACGATCAACGTGCCAGCCGGCGGGCTGAATGTCGATCTGGGGCAAAACATCCAGGCGGCCAGTCTGGTGGCACCGGGCGCAGCGTCGGACTGGAAATCATTTTCCATCGCGCTGACCGCCTGCCCGACGTCAACAGCGACGGTGACCCTGACGATGAACGGTACGCAGGATGACGCTGACAACACGTTGTACGCCAATGCCGGTACGGCGGGAAACGCGCAAATCGAAGTACAAAACAGCGAGGGAACGCGTCTGGGTAACGCCGTTCAGTATACAAAAAATATTGATGCGGCCAGCCGTGGCGCTGAATTCGATCTGCAAGCCCGCGCGTATACCGTTAACGGCAATGTGACGCCGGGAACGATAAACGGTGTGCTGCTGGCGACGTTTATCTACGAATAACGTCGCACGGCGCGTTCACTAAACACAATTTCCAACATGACTTTTATTAACGTGAAAACAGGAAATAACATGAAAGGACTTATGAAAACTTCATCGCTGGCGCTGGTCATTTTTGCTGGCCTGAGCCAGAGCAGCTTTGCGGATCCGACACAAATCAACATTAACGGCACGGTCGTGGCCTCTGCCTGTACCGTTGATAATGCCGGTGCTCCGGTGCAGGTGACGCTCGATACGCTGGAAGCCACGGCGCTGGCGACCGCGGGCGAATCAGGTGGATGGAAAACGTTTGATCTGAAGCTGATTAACTGCCCGGCAACCACTACCGTCAGCACCGCGACTTTCGCCGGTACGCCTGCCACGGCGAACGCCAACCTGTACACCAATACCGGTACTGCGACCAACGTAGAAGTGGAACTGCAAAACACGGCAGGTAAGCAGCTGGGTAACGGCGCGACGTACGCGGTAGATGTTGATGCCAGCACCCATGAAGTGGTCTACCCGTTGCAGGCCCGCGCGTTCACGACCGCCGGTTCTGTCATGCCAGGAACGATCATCGGTTCTGTACAAGCCACCTTCACCTACCAGTAACGGCGGGCGGGCACGGGCCGTCATGGGAGACATTCAATGAAACCAATAAAAAGTATTCAGGGCGTTCTGCTGCTGGCAGCGGGGGTCAGCGCGTCTGCTGCTAGCGCTACAGATCTGAATATCAACGGGAAGGTCGTCAGCAGCCCGTGCATTGTGGATACCGCGTCAGTCAGCCGCGATGTGGATTTTGGTCAGCTCATTATCAAAAAGGATCTGGCGACGGCGGGGGCAGGCGGGGACTGGAAATCCTTTGAGGTCAGGCTGAACAATTGCCCTGCGACGGTTTCCAGCGTCATCGCTAATTTCACCGGCACACCGGCGCAGGAAGACGCGACGCTTTACAGCAACAGCGGAACGGCCACCCACGTTGGCGTACAACTGGTCACCGATGTCGATAAAACGGTAGTACTGGCGCCCGGCAGTCAGTTAAGCGCTGATGTCGATGCGCAGAGAAGCGCGGTATACGAGCTGGCCGCGCGGCCTTACACCACGAGCGGCGAGGTGACTCCCGGCTCACTGGTGAGCCTGACACAAATTAACTTTACCTATCAGTAGCATCGCCTTCTTTCCTGTCTGCTACCGGAGGGGCTGGCGGGAAAGGGCATTCATAAAGCGGTGAACAATGGATGTTGTTCACCAGAAGGGAATTCGTTTCGTGCCATCGGGCACGGGAAGGATCACTGAAAATACAAGGAAGACATTATGAACAGTTTAAACAGCGTCAGATTTCATCAGCATGCCTTCATTTCGGCGGCCGCGGCCGCCTATCCGCAAGGGGCGTTTATTATGGATGCCTGCCCGGTTACCGCGCTGGGTGTGAAAAAAATGCTGGTCGAATCCGCCGGGATCACCGGACCTTTTACCTATGTTCAGTCACTTGCCGCTATCCCGGAGAAAATTGCCGACGCGCCGCCCGCGTTGCTGATTATGGATATTTGCGGTGAAAAGGAATCCGTGCTCGACGGGTTACGCCTGCTTTCCCAGATCGTGACGTCCAGTCCGGCCATGAAAATTGTGATTTGTACTGACTACAGTGACCACCGGATCCTCGAACTTTTAGCGTCTTCCGGGGCTCACGGCCTGTTGCTCAAAAATGAGCCGGTACTGGCGCTGGAGCAATGCGTTACAGAAGTGCTGGCTGGTGCAACACAGTGGTTAAGCCCGCGTGCGCGGCAAATCCTCTCCGGTACCCGACAAACCACGACACCGCTCACCGCGCGTGAGCTGGACGTGCTCGCGTATCTGTTCTCCGGCCTGAGCGTTTCGCGGGTCGCGCAAAGACTCCACCGGGATATCCGCACCGTCAGCACGCATAAGCGCAATGCAATGATGAAACTGGGGTTTCACAATGACAGCGAGCTCTTTGCCCAGGGGACGTGGATGGCCAAAATCGGCCCGTCCGCGATCATGTAATTTCAGATGACTGAGCCACGAGCCGGGAATTTATTCCCGTCAAGTCAGGGAGCTACACCATGATTCACGCCCACATCAAACCCCGGACAATCGCCCTGATGGACAGCCATCCGCTGACGCTTTCCGGGCTGTCCTATCTGGTTAACTCCATCGACGAGACCTGTGATATCCGGATGGAAGAGACCAGTCTGGGCCGCATTGCAGAAGGCCTCATGTACCAGTCGGTGGACATTCTCATCACTGATCTTCATGGTTATCAGGAAAGTATTCAGGAAGGGCAGGAAATTCTTCAGCGCCTGAGCCTGCAATTTCCGCAGCTGATCATAGTGGTCTATACGCTTTGTCACGACGCCGACAAACTGAAAAGATTGCTCAAATTCAGCAATATCAGCCTGATTGCGCGCGGAGAGTCGCCGGTGATTACCGACGACTTATTCCGCCACGCGCTGGCGAAAAAAAAAGTGTTAAGCCCGTTGATTTGCTGCACGTTAGCAGAGCAGGATGCGGCCAGTCAGCGCACCGGGTTCCGGCTGACGCAAAGTGAAAATGAGATTATTAAATACCTCCTCAACGGCATGAGCCTCAGCCAGATTGCAGAAATGAAAAATCTCAGCATCAAAACCGTCAGTGCGCATAAGTGTAATGTCATGCGCAAGCTGCACATCACCACCGATGCGGAATTGTTCCTGCTGCTTAAAAATGGCCTGTGAACTGTGGGGGATTTTGCAATCCCCGCTAAATGGATAAGCCCGGTGAGCCGCACACAGCGGCACCTGACGGGTGGACACGTGCCCGTTATATGGTGATTGACCTGAATCGTCCGGCATTACTGGCGGTATAAATAACCGTGTTCTGAATATTTCTGTGGCCGAGATAATCCTGAATCAGCCGGGTGTCGCAGCCGGTATCTGCCAGCGCATAACCACAGGCGTGCCTGAGCATATGCGGGTGAACCGCCACGTTAATTCCCGCCTCCTCGCCGTATTTACGGAACAAACGATAGAGTTGTTGCCGGGACAGTTGCCCGCCGTGACGTGAAAGAAATAACCATTCCGAGTCAGAGTCAAGATATTGTGCGCGTATTTGAAGCCACTCCTTAATAACGATCATTTCCCTGTCCTGAATGGGATGTTGAACGGAAAACCCGTTTTTAAGCCGGTTGATATAAATTATTTGTGTCGAAAGTTCAACGTCCTTAACCCGTAAATTAGCCAGCTCGCTGACCCGGAGGCCATGAATAAAACACATTAATAACATGCATTTATCGCGAGTTTTGTTAATTCCTGTCGAAACCGTACCGACGAGTCTCTCCATCTCAACCTGAGTTAAGTACTTTCTCCCGCTCATATTTTTTCTTTCCTTGATTAATTGCAGATGATTTATGTTCTTACGGGACTGTTTAAGTCCCGGAACAAAGACAGGCTAAGGGATGTTATTTTGATCACCGGCGAGCTTTTTCGCAGAGAGTTCCACAAATGTCAGTCATGCATGTTCAGGGAAATATCAGAAAAAACGGTAATGTAATAATATCGCCTGAAGTCAACGTGAAAGAAAACTCATTTTTTCAGGGCGATTAACGGTGATTTCAGGCAATGAATTTTACACAGCAGTGCTATCCACAAAATAAAAACTGATCAGTTTGGCGGAGGAATTCTAACGTCTAAACTTCTCAAAAAGGAAGGCCACATATGCTATTTTTTGATCATTCCATAAGAATAAACCCACGAAAAGTCAGTGAATTCCTAAAGTAGCGTCCCGCAGCGTAAGGATCTTCGAGAAATTTGTTCATTTGATTTAGTAAACAGACCTCAAAACCTGCCTCTTTTCCATCCATAAGACTTGGCCGCTTTTGTCATGCTATGCATGAAATTGTGCCCGTCGTTCTTTGCGCCGGGTAAATGCTGACAGGAAACACCGGTGGCTGAAGACAGCGATCTCGAAAAGACAGAAGCCCCCACATCCCACAGGCTGGAAAAAGCCCGTGAAGAAGGGCAAATCCCGCGTTCGCGCGAACTGACCTCGATGCTGATGCTCGGGGGCGGTTTGACGTTGTTGTGGGTTTCCGGTGAATCGATGGCGCGTCAGCTGGGGGTGATGATTTCGCAGGGGCTGAAATTTGATCACGGCATGGTCAGCGATGACCGCCAGGTATTGCAGCAAATGGCGACACTGCTGGGCCGCGCTGTCTGGGCATTATTGCCGGTTATCGGCGGCCTGATCCTGATCGCGCTGGCTGCGCCGCTGTTGCTCGGCGGGCTGATGTTCAGCGGGAAATCTTTTGCACCGAAATTCAGTCGTATGGATCCGATTGCCGGATTTAAGCGTTTGTTCTCCGGTCAGGTGCTGGCCGAATTGCTCAAGGCCATCCTGAAAGCGCTGCTGGTCGGCTCTGTCGCCGGTTTTTATGTGTGGCACAAATGGCCGGACATGATGCGGCTGATGGCGCAACCGACGATCCCCGCACTCGGCGAAGCGCTGAACATGGTGGCGTTCTGCGGGCTGATGGTGGTTCTCGGGTTAACGCCGATGGTGGCGTTCGACGTGTTCTGGCAAATCTGGAGCAACCTGAAAAAACTGCGCATGAGTAAGCAGGATATCCGCGACGAACATAAAAGTCAGGAAGGCGACCCGCATGTTAAAGGCCGTATCCGCCAGCAACAGCGCGCCATGGCACGCCGCCGCATGATGGCCGATGTGCCGAAAGCCGACGTCATTGTGACCAACCCGACGCACTACGCCGTCGCATTGCAGTACAGCGAAAACAAAATGAGCGCACCGAGAGTGCTGGCGAAAGGCGCAGGTGATGTGGCGCTGCGCATTAAAGAGCTGGGTGCCGAACACAAAATTCCGATGCTGGAAGCGCCGCCGCTGGCGCGTGCGCTTTACCGGCACAGTGAAATTGGTCAGCAAATCCCGACCGCGCTGTATGCCGCGGTTGCCGAAGTTCTGGCCTGGGTTTATCAGCTTAAACGCTGGAAGCGCGAAGGCGGACTGATCCCGAAAAAACCTCAACATTTGCCAGTGCCTGACGGTCTGGATTTTGCAGGAGAAAGTGATACCCATGGCTAATCTGGCCGCGATGCTGCGTTTACCCGCCAACTTTAAGTCCGGACAATGGCAGGTTCTGGCAGGCCCAATCCTCATCCTGATGATCCTGTCGATGATGGTGCTGCCTTTGCCGCCATTCCTTCTCGACTTGTTGTTCACGTTCAACATTGCGCTGTCTATCATGGTGTTGCTGGTGGCGATGTTCACCCAGCGGACGCTCGATTTTGCGGCTTTCCCGACCATCCTGCTGTTCTCAACCTTATTACGTCTGTCGCTCAACGTCGCCTCCACGCGCGTGATCTTACTGGAAGGTCACACCGGCGGCGCGGCGGCGGGGCGGGTTATTGAAGCATTCGGCCACTTCCTGGTCGGCGGTAATTTTGCCATCGGTATCGTGGTGTTTATCATCCTGGTGCTGATTAACTTTATGGTTATCACCAAAGGCGCCGGGCGTATCGCCGAAGTTGGCGCGCGTTTCGTCCTCGACGGGATGCCGGGTAAACAGATGGCGATCGACGCCGACCTCAACGCCGGTTTAATTGGCGAAGACGAAGCGAAAAAACGCCGCAGCGATGTCACGCAGGAAGCAGACTTTTACGGTTCGATGGACGGTGCGAGTAAGTTCGTGCGCGGTGACGCTGTCGCCGGTCTGATGATTATGATCATCAACGTGGTCGGCGGCCTGCTGGTGGGCGTGCTGCAACACGGTATGGATCTCGGCCACGCCGCAGAAAGTTACACCTTGCTGACCATCGGTGACGGTCTGGTCGCGCAGATCCCTGCATTGGTGATCTCCACCGCTGCCGGTGTCATCGTGACCCGCGTCGGCACCAATCAGGACGTCGGCGAGCAGATGGTCACCCAGCTGTTCCGCAATCCGCGCGTCATGATGCTGAGTGCCGGTGTTCTCGGGCTGCTCGGCATGGTGCCGGGCATGCCAAATCTGGTTTTCCTGCTGTTCACCGGCGCTTTGCTGGCGCTGGCGTGGTGGACGCGCGGTCAGGAGCAGAAAGCTCCTGCGGCAAAAGAAGCGGCACCGTCGGCAGCCGACAGCGGCAAACAGCTGGTGGAAGCCAGCTGGTCAGACGTACAGCTTGAAGATCCGCTGGGCATGGAAGTGGGCTACCGCCTGATTCCGATGGTGGACTTTGCGCAAAACGGCGAACTGCTGGGGCGTATCCGCAGTATCCGTAAGAAATTCGCGCAGGAGATGGGGTATCTGCCGCCGGTGATCCACATCCGCGACAACCTCGAACTGCCGCCTGCCGGTTACCGCATCCTGATGAAAGGCGTCGAAATCGGTACAGGGACCGCACATCCGGGGCGCTGGATGGCGATCAACCCGGGTAACGCCATTGGCGAACTGCCGGGTGAACCGACGGTCGATCCGGCGTTCGGGCTGGCGGCGGTATGGATTGAACCGGCGATGCGCGAACAGGCACAAATTCAGGGCTTCACCGTGGTCGAAGCCAGTACCGTGGTGGCGACGCACCTCAATCACCTGATCAGCCTGCACGCCAAAGAATTGTTTGGCCGTCAGGAAACGCAGGAACTGATGGAGCGCGTCACCAAGGAAATGCCGAAGCTGACGGAAGATTTCATTCCGGGCGTGATTTCCCTGACCAACATGCACAAGGTGCTGCAAAATCTGTTGTCCGAACGTGTGTCGATTCGCGACATGCGCACGATTGTTGAAACGCTGGCGGAATACGCGCCAAACCAGCCTGATCCAAACGAACTGACGGCGGTAGTTCGCGTCGCGCTGGGCAGGGCGATTACTCAGCAATGGTTCCCGGGTAATGGCGAAGTACAGGTTATCGGGCTGGATACGGCGCTTGAACGTCTGCTGTTACAGGCGCTGCAAAGCGGCGGCGGACTAGAACCGGGGCTGGCCGATCGTCTGTTAACCCAGTCTGAAGCCGCGTTACAGCGTCAGGATATGCTCAGCGCGCCACCGGTCCTGCTGGTGAATCACGCGCTGCGCCCGCTGTTGTCGCGCTTCCTGCGCCGCTCACTGCCGCAGATTGTGGTGATGTCGAATCTCGAAATGACCGACAGCCGCCAGATCCGCATGACCGCCACCATTGGTGGTGAATAAGATGCTTCGCACCGTGCTGCTCGTCCTCAGCCTGATAAGCCTGCCTGCCGTTGCCGCATCAGGTTCCTGGTCGGATACTCAGCGCGGCGTAACGCTGCAAAACCGGGGCGTGATGATGTCGTCACCGCCGCTGGCCGCCGCAGATTCCGCGCCGGTCAGGCAAAAAAGTTCGGCGACGATCACCACGGTCAGCTGGAAATATGAAGTGCTCGGCGCAAGACCGGCAGGATTACAGGTGAAACTCTGCAACACCCTGAATCACTGCGTGGAGCTGGATGCGGACAGCGGTTCGACGCGTTCGTTTTACGGCCAGACCGCCCGCTCCCCGCTGCGGTTTGTGTATTTCGTCACGGGAAATGGGGCGATGAATACGCCGCTACGGGTCATCGGCAATCAGGTGATTGTGAATTACCGGTGAGCCACCGGATAGCTTGAACGATTTTTCAACTGCTTATCGGGAAAGCTTCGGTTTTTCAATCACTGTGATCACTTAGCTTCCTGCGCCAAAACCGACCAAAAGAGGGAAGTGCTTTCCCTCTTTTGGATTTCTCCCCGCTTTTTCAACACGCGCTGCCGCTCGCTGGCACTGTTTCAGCAACTTCTGCTCGTGCCGCAAAATCCCGCCGCTGCGCGCGGTTCCTTCCAGTCGGATTACAAACCGCGAGAAAAGATACACGTTTTTCCACCTCTCCTTTCTGCGTGATTTTTGAAAGCGGCCAATAACTACGTAATCCGGAAGAGTAAAGTGGCCACTGGCTATGTTATTCCTCGCAGGAAAGGGAATGGACCGGGGCATGTTAGGGTTTTTACACTTTATCTGGCTGGCGGTTTACTTACTCAAATTCACCACAGCCTGGCGGATGGCATATTCGTATCCCTGGATGCCGAAACCGCAGATCACACCGACGGAAACGTCGGAGAGGAATGAGTGGTGGCGGAAGGCGTCGCGTTTATGCACGTTGGTGATATGGACTTCGTACAGCGGCAGGCTGACGGCGGTGACGGCGTCGCGCAGGGCGACAGACGTGTGGGTCCAGGCCGCGGCGTTCAGCACGATGGCGTCGGTGGTGCCGCGGCAGGCCTGAATACGGTCGATTAAATCGCCTTCATGATTGGTCTGGAAAAATTCGATTTCCGCACCGCAGCTTTTCCCTGTCTGATGACACAAGGTTTCGAGGGTTGCCAGCGTGTCATAACCGTAAGTTTCCGGTTCGCGGGTGCCGAGCAGATTCAGGTTCGGGCCGTTAAAGACGGCAATTTTGTAGTTCATAGGGTCTTCCTTTCTTCAGTAATCTGCAAAACCAAACAGGTCTTTAGGCGTCTGCCACAGGATCTGGTGCCGCGTTTTCTCATCCGGGAATAACTGTTCCACCAGCATCAGTAATGTGCCGAGATCCATCCGGTGTTCTGCGCGCAGGAACGGCCAGTCTGATCCCCACATGCAATGTTCTGCGCCGAATGCTTCAAGCAGCGCGTGCTGATAAGCGTGGCCGTCCTGATACGGAAAAGGCTGACGGCTGAATTTCGATAAGCCGGACAGTTTCACCCAGACGCGTTGCTGGCTCGCGAGCTGCAACAGTGCCTGAAACGCCGGTTGCTGCAAACCTTGCGTCACATCCGGGCGGCCGGAGTGATCGATGAGCAGGCGGGTTTTCGTGCGGTTGATCAGCGGCAAAAGTGCCAGCAGCTGGTCGTCCTGTACCTGAATGGCGGCGAACATGTCCAGTTCGGTCAGGCGTCCCATCAGGGCGTCGAGGTGTAAAAAAGGTGCGGTGCCGAGCATCGCCACATTCATCGCGATACCGACCACGCCGGCCAGTTTGAGCGCGGCGAGTCTTTCCAGCGAAATATCAAAAGGCACCACGGCGATGCCTTTGAAGCGGCCGTTACCTTTTTCCAGCGCATCGAGCAGGCATGAGCTGTCGGTGTTATACCCTGACGTCGGGCCGACAATCAGGGAGTGGCGGATGTTGTAGGCTTGCATCACCGCACGGTAATAATCGGCGGTGCCAATCTCGTGCCCTTCCGGACGGTACGGCGTGTCCGGAAGGTACGGGAAGCGCGCCGGATCAAACACGTGATGATGGGTGTCGATCTTGGGTTGCTCAAATATCGTCATGCTTTCGCTTTACCTGCTACTGAGTAGAGAACTTGCTGATTGCGGGTCTTCTGGAATTCTTCCAGCGTTTCACCGCGCATCGCGGAATAAATATGTAGGTTAGACACGCCCACCACGGCACCGAGTTTTTCCAGCAGGAAGAAGCTCACGCCGTAATGAATCATCCCGCGCCAGTCGAGTTCGCGCAGGAGTTTTTGTTCATCAGCGGTCAGTTTGTTTTCGGCAAACATCGCATTCTGGTCAGTGAGGAAACGCTCGCGCCATGCGGGCTGGATCAGACGATGCAGGAACCGGTTCATCCGGAATGCTTTCAGGCTGCGCGCCTGCGTAAACGGATAGGTGCCCGCCAGTTTTTCCACGCCCGCCAGCTGTTGTGCTATTTTATCGCGCTGACGCTGCTGCACGTCCACCGGCGCTTCGCGGGACTGGTTTTCGAGGATCAGCGTGGCGATACCGGTCATCGACGGCAGATAATAGGCCTGATGCAGTTTCTTCACGTTGGCAGACAGCGCGCCGCGCATCACCAGCCACATGATGACTTCCGAACCTTCCAGCCCGCCGAGCGTGGCGAATTCCGCCAGCGTCATTTCGGTCAGACGTTCCGGGTCGTTCACAATCATATCGACAAACTGTTCGTCCCACTGCGGGTTGTTAAAACCGCAACGTTCGCCGTGAACCTGATGGGAAACGCCGCCGGTGGCGACAATCGCCACGTTCAGATCTTCCGGGAAACTTTCGATGGCGCGACGCAGCGCCTGACCGAGTTTGTAGCAACGGCGCGCCGTCGGGATCGGGAACTGCAACACGCCAATTTGCAGCGGAACGATTTGCGTCGGCCAGCCGCCTTCATGCGGCATCAGCGCGGAAAGCGGTGAAAACAGGCCGTGATCCAGCGGTTTGTCCTGGAAGAACGACATATCAAATTCGTCTGCCATCAGGCTGGCTCCGATGTGCTGAGACAGCGCCGCATGGCCTTTCACTGGCGGCAAGTCGCGCGGGCCACCACCTTCATCCGCGACCTCATAGTGGTCATCAATGCCTAACGTAAATGCCGAATAGTGATCAAAGAAAAAGGATGTGACGTGGTCGTTGAAGATGTACACCAGCGCGTCGGGTTTCTTTTCTTCGAGCCATTTTTGCATCGGTGCAAAACTCTCGAAAATCGGCGCCCAGGCGCTTTCGTCCTGTTTGTTGTGATCCACTGCGAAACCGATAGTCGGGGTATGTGAAACCGCTAAACCGCCTATGATCTTAGCCATCTTAAATCCTCTGAACTTTTTGTAGGGTAATCGCAGCGCAGCCGCTGCGTCAGTATATTTATGTTTCTAATTATAAGGAGGCTAACGTAAGGTTAGCGGATGTTCATGGTGCGCGACAACTCCGGGATGTCAGTAATATCAACGCCTTTGATCATCTCGGCCGGGTGTGCCGCGCGGTGCAAAAGAATACTCAGGCCGGCCAGCAGGGCAGGCAACGCCAGAATAATAAAGATCATGTTTTGGCCGGAGAAAATGCCCAGCAGGACGCCGCCCATTGACGAGCTGATAATCGCGCCGCTGCGGCCAATACCGTGCATCCAGCAGACACCGGTGGCACGCATTTCGGTCGGGTAGAAGGCCGGGGAGAACGCCTGAAGCCCGGTCTGTGCGCCGTTAATACACACGCCGCTGATGAAGACCAGAAGCGCCAGCACGTCCGGGCCGAAGTTGCCGATACCCTGCGACAGCAGGCTTATCATGCCCATGATGTAGAAACCGGCGATGACGCGTTTCGCGGTGAATTTATCCATCAGACCGCCGACCATCAGGCCGCCGAAGGTGCCGCCGAGCTGGAATAAACCGGCGACGATAGCGGCACGTTCCAGCGAGAAACCGCCGTTACGCATAATGGTTGGCAGCCAGCCGTTGAGCAGGTAAATCACGAACAGCCCCATGAAATACGTGACCCACAGAACAATCGTGCCTTTGGCATAACCGTTGGTGAACAGCTGGAAGACTTTGGCTTTTTTCTGAATGACCGGCGCCTTCAGGACGAATTTGGTTTCCGCGCTGAACAGGCCACCGGCGCGTGTCAGCACTTTGGCAATCTTCTCTTTCGCAACGTTGCGCACCACCATGTACATCGCCGATTCCGGCAGGATCCACATCAGCAATGGCAGCATCAGCAGCGGCACAATGCCGCCTGCGAAGATCACCGCTTTCCAGCCAAAATGCGGTAACAAACCGGCGGCGACAAAGCCTCCGGCACCGGAGCCGACGTTAAAGCCGCTGTACATCACGGTGATCATCAGGCTGCGGCGGCGCTCCGGCATGTATTCCGAGACCAGTGTGACGGTGTTGGGCATGACCGCGCCTAAACCGAGGCCGGTGAGAAAACGTAAAATGGCCATTTCCACCGGCGTGCGGGCGAAGGTACTCAGCAGGCTGAACAGGGCGAAGCAGAGAATGGACCACATCAGGACGCGTTTTCGCCCGAAACGGTCGGCGTTTGGCCCGGCAATCAGCGCGCCGATGGCGACGCCGAACATGGCTGCACCCAGGATCGGCCCCATTTCCGCACGGCTGATGCCCCAGTCTTCAATCAGCGCCGGGGCGATAAAACCCATCACCGCCGCGTCGTAGCCGTCGAACATAATGATGATGAAACACAGCCCCAGAACCACCCATTGATATTTTGATATCGGGCGTTCGTCTATCCACGTTTTAACATCCACGATGGTGTTGTTGCTCATAGGGTACGCTCTCTGTTTTTTTTATTAATATGTGATCGGATTAAAACTTTGAAAAAATACTCACTGACTTCCGGATCACACCGGCGTGCCGTGATGGGGTTTTATTAAAATTATTTTATTTATTAAACAATGAGTTGGTTATTCATTGTGGTGCTTCCTGATAACCAACTTAGGGGCTGGAAAGCGCGCTGTCTGCCATAAAATCATTATGCAGGTATGAGTTTTGTTTATAACGATAGGTAATCGAAGAACGGCAGACAGGCTGCCGTCGGGGGAACGTTAAGGTGAAAATGAAAAGAGGGCGGGGAGAAAAGTGCGAGGAAATTTATTCCGGCATGTCCCAAAAGCAGTCGTCATCAAGCACGACGGAGGCGATTTTTTGCACCGGTCCGCGCATGTTGACCTGAAAATCACCGCTGAAGCTGATCGCCAGTGTGCCGCCCGGCATATGCACCGTAACGTTGTCGTCCACGCATCCAAGTTTGCGCATGGCGCTGGCGGCAGCGCAACTGCTGCTGCCGGACGCCAGCGTGTAACCTGCGCCGCGTTCCCAGATCCCGACGCTGATGTTGTTGCGGTCCAGCACTTCAACAAACTGAACGTTGGTGCGTTTCGGGAAAATTGCCAGCGTTTCGATTTCTGCGCCCAGTTGTCTGACTAAATCCAGGTCGAGCTTCTTCACCAAAATCACGCAATGCGGATTGCCCATCGACACCAGTGTGGCGCTGAGCTGATGGCCACCGACGACCAGCGGCAACGCCAGCGCTTCGTTGCCTTCGACGCTCGCCGGTAATGCCGACGGCGCAAATTTTGCCTGCCCCATATCCACAATCACCTGATGCGCGCCTTCTGTGACTTCGCAACGCACCTGACCACCCAGCGTATTCACCAGAAACGGCGTATGCCCGACGCGGCCAATATCAAACAGATATCGGGCGTAGATACGCAGGCCGTTGCCGCTTTTCTCCGCCTCGGAGCCGTCAGGATTGATGATGCGTAATGTCGGGATTTCTGCGTCATCGAAGTCGATCAGTAATCCGTCAGAACCGATGCCGTAATGGCGGTCGCAGATGCGCTGAATTTGCTGATTTGTCAGCAGGCTTGCGACGCTGTGGTGGCAGACCAGATAATCGTTACCCAGCCCGTGATAGCGGTGAAAAAGCATGTTTGTGATCCCAATATATTCATCAATGATATGAATACATGTAATGGGAAAGCGGCGGTTTGTCAGCTTTATTTTGACGGGATTAACTCCGCGGATTTCCAGGCTGATGAGTTCACGAATGTAAAATTCGCGCCGCGTGTGGTAATAAACACTTTCGCCGGTTATTGCGCGAGCCACAACAAGGAGTTATTCATGGAAACCTTTACCGTTCCGGTGGCCTTTCCACCACTGAAAATCGTGACGCCCCGACTGACGCTGCGGCAGTGGCGCGACAGCGATGCCGGTCCGTTTGCTGAAATGAATGCTGACCCGCGGGTGATGGAGTTTTTTCCGTCCACAATGACCCGGGAAAAAAGCGACGAGATGCTCGCCCGTTGCCGGGATTTGATTGCAGTTCGCGGCTGGGGGATCTGGGCGGTGGAGCTGCGTGACACCGGTGAGTTTATCGGTTTTGTGGGTCTGCATACGCCCGGCTATGATTTGCCGTTTACGCCGTGTGTGGAAATCGGCTGGCGGCTACGTGCGGACGTATGGGGAAAGGGCTATTGCAGCGAGGCGGCGCGAGCAGCACTGAATGCCGGATTTGAACAGCTCGGGCTGGATGAAATCGTGGCCTTTACAGCCTTGCCGAATAGGCGCTCGCAGGCGGTGATGAAGAAAATGGGGATGACGTGTGATATCAGTGAAAACTTCAACCATCCGGCCGTGGAGAAGGGAAACTGGCTGGAGGAGCATTGCCTGTACCGGCTCAGACGGGGGGATCTCACTTAAAGAAAAGGGCCAGAGTGGCCCTTTTTGCTGTGTGCCGGTTTAACTGCGCGCGCATCCCGGTTTCTGAAACGCCGGTTTTACCCCCGCTGCGCCGCTGAAGGGCTGACCGTCGATGGCGTCGTGCATTCTCAGGCCGGAAGGACGGATCCAACGCTGTACGCGGGAAGGCATATCAAAACCAATCAGCAGAATAACGACAAACGTCAGGCTGAATGACAGCGAACCCAGCGCAGTGCCGAGGCTGAGATGCTGGGAAATCGACGCGCCCAGTATCGGTGCCAGTGCGCCGCCCAGCGCCCCGACGTTATAGGTGAAACCCAGACCGGCCGCGCGCTGTTCGGTATCAAAATAACCGCCGAGCATTTTAGGCAGTAATCCCGCGATGCCCTGACCGAGCATTTGTTGTAAGAACAGCAGTCCGCCGAGGAAAAGCATGTCCGAACCTTTGATGGCGAACAGCGGAATAATCAGCAACTGAGAGATCAGCAGGCTGGTGACGTAGGCTTTGCGCGTGCCCAGCCAGTCGCCGAGGAAGCCGCCGACGCAACAGCCGACTGCCGCGCCGAACCCGCTGAAAAACAGGACGTTGCCAACGGTATGCGGGTCATAACCCAGATCTATTTTCAGGTATGTCGGTAACAATGCCTGAATCGGCCACGAATACAGGAAGGCGCAGAACACCACCAGCATCAGCATCACACCGGTCGGCCAGCGTTCACCGCTGGTTTGCACCATGAAGCAGATGAAAATGGCAGCGCAGGAAATCCCGAGCACGGCGACGAAAGGCGCAGATACCATGCCGGTGAAACAGGCGTAGAGCGCCGCGGCGGCAAAAAGAGTCAGCCCGATGTTGAGATAACTGAGGCGGCTGCGATAGAGAATATCGACCATGTTGCGGTCACTGTGCTGTTTGCTTTGCTGGTTTTTGCGCTGAGATTCTTTCCAGTCTTCGGCTTCGGGCAGGTTTTTACGCAGCCACAGCGCGAAAATGATCGGCAGCAATCCGATGTAAAACAGCATCCGCCAGCCGAAAGCCGGAACGATATAACTGTACGCCTGCGCCGCCAGCACGGCACCGATTGAGAAGCCGGAGATCAGAAATCCGCTGGCTTTGTTACGCATGTTTTTCGGCCAGCTTTCCATCACGTACGTGGAGCTGGAACCGTATTCGCCTGCCATGCCGATGCCGATAACCAGGCGCGCGATAAATAATGTGGTGTAACCCGGTGCCAGCCCGCAGGCCAGCGTGCCGCAGGAAAAGAGGACGATGCTGGTGATCATCGCCAGTTTGCGGCCATACCGGTCGCCCATCGCGCCGAGCACTAATCCCCCAAACCAGCGGGAGATAAAGGCAGCGGAAATCAGACTGCTGGCCTGTAGAAGCGTCAGGCCAAACTCCTGTTTAATGTCCGTCAGCACCAGCGTGATAATCACAAAATCAAACCCGTCCAGGGCGTAACCGACCCAGGCGGCGGCGAAGGCTTTCCATTGCGCAGGTGACAATTGTTTGTACCAGCGGGGCGCTTTAGTCTCTGGCCTGTCAGCACGAGGCCGTAATGAATTGCTCATATCGTCGCTCTCTCCACATCCCGTCGGTCACGGGCAAAATTGTTGTCGGGGGTCGCTCATCGTCTCTGTTTTCGTTTCAGCTTTTTTCGCGTTTCGCTCCAAGTTAAATATTAATTAGGAGTAAAACTCCATTTGAGTGTATTAGATCGCTCCGGCATTTCAATCACTGACTGAGAAAAGTGTGATAAAGAAGGTGAAATGCTGAACAGGGAAAGATAAGCAGCAGGATGGAGAGGTCACAAGGCGCGCTGAAAAAGGATCAGCGCGATGAAAGCCTGAAAATGCGGCAGGAAATGGTTTTAGCGGGCACCGTGCTGGCTGATGGCCTGCGTGGTTTTACGTTTGGTTTGCTCCGCCTGCACAGGATCGGCTTTCACCAGCAGCGCGTAAATCAGGTCGAGAACGAACAGTTGCGCGATTTTGGTGCCGATGGAGTCGCCCTGCAATTGACCCTGCTTGTTGCCGTTGATCAGCACGTAATCGGCCATGTCGGTGATGGGAGAACCGACATTATGAGTCAGCGCGACGGTGGCCGCACCGGCTTCTTTCGCCAGTTTCAGCGCATGTACCGTTTCGGCGGAGGTGCCGGAATGGCTGATGCCGATGGCGACATCGCCGGGCTTCATCAGCGAAGCCTGCATGTACATAAAGTGATTGTTGGTCGCTGCGTCAACACGCAGTCCGATACGCATCAGCTTGCTTTTCGCGTCTTCAGCGGTAATGCCTGAAGAGCCCAGCCCGAAAATACAAATCCGGTCGGCGGGGCGCATCAGCTTCACCACCTGTTCAACGTTTTCCAGCGACAGCAGATTGATGGTTTCGGTCAGCACGTTATTGATCGCTGACTGCAATCTTCCGGCAATCGCCTGCGGGCTGTCGGCGTCCTGAACATCGGCGTCCAGCAGGCTTTCTTCGGGATCCGGACGCGTCGCCACTTCGATCGCCAGATCCATTTTGAAATCCTGAAACCCTTTGTAACCCAGCGTGCGGCAGAAACGGATAATCGTGGCTTCACCGGCCTGCGTGAGGGTGGAAAGTTCAGCGAGGGAAAGTTGCGTGACTTTGGAAGGTTCGGCCTGAATATAAACCGCAATGCGCTGCGCGGAGCGGGTCAGGCTGTTTTGCATCGCCCCCAGAGCATCAAGAATTTTACCTGGTTTGAAATGTTGAGCACCCGTTTTCACGTGGACACCTCGGGGGAAAGAGTGACAGAAACAATGATTTAACCGGTGCACATCATTACATAGTTGGCTGACTCCGTGAAGCCTGATTACCGCCGTACGGGGCTACAATGTGGCTCTGGCCCATAACGCTGCACCGATTAAACCGCTGTCCTGCCGGTGATGCGCAGAGCGCAGCGCAACCCGGTAAATCGCCGGTAACTGGTTAAGCGCATGCGCCACTTTTTCCCGATACCCCTCCGCCAGCCCGACGCTGCCGCCCATCATGACGACGTCCAGATCCAGCGAAATATGCATATCAGCCAGCATTGACGCAACGGCGGCCGCCGAACGGCTGATCACCCGTTGCGCGTCGCCATTTCCCGCGCGGGCGCGTTCGAAAACCTGTTCCGCGCCCAGCGGTCTGGCGTTCTCCATCATCGCATGGCCGATGGCGGTACCCGATGCGACGCTTTCGACACAACCGCGACGCCCGCAGCCGCACAGCCCGCCTTGCGGATCAAACGCGGTATGGCCGATGTGCCCGGCCAGCCCGTTGCGGCCGGTTAATAATTTTCTGTTCCAGATAATTCCGCCGCCCACGCCGGTTGAGACGGTGACAAACAGTGCGTTATCGCAGGTTTCCTGCACGGCCTGATATTCCGCCCACGCCGCAGCCTGTCCGTCATTGAGTACCACATTCGGTAAATCCGCTACGGCGCGGATGCAGGCTTGTAAAGGAAACCCTGACAGCCCGCCGAGATTCCTCGGGTTCAGCGCAGTCAGCCGCCCCTGACTGATGATGCCGGTCGAGGCGACGGCAATCAGATCCACCCGGTTACGCCACGGGGTAATCAGCTTTTCCAGCGCGCCGGCTAACCCGGCGGCATCACCGTGGGGAGTGGCGATCTGCTGACGTTCCGACAGCGTGCCGTCTTGCGCTACTATGGCCGCCGCAATTTTTGTCCCGCCAATATCCAGTGCTAACACGTTTCCCATCTGCGTTTTCCTCATAAAACTGAATGCCGGTCACTAACATGAAGCGGTAACGGCGATTTGCGTCATTGCGCCCTGAGAACAAAAGATCTACCATGATTGGAGTTATACTTCATTTAAAATTTAATATTGGAGTTTTAGGTTCATGGTAAAGACAAAAGTGCGCAACATGAATGATCTCCTGATCCTGCTGGACAAAGGGCTGATCGTTTCCTGCCAGCCGGTGCCCGGCAGTGCCATGGACAAACCGGAAATCGTCGCCGCGATGGCGTGTGCGGCGCTCGACGGCGGGGCGGTGGCGCTGCGCATTGAAGGCATCCGCAACATTGAAGCGGTGCGCCGGGCCACGGATGCGCCGGTTATCGGCATCATCAAACGTGACCTGCCGGATTCTGACGTGCGGATCACGCCGTGGCTGGAAGATGTTGACGCGCTGAGCGCCGCCGGAGCCGACATTATTGCTTTTGACGTCACACAGCGTTTTCGCCCCGTGCCGGTTGAGGCGTTGTATCAGCGCGCCCGCGAAGCCGGATGCCTGACGATGGCCGACGCATCATGTCTCGAAGATGGTCTTCTGGCGCAAAAACTGGGCTGTGATTTTATCGGCACCACGCTCTCGGGCTATACCCAAACGGCAGTGCCCGAAGCACCGGATATTGCGCTGGTCCGCGCACTGGCGCAGGCCGGATGCCGGGTGATTGCCGAAGGTCGTTATAACTCCCCCGCGCTGGCCGCTGAAGTAATGGCAGCGGGCGCTTACGCCGTTACCGTCGGTTCTGCCGTGACGCGTATCGAACATATTTGCGGCTGGTTTTGTAAAGCCATTGCGCAAAATGAACAGAACAAACTGACCGGTTTCTGAGAAAACGGACTGATTCCCTTAACTTCCCATTGATGAGAAAGCACATGAAAAAATTAACAGGTCTGATTGCTGCTCCACACACGCCATTTGATGCGCAGGGTGAGGTGAATTTTCCGGTCATCGATCAGATAGCGGAACATCTGGTGAACGATGGCGTGAAGGGCGTTTACGTCTGCGGAACCACCGGTGAAGGTATTCACTGTTCAGTTGAAGAACGCAAAAAAATCGCCGAACGTTGGGTAAAAGCGGCGCAGGGAAAATTAAGCATTACGCTGCACACCGGCGCACTCAGTATTAAAGACGCAGTGGAATTATCGCGTCACGCCGAATCGCTGGACATTTTTGCCACGTCGGTTATCGGGCCGTGCTTCTTTAAACCGGCAAACGTGGATGACCTGATTGATTACTGTCAGGCGATAGCATCGGCGGCACCGTCGAAAGGTTTCTATTATTACCATTCCGGCATGTCTGGCGTGAATCTGGATATGGAACAGTTCCTGATCAAAGGCGGATCCAAAATCCCGAACCTGTCTGGCATTAAATTCAACAGCGCAGATTTGTATGAATTCCAGCGCTGCCAGCGTGTGAGTGGCGGTAAATTCGATATCCCGTTTGGCGTCGACGAACACCTCCCCGGCGGTCTGGCTGTCGGTGCCATCGGCGCAGTCGGCAGCACCTATAACTACGCCGCGCCGCTGTTCCATAAAATCATTGATGACTTTAACGCCGGAAATCAGACCGCCGTCCGTCAGGGCATGGATCGCGTTGTAGCCCTGATTCGCGTACTGGTGGAATTCGGCGGTGTCGCCGCAGGCAAAGCCGCGATGAAACTGCACGGCATCGACGCCGGCAACCCGCGCCTTCCGCTGCGCGCACTGACCCGGGAACAAAAACAAACCGTCGAAAACCGCATGCGTGATGCATTAAGTTTATAAAAAATAAGAAAGGACATGACCCACCAGCGATCTAAAAATGGCGCGCTCAAAATCCTGCTGAGCGGAGCGGCTTCGAGACCTATGGCTTGAAGACCGGGCGAAGGAAGCACGCAGTGCCTGGATTTGCGCCACCTGCAAATTTGCCAGAACATGTCCGTCGTCCCAGCGATAGCACGTTGTTTAAGAGCCGGAGATTCTAAAGAGGCGCGGCGGCTGGCGCCTCTTTAGGCCAGTTTGGGTGGCAACCCGGGGTCTTGACTTAAGACCCGATCCTTCCCATCACCGATGCCCCCACCAGCCCGCCAGCTGTCAGAAATTTCCCCGGTACCAGCAGTGTCTCCGCATAATTATGTAAAACACCTTTACGCACAGCCTGATCCAGCGCCGCAATCAGCGCCGTCGCAGACGCCAGGCCCCCGCCCGCGACAATCCGTGAAGGACCGAGAATATTCACCAGCAGCGCCAGCGGTTCGGATACGATTTGCAGCCAGGCGTTTACCGTCAGCCCGCAGTCCGCATTACCGGTTTGCCAGCCGCTGACGATCTCCAGACTGGTTTTATCCTGCTGATGGAAATGCTTATGCAGGCGCTCAAGGCCGCGCGCGGCACCCAGCATGTCGAGGCAACCGGTCTGACCGCAGCCGCATTTGAGACGCGGAACGGCGTAGGTTTCTCCGTCAATCATGACTTCGGTGCGCGTGATAGCGCCGTGTCCCCATTCGCCGGTGACGCCACCGTGGCCGCGAACCAGATGGCCGTTAATCACCACGCCGCCGCCGACGCCGGTACCCAGAATAATCGCCACAACCACCGCATGATTTTGCGCGTTTCCGGCGTGGGCTTCGGCCAGTGCAAAACAGTCGGCGTCGTTGGCGGCGGTGACCGGGCGGTTCAGCGCCGCGCTCAGGTCTTTCGCCAGCGAGCGTCCGGTGAAGGCCGGAATATTGGTCGCCAGCAGTTCGCCGGTTTGCGGAGAAACCAGCCCGGCAGTGGAGATCGCCAGCGGGGTTGATGCGGGTAAATTACCGCCAAACTGCGTAATGAAGTTTTGCATCGCCGTCACGAAATCATCCCACGACGAAACGGGTGTCGGCACTTTGCCGCATTCTTCCACTTCGCCGGAAGTGTGTGAAACGCCAAACTTAATAAATGAACCGCCGATATCGGCGCAGAAAACTGCAGAACTCATGAGCGTGTGTCCAGTAAGTCGCGCAGCCCGTCGCCCAGTACGTTAAAACCAAGCACGGTCAGCATAATGGCCAGACCCGGGAACAGCGAAAGGTAAATATTTATGCCGAGGAAGTTACGGCCATCGCTCATCATGGTACCCCATTCCGGCATCGGCGGCTGCACGCCCAGACCCAGAAATGAGAGGCTGGCGGCGGCGAGAATGACGGTGCCCGCGGTCAGCGTCGATTGCACAATGATCGGGCCGATGGCGTTACGCAGAATGTAATGGACAATAATCCGGTAATTCGACAACCCCAGCGCCTGCGCGGCTTCGACGTATTCCATCTGCTTTAAACCGAGCGTGAGGTTACGGCTCAGACGCGCATAGACCGGAATGGCGAACAGCGAAATGGCGATCAGTAGATTGACCAGCCCGCCGCCGAGAATGCTGACCACCAGAATCGCCAGCACGATGCCCGGAAACGCAAACAGCATGTCCATAAACCACATGATGATCATGTCGGTATAACGACCGGCCATACCGGCAATAATCCCTAACGGAATGCCGATAATCATTGCCAGCCCGACGCTCAGCACCACTTCGACAATGGAAATCCGCGCGCCGTAAATGACGCGGGCAAAGATATCGCGGCCATAATCGTCGGTGCCAAACCAGTGATCGGCGTTCGGCGCGAGCAGGGTATCAATCAGATCCTGTGCATAAGGATCGTGGCGGGCGATCAGCGGCGCGAATAACCCCATCAGGACGACCAGGCCGACAATCAGGCCGCCGAGCATCACCGCAGGATGACGCCAGCACCAGCGAAACAACCGCAGCGTGCGCGGTTTGCGACGGGGTAATTGCGTGATAATGGCAGACATTAGTCGAACCTTATTTTTGGATTCAGGAAGGCTATCAGTAATTCACCGAGCAGGTTCATCACCACCACGCCGCAAACGGCCACCAGCGCGACACCCTGGATCACCGGATAATCTCGATAGCGCACGGAATCGACCAGCAAACGGCCAATGCCCGGCCAGTTGAAGACGGATTCCGTGACCACCGCGCCACCAATCAGACTGCCGAAATTGAGCGCCACAATGGTGACAATCGGGATCAGTGCGTTGCGAAAGGCGTGGCTGCAATAAACCGTGGTGGCGGATAACCCTTTGGCGCGCGCGGTGCGGATGTAATCTTCCGACAATACGTCGAGCATGCTCGAACGTGTCATGCGTGCCATCACGGCCATTGGTAAAACCGCCAGCGTGACCGAGGGCAAAATATAGCTTTTCCACGACGTGGCGCCGAGCAGCGGCAGCCAGCCGAGATTCACCGAAAAGGTATTCATTGCCATCAGACCGAGCCAGAAGTTGGCGACAGACGCACCGGCAATCGCCAGCAGCATCACGCCAAAATCCGGCCAGCGGTTGCGGTAAACCGCGCCTGTCATGCCCGCCGGAACGCCAATCGCTACCGCCAGAAAATATGACAGCACGGCGAGCATCAGGGTGTACGGCATACGCTCGCCGATTTCCTGCGTCACCGGTTGTTGCGACTGCAACGAGACGCCAAGATTGCCGTGCAGCACGTTACCGGCAAAATGCAGATATTGCGTGACCAGCGGCTGATCCAGTCCGAGGCGCACGCGCATGGCGTCCACCGCTTCCTGTGTGGCTTCAGGCCCGGCCATCAGGCGTGCCGGATCGCCCGGCAGCGCACGGATGGACACAAAAATCAGCATCGACACCCCGATCAGAATGATCGGGAAAGCGATAAGTTTTTTGGCAAGATAGGCTTTCATCACTCATTTCCACCGTAAATGACGCTGTTATTTTTTCTGTGCGTCTTTGACCACGATCTGACCGCCCGGAATCATCGTCACGCCGGAAATCCCGGTGCCGGTGGCGTACAAATCATTCTGGTAATACAGCAAGACCTGCGGCGCCTGCTGGTTGATTTCTTTCTGCGCCTCCACGTAAATCGCATTGCGGGTATTTTCATCCAGCGTTGACGCGGCTTTATCTAACATTTCATCGAGTTTCGGATCATTAAAGAAGCCGAGATTTGCGCCGCCCGGTGCAAAGCTTTTGCTGTAATACAGCGGACGAAGTTGCAGATCTGCGCCGTTCGCGCCGGAAGACCATGACGCCAGAATTGCGCCGGTGTTATCGGCTTTTTTTCCGGCCTGATCGGCAAATGCGGCTTTGGTCCACACGCCGCTTTCCATAATGCGCACGTCCAGTTTCACGCCAATTTTCGCCCACATGCTTTGCAGCACCTGGCCGATCCGCGCGTCCTGACCTTGCACCGCAATCGACATGCTGAATCCGTCAGCGACACCGGCTTCTTTTAACAGCGCTTTGGCTTTGGCGAGATCCAGAGGATACGGGTTCAGCGTTTTATCATAACCGGCGGTAACCGGTGCCAGCGGGGAATTCGCCGGTTGCGCGAAGCCGGACATGATGGCGCGCACCAGCCCGTCGCGGTCGGTGGCGTAGTTCAGCGCCTGACGGACGCGAACGTCGCTAAGCGGTTTGAGATCGGTGTTGAGCGCGACCCAGAACACGGCGGCACCCGGACTTTCGTGCAGGCTGAATTTCGGATTGTTTTTCAGTACGCGGGCGAACTGCGGCGGCACCGGGTTGATGACGTCGGTTTCACCGGCCTGCAACGCCATGTTCATGACTGACGGTTCGGCGCTCCACGTCCATTTGATGTCGTCCGGCCCGGCGGCTTTATCACCCCAGTAGCCCGGATATTTTTCTTCCAGCACGAATTCGCCGGTTTTGTACTGCACCATTTTGTACGGGCCGGTGCCGACGGCTTTGCTGTCGAGCGTGCCGGTTTTATCCGCCGCCGGGCTGACCATCAGACACGCGCCGGTGGTGAGTAAATTCAGGAAGGCCGGATACGGTTTTTTGAGTTTGAAGACAACAGTGGATTCGTCGGTTTTGGTCACGCTCTCGAGGAAGGTGCGCAGACGTCCGCTGGCGGCCAGCCCGCGTTTGGTGTCGAGATGGCGGGCGAAGTTGGCGACCACAGCGTCGGCATTAAACGGCGTGCCGTCGTGGAATGTTACACCGCTGCGCAGTTTGAATGTCCAGACCAGACCGCTTTCATCGCTGCTCCATGAGGTGGCGAGCGCGGCTTCCGGTTTCAGCTGAGGCGACATGCGCAGCAGACCTTCGTACATCGGATCCAGCACCGTGCCGGTAAACGTGGCGGTCTGGTTGCCCGGGTCCATGCTGCGCGGCGCTTCGTTTTGCATCACGTTCAGCGTGGCGGCGACAACCGGCAACGAAAACGCGGCGAGAAGGGCGCTGCTCAGCAGTGATAACTGCACGGGACGCCGGATGTAACGGGTAATCTTCATGTTCTGCCCTCTGCGTGAAAAATCGGATTAAGTGGCTCTGGCTACGTCGTTTTATTGCGTTATTCGACAGGTCACATTACAAGACATTTTTTAACAAATAGTTCATATGAAATACTTATATCGAAACATTTAGTTTATTTTGTGAACTAATTGGCATTGATATATCCATTTTTACCGTTTAATGTCAATGCAGATGAGCCAAAACTGAGAGCAGCGAAACGAATATGCTAACAACTTTGCAACGTCAGATATTGGGGGCGGTCAATGCCTCCGGCGGCATCAGCCGCACAGAGCTGGCGCAGCTTTCGGGAATGAGCAAGGCGGCGATAGGCGGCGTTGTTCGCGAGATGATCGACGCCGGTTTTCTGCATGAAGCCGAAACGGTGCCCGGCAGCGGGCAGGGAAGGCCGTCGGTGCGCCTAGTGGTTCACCCGGACGGCGCGTGGTTTGCGGGGGTTTCTTTGCTGCAAAATCCGGCGCAGATGGCGCTGATCAATCTGCACGGTGAAATTCTCTCACGGGTGTCATTTGCGGCTGATTCCGACCCGCAGCGGCTGGCAGAAAACATCGCACAGGCGCTGCCGGACTTGCTTGAACCGCATCCTGAAGCGGCCAAAAAAATGGTCGGGCTCGGGGTGACGTTATCGGGCCTGATTGATGAACATCAGTCCACCTGCGTGCAGTCGGCGCTGCTGGGCTGGCGCGATGTGCCGCTGGCGAAGCTGATTTCGCAGGCCACCGGCATGGATGTGGCGATTGAGAACGATGCCAAAGCGCTGGCGGTGAGTGAGAAAAACTTCGGTCAGGCGCGTGATCTGAGCAGTTTTACGCTGGTCAGCCACGGTGCGGGGATCGGCAGCGCGCATTTCATTGCCGGAAAACTGCACCGCGGGCTGCACGGCGGTGCCGGGGAAATTGCCCACTGCACGCTGGAGCTCAACGGTTCGCCGTGCCGCTGCGGAAAGCGCGGTTGTCTGGACACGCTGGCTTCACTCAATGCGATTGCTGAAATGGCCAGATCCGAAGGGCTGGATGCCACCACCATCGGCGGGCTGGAACAACAGGCGATGCAGGGCGTCAGCGCGGCGATCCGCATTTTGCATCGCGCCGGTTCTGCGCTCGGCCTGGCGATATCCCATCTTATTCAGATTATCGACCCGGACATGATCCTGATTGCCCATCAGGACGCGGATTTTTCCGGCCTGTTTGGCACCGTGGTTCAGCAATCTATCGAAGCCAACGTGTTGCCGGGTAACGCCGGGAAAACGCCGGTTCGCACTTTCACCCTAAACGACGACACCTGGGCGCGCGCGGCGGCAAGCATTGCTGCGCACCGCTTTCTTGTCGGCCTGAAGCCAGTCTGAGGAATCATCAACATGCGTATAGCTGTCAGCGGTATTCATATTGAATGCAGCACTTACAACCCGGTTCTCAACGAGGAAAAGGATTTCACTGTTGTTCGTGACGCGCAGCTGCTGGCGTCGCCGCGTTTTCGTTTCCTGCAAGATTATCCGGCGACGTTTTTGCCGACAATCCACGCCCGCGCCATTGCCGGCGGGCCGGTCGCGCGGGCGACTTACGACAAATTCAAAGCGGAAATGCTGGCCGGGCTGGAAGCGCAAAAACCGTTTGATGGCCTGTATCTGGCGATGCACGGCGCGATGTATGTCGAGGGGCTGGAAGATGCGGAAGGCGACTGGATTGCCGCTGCGCGCAAAGCCGTCGGGCCGGACTGCCCGATCAGCGTCAGTTACGATTTGCACGGCAATGTTTCGCAGCGAATTATCGATGCGATTGATATGTTTTCGACGTACCGCACCGCGCCACACATCGACGTGGAAGAAACCATGCGCCGCTCGGTTGCCATGTTAGTGAAACATCTGCAAACCGGCGAAAAACCGACGCTGCTGTGGGTGCCGGTGCCGGTTGTGCTGCCGGGCGAACGCACCAGCACGGAAGATGAACCGGCGAAAAGTTTGTATGCCCGTCTGCCGGAAATGGATGAAGTGGACGGCGTGTGGGACAGTTCGCTGATGGTCGGTTACGTCTGGGCCGATGAACCGCGTGCGACGGCGGCGGTGATCATGACCGGTACTGACCGTGCTGCGCTCGAAGTTCAGGCAACAACTCTGGCGCAGGCTTACTGGGATGCGCGTGAAGATTTCGTGTTCGGTTGTGAAACCGATACGGTGGAAGCCTGCGTGCGCAAAGCGATTGCCTGTGAAACCCGTCCGGTGGTGCTGGCAGATTCCGGCGATAACCCGACCGGCGGCGGCGTCGGTGATCGTGCGGACGTGTTGCAGGAATTGATCAAACAGTATGCGCAAAATGTGGTGGTAGCCGGGATTGCTGACGCGCCTGCGACCGACGCGGCGTTCAACGCCGGTGTGGGATCGGTATTAACGCTGACGCTGGGCGCTTCGCTGGATCACTCCAGCCCGCAGGTGAAAGGCGAGTTTGAGGTGATTTTCCTGCTCGATGCGCTGGCACCGGCTGACCGTCAGGCGGTATTGCGAACTGGCGGCATTGACGTGGTCGTGTCGGCGCGCCGTCGTCCGTATCACAACATCAGCGATTTCACAGTCCTGGAGCTGGATCTGCATACCGCGGATATCGTGGTGGTGAAATCCGGTTATCTGTCGCCGGAGCTGGCGCCGATTGCCAGCCCGAATCTGATGGCGCTGTCAAACGGCGTGGTCGATCAGTTCGTCGAACGTCTTCCGCGTAACCGCAAGGCGCGTAAAACTTTCCCGTTCGACCGCGATTTCAGCTATGTGCCGCAGGTTCAGCTGTCGGCAAGGAGCAAATAAGATGAACGAGCCGCAAAACCGTCAGCCCGTGCTGAGCGTTAAGCATCTGACCACGTCCTTTCGCGGGGAAGACGACTGGCTGCCGGTGGTGCGCGATTTGTCGTTTGACGTCTATCCCGGCGAAACGCTGGCGATTGTCGGCGAATCCGGCTCGGGAAAAAGCGTTACATCGCTGTCGGTGATGCGTTTGCTCAAGGCGCAAAGCAGCCAGATTGAAGGAGAAGTACGGCTGAATCAGCGCAGTTTGCTGGCGTTATCGGATAAGGAGATGCGTGATATTCGCGGCAATGAGATGGCGATGATTTTTCAGGAACCAATGACGTCGCTCAATCCGACGTTCAGCATCGGGCGGCAAATTGCCGAAAGCCTGAAACGTCACCGGGGAATGTCCTCTTCTCAGGCACGGGCGGAAACGCTGAAACTGCTGGAGAAGGTGCGCATTCCCAATGCGGCAAAACGGTTTGATGAGTATCCGCATCAGTTTTCCGGCGGGATGCGTCAGCGCGTGATGATTGCCATGGCGCTTGCGCTGAAACCCAAACTGCTGATTGCCGATGAACCGACAACGGCGCTGGACGTGACGATTCAGGGACAGATTCTGGACTTGATCAAAACGTTGCAGGAAGAAGAGGGCATGGCCGTTTTGTTTATCACGCACGATATGGGCGTGGTGGCGGAAATCGCCGACCGGACGCTGGTGATGTACCGCGGCGAAGCGGTGGAAAGCGGGGCGACGGAGGATATTTTCCATCGCCCGCAACATCCTTATACCCGTGCGCTGCTGGCCGCCGTGCCCAAACTCGGATCGATGCGCGGCCGCGACTGGCCGCTGCGTTTCCCGCAAATCAATCTGCAAACCGGTGAGGCGAATACGCCTCAGGAAGTGGCCGGAACGGTCGATGCCGGGCTGACGCCGCTGCTATCGGTGAAGAATCTGAGCGCGCGTTTTCCCGTATATGGGGGCGTATTCAGCCGTCAGGTCGGCGCGGTTCACGCGGTTGAAAACGTCAGCTTCGAATTATTCCAGGGCGAAACGCTTTCACTGGTCGGGGAATCCGGCTGCGGAAAATCGACGACCGGCCGCGCCGTGACGCGTTTGCTGAAGCCGCACAGCGGCGCGATTAATTTCGACGGTTTTGATGTGATGAATCTGGGTAAACGCGATATTTTGCAAATGCGTCAGCGCATCCAGATGATTTTTCAGGATCCGTTTGCCAGCCTGAATCCGCGTATGCGCATTGGCGACGCGCTGATCGAACCAATGCTGCAACACAAACTGCATAACCGCAGCGATGCGCGGGAAAAAGCGGCGTCGCTGATGCAAAAAGTCGGGTTGTCGCCGGATATGTTGCGTCGCTTTCCGCATGAATTTTCCGGCGGTCAGCGTCAGCGAATTTGTATCGCCCGTGCGCTGACGTTGGATCCCAAAGTGATTGTGGCCGACGAGTCGGTTTCCGCGCTGGATGTGTCGGTGAAAGCGCAGGTGGTTAATCTGCTGCTCGATTTGCAGGAAAGCATGAATCTGTCGTATCTGTTTATTTCGCACGATATGGCGGTGGTGGAACGGGTCAGTCATCGCGTGGCGGTCATGTATCTGGGGGAAATTGTTGAGATCGGCCCGCGTGCGGCGATATTCGATAATCCACAGCATCCGTATACGCGCAAACTGATGGCGTCAGTGCCGGTGCCGGATCCGTCGCGCAGAATTTTGAAACGGCAGATGCAGGTCGATGAGCTGAAAAGCCCGGTGCGCGATAATGGTTTTATTCCGCCGCAAAGGCAGTATCAGGAAGTATCAGCAGGACATTTTGTTCAGGTTTGAATTGGAATCTGGAAAGGTGCTTTTGGGAGAAGAGACTCAGGGATGAGTCTTGAGATGGTGGTGGGGGAAGGATGACTCGGCCTGCGGCCTCGCCCTTCGGGCCGTTGCTGCGCAACGTTGTCTCGCTTCGCTCGGCTCGAACCTTCGGGTCGAAGATTCTCTATCCTTCCCGGCTTGTGCTTTATTTGATTTTTGGTTTTTACCGGAAGGCAAAGCGAACTACTTGAGATGGTGGTGGGGGAAGGATTCGAACCTTCGAAGTCGATGACGGCAGATTTACAGTCTGCTCCCTTTGGCCGCTCGGGAACCCCACCACAATTTTCGTGGTATTTACTCTTTTAAAATCATCATGCGCTACATGGATGATTTCTCGTTACAGCGGTTAGCTGCGAACGGGGCGCATAATACCAAATGAAACGGATGTGTAAAGCGCTGAAAGCGATAAAAAAGTTCGTTTGCGGTTTTTTTGCCCTTAACGGTGCTTCTCTGAGCGAAAAGCACCGTCAGGCGCGCGGATTACAGAATAACGGTGCGGTTACCGTAAACAAATACCCGCTGCGCCAGCACGCGGTATAACGCGCGGCTGAGCACATTTTTCTCAACGTCCCGGCCAGCACGCATCATATCTTCAGCGGTATAGGTGTGATCGACGTTGATAACGTCCTGCATGATGATCGGACCTTCGTCCAGATTGTCATTAACGTAGTGCGCCGTGGCACCAATCAGTTTCACGCCACGCTCGTAAGCCTGATGATACGGACGTGCACCGATAAACGCCGGCAGGAACGAGTGGTGAATGTTGATCACCTGATGCGGGTAATGCTGGACGAAACCTGGCGTGAGGACGCGCATGTATTTCGCCAGAACCACATAATCAGGCTGGTATTGATCGATTTGCGCAATCATGGCGCTGTCATGTTGTTCGCGGGTCAGGCCATCGTGGCTGACCAGATGGAACGGAATATCAAAACGCTCAACCAGTGTTTGCAGCGTATCGTGGTTACCGATAACCGCGGCAATTTCCACATCCAGACCGCCGTAAGCCGCTTTCATCAGCAGGTCACCCAGACAATGCGCTTCTTTGGTGACCAGAATCACGATGCGGCGACGCCCGGTGCTGTTGAGTTCACGCACTGAACCGGCAGGCAGCGCGCTGTCCAGATCGGCGAGCAACGTGTTGTCGTTGAAGATCCCTTCCAGCTCGGTACGCATGAAGAAGCGTCCGGTGCGGTGATCCACAAATTCGTTGTTTTGCACGATGTTGAGTTCGTGTTTATAGCAAATGTTGGTGATTTTGGCGATCAGACCTTTTGCGTCAGGGCAAATGGTGCGTAACACCTTAGTTTGTACGTTCTGTTGCGGCATGAGGGTGTGGATCCTGTCGAATTCTCGTATTAATTAAGCAGCCGGTTTATTTACCGCAGCACTTCTTATATTTTTTACCCGATCCGCACGGGCAGGCGTCATTGCGGCCTGTCTGCGGTTTAATTCCGTCGATATAGTACCAGCGATCTTTCAAACGAAGAAATCGCGAGCGTTCATGGATGAGATGAACTTTTTCATTATCGGGCTCGGTGAAACGCGCCGCAAACTCGACAAAGCCTTCGTTTTCATCACGTCCGTCCTGCGACGCAATAACCTGCAATCCTTGCCAGTGCGTATTGGCGAAGCCTTCCTGTAAACTGCTGCGCCATTGTTCGGGCTGACAGTCCGGATGCCAGGTGGCGATCAGATAACTCGCATTTTGCATTGCATACGCAGTGTACCGTGAACGCATCAAGGCAGACGGAGTGGGCGCCACTTTTGTCTCGGAAAGGTATGGCTGGCAGCATTCTTCATAGGAAAGGTTGCTGCAACAAGGGCAAAGTTGTGACACGGGAACTCCTGAATCGGCTGCCGGTGCGCAGGTTGCGCTATTGAATGCACCAAAGTGATATGTTACCTAACAAACTTGCCGGGTGACAACGCGCTTCCCGGCCGATTCTTCACTATTGCGTAATATTAAGGTCATCAGATGAGCAGAAAAGTCACCATTGGCCTCGCGTTAGGCTCCGGCGCAGCAAAAGGATGGGCACATATCGGGGTGATCAATGCCCTTAAAGACATGGATATCGAAGTCGATGTGGTGGCCGGATGTTCCGTCGGTGCGCTGGTGGGCGCGGCGTATGTCAGTGGCCGGTTGCCGTCGATGGAAAGCTGGGTGCGTTCGTTCAGTTACTGGGACGTACTGCGGCTGATGGATTTCTCCTGGAAACGCGGTGGCCTGTTGCGCGGCGAACGTGTGTTTAACGCCGTCGGGCAGATTATCCGCATCACGGATTTCGAAAAGTGTTCGAAGAAATTCGGCGCGGTGGCGACAAATCTGAGCACCGGGCGAGAACTGTGGCTGACCAAAGGGGATTTGCCTGAGGCAGTTCGCGCGTCCTGTAGCATGCCAGGCCTGCTGGCACCGGTGTGGCATAACGGTTACTGGCTGGTCGATGGCGCGGTGGTGAATCCGGTGCCAATCTCGCTGACCCGCGCTTTGGGGGCGGATATTGTGATTGCCGTCGATTTGCAGCATGACGCCCATCTGATGCAGCAAGATTTACTGACCGTACAACCTACGGGCGAAGCACTGGATACTGAGAAAGATCTGAGCTGGCGTGACAGAATTCGTCAGCGCCTGACCCGGCCAAACGCGCGAAAACCGAATGTCAGCCCGTCGGCGATGGAGATTATGTCCACCTCCATTCAGGTGCTGGAAAACCGGCTCAAACGTAACCGTATGGCAGGGGATCCGCCGGATGTGCTGATCCAGCCTTATTGTCCGCAAATCTCGACGCTGGATTTTCACCGCGCTGAAGAAGCGATTGAGGCCGGACGCCTCGCCGTTGAAAAGCAAAGAGAGCATTTGCTGCCCCTGATAAAAAATAGACAGTTCTGAATGGTTTAAAATGTGATTGCCGGAATCTGACAATTCTGCCAAGCAGAAACAGGCTTTATGAGCCACTATTAGAATAAGAAATTCTGGGGGACCCTGATGGACAAGCCACTTACAAGCAAGCATATTCTCATCGTTGAAGACGAAGCGGTTTTTCGATCTATCCTTGCTGGTTATGTAAGTTCCCTGGGTGCCACCTTTACAGAAGCGCAAAATGGGCTGGAGGCGTTGTCTCTGGTCGAAGATTATCCCCCTGATCTCATCCTCTGCGATTTAGCGATGCCCGAAATGGGTGGCATGGAGTTTGTCGAAAACTTAAGATTGCAGGGCAATAAAATCCCCGTTCTGGTGATCTCCGCGACCGATAAAATGACCGACGTGGCGTCGATGCTGCGGCTTGGCGTCGAAGATGTTCTGCTCAAACCGATTAACGATCTTCAGCGTTTACGCGAGGCGCTGCTCTCTTCTTTATATCCCAAACTGTTTTCTTCGCAGGCGATGGAGGAGAGTTCGCTGGTCCAGGACTGGGAAGCGCTGTGCCGTAATCCCAACGAGGCACAGCGTTTATTGCAGGAGCTGCAGCCACCGGTTCAGCAAACGCTGGCGCATTGCCGGATTAATTACCGGCAACTGACCACGGCGGATAAACCGGGTCTGGTGCTCGATATTGCGGCGCTGTCTTCGAAAGATTTGGGTTTTTATTGCCTGGATGTGACGCGTGCAAATGAAAATGGCGTTCTCGCGGCATTATTACTGCGCGCTATTTTCAACAGTTTGTTGCGGGAACATTTGAGTAATCAGCATCAGCGTTTACCGCAAATGTCGACGTTACTCAAACAAGTGAATCATGTATTCAAACAAGCCAATCTCGACGGACAATTTCCGTTATTGCTGGGTTATTATCACGCTGAACAAAAAAACCTCATTCTGGTGTCTGCAGGATTACACGCTAACGTAAATACCGGGACAAATATGATACAGCTCAGTAATGGCGTTCCGCTGGGCACCACCGGCGCAACGTATTCCAATCAGATCAGTCAGCGTTGTGAGGCGTGGCAGTGTCAGGTGTGGGGATCGGGTGGACGTCTGAGATTAATGCTCTCAGTTGAGTGAGCAAATTCTGACGCATTAATAACAATGCCTTCATAATATTGAGTATTTTTTCCGCAGGTTATTTTGCCTTTCTATTTTATCCCCTTCTTCTAAGACCTATCTTATGCAAAATATGCCTTTCCAGCGGCACGCGCGGCTGAAACTGGTATAATCCTGTTCGGAATTTTGGCTGTCTATTTTGCGTTGATTATAAATAACAAATAGGAATTCGCTGATGAAAGTAACAGTTTTTGGTATCGGTTACGTCGGACTTGTTCAGGCGGCGGTTCTTGCTGAAGTCGGGCATGAAGTATTGTGCATCGATGTTGATGCTAAAAAGGTAGAAAACCTGAAAAATGGGCAGATCCCAATTTTCGAACCAGGTTTAACGCCGCTGGTTCAGCAGAACTATGAAGCGGGGCGTTTGTTGTTCAGCACCAATGCGGCTGAAGGCGTGGCGCACGCAACGGTTCAGTTTATTGCTGTCGGTACACCTCCGGATGAAGATGGCTCCGCAGACTTGAAATATGTGACTGCTGTGGCGCGCACCATTGCCGAGCACATGACTGAACCTAAAGTGGTCATTGATAAGTCCACCGTTCCTGTTGGCACCGCCGATAAAGTTCGCGCCGTGATGACGGAGAAACTAAAAGAACGCGGTGTTGATATCGATTTTAACGTGGTGTCCAACCCTGAATTCCTCAAAGAAGGCGCGGCAGTGGCTGACTGTATGCGACCTGAGCGTATCGTTATTGGCACGGATAATCCGGATGCCATTGACCCTATCCGCGAGCTGTACGAGCCGTTCAACCGCAATCACGATCGTATGATCCTGATGGATATCCGCAGCGCAGAGCTGACCAAATACGCTGCAAACTGTATGCTGGCAACCAAAATCAGCTTTATGAATGAGATGTCCAATCTGGCCGAAATGTTGGGTGCAGATATCGAAAAAGTGCGTCAGGGCATTGGTTCTGATTCCCGCATTGGTTACCACTTTATTTATCCTGGCTGCGGTTACGGCGGTTCCTGTTTCCCGAAAGACGTTCAGGCGCTGATCCGTACAGCTGAACACATTGGCTACCAGCCAAAACTGCTTCAGGCCGTTGAGCAGGTCAATTATCAGCAAAAATATAAATTGCCAACGTTCATTCAGCGCCACTTTGGTGATGATCTGAAAGGCAAAACATTTGCGCTTTGGGGCCTGTCATTCAAACCAAATACCGACGACATGCGTGAAGCATCCAGCCGTGTATTAATGGAACAGCTTTGGGCTGCCGGTGCAAAAATCAAAGCGTATGACCCGGAAGCGATGAATGAAACTCAGCGTATTTACGGTCAGCGTGACGATCTGGAATTGATGGGGACAAAAGAGTCCGCATTACAAAATGCCGATGCGTTGATTATTTGTACCGAGTGGCAGAATTTCCGCGCGCCAGACTTTGATGCCATTAAAAAGGCATTGAAAGAGCCGGTCATTTTTGACGGTCGTAATTTATACGATCCGGAACGTTTGGAAAAACGTGGATTTACTTACTATGGCATTGGCCGTGGTGCATCAATCAATCCCGTTTTGTAAGGAGACTTCATGAAATATCTGGTAACCGGCGCAGCGGGCTTTATTGGGTTCTTTGTGTCACAACGTTTGCTGGCGGCAGGCCATTCAGTTGTCGGTCTTGATAATCTGAATGACTATTATGACGTCAATCTCAAACTTGCCCGGCTCGCTCAGCTTGAGAATAAAGACGGCTTTACCTTTATTAAGCTGGATTTGGCTGACCGTGAAGGTATGGCGGCATTGTTTGCAGAACAGCGTTTTGAGCGCGTTATTCATTTGGCTGCGCAGGCTGGTGTCCGATATTCCATCGAAAACCCTTTAGCGTATGCCGATTCTAACCTCATCGGTTTTGTTAACGTTCTTGAAGGTTGTCGTCATAATAACGTCGGGCATTTGTTGTATGCCTCTTCCAGCTCGGTTTATGGCCTGAACAAAAAACAGCCTTTCTCGACGGAAGATTCTGTAGATCATCCGGTTTCATTATATGCCGCGACCAAAAAAGCCAACGAATTAATGGCTCACACTTATTCACATCTTTATGGCATTCCTACGACCGGATTACGATTCTTTACCGTATACGGTCCGTGGGGCCGGCCGGATATGGCATTGTTTAAATTTACCAAAGCCATGATAGCCGGGCAGAGCATTGATGTTTATAACCGCGGCGAAATGTACCGTGACTTCACTTATATCGATGATATCGCCGAATCGATTGTGCGCTTGCAGGATGTTATCCCGCAGCCTGATGCAGAGTGGACGGTAGAAGACGGTTCTCCGGCAAGCAGCTCTGCGCCATACGCTGTTTATAATATCGGTAATAACAATCCGGTTAAGCTGATGACGTATATCAGCGCGCTGGAGAAGGCTCTGGGCACGGCGGCGGATAAAAACCTGCTGCCAATGCAGCCAGGTGATGTAAAAGACACCAGCGCTGATACAGCGCCGTTGTATAAGGCTATTAACTTTAAGCCTGAAACACCGGTAGAGCAGGGCGTGCAGAATTTTGTCGATTGGTATCGCGGGTTCTATCAGGTCTGAGTATGTTTTTTCACTGAAGGCTGCCCGCGGGCGGCCTTTTTTATGAATTCAGCTTATTCTGATGGTTATTTAATCATCCTAATTTACTGCTTAGCATAGTTTTAAAAGCGTGAATTGCGAATGAGAAAACGCGCGATTTTAAAAGTAAAAAAAGCCCGTCAGTGATGACGGGCTTTTTGTATTAACATTGCTGTTAATAAGGGCAATTACAGCAGGAAATCGTCCAGTGATTTACCTTGCTCTTCGATTGCTTTCTTGATTACAGCAGGAGTACGGCCCTGGCCGGTCCAGGTTTTGTTTTCGCCGTTCTCATCAACGTATTTGTATTTAGCAGGACGTGCTGCACGTTTTGCTTTACCGGTTGCTTTAGTAGCAGCCATAGTTTGCAGCAATTCGTTAGGATCAATACCGTCAGCAATCAGCATTTCGCGATATTGTTGCAGTTTACGTGTGCGCTCTTCAATCTCAGCAGCTGCCTGAGAATCTTCTTCGCGACGCTCGTTCACAACAACTTCTAATTTTTCCAGCATCTCTTCCAGAGTTTCCAGAGTGCATTCTCTTGCTTGCGCACGCAGAGTACGGATGTTGTTCAGAATCTTTAATGCTTCGCTCATTATACTAGTCTCGAATTATATTGGTGGGGGGCGTTTGGTTAATAATAGAATGCTCTTTGCTATTCTGCAATAGCCAATTTGTTTGCCTGACCTTAATTTACGCATTTAAAGCAAACAATGTTTATCGTATCAAAATATAGTTGGGGCCAGACCGGCTATTTATCTGGGGGTCATAACCCGCGTTTCAATACTTTGCCAGGGGTTATTGTTGCTTTTCATAAGGAGTTTTATAAGCATGCGATTGTTCACAAAATTAAAGGATAAGTGAAGACATTCAATGTAAAGATATGGCAAAAGAGAGCGCGAAGATCCTGCGCGGTGAATGATCAATACATTGGATCTCCATGGGATCACCCATTAATGTATAGACAATTCAATTATGCCGATCCTGTAACATATAAGGAGTACATCCGCCGGTAATGAGTAACGTTAACTAATTATCATCTAATGCTTTTATAATCTCTGTTTGTAAGTTTCTGTGTTTTTTTCAAATGCAATGTCACATCGACCGGAAGGGGAGAATCCCTTTCTACTTATTGTTATAGGCTGGCTGGCGTGTGGTACAATAGCCGCCGAAATTTTATGCCATCCAATACAATATGGGGTCACTGTTTCATGGCTCAGCTTTATTTTTATTACTCGGCAATGAATGCCGGTAAGTCTACCTCGTTGTTGCAATCTTCATATAATTATCAAGAACGTGGTATGCGTACGCTGGTACTGACTGCTGAATTAGATCATCGTTTTGGCGTCGGGAAAGTCAGCTCCCGTATCGGGCTGTCGTCCGATGCAGAGCTTTATAATAAAGACACTGAGCTCTTTAATCTGATAGCGCAGGAGAACCGCTCACAGCGTCTGAGCTGCGTTTTGATAGATGAGTGCCAGTTCCTTACCAAGTCGCAGGTATCGCAGCTCACAGACGTTGTAGATGATCTGGATGTTCCTGTGCTTTGTTATGGGCTGCGGACGGATTTCCGTGGCGAGCTTTTTGAGGGCAGTGAATATTTACTGGCCTGGGCGGACAAGCTGGTTGAGCTCAAAACGATTTGCCATTGTGGCCGTAAGGCAAACCGTAATCTGCGTTTAGATGAAAATGGCAACGCGCTTCACGATGGCGCGCAGGTTGTTATTGGCGGGGATGAAAGTTACGTTTCAGTGTGCCGTAAGCATTACAAAGAGGCGATGGCAGCTATTGACACGAAGGATGACCTAACGTCCGTCTGAGGCCATTACAGCTCGTCTGGAAAGGGTGATGTCGTCAGGATAAACCGTTTAGCCAACTTTGTTCCCTGAAATAAAAAACCCGCCTTCCGGCGGGTTTTTTATTTCAGAATCTCAGCAGATTATTTTTTGCTGGTTTTCTTCTCAGCTTTAGGCGCTGCAACAACCACTTCTTCAGCAACTTCTTCGCTGAATTCGCGACCGTAGTAGGTATCCATCAGAATCTGTTTCAGTTCTGCAATCAGAGGGTAACGTGGGTTAGCACCGGTACACTGATCATCGAACGCATCTTCAGACAGTTTATCTACTTTAGCCAGGAAGTCTGCTTCCTGAACGCCAGCTTCACGGATAGACGTTGGGATGCCGAGTTCCGCTTTGATTTCATCCAACCAGTTCAGCAGTTTTGCAATTTTCTGTGCAGTACGGTCACCAGGAGCACCCAGACCCAGATGGTCAGCGACTTCTGCGTAACGACGACGCGCTTGCGGGCGGTCATACTGACTGAAAGCAGTCTGTTTAGTTGGGTTATCGTTGGCGTTATAGCGAATCACGTTAGAAATTAACATGGCGTTAGCAAGGCCGTGCGGGATATGGAACTCAGAACCCAGTTTGTGGGCCATTGAGTGGCAAACCCCCAGGAAGGCGTTGGCAAACGCGATACCCGCGATAGTTGCCGCATTGTGAACACGTTCACGAGCAACTGGGTTTTTAGCACCGTCTTTGTAGCTGGCTGGCAGGTTTTCTTTCAGCAATTTCAGGGCCTGCAGAGCCTGACCGTCAGAATATTCGTTAGCCAGTACAGAAACGTAAGCTTCAAGTGCGTGAGTCACCGCATCCAGACCACCGAAGGCGCACAGTGATTTAGGCATGTTCATGACGAGGTTTGCGTCAACGATAGCCATATCAGGTGTCAGCGCATAGTCAGCCAGTGGATATTTCTGACCGGTTGCATCGTCGGTGACAACAGCGAACGGAGTCACTTCAGAACCTGTACCGGAAGTGGTGGTGACGGCAATCATTTTCGCTTTCACGCCCATTTTCGGGAATTTGTAGATACGTTTACGGATATCCATAAAGCGCAGCGCCAAATCTTCAAACTGAGTGTCCGGGTGTTCGTACAGAACCCACATGATCTTCGCGGCGTCCATTGGGGAACCGCCACCCAGAGCGATGATAACGTCTGGTTTGAAGGAATTCATTTGCTCAGCACCTTTACGAACGATGCTCAGAGTTGGATCCGCTTCAACTTCGAAGAACACTTCAGTTTCAATGCCGTGACCTTTCAGAACGCTGGTGATCTGGTCAGCATAGCCGTTGTTGAACAGGTAACGGTCAGTCACGATGAAAGCGCGTTTCGCTCCATCCGTTGCCACTTCTTCCAGCGCGATTGGCAGTGAGCCACGGCGGAAGTAGATTGATTTCGGAAGTTTATGCCACAACATGTTTTCTGCTCGCTTCGCTACAGTTTTCTTGTTGATCAAGTGTTTAGGACCGACGTTTTCAGAGATGGAGTTACCACCCCATGAACCGCAACCCAGCGTCAGAGACGGAGCAAGTTTGAAGTTATACAGGTCACCGATACCACCCTGTGAAGCCGGGGTGTTGATCAGGATACGTGCGGTTTTCATTTTGTTGCCAAAATAATTCACACGTTCTGGTTGGTTGTCCTGGTCTGTGTACAGACAAGATGTGTGGCCGATACCGCCCATTTCTACCAGTTTCTCAGCTTTGTTTACCGCATCTTCGAAATCTTTAGCACGGTACATTGCCAAGGTAGGGGACAGTTTTTCGTGTGCAAACGGTTCAGATTCGTCAACAACGCTGACTTCGCCGATTAACACTTTGGTGTTAGCAGGAACTTTGATGCCGGCCATTTCAGCAATTTTCACTGCTGGCTGACCTACGATAGCAGCGTTCAGACCACCATTTTTAAGGATGATATCAGAAACCGCTTTCAGCTCTTTGCCCTGCAGCATGTAGCCGCCGTGGGAAGCAAAACGTTCACGAACTGCATTATAAGCAGAATCAACGACGATAATGGACTGTTCAGAAGCACAGATTACGCCGTTATCGAAGGTTTTAGACATCAGAACAGAAGCGACAACACGTTTGATGTCGGCAGTTTCGTCAACAACAACTGGGGTGTTACCTGCACCTACACCGATCGCTGGTTTACCAGAGCTGTATGCGGCTTTAACCATGCCAGGACCACCGGTTGCCAGAATCAGGTTCAGGTCAGGGTGATGCATTAATTGGTTAGACAGTTCTACACTTGGTTCATCAATCCAGCCAATGATGTCTTTTGGTGCACCTGCAGCGATAGCGGCTTGCAGCACGATATCAGCAGCTTTGTTGGTCGCATTTTTTGCACGTGGGTGCGGGGAGAAGATGATGCCGTTACGGGTTTTCAGGCTAATAAGCGCTTTGAAAATCGCAGTAGAAGTTGGGTTGGTGGTTGGAACGATACCGCAGATCAGGCCGATTGGCTCAGCGATAGTGATGGTACCGAAAGTATCATCCTGACCCAGAATGCCACAGGTCTTTTCATCTTTGTAAGCATTGTAGATATATTCAGAGGCGAAGTGGTTTTTGATCACTTTGTCTTCGACGATACCCATTCCGGATTCTTCAACAGCCAGTTTGGCAAGGAGAATTCGAGAATCGGCAGCAGCCAGGGCGGCGGCAGCGAAAATCTTATCTACTTGTTCTTGACTGAAGTTGGCATATTCGCGCTGTGCCTTCTTGACTCGTGCTACGAGTGCGTTTAGTTCAGCGACATTTGTTACAGCCATAATGCTCTCCTGATAAAGTTAAACTCTTTTAGTAAATAATCTGCCAAAGACTAGTATAGACCTGCTATCAGTCACCGTGAGAAACTAATTAATGCTAAAGATCTCAATGTGTTGTCTTTGTCTCTTTATTTGCTCAAAGAGCTTTCAGTTGTGAAGCACCGGGTAAAGTCGATATCTTTTAAATCGCCTCTATCACTGAACGTTTTGTCTTCAAGTAACGCTGAGTGACTATGTACTGAGCTTACCTATTTGTAGGCAAGGTGAATTTGATCTGGATCACTGAATACCGATGCTGACACCATTCAGCAGTGTGTTGTTGAGAATGATTATCAAATTTACCCATGGATAATACAGTTTAGTAGCTAAAGTTATCAATAAAAAAACTCATTTTTAACAAAAGCCTTATTCACTGCCTTTATTTCTAAATCTGGTGATAAAAACTATGAAACGGCGTGGCGCCTTTACGGGGATTCCAGTACATTAGCGCCCATCAAAACCTTCTTCTGCTGGCATATTTGTGCGGAGTTCTGCGTGAGCCAATCTTTATTAGATTTTTCAGGGTATATCAAATTTTTCGTCGGCCTGTTTGCACTGGTCAACCCGGTAGGGATTTTGCCGGTTTTTATCAGCATGACCAGCTATCAGGCAGCGGCGGGGCGTAATAAGACCAACATGACAGCCAACCTGTCAGTGGCCATTATATTGTCGACGGCGCTTTTCCTTGGCGACGCGATTTTGCACCTGTTCGGGATTTCCATTGATTCGTTCCGTATTGCCGGCGGGATCCTGGTGGTGACGATAGCGATGTCGATGATCAGCGGAAAGCTGGGTGAAGATAAGCAGAACAAGCAGGAGAAATCAGAAACGGCAATCCGTGAAAATGTCGGCGTGGTTCCGCTGGCCTTGCCGCTGATGGCCGGACCGGGTGCGATAAGCTCGACGATTGTCTGGAGTTCACGGTACAACGGCTGGCAGAATCTGCTGGGGTTGACCGTTGCAATCATCTTCTTTGCATTCTGTTGCTGGCTGCTGTTCCGTGCGGCACCTTTATTAGTCCGCCTGTTAGGGCAAACCGGCATCAACGTCATTACCCGTATCATGGGTCTTTTACTGATGTCACTGGGTATTGAGTTTATCGTCACCGGTATTAAAGCTATTTTCCCCGGTTTGCTCTGATTCTTAGCCTGCAAATTCTCGCGGATACATTAACCTTATCCGTGAGAATTATTACTCCTTCTTATAATCCTGTGCATTATTACAGTGCAGCTAATGACTTAATTGAGAGCATTTGCACCCTAATGTGGCGTAAATCAACATTTCACCTTCCTTTTTAATCCAAGTCTCCATTTATTCTAATAAACTTAGCTAATTCTTCGCTAAATACCGTTATTTATTGCCCGTATTGCCGTTAATTTACCCACATCATTCTGTAAGGCTTGTGCAGGCCGTACCGAGATGTTATTAGTGTTAACACAGCAGTTAACAGCGCTTTATCCTTGAAATCATCCGATTGTTAACTGATTGTGTCAGAGCAATTCCTGAACAACCGTCTTTACAAAAAGGTGTGAAAAATACCGTATTAACTCGATATATAACAATGGGTTAAGTGCTATTTTTGATGTGAGGTCGCGGGTGTCCTTCTGGCACACTTAACGTATAAAAGAGAATTACGTAACAAATTTGCAAAATTTATTGGCGCCCGTATCAGGCTTCTGATAATTTTCAAATCGTCTTCAAAAATGGAATTTTGTTTAGAGTCATGCTCTGAGTGAGAATGAATCTTGCCAGGCGTAGAGAGATTGAAGCAATTTCATTTGTTTTGGAGAGTGTCGTGTCATCATGCGTATCACAAAATTATCCTCGCTCGCTTTCCGTGAAAAGAAAGTCAGGCATTGAGATGACGACAATTAACAACCTTGCGTTGACTCTCCCGATTCAACAAAACAAATCTTCAGTACTTCTTCTGATTAAAATGAATGACAGCGCTTAACTGCGACGGATTTTCTATCGCTTTAATTCGGGTTAGAAGAAAATAATCGGGTGAAGTACAGAAATAACAGAATGTGATTGCCTGGTGTGCGACTGAACATTGTGAAGTTACGTACGGGGTTATCAAATGGAGTGGGATCATCCTTAACGATCCCGGAAACCGCACGGCGAATACAGCCTGACGTTTCATCAAACCTGAGATGTAGCAACATGCAGTAATAGGGGACAGCCATCTGCGGGTGGTACTACATGGGGGGCCTTTCTCGAGCAATTCGTTCCTGCTTTTGAAACCCATTGACCCAGCAAGGGTTTATCTTGCACCCGGGCGTGCAAGTTCATAATAAAAATTGGAGTTAAATAAAAATGACCAACATCACAAAAAAAAATCTGCTGGCTGCATGCATCATGGCTGCGGTGGGAACAATTTCTATCAATAACGCAGTTGCGGCCAATGTGCCTGCCGGCGTAACTCTGGCGGCTAAACAAGAACTGGTGCGTAATAACGGTTCTGAAGTTCAGTCACTTGACCCGCATAAAGTTGAAGGCGTGCCGGAATCAAACGTAATCCGTGACCTGCTTGAAGGCCTGGTTAATACCGACAGCAAAGACGGCAGCGTAATCCCCGGCGTAGCAACCAGCTGGGATAACAAAGATTTTAAAGTCTGGACCTTCCACCTGCGTCCGGAAGCTAAATGGTCAAATGGCGATCCTGTCACTGCAGAAGATTTCGTTTACAGCTGGCAGCGCCTGGCTGACCCGAAAACCGCTTCTCCATATGAGAGCTATCTGCAATACGGTCACATCGAAAACATCGATGACATCATCAGCGGCAAAAAAAGCCCTGATACCTTGGGTGTGAAGGCGATTGATGACCATACCCTGCAAGTGACACTGACCGAACCTGTTCCGTATTTCGTAAAAATGCTGTCTCACACCGCGATGAAGCCGGTAAACAAAAAAGTGGTTGAAAAATTTGGCGACAAATGGACTCAGCCTGAAAACTACGTGAGCAACGGCGCGTACACCCTGAAAGCCTGGACCGTCAACGAACGTATCGTTCTGGAACGTAGCCCGACTTACTGGGACAACGCGAAAACTGTGATCAACCAGGTGACTTACCTGCCAATCTCTTCTGAAGTGACAGACGTAAACCGCTACCGCAGCGGCGAAATCGACATGACTTACAACAACATGCCGATCGAACTGTTCCAGAAACTGAAAAAAGAAATCCCGGCTGAGGTTCATGTTGACCCGTATCTGTGTACTTACTACTACGAAATCAACAACCAGAAAGCGCCATTCACCGATTCCCGCGTTCGTGAAGCTCTGAAACTGGGTCTGGATCGCGACATCATCGTGAACAAAGTGAAAGCGCAGGGCGATCTGCCAGCGTACGGCTACACACCGCCTTACACCGATGGCGCAAAACTGACGCCTCCGGCCTGGTTCAAAGAAACGCAGGAACAACGTAACGAGCAGGCGAAAAAACTGCTGGCCGAAGCAGGTTACACTTCCGCTAAGCCTCTGACGTTTGATCTGCTGTACAACACCTCTGATCTGCACAAAAAACTGGCTATCGCTGCTGCCGCTATCTGGAAGAAAAACCTGGGCGTTGACGTTAAACTGGTCAACCAGGAATGGAAAACCTTCCTCGACAGCCGCCATCAGGGCAACTTCGACGTTGCACGTGCAGGCTGGTGCTCTGATTACAACGAACCTTCTTCCTTCCTGAACACCATGTTGTCTGACAGCAGCAACAACACTGCGCACTATAAGAGCCCGGCGTTTGATAAAGACATCGCTGATACTCTGAATGTGAAAACTGACGAAGAACGCGCTGCGCTGTATCAGAAAGCGGAAGCTCAGCTCGATAAAGACTCTGCTATCGTGCCTGTTTATTACTACGTGAACGCCCGTCTGGTGAAACCTTACGTCGGTGGTTACACCGGTAAAGATCCACAAGACAACGTCTACGTGAAAGATCTGTACATCATCAAACACTAATTAAATAGTGCAGAGCAGGGCATCCCCGAGCTGCCCTGCTCGTTGTATTTTGATGAAGGTAAAGTTTTTAGCGCGAAATTTTCGTGCTGAAGCAAAGAGCCACCATGACGGTAATCACCCGATGGCCGTCGTGATCAAGCCATAAACTATCAAGCTGTAGTGACAGGCTTAGAAACAGGTACGGGCAATGTTAAAGTTTATTTTACGCCGCTGTCTGGAAGCGATTCCGACGCTATTCATTCTGATCACCATTTCGTTTTTTATGATGCGTCTCGCACCGGGCAGCCCTTTTACGGGTGAGCGTAATCTTCCGCCAGAAGTGATGGCGAACATTGAGGCGAAATATCACCTCAATGACCCGATGTATAAGCAGTATTTCCACTATTTAGAACAGCTGGCGAAAGGCGATTTCGGCCCGTCGTTCAAATACAAGGATTACACCGTTAATGATCTGGTTGCGGCCTCGTTCCCGGTTTCAGCGAAACTCGGGCTGGCGGCATTTATCATGGCGATTTTCTTTGGTGTGTCGGCGGGTGTTGTTGCTGCGCTGAATCAAAACACGAAATGGGATTATACCGTGATGGGCGTGGCGATGACCGGGGTAGTTATTCCCAGTTTCGTGGTTGCGCCGTTACTGGTGCTGATATTTGCGATTACCCTGAAATGGCTGCCGGGCGGTGGCTGGAATGGCGGCGGAGCGAAATACATGATCCTGCCGATGGTCGCACTCTCACTGGCGTATATTGCCAGTATCGCGCGTATCACCCGCGGTTCTATGATTGAAATTCTGCACTCTAACTTCATCCGTACGGCTCGCGCCAAAGGTTTACCGCTGCGTCGCATTATTCTGCGTCACGCACTGAAGCCCGCGCTGTTGCCGGTACTGTCCTATATGGGGCCAGCTTTTGTTGGGATCATCACCGGTTCTATGGTTATCGAGAGCATTTTCGGATTGCCGGGCATTGGCCAGCTGTTTGTTAACGGAGCATTAAACCGTGACTACTCGCTGGTTCTCAGCCTGACCATTTTGGTGGGCGCATTGACCATTCTGTTCAATGCAATCGTCGACGTGCTGTACGCCGTCATCGACCCGAAAATCCGTTATTAATGCCGGAGTACGTCAATGATCTTAAGTAAAAAAAATAGCGACGTCGTCGAAAACTTCAGCGAAAAGCTGGAAGTTGAAGGCCGCAGTTTGTGGCAGGACGCGCGACGCCGGTTTATGCATAACCGCGCTGCGGTCACCAGCCTGATTGTGTTGGCCTTTATCGCACTTTTCGTTACGTTTGCGCCGATGTTGTCACAGTTTGCCTACGACGATACTGACTGGAACATGATGTCTGGCGCGCCTGATTTCGCCTCTCATCACTATTTCGGCACCGATTCTTCTGGCCGTGATTTGCTGGTGCGTGTGGCTATCGGCGGGCGCATTTCCCTGATGGTCGGTGTGGCTGCGGCCCTGGTGGCGGTGATCCTCGGTACGCTGTACGGATCTTTGTCCGGCTATCTGGGCGGTAAAATCGACTCCGCCATGATGCGCCTGCTGGAAATCCTTAACTCCTTCCCGTTCATGTTCTTCGTTATCCTGCTAGTAACGTTCTTCGGGCAGAATATCCTGTTGATCTTCGTGGCAATCGGGATGGTGTCCTGGCTGGACATGGCGCGTATTGTTCGCGGTCAGACCCTCAGCCTGAAACGCAAAGAATTCATCGAAGCTGCGCTGGTGAGTGGTGTGAACACGCGCAATATCGTTTTGCGTCACATCGTCCCTAACGTGCTGGGTGTCGTGGTGGTGTATGCGTCACTGCTGGTTCCAAGCATGATCCTGTTCGAATCCTTCCTGAGCTTCTTAGGTTTGGGTACGCAGGAGCCACTGAGCAGCTGGGGCGCGTTGCTGAGCGACGGCGCCAACTCGATGGAAGTTTCACCTTGGTTGCTGCTGTTCCCGGCAGGTTTCCTGGTTGTCACTCTGTTCTGTTTCAATTTTATCGGCGATGGCCTGCGTGATGCCCTCGACCCGAAAGATCGTTAAGGAGTGCGACCATGAGCACAATTGAACATTCCACATTTGCAGCACCTGCCGCAACTGAGGGCACAGCGTCGCCGATTCTTTTAGATGTCAAAGACCTGCGCGTGACCTTCGCGACACCGGACGGTGATGTTACCGCCGTTAACGACCTTAACTTCGATCTGCGTGCTGGTGAAACACTCGGTATTGTCGGGGAATCTGGTTCCGGTAAATCCCAGACTGCCTTCGCCCTGATGGGGTTGCTTGCCAGTAACGGCCGCATCGGCGGGACGGCGAAATTCAACGGTCGCGAAATCCTGAACCTGCCACAAAACCAGTTGAACAAGCTGCGTGCAGAACAGATTTCGATGATTTTCCAGGATCCGATGACGTCCCTCAACCCGTACATGCGCGTTGGGGAACAGCTGATGGAAGTCCTGATCCTGCATAAAAAACTTAGCAAGCGTGAAGCGTTTGAAGAGTCCGTGCGCATGCTGGACGCTGTAAAAATGCCGGAAGCCCGCAAGCGCATGAAAATGTACCCGCATGAATTCTCCGGTGGCATGCGCCAGCGCGTGATGATTGCAATGGCCTTGCTGTGTCGTCCGAAATTGCTGATTGCCGATGAGCCAACAACGGCGCTGGACGTGACCGTTCAGGCGCAGATCATGACGTTACTCAATGAGCTGAAAGCTGAGTTTAATACTGCCATTATCATGATTACCCATGATCTGGGTGTGGTCGCCGGTATTTGCGACAAAGTGCTGGTGATGTACGCCGGTCGTACCATGGAATATGGCCGTGCACGCGATGTCTTCTACGAGCCTTGCCATCCGTATTCCATCGGCCTGCTCAATGCAGTTCCGCGTCTGGATGCCGAGGGGGGTGCGATGCTGACCATTCCGGGAAATCCGCCAAACCTGCTGCGTCTGCCAAAAGGCTGCCCGTTCCAGCCACGTTGCCCGCATGCCATGGATATTTGTGCCTCTGCACCGCCGCTTGAGCGTTTCGGTGATGGTCGCTTACGTGCCTGCTACAAGCCGCTGGAGGAACTGGTATGACAGACAACACAGTAATGAACAGTGCGGCTATGAATTCGTTCGCGCCCGAGAAAAAAGTTCTGCTCGAAGTGGCGGATCTTAAAGTCCATTTCGACATCAAAGACGGCAAACAATGGTTCTGGCAACCGTCCAAAACGCTGAAAGCAGTAGACGGCGTGACGCTGCGTCTTTACGAAGGCGAAACGCTGGGCGTGGTAGGCGAATCGGGTTGCGGCAAATCGACGTTTGCCCGCGCACTGATTGGCCTGGTGAAAGCTACAGACGGGCGGGTGGCATGGCTGGGCAAAGATCTGCTCAACATGTCTGACAGCGAATGGCGTCACACGCGCAGCGATATCCAGATGATTTTCCAGGATCCGCTGGCGTCCCTGAATCCGCGTATGACTATCGGCGAAATCATCGCTGAGCCGCTGAAAACCTATAACCCGAAAATGCCTCGTTCCGAGGTGAAAGAAAAAGTGAAGGCGATGATGCTGAAGGTCGGGCTGTTGCCTAACCTGATCAACCGTTACCCTCACGAATTTTCGGGCGGCCAGTGCCAGCGTATCGGTATTGCCCGCGCGCTGATCCTTGAGCCAAAACTGATTATCTGTGACGAGCCGGTTTCAGCGCTGGACGTTTCTATTCAGGCGCAGGTCGTCAACCTGTTGCAGCAATTGCAGCGTGAAATGGGCCTGTCACTGATTTTCATCGCGCACGATCTGGCGGTGGTTAAACACATTTCTGACCGTGTTCTGGTGATGTATCTGGGCCACGCGGTTGAGCTGGGTACGTATGACGAGGTGTATAACAATCCTCAGCATCCGTATACACGCGCGCTGATGTCTGCGGTGCCGGTTCCGGACCCGGACAAAGAGCGCAACAAAACCATTCAGCTGCTTGAAGGGGAGTTACCTTCGCCGATCAACCCGCCATCAGGTTGCGTGTTCCGTACGCGCTGCCCGATTGCCGGGCCGGAATGTGCGATAACCCGCCCGTTGCTGGAAGGCAGTTTCCGCCATGCGGTTTCCTGCCTGAAAGTTGATCCGCTCTGATTAACGTGCGGTAAACCTGACGCATAAAAAAACCTGCCATTGGCAGGTTTTTCTTTTTCAACATTCAACTAACCCTAAATCATTCGAGCGGTACCAAGGCGGCAACTGAATAAATCCCCGGCAGCATACATAATTGTGTGACCGGGGTGAATGAAGGCAGCCAACGCAGGGACAGCTTAAAGGATGACGGGTGAGATTATTCTTTCCAGAGGATGTGACACAGCTTGTGATCTTTCTCGCGGCACAATAATACACGTGCGAAAATATCATTAATCGGCTGGTCTTCCGCATCGGCCAGACCGATGACGACTTCAGCGAAAAAATCCGGGTTTAAGTCGAAATCAACATGCTCAACCCAGTCTTCCGCCGGATCATATAATTCAGCGCCGCCGCGTTCTTCAAATTGCAGATTGAAGATCAGGATATCTGCAGGATCCAGGTTGTCTCCGGCCAGCTCCAGAAAGATGTCATAGGCTTGTTCAAGCGTTTCGTCTTCGGTCAGGCGATTATTCAGGTCCATATTAATTCTCGTTTACAGATGAATGTGTTCAGGCTTATGCAAGCCGGTACTGCGTGTATTACATCACGCCCGACGCGGCTTTTACAGCAGCGGACTGAAAAAGTAGAACAAACGTTCGACGATGCGATGCCAGAACGGGCGCTTAAGCCAGGCTTCAACATCCAGCAGATGAGAGCGGGCAATGTAATCTTCCTGCACACGGCCCAGGTCGTCACCGAATCCGGCGTCATCAATGACCAGTGTTATCTCAAAATTCAGCCACAGGCTGCGCATATCGAGATTCACGGTGCCGACCAGACTGAGCTGACCGTCGACCAGAATGCTTTTGGTATGCAGCAGGCCATCTTCAAACTGATAGATTTTTACGCCAGCCTCCAGCAACTCGCCAAAGAAAGCTTTGCTCGCCCAGTCCACCATCATCGAATCATTTTTCATTGGCAGAATGATACTGACATCGACTCCACGCTGTGCCGCCGTGCAGATGGCATGCAGCAGGTCATCGCTTGGCACCAGATACGGCGTGGTCATCACCAGCTGCTCGCGGGCAGAATAGGTAGCGGTCAGCAATGCCTGGTGGATCATATCTTCCGGGAAGCCCGGCCCGGAGGCGATCACCTGAATGGTATGGCCGCTTTCCTGCTCGAACGGCATCTGATTCAGGTCAGGTTCCGGCGGCAGAATACGTTTCCCGGTCTCAATTTCCCAGTCGCAGGAATATACAATACCCATTGTAGTGGCGACCGGGCCTTCCATACGCGCCATCAGGTCAACCCACTGACCCACGCCGGCATTTTGTTTAAAGAAACGCGGATCGACCATATTCATGCTGCCGGTATAAGCAACATAGTTGTCGATGAGCACGACTTTACGGTGCTGACGTAAGTCCATACGGCGCAGGAACACGCGGAAAAGGTTCACCTGCAACGCTTCCACAACTTCAATACCGGCATTGCGCATCATGGCCGGATAAGGGCTGCGGAAGAACGCCACGCTGCCTGCGGAATCCAGCATCAGACGACAGTGGATACCGCGACGGGATGCGGCCATCAGCGATTCTGCAACCTGATCTACCAGCCCGCCTGGCTGCCAGATGTAAAACACCATCTCGATATTACTGCGTGCCAGCCCGATATCGCGCATCATGGCTTTGAGCACGTCGTCACTGGTGGTCAGCAATTGCAACTGATTGCCTTTGACGCCCGCAATGCCCTGACGGCGTTCGCAGAGCTGGAAAAGCGACGCGGCGATTTCGCTGTTTTCAGTGGCAAAAATACGTTTGCAGTCTTTGAGATCGTTCAGCCACCGCGCCGTTGAAGGCCACATGGCTTTTGCGCGCTCGGCGCGGCGTTTACCTAAATGCAGTTCACCGAATGAGAGATAGGCAATAATACCGACCAGCGGAATGATGTAAATAATCAGCAGCCACGCCATGGCGGAAGGCACCGCGCGGCGTTTCATCAAAATACGCAAGGTCACGCCGGCAATCAGTAACCAGTAACCGAAAACCAGAAGTCCGCTGATTACCGTATAAAATGTTGTCATAAAGGCGAAAAATCCTGTTCGCAAGCTGTCGAAGTGAGTGTACGGGAAAGAGGGGGACTTTTAACCAACTTTATCCCACCAATCAATCAGCTACCTCTTAAATATGTATCCGATTAATAAAAGTTTCACTGTCCTGACATCAAGGTTAGCTGATAACGCTGAATAAGGGAAAAACAAGACTTGGATCACAACGTCATCGGCCTATAATGTCCCCGCAGTTTTTTACGATGAGAAATTTTCCGGCTAAGAAACGCTTCCGTTAATAACGGTCATCACGGGACATAGGTGAATGAAACGCAGTAAAAATGAAGTCGGCCGCTGGCGCATGTTACGCCAGACTCAGCGCCGGAGAAGCCGCTGGCTGGAAGGTCAGTCGAGACGCTATCGTCACATCTACCGAATTCGTCAGATTCATCATCAGCAACATCAGCGTTTGTCATTGTATGCCGTGAACTACGAATGGAATGCGTGATTATCGGGATTTAGGCTGAAACAGCGCGCCACATTTTTTACAAACCAGCGTGGAGTTTTTGCGCACTTTTGCGCTCATCTGTTCAGAAACGTAACCGCATTCCGGGCAGGTGACCTTCGTGGTCGTACTGGTTAGAAACTTCAATCCGTCGAAGAATGACATAGTGCTTACCTCGTGGGCAGGGGTAGTCATCCTAACACACAACGGATGAAAGCAATGTGACGGCTTTGGAGAAATGGCGCCAGAGCGTTTCTGCTACGGCGCGCGCTTTCCGTTATTCAGTCGAAAAGCTCTGAAAGAAAACTCTTCTTTTTATACGGTTTTTGTGAGGAATAATGGTCGCGATTGTCATGCCCGCTGTGATGACGGTGATCGTCGCGGCGTGCGGCTTCTGCATAGCGTGGTGCGGAAGGACGTTCCGTCTGCTGGATCACGGCGGATTTCTCGATGATTTTATCCAGCTCTCCCCGGTCGAGCCAGACGCCACGGCAATCCGGGCAATAGTCGATTTCTATACCCTGACGTTCTGACATAACCAGCTGACTTTCTTTGCATACAGGACATTGCATATCGGTCTCTCCGCGCGGTATTGATTAATAAGTGATGCAGTGAATGTTCAGGTAACCGGATATTTAGACAATCAATTGCTGTAAGCAAAAGTAAAGTTGCTTAAAACAAGGGCCGCGGCAGGGATGAAGTGCAGATAAGCAAAAGGCGGGCAGCCTGAGACTGCCCGTCGGAAATCAGAATACGCGTTTGAACGGTTTCACCGTCACCGATTTATAAACACCTGCGGCGACATACGGATCAGCGTCAGCCCACACTTTGGCGGCTTCAAGCGTTTCAAATTCGACGACCAGCAGGGAACCGGTCATTCCCGCAGCGCCCGGGTCTTCGCTGTCGATGGCCGGTGTCGGGCCGCCAATCAGGACGCGGCCTTGTTCCTGCAATTTTTTCAGACGTTCGATGTGCGCCGGGCGCGCAAGTGTGCGTTTTTCCAGTGAGTCGGAAACGTCTTCAGAATAAATAACGTAAAGCATGAGTCACCTTTAATGGGTTTTTATTGAGCAATTTCAGGCCGCCATCGGCAGTCAGATCATTTTGCAGAATTAACATAGCTAAACCTGAAGCCCGGGGAAAGTGCTTTGCGTGGGATCAAAGCAAAGGTTATTTGAGAATAGTTGTCATCTCGGTGTTGAATATGATTGCTATTTACATTTAAACTTGCGGCTTCACGGGGAAAATGAATCATTATGCCGCTAAAAAAGTTTAGATTTATCCGCAAGGTTACATTGCCTGCCGTTCTTTCTGTCACTTTGCACATTGCTGTTATTGCGGGTGTTTTGTACATGGCAGTCGGTGAGTCAATCAAGTTGCCGACGCAGGAACAAAAAGTCATGAGTGTGACGATGGTCAACCCGGCTGACTTTGCGCCACCTCCGCCGCCGCCACAGCCTGAGCCAGCACCGCCGGAACCTGAGCCTGAACCGGAAGTGGTGCCAGAGCCTCCGCCGCCGCCGGAAGCGGTTGTGATCCCGGAACCGCCGAAGCCTAAACCTAAGCCGGTGAAAAAACCGGTCGTGAAGCCAAAAGTGAAACCAGTAGAACGTCCGGTGGAAAAACCAACGCAAACGGTACAAACCGCGCCCGTCACCAGCAATCAGCCGGTCACTAAGCCAGTGAGCCAGCCACCTGCGTCCACCAATGCCCAGAGCAACACCGGGCCGCGACCGCTGCAACGTGGTGAACCGATGTATCCGGCGCGTGCGCTGGCGCTGCGTATCGAAGGACGTGTCCGTGTGCAGTTTGATGTCGACGGTGATGGCCGCGTACAAAATATCCGCGTACTTTCCGCAGAGCCGCGCAACATGTTTGAGCGTGAAGTGAAACAGGCGATGGGGAAATGGCGTTACGAACCGAAGGCCGCCAGCAACTTAGTGGTTAACCTGGTGTTCAAAATCAAAGGCGGCACCACCGTCGAATAAAGCGGCATCGTGCCCCTTGCTCCATAAAAAAGGTCGCCTTCAGGGCGACCTTTGTCTTTCATACTGCCGCGTTCTGTTTAATCCTGAGAAACACCACCAGAATCAACACTGAAATTGCTGCGCCCGTCAGGCAACTGCCGGGATTTTCCAGATTCATCCACCGCAACGTACGTGAACACTGCTTCAGTGGCTCTGTAGCGCTGTCCGATAGGCTCAGAGGAGACCTTCTTCACCCACACTTCAACGTTGATGGTGATCGAGCTGTTGCCGGTACGAATACAGCGTGCATAACAACACACCACATCACCCACAGCGACCGGCTTGAGGAACGTCATGCCGTCCACACGAACGGTCACTACGCGGCCTTTAGCGATTTCCTTCGCCTGGATCGCGCCGCCCATGTCCATCTGTGACATCAGCCATCCGCCAAAGATATCGCCGTTTGCATTGGTGTCCGCCGGCATGGCCAGCGTACGCAATACCATTTCACCATTGGGTAAACTCTGTTTTTCGTTCATGTTTGATTGCTTCACAGTGATCAATGTTTTATTCAAAACAACGAAGGCCTTCAAAAGAAGGCCCGTGCAGAAGAATGCTTATTTTTTTTCATCATCCGGCATATGCCGGTAAATATAGATGCCGCTGAGTAGCGTGAAGACCAGCGTCAGAACGGTAAGTCCGAACACTTTGAAGTTAACCCAGACATTCTGTGGCAGCCAGAAAGCCACGTAGATATTTGCCAGACCGCACAGCAGGAAGAAAATCGCCCAGCTGACATTCAGCTTATTCCAGACGTGGTCGGGAAGCGTCAGCTCTTTGCCCAACATGCGCTGAATCAGAGGCTTTTTCAGAACCAGCTGGCTTATCAGTAAAGCGCCGGAGAACAGAACGTAAATGACAGTGACTTTCCATTTAATGAATTCATCATTATGGAAGACCAGCGTCAGGGTGCCAAAAACAGCCACCATGGCGAAGGTGATTAACGTCATTTTCTCAATTTTGCGATACATCACCCAGGTGATGACTAACGCCAGCGCAGTGGCAGCGATCAACGCGCCTGATGCGACAAAAATGTCGTAAAGCTTATAAACCACAAAAAAGACAATCAGGGGAAGAAAATCGAGGAGCTGCTTCATACTTCATTCCATGTTTTATGTATGGGATGACTATACCGGAATCATTTACCGGACAAAAGAAAAGGGCGCCGGAGCGCCCCTGAAAAAGTTATGTCACTATTAAACATGTAATTTCATGTAAAGACGGAACAGATAAATCAGGATAAATGCCGTGATGACATTGCTGAGCGCGCCGAAAATCACCGCGCTTATCATCGGATTCAACGCACTTAACGCGCCGACGAAAAGCATCAGAACCACCTGCGCCAGAATCCACATCAAAACACCCGGCGCAACCAGGCGCACATGGCTGAAGGCCAGACGGGTGCTCAGACGCATGGCTTTAAACATCCCGACCTGCTCTTTACAGGCGATGATTGGCGACATTGACCAGGCAATGGCAATCAGAAACGCAGGCACGAAAAGCAGCGCCAGACCGAGACGGAACATCACGCTGAAGACGAACAGCAAAAGGATTAAGCGCGGCAACACCGGCAAAGAAGCGGTCACCACCTGGGTTATGCTGGCGCGCACGCCCTGTGAAACCAGCTGGATCAGCGTCAGGATCCCGCCAACCAGAATCACATTTCCGGCCAGCGTCGAGAACAGCGCCGCAATGCTGTAGCGGAAAATGGCGCTTTGTTGTTCCGGCGTGACCTGTTGTTCAATGAAACCCATCATATCGGCGACGCTCATGCCCGCCATGTTGTTCATAAGTTGCCCGATAGCATCAAGCTGATCGGCTGACGGGCTTAAAATCCAGCTCAATATGACGGTAATTAATGCGGCCAGCAGGGAAAGCGCGAAAACGCTACTCAGCTGATTACGCAAAAAATTATAACTGTCACGGTACAATGTACTGGCCGTGATAGACATGGACGCTCCTTGGCACAAGCTAAAAATAACAAGGCGGGGATTGTAACCTGTAATAGGCCCCCGCCGATACTTTTGCGCTGACTTCCTGTCAGTCAGCCTGATGAACCTCTGCCAGCTCTGGCGTGAAAGACCCGACATCAATCATCGGTAAATCCACATCCAGCGGCGGCAGGCCGTAACGCGCACGTGCGCGATCGCAGGCCGTATTGGCGACACCGTTCAGCCCCGACTGATCAAACTCGCGGCAGGGTGTCGGGCGGTTAAGGTAAACAGAACAGGAAACCGATTGTCCCACTTCCCCTTCCAGAGCCACACAGCGAGGCGACTTGCTGTTGGTGCCTTTCATGCAGCTCAAAAAAGGCGTGACTTGTTCTGTCAGTGCCTGCGGAACAACGCCGCCAGCTTCTTCAGATTCAGCCCAATAAAATGAAACACGGAAATAGGCGCAGCACGCGCCACAGGTCATACAAGGATTATTAATTTCGCTCATCTTGGGAAGCTACCGACTCCTTACGGCACCAAACCAAAACCAACAGGGTTCAGGCAAATTACGCAGCGGCATTTTTTTTAGCAACTGAAATTTTTGGGCTTTAATGAAACAGCAAAATCCCCTCGTTTTTGATGCAGATCAATTCCTTTGTTTTTAGAGATTTAGATCGGATTGAGAAAGATGCAATTTATGAAAAATTGTTTTAAAGATGTGATCCCGCTTTGATCAAACCGTACCAAAGAGTAGGTATCATTCGCGCGGCCAATAAATAAACCACACAAAGGGAAGGGACAATGAAAGCAGCATATTGGGCATTAGTGGCAGCAGCGGCATTTCCGGCAATCGCGAGCGCACATGAAGCAGGGGATGTGATTGTTCGTGTAGGGACAGCAACCGTTCGTCCAACCGAAGGTTCAGACAACGTACTGGGGCTGGGTTCTTTTAACATCAATAACAACACGCAGATGGGTTTGACGCTCGGCTATATGTTTACCGACAACATCGGGATGGAACTGCTAGCCGCGACGCCATTCCAGCATAAAATCGGTCTGAAAAGCACCGGAACAATTGCTGAAGTGAAACAGTTGCCGCCGTCATTGATGGCGCAATACTACTTTGGGGATAAGCGCGACAAACTGCGTCCGTACCTCGGTTTGGGTATCAACTACACCACCTTCTACGATACGAATTTCAACCAGACCGGGCGCGATGCCGGGCTTTCTGATCTGAGCGTAAAAGACTCCTGGGGCGTGGCCACGCAGGCGGGCCTGGATTACAATCTCGATGATAACTGGCTGATCAACATGTCGGTCTGGTGGATGGATATCGATACAGAAGTTAAATTCAAAGCAGGCGGCGAGCAGCAAAACATCAACACCCGGATTGATCCATGGGTCTTTATGTTTGGCGTCGGCTATCGTTTCTGATATTGCCTGTTACGTTGCAAAAAAAAGAGGCGCTTTGGCGCCTCTTCGTATTTCATCAGAAAGATCTCTGATTATTTCAGTCGCATATCGTTCTCGATGGAGCGTACACCCGCCACGCCACGCGTGACTTCTACCGCACGGTTTGCATCTGCCGTTGACGTCACGAAACCACTCAACTGAACGCGACCTTTGAAGGTCTCAACGCTGATTTCCCGTGATTTGATGGTCTTATCGGCCAGCAGGGCGGATTTGACTTTCGTGGTGACTACGGTGTCATCGATGTAACCACCCGTGCCTTCAGATTTTTTTGTCGGTGCGCAGGCAGCCACGGCCATGACGACCACTGCGGCCATGCAGAAAGCAGACAATGTCTTGAATAGCTTCATAAATAACTCTCCATGCTTTGTTATAAAACCAAAAGTCACCCGATTCAGACTCAGGCAAACAATACTTCGAGCACCCGTATTGTTATTGATTTGCCGAGTGATTTTAGTTTGGATTATTGGCGGGGTTTATACAAATCGAATGGAGAAAAAAAACGTAAGAATTTAAAAGAAACAGAACCTTAGTCAGGTATTGAATAAGGTTCTGTTTGCAGAAGCGCACGCGATTACGTGCGGGTGGCGGCTTTCATTTCACTGACGAAACGGGAAAGCTGAGCCAGCATTTCTGAAGGCTGATGCTGATTATTCTCTATGATGCGTACCGTCGCGGAACCGGAAATAGCCCCCGCCGCACCGGCGGCCAGCGTTTCTTTCACCTGTGAAGGCTCAGAAATTCCGAAGCCTTGCAAAGGCGGCGCTGCGTTATATTCACGCAGTTTATCCACCAGATGATTCAGCGGCGTCAGGGCGCGTTTTTCCGTCCCGGTCACACCAGCGCGTGACAGCAAATAGGTGTAGCCGCGGCCATGAGAGGAAATCTCGCGCAGCAGATCGTCTGACGCATTCGGCGGGCAGATGAAGATCGGCGCGATGCCGTGACGCAGCGCCGCCGCGCGGAACGGGGCCGATTCTTCAAACGGCACGTCGGCGACCAGCACGGAGTCCACGCCCACTTCAGCGCAACGCTGGTAAAAAGTTTCAATGCCGTTATGGAACACCAGGTTGGCGTACATCAGCAGGCCGATCGGGATATCCGGATGTTTTTCGCGAATGCGCGCCAGCATATTGAAGCATTGTGTTGGCGTCACCCCGGCGGCAAACGCGCGCAGGTTGGCGTTCTGAATCGTCGGGCCGTCTGCCAGCGGATCAGAGAACGGAATGCCCAGCTCCAGCGCGTCGGCACCGGCTTCAATCAGCGTATCGATGATGGACAGGGACAGCTCAACGCCCGGATCACCCAGCGTCACGAAGGGAACAAAGGCACCTTCTTTTTTGCTTTCCAGACGCTTAAATAATTGCTGATAACGTTCCATTAAATTTCTCCCCGGGCAGTCAGGATGTCATGTACGGTGAAAATATCTTTGTCGCCGCGGCCAGAAAGATTCACCACCAGAATTTGTTCTTTCTCTGGCGTTTCCTTGATAAGTTTCAGCGCGTAAGCCAGCGCGTGTGAAGATTCCAGTGCCGGAATAATCCCTTCATGGCGGGACAATTCTTTAAAGGCGTCCAGTGCTTCGTCATCGGTAATCGATACATATTCCGCGCGGCCGATGCTGTTCAGGAAAGCATGCTGCGGCCCGACAGACGGGAAATCCAGACCGGCAGAAATGGAATAAGATTCTTCAATCTGGCCTTCTGAGGTTTGCATCATCGGGGCTTTCATCCCGAAATAGATACCGACGTGACCGTGTTTGAGCGGCGCGCCGTGTTGCCCGGTTTCGATACCCAGGCCACCCGGTTCAACACCAATCAGCTTCACGCTGGTGTCATCGATGAAATCAGCAAACATACCGATGGCGTTAGATCCACCGCCGACGCAGGCGATCACCGCATCCGGCAGACAGCCTTCGCGTTCCTGCATCTGCGCTTTGGTTTCTTCGCCAATCATGCGCTGGAATTCACGCACGATGGTCGGATAAGGATGCGGACCTGCCGCGGTACCCAGCATATAGTGAGCGGTTTCATAGCTGCCAGACCAGTCGCGCAATGCCTCGTTACAGGCATCTTTCAGCGTGGAAGAGCCGCTGTGAACCGGGATCACTTCGGCGCCCATCAGACGCATACGGAACACGTTCGGTGACTGGCGTTCAATGTCTTTCGCGCCCATATAAATCCGGCACTTCAGGCCGAGCAGGGCACAGGCCAGAGCGGACGCCACACCGTGCTGACCGGCACCGGTTTCAGCGATGATTTCGGTCTTGCCCATGCGCTTTGCCAGCAACGCCTGACCCAGCACCTGGTTGGTTTTGTGCGCGCCGCCGTGCAGCAGATCTTCACGCTTGAGATACAGCTTGGTTTTAGTGCCTGCGGTCAGGTTTTTACACAATGTCAGCGCCGTCGGACGGCCTGCATAGTTTTTCAGTAAATCGATGAATTCAGCCTGAAACGCCGGGTCAGGCTGCGCGCTGACAAAAGCTTCTTCCAGCTGCACCAGCGCAGGCATCAGAATTTGCGGGACGTACTGGCCGCCAAATTCGCCGAAGTAGGGATTAAGTAAAGTCATGTGATTCCATCCTGTCTGTCAATTTTTGCGTCACTGCGGGAAATTAATAAGCCCGCAATGTCTGGAATACGGCGGTAATTTTACCCGCATCTTTAATGCCCGGTTCGCTCTCGACGCCTGAATTGAAATCCAGACCCGCACAACCGAGCTGCGCGGCCTCGACGCAATTATCTGCGCTCAGGCCACCGGCCAGCAGAACATTGCTCAGGTCTTGTCCGGCCAGTTTGCTCCAGTCGAAACGATGCCCTGTTCCGCCTTTACCGTTATCGAGAACGTAACGGTCAACGTGATTCAGATTGCGTGCCGGCATCGTGTCTTTCACGCTCAGCGCTTTCCAGATCTGCACCGCAGAAGGCAACTCTCTGCGCAGGGCGTCGATATACGCCTGATCTTCATCGCCATGAAGCTGCACGGCGGTGAGATTCAGCGCCTGAGCGGTTTGCGAGACGTCAGCCAGTTGCGCATCGCGGAACACGCCGACGTATTTCAGCGGTGCGCCGTTTTGCACTTCTTTCGCCTGCGGGTGTGTTACGAAACGCGGAGAGGCGTCGACAAAAATCAGCCCGCCGTAAATCGCGCCGGCGTCATGGGCGGCTTTCGCATCCTGCGCACGGGTCAGGCCGCACACTTTGTTGTCGCCAAGCAGCACACGGCTGACGGCGGTATTCAGGTCGGGCTCTGACATCAGCGCGCTGCCAATCAGGAAACCGTTAGCAAAACGGCTGAGTTCGCGGATCTGGCCGTAGGTATTAATGCCGGATTCGCTGATGACCGTTACGCCGTGCGGCACGCGGGGCGCCAGTTCACGGGTGCGGTTGAGGTCTATCGACAAATCGCGCAGATCACGGTTATTGATACCGACCACTTTCGCTTTCAGATTCACCGCACGTTCCAGCTCTTCTTCATTACTGGCTTCGGTCAGCACACCCATATTCAGGCTGTGCGCGACGGCGGCGAGTTGCACGTATTGTTCATCGCTGAGTACGGACAGCATCAGCAAAATGGCATCGGCCTGATAAAAGCGCGCCAGATGAATCTGATACGGGTCAATAATAAAGTCTTTGCACAACACCGGCTGCGTGACGGTTTTGCTCACCAGCGGCAGAAAATCAAAGCTGCCCTGGAAGTATTTTTCGTCCGTCAGAACGGAAATGGCCGATGCGTAGTTTTTGTAAACACCGGCAATTTCTACCGGATCAAAGTTCTCGCGGATCTTTCCTTTGGAAGGAGACGCCTGCTTGCACTCGAGAATAAAAGCCGTTCTTGCACCCTGAAGTGCGTCGTAAAAACTGCGCTGGCTTTGCGTTATTTCGTTCTGAAAGCTGGCCAGCGGTTGTTGTTCTTTACGTTCCGCGACCCAAACTTCCTTATCGCGAACAATTTTGTGGAGCACGGTTTCCTGCTGCATCACTTATCCTCTTGCTGCCAATGCAATCACGCGCTGGTAGGGTTCACCGCTGCGCATGACATCTAAAGCCTGTTGAGCGTTTTGCTTCAAATCTTCCTGACCGAAAAGACGCAGTAACATCGCCACATTCACGGCTACCGCAGCTTCATGGGCCGGATCACCTTTACCTTGTAATAAGCGTGCCAGAATGTCACGGTTTTCTTCCGGCTCGCCGCCCAGCAGGGATTCGATCGGATAATTGTCCAGCCCGAAGTCCTGCGGTGTCACTTCATAGGTGGTGATTTCGCCGTCTTTCAGTTCAGCAACCTGTGTTGCCGAGTGAATCGCCACTTCATCCATTCCGCCACCGTGAACCACCGCCGCACGCTCGTAACCAAGGGCGCGCAGGGTTTCTGCTATCGGCTTCACCAGTTCCGGGCTGTACACGCCAATCAGTGCCAGCGGCGGACGCGCCGGGTTAATCAGCGGGCCGAGCACGTTGAACAGCGTGCGGGTTTTCAGCGCTTTACGCACCGGCATCGCATGGCGGAAACCGGTGTGATATTGCGGTGCGAACAGGAAGCACACATTCAAATCATCCAGCGCTGCGCGGGATTCTTCCGCTGTCATATCCAGACGGATGCCGAAAGCGGCCAGCAGATCCGATGAACCTGAACGGCTGGACACGCTGCGGTTGCCGTGTTTCGCCACGCGTGCGCCACAGGCCGCGGCCACAAAGGCGCTGGCGGTGGAAATATTGATGCTGTTGGTACCGTCGCCGCCGGTACCGACGATATCCGCGAACGGATAATCAGGGCGCGGGAACGGTTCGGCGTGTGCCAGTAAGGCTTTTGCGGCACCGGCGATTTCAGCGGGCTGCTCGCCGCGCACTTTCATGCTGATCAGCGCCGCCGCTAACTGCGCGGGTTCCAGCTCACCGTTCACGATGGCGGTAAATAACTGCTGGCTTTCTTCCTGCGTCATCGCCTGAGCCTGATACAGATTTTCGAGAATGCCGGGGATAGTTTGCGTTTTCATGACAGTTCTCCTTACGCCAAAGCCCAGGCCAGTGTCTGCTCAAGCAGACGAGCGCCCTGTGAAGTTAAAATGGATTCCGGATGGAACTGGAAGCCGCAAACGCGATCTTCTTCGTGACGCACCGCCATCACCATGTCGCCGAAGCGGGCGTTAACGGTCAGCCCTTCAGGGATCTGACTGCCGACCAGCGAGTGATAACGCGCTACCGGCAGCGGGTTATTCATGCCCGCGAACATCGCTTCGTTGTCATGCGTAACAGAAGAGGCTTTACCGTGCAGGATTTCACCTGCCTGACCGACGAAACCGCCGTAGGTTTCCACAATTGCCTGATGTCCGAGACAGATACCGATAATCGGTAACTGACCGCGCAGACGTTTCAGCAGTTCCGGCATACAGCCCGCTTCTGACGGCGTGCCCGGTCCCGGAGAAAGCACCAGCACCGGTTTTTCCAGCTGGCTGAGTTTTTCGATAATCACGTCAGCCGGGATCTGATTACGGTAGATCACCACGTTATGGCCGCTGGAACGCAGCTGATCGACCAGGTTGTACGTAAAAGAATCCACGTTATCGATGAGTAAAATGTCGGCCATCTTAAAATACCTCTTTCGCATTGTGGGCAGTGGCGATGGCACGCAGCACGGCACGGGCTTTATTACGGGTTTCGTCAGCTTCGGCTTGCGGTACGGAATCGAGCACCACGCCGCCGCCCGCCTGAACGGTAGCAATGCCGTCTTCCACATACGCGGAGCGGATCACGATGCAGGTATCCAGATCCCCGTGTGCGGTGAAATAGCCCACCGCGCCGCCGTAACTGCCACGACGGGTTTGCTCAGATGCTGAAATCAGCTGCATGGCGCGGACTTTTGGTGCGCCGGTCAGCGTGCCCATATTCATGACGGCCTGATAAGCGTGCAGCACGTCCAGATCGGCACGCAGCGTGCCGATAACGCGGGAAACCAGATGCATCACGAAAGAGTAACGGTCAACTTTAGTCAGGTCAGCGACATAACGGCTGCCCGGTTCGCAGATACGCGCCAGATCGTTACGCGCTAAATCCACCAGCATCAGATGCTCGGCCAGCTCTTTATGGTCGGTCCGCATTTCCAGTTCGATGCGGCTGTCGAGATCCAAATCCAGTGAACCGTCAGCACGACGACCGCGCGGACGGGTACCGGCAATCGGATAAATTTCAATCTGACGGTTAGACGCGTCATATTTCAGTGCGCTTTCCGGCGATGCGCCGAACAGTGTGAAATCGTTGTCCTGCATGAAGAACATGTACGGGCTTGGGTTGTTGTTTTTCAGCGTTTCGTAGGCCGCCAGCGGTGCAGGGCATGGCAGGGAGAAACGGCGTGACGGCACAACCTGGAAGATTTCACCGGCGCGGATTGCCACTTTCATTTTCTCAACCACGGCACCAAACACTTCATCGGTCTGGTTCACGCTCAGCTGCATTTCCGGCACGCTCTGGTGCGGGATGGTATGTGGCGGCAATTGCAGCTGATGTTGCAGCTGTTCCAGACGTTCGTGCAGACGCTGTTTTTCCTCAGAGGACGGCGTAAACAGGCTGGCCTGCAAACGGCAGGTGCGGTTCTGGTGATCCAGCACCAGCAGGGTTTCTGCCAGATAGAAGCAGAAATCCGGGCAACGCTGGTCGGACGCTAACTGCGGCAAATCTTCAAAACCGGCAACCAGGTCATAAGCAAACAGGCCGCCGAGGAACATCGCTTCGCGCTCGTGTGCCGGAGATTCTACCGAGGTCAGAATGCTGCGCAGGGCGTCGAAAACAGAGCGGGAACGCAGACGGGCATCTTCATCCTGCATCTGGTCGATCGCCGGGAAAGTCAGTTCGCGGCCATTCGGGCGAACGTCATTGCGAATTTCAGACGGCAGCGCGCTGTCAATCAGCGGCAGCAACGACGCACCGTTCGGGGTCAGTGCCTGAATGGAAACCCGGGAACCCAGCGCGGTGATGCGCAGGGCGCTGTCGACAATCAACAGGCTCTTCAGGTTTTCCTTGCTGGTGACTTCTGAGGATTCCAGCAGCAGGGTCGCCGGACGCGCGCCGCACAGCTGATGAAAGATGGCCGTTGGATCGCCGCGGTAACATCCTTGTGCGGTCAGCAATTCTAAACGTGGTTTTTGAATAGTCATTTTGCTTCCTGAAATTTTCTGAACGTTTTCAAACAGACGGCCACAAAAAAGCCCGCGTTAAGCGGGCTTCGGAAATCTTGCAGCGTCTGATGACAGCTATGCGTGATTACTCCGCCCGACAAGGGGAAGTACGCCACCAGCTGAGAACCGCCATCATGTGAGTTTTCATCATCAGACACTCTTTTTAAGTTTGGGAAAGTTAGTGTTTATAAGAACTGCGCGTTCTTAAAACCTAAGCTTTCTGAATTCGTTTGTCACGCCGTTCATTACTGAATCATCCCGTGAACTTGCGTACTAGTTAACTAGTTCATGAAGGCAAAGTCAACCCTCAATTTGTCTGATTTCACACCTTTAGTGCGTTCAGATTGTTATCGCACCGTAACCGTGCGTAAAAACCGGGTGAAATCATCCCTAACGTGCACAGCGCTAACGCGTTATGATAAGTGCTGCATTCAGAAACAGGTTAAACCCCCGACGTGACGATGACTTCGCCAACAACAGCTTCACCCTCAGCAGACGATCAGACTTCCGGCACTGCATTCAGGATCTACGATCTCCACAGCCACACGACCGCATCGGACGGCTATTTAACGCCCGAAGCGCTGGTGGTCCGCGCCGTTGAAATGCGGGTTGGCGTTCTGGCGATCACCGATCACGACAGCACCGAAGGGCTGGCGCGTGCGGCGCGGGCGATAGCCAGCCAGCAACTTCCGCTGCAACTGGTGAACGGCGTTGAGATTTCGACGCTGTGGGAAAACCATGAGATTCATATCGTCGGATTAGGCATCGACCCTGAACATCCGGCGATGGTAAGTCTGCTGAAAAGTCAGGCTGAACTCCGCCAGCAGCGCGCGCAGGAAATGGGGCGCCGGCTGGCGAAAGCACGCATCGAAGGGGCGTGGGAAGGGGCGCTGCGTCTGGCGCAGGGCGGTGCAGTCACACGCGCGCACTTTGCCCGGTATCTGGTCGAATTTGGTGCGGCGGATAACATTGCGCAGGTCTTCAAAAAGTACCTCGCCAAAGGCAAGACCGGCTACGTTCCGCCACAGTGGTGTACAATAGAACAATCTATTGAAGCTATTCATCAGTCTGGCGGGCAGGCCGTCGTCGCGCATCCGGGACGTTATGACCTGTCGGCAAAATGGCTGAAACGCCTGCTGGCTTATTTTTCTGAGCACGGCGGTGATGCGATGGAAGTCGCGCAGTGTCAGCAGGCGCCGAACGAACGCGCGCAGCTGGCGGCCTTTGCCCGCGATTATCAACTGCTGGCTTCGCAAGGTTCTGATTTCCATCAGCCCTGCTCGTGGATTGAACTGGGGCGCAAACTTTGGCTTCCCGCAGGTGTGGAACCGGTGTGGAAAAACTGGCCGGTCACAGAAAAAAAGCCAGAAATTGAACGGGTCTGAACCCTGCTTTATGACGTCATTTTTTACGCTGACATCACAGAGGACAGACCTGAAAAGAATTGAGAGGAACAATGAGTCAATATTTCTATATTCATCCTGAAAATCCGCAGCCACGTCTGATCAGTCAGGCGGTTGAATTGCTGCGCAAAGGGAATGTGATCGTTTACCCGACCGATTCGGGCTACGCGCTGGGCTGCCGCCTGGAAGAAAAGAACGCGATGGAGCGCATTTGCCGTATCCGTCAGCTGGACGGCAACCACAACTTCACGCTGGTCTGCCGCGATTTGTCCGAGCTTTCCACTTACGCTTACGTGGATAACCAAGCTTTCCGTCTGATCAAAAATAATACGCCGGGCAACTACACGTTCATTCTGAAAGCGACGAAAGAAGTGCCGCGCCGTCTGATGAGCGAAAAGCGTAAGACGATCGGTTTACGTGTGCCGTCGAACCCGATTGCGATTGCACTGCTCGACGCGCTGGGTGAACCGCTGATGTCCACCACGCTGATGCTGCCGGGCAATGACTTTGCGGAATCTGATCCGGAAGATATCAAAGATCGCCTGGGTAAACTGGTCGATCTGGTCATTGACGGCGGTTCGCTGGGCCAGCAGCCGACCACGGTCATCGATCTGACCGAGCCATCGCCGGAAGTCGTCCGCGAAGGCGCGGGTGATCCGACGCCGTTCCGGTAAGTGCTGTTTGAAAAATAATCAGCCCGCAAATCCTCTGGCAGGATACAAATTGCGGATAAATGTGTATAATGGCGGGCTGACTTTTTTGTAAGTCGTTGTATTAAAGCGCAATAAACGAATTTTGGCGGGCAGACAATGGGTCACATTGTGCTGCCGGCTCCCCCCGACGCCTGTGAAGGCGACAAATGAGGCTGCTCAATGAGCGAGAAGTATAATTCCCAGAAGCACACCAGCGATAAATCCAAACCGGCACGTTCGTCTGGTGACAAGCCTAAAAGCGGCAGAAATTCCGGCGCAGCGAAAAGCCGTCCGGAACCGTCGCGGGCTGAAAAGCGTGGCGAAAAGCCACGTACCGATAAGCCACGTACCGATAAGCCACGTTCTGACAAACCGCGTACCGATAAACCACGTGCTGATGCGGGTCGCAGCGATTCACGTTCTGAGTCCCGAATTGAAAAACCCCGCATGGGCAAACCGGCACGTCCGGACAACGCGCGCGATGATAAAAAGCGTCCGCTGAAACCGCGTGGCACCAAGCCTAAAGCTGAAGCACTGTTTGATGAAAACGGTGACGAAGAAGAAGTGAAGTACCAGAAGCCGAAAAATGCGCTGGACAGCACCGAAGGGCAAACTGAAAAACTGCAAAAGGTTCTCGCGCGTGCGGGCCACGGTTCACGTCGTGAAGTTGAAGCGATGATCCAGGCTGGCCGCGTCAGCGTTGACGGTAAAATCTCAACGCTGGGCGATCGTGTTGAAGTCACCGGCGGGACAAAAATCCGTCTCGACGGCCACATCCTGTCGGTGATGGAGTCTCAGGATACCGTCTGCCGCGTGCTGGCGTACTACAAACCGGAAGGCGAACTGTGTACGCGCAGTGATCCGGAAGGGCGTCCGACCGTCTTTGACCGTTTGCCGAAAATGCGCGGTTCACGCTGGATTGCCGTGGGTCGTCTGGACGTAAACACCTCCGGTCTGCTGTTATTCACCACCGACGGTGAACTGGCTAACCGCCTGATGCACCCGAGCCGTGAAGTGGAACGTGAGTATGCGGTACGTGTATTCGGTCAGGTTGATGATGAAAAAATCAAACAACTGAGCCGTGGCGTACAGCTCGAAGACGGCCCTGCCGCTTTCCGCTCCATCAAATTCCAGGGCGGCGAAGGCCTGAACCAGTGGTACAACGTGACCCTGACAGAAGGGCGTAACCGTGAAGTTCGCCGTCTGTGGGAAGCCGTTGGCGTCCAGGTGAGCCGTCTGATCCGCGTGCGTTACGGTGACCTGAATCTGCCTAAAGGCCTGCCTCGCGGCGGCTATAAAGAGCTGGATCTGCCGGACATCAACTATCTGCGCACACTTGTTGACATGACCGAAGAAACCGTCAGCAAACTGCCGGTTGAGCGCGATCGTCGTCGTGTTAAAGCTAACCAGATCCGTCGCGCCGTGAAGCGCCACACCTCTGTGGCTCCGGCACGTCGTACCACCGGACCGGCTAAACGGGGTTAATCGCTGACAAGCGAACGGCTAACCGTTATGCTCATAAACCGCAGCTCTCACCGGCTGCGGTTTTTTTTGCTCAAAAATCAGGGCGAAACGTGATTGTTCGCTTAACCCAAAGGGAGCCGATTATGATGCTGATTACCGGCGGTGCGCGCAGCGGCAAAAGCCGTTTTGCTGAACAGATCGCAGAAAAACGGGGCGGAGACGTGTTGTATATCGCCACGTCGGCGGTGACGGATACGGAAATGGCCGAGCGGATCCGCTTCCACCAGCAGCAGCGTCCGGCGCATTGGCACACGTTCGAAAGTCATCGTGATTTAGGCGACGTTGTCCGCCTGAAGCAGACTGAATTCCCGACGATCGTGATTGAATGCATCACAACGCTGATCACAAATCTGCTGTTTGATATGGCCGGTGAAACTGAGCCGGAAGCGATGGATTTCACCGCTATCGAAGAACATATTCTGGCGCAAATCACTGAACTCGCGGATGCCGCGCAGCATTGTGAAACGGAAGTGATTATCGTCACCAATGAAGTCGGTATGGGGATTGTGCCGGATAACCTGTTGTCGCGGCGCTTTCGTGACATCGCCGGGCGGGTGAACCAGCAACTGGCGGCTGCGGCGGATGACGTATATCTGGTGGTTTCCGGGATCCCGGTGCCGGTAAAAACGTCTGCGTAAAGAAGGATATTACGATGATGACTTGGCGTCTGTTTCTCGCAACGTTGCAGTTCCTCACCCGCATACCGGTAAAAGAACGCTGGTGCGACGGTGTTGAGATGAATGATTACCCGCGCGGGATTGTGTGTTTCCCTTTGGTCGGGCTGGTTGTCGGCCTGCTTTCTGCGCTGGTCTGGGGGATTCTGGTTCAGCACGTTGGCGCATTTCCGGCGGCGGTTGCCGCGGTTATCGCTCATATTATGCTGACCGGCGCACTGCACCTTGACGGGCTGGCGGACACCTGCGACGGGCTGTTTTCGGTGCGCAGCCGGGAACGCATTCTGGAGATTATGCGTGACAGCCGCATTGGCACCAACGGCGCACTGGCGCTGATTGTCGCGGTTTTACTGCGAACGGCGCTGATTTATCAGCTAAGTGCCGACGGGCTGGCAGTATTTGCAGTGCTGGTCGTAACGCCCGTTATCGGGCGGGGAATGATGTCCGTCATGATGTTCAGACAGTCATACGCCCGTGAATCGGGCATGGGCAATCTGTTTATCGGCAAAATCAGCGAAGGGCGCTTTTATGCGACGCTGCTGCTGATGGCCGCCCTGGTTCTGTTTATCGCCGGTTTCTCCACGCTGTTTGCCCTGCTGGTGACGCTGTGCTTTACCTTCGCCTTCCGCCGTTTTGTCGCCAGCCGTATAGGCGGACAAACGGGTGACACGTTGGGTGCGGCCTGCGAATTAAGCGAACTGGTTTTTCTTTTCTTCTTTTTATGGCACTGAGACCCGGAAAAATAAATGAAACTGTATCTGATACGACACGGACAAACTCAGGCAAACGTCGACGGCGTTTTCTGCGGCAGCAGCGATATCGCGCTGACCGCGCAAGGCGAAACTCAGGCGCAGCACGTCGCCCGTCAGCTGGCAGAAACACCGCTCGATTGCGTGATCCACTCCGGCATGCGGCGCAGCCAGGCCACGGCTGAATTTATCGTTAAAGGGCGCGAAATCGCGGTAGAAAGCCAGCCTCTGCTCAGAGAAATGGGATTCGGCGAATGGGAAATGCGCCATCACAAAGAGCTTGAAGCCTCGGAGGCAGAAGGTTATCAGCAGTGGTGTCAGGACTGGCAAAAAGCGGCAGTGCCTCAGGGCGAATCCTTCACCGAATTCACCGGGCGGATCCGTCAGGCGTTGCAGCAAATTCACCTGCGTCCGCCGGGAAGCTGCGTGGCTATTGTGGCGCATCAGGGTTCACTCAGCCTGTTGCTGGCGATGATGTTGAAACTCGCGCCTGCTGACATGTGGCGCTTTCCGTTTAAACAAGGCTGCCTGTGTGAGATCGATTTAAGCCCGGGAGCCTGCGTTATCCAACGTTTCAACGAGAGCGGTATTTAATTTTTAAATCACGATAAGGAACACCGATGGCTTCGCTGGCAAATATCATCCGTCAGATTGCTGAACCCGACGCAGAGGCCGCACGGGCTGCCGAAGAACGTCTGGACAGCCTGGTTAAACCGTTGGGCAGTCTCGGGCGTCTGGAGCAGTTGGCTGTTCAGCTGGCGTCTATCCGCGGTAAAGCACCGCTAAAATTCCCCAGCAAAGAAATTCTGGTGATGGCTGCCGATCACGGTGTATGGCACGAAGGCGTAACGCCTTCGCCGCAGGTCGTCACCGCAATTCAGGCGGTGAATATTGTGCAGGGAAAAGCCGGAGTTTCCGTGCTGGCGCGTAACGCCGGTGCGCAGGTGACGCTGGTCGACTGCGGGATACTGGGCCCGGATATTCCCGGCACCCTGAACCACAAGGTCGCGCAAGGCACCGGCAATATTGCGACCGGCCCGGCGATGACCCGTGAACAGGCAGAATCGCTGCTCATTTGGAGCGCAGAACGTGTGATTGCGAAAGCGGAAAGCGGGTTGTCTCTGCTGGCGGTCGGTGAGCTGGGTATGGCAAACACCACGCCCGCGGCGGCGATGGTGGCGGTGCTGACCGGGGCAGCGCCTGCGCAAACGGTCGGGCTGGGCGCAAATCTTCCGCCGGAGCGGCTGGCCCATAAAATCAGCGTGGTGGTAAAAGCCATTGCGGTAAATCAGCCGGATGCTTCGGATGCGCTGGATGTCATGGCGAAAGTCGGCGGGTTTGAGCTTGCCGGTATGGCGGGCGCAATGATTGGTGCGGCGGCGGCCGGAATTCCGGTGGTACTGGACGGTTTCCTGTCTTACGCCTCGGCGCTGGCGGCCTGCCAGATTGCACCGGCCCTGAAACCGTATCTTATTCCGTCACATATTTCTGCGGAGCAGGGTGCGACAATTGCCCTTGAGGCGCTGGGTTTGCAGCCGTATTTTGACCTGAATTTGCGTCTGGGCGAGGGCAGCGGTGCCGCGCTGGCGTTACCGCTGATCGATGCTGCCTGCGCTGTCCATAATGAAATGGCAACACTGGCGGAGTGTCAGATAACGCTTTGAAACTTAAATTTTAAAGCTTACGTTTCAAAGTAAAGCAGGGTGTTACCAGTCAATGCCCTGCTGCGCCATAATGCCCGCATCAAAAGCATGCTTCACCGGACGCAGTTCGCTGACGGTATCGGCCAGCTCCAGCAGATCCCGATGACACCCGCGGCCGGTGATAATCACCGTCTGGTGCGCCGGACGGGCATTCAGCGCATCAGCCACTTCCTGCAAATCCAGATAGCCGAAACTGACCATATACGTCAGTTCATCGAGCACCACGAGATCCAGGGTGGCATCGTTCAGCATCCGTTTTCCATGTTGCCAGACGGCCTGACAGGCAGCAGTGTCGGTTTCTTTATTTTGCGTTTCCCAGGTGAAACCGGTCGCCATCACCTGAAATTCCACGCCGTGTGGCTCGAGCAGATTTTTCTCGCCGTTCGGCCATTCGCCTTTAATAAACTGGATCACCGCTGCGCGCATTCCGTGCCCGACGGCGCGGGTGACTGTCCCGAAAGCCGCGGTGGTTTTACCTTTGCCGTTGCCGGTAAACACAATCAAAATCCCGCGCTGCTCTTTTGCCGCGTCAATGCGCGCATCAACCTGTTCTTTCAGCTTTTGCTGGCGCTGCTTGTGGCGATCTTCAGTCATGTTTGGCTCCGTTATTCGGCTGGACCGGCTTTACGGCCTGGCTGGGCATCAAAGCTGATACCAGTTTTACGACGGCTGTCATCGCCCATCAGGTAGAGATACAGCGGCATGATGTCAGCCGGTGTTTTGAGTTTATCTTTGTTTTCATCAGGGAACGCCGACGCGCGCATGCCGGTGCGGGTTCCGCCCGGATTAATGCAGTTCACCCGCAGACCGGTGTGTTTATGTTCTTCGGCCAGCACCTGCATCATGCCTTCGGTGGCGAATTTCGATACCGCGTACGCGCCCCAGCCGCTGCGGCCTTCGCGCCCGACGCTGGACGTTGTGAACACCAGCGACGCGCTGGCGGATTTGAGCAGCAGTGGCAGCAAGGCCTGCGTCAGCATAAACGTCGCGTTAACATTCACCTGCATCACGTTCATCCAGTCCGGCAGCCTGATTTCGGCCATCGGTGTAATCTCTGTCAGCAGCCCGGCATTATGTAAAACGCCGTCGAGATGTGGCACCCATCCGGCAATCTGGCTGGCGACGCGCTGGCAATCCTGCTCGCTGGCGGTCAGTAAATCGAGCGCATAAATGAACGCAGGCCGCAGGTTTTTAGCGGCAATTTCCTGCTGAACGCTGGCCAGTTTGCTTTCGGTGCGTCCAAGTAAAATGACCTGCGCGCCAAAGCGGGCGTAGGTCAGCGCCGCTTCGCGCCCGATGCCATCGCCTGCGCCGGTGATCAGAATAATACGGTTGTTGAGCAGGTCAGATTTCGGATGGTAATGCATGGGCGGTCCTCATAGGTCGGGGCGGGATGTGGCGGCGATGGCCGTCTTCACATCAGGCGCGCTGAGTATCAAAAATGCCGGGTACGGGAGAAGTTGCGCTCGACCGGAGTCCGACATTTTGGTGTGAATTTGGGGTGTTTCGGAGTTGATCACCGGTTATATGCCTTAAATGGGCAGGAGTTTCAATGATTAACCCAAAAACAGACAGCTCTTTTGTAACAAAATTGGAACAATGGCGCACTCACTTTTAGTCTCTGGCATGATGTCATCTTCGAACAAGACGCCGCAGCGCCGATTGTCTAGAATGTTCAGCATCTTTCATAACGGTTTTATTACCACATCGAAAAGGCGGTTTGTGTGGATTTACTTTCTCTTTATGGGCTGTTTTTGGCCAAAGTAGTGACCGTAGTGATCGCCATTGGTGCGCTGGTGGTATTGGTGGTCGGCCTTCGTCATCGCAAATCTCACGGAAAAGGTGAGTTGCAGCTGGTCGATTTAGGGGAGCAGTACCGCGAAATGCAGCGTGAAATGCGCAGCGCGCGTCTGAGTCCTGCGGAGTTGAAAATCCGCAGTAAAGAACTGAAGAAAAAGGATAAAGCTGAAGCTAAACAGAAAAAACTACAGGCCAAAGCGGGGGGAACCCAATCCAAACCGTGCCTGTATGTTCTCGACTTCAAAGGCAGTATGGACGCGCATGAAGTGACTTCGCTGCGCGAAGAAATTTCAGCAGTGCTTGCGGTGGCTACGCCGGAAGACGAAGTGCTGTTACGCCTGGAAAGCCCTGGCGGCGTGGTTCACGGTTATGGTCTGGCCGCTTCGCAGCTGGTTCGTCTGCGGCAGAGCGGGATCCGCCTGACGGTGGCGGTAGATAAAGTCGCCGCCAGTGGAGGATATATGATGGCCTGCGTAGCTGACCGCATTGTCGCCGCGCCTTTTGCCATTATCGGTTCAATAGGCGTGGTTGCGCAGATCCCTAACTTCAACCGCTTATTGAAAAAGAACGATATTGATATCGAACTGCATACGGCGGGGGAATTCAAACGCACCCTGACGCTGCTCGGTGAGAACACCGAAGAAGGGCGCGAGAAATTCCGCGAAGATCTCAACGAAACGCACGTGCTGTTCAAGGAATTTGTGCATCAGAATCGTCCGTCTCTGGATATTGATGCCGTGGCAACCGGTGAACACTGGTTTGGTACGCAGGCACGTGAAAATGGCCTGATTGACGCCATCGGCACCAGTGATGATTTACTGATTGCGGAAATGAAAAATCATGAAGTGATTGCGGTGCGTTATGCCCGACGTAAACGCATGATGGACAGATTCACAGGCAGCGCGGCAGAAAGCGCTGACCGTCTGTTCCTGCGCTGGCTGCAGCGCAGTCAGAAGCCGTTGCTGTAAACGCTTTGCCTCATTAAAAGCGCAAAGAAAAAGGGACTTCGGTCCCTTTTTTTTATCGGCTCAGTTTTCCCGGAAAGCTAACCGGTTGCGTCTTCTTTTATAGCGGCTTTTTTATCTCAATCTTCGAGATGGTATTTTTCTGAAAAAAGATGAGCCAGGTGTTTAAACATATTAAATACCGCAGTGGTTTTTCGGGTCGGTAAACCGTTTTCATCCATGAAGAATTCACCACGGAAAACCAGCACATTGCCTTTCTGTTCAACTTCTGTCGCAGCCATTCCGCTAAGATACTCATCGTGCTCACGGATAACCTTATTCGCTTCTGCCAGTAAAGCTTCGCGACTTATTGCCGATGTATTTTCGTGCATGATATTTACTCCCCACTATAATTGCTGACGTTATTGTAATCCTGCCGTTGTTAAAACCGCAAATCGGCTGTGGGTAATGGCTTTACATTGTGGTTATTATTTGAACGATTCGCCGAAAGGACTGAACACATTGGCGAAAAGGGCGTTTCCGTGTTAATTAGTTTGCGTGACGATTTTAATCAGGTAGAGTGTGGGATTTTGTGGCTTCAGGTGGAATGTTTTGTTTACGCTTGGTCATTATTTGACATAGGAAAGAGCACATTCTGCTGAATCCTGTCTGGTTAATCCCTCGCAGAATCAGTGTTTTGAACCTCTGGAAGTCAGTTCGCTTGTTCTTTTAAAGAAATAAGTTGACGTTCTGACTCACTGCCGCAATATAAAAAAAGACGTGATATTGTGCCGCGGCATAACTAGACAAAATCTTCTTCAGATGATGAAGAATCATTCAGGTAAAGGTAATTATGGGTAAAGCTCTCGTAATAGTTGAGTCCCCGGCAAAAGCCAAAACGATTAATAAATATTTAGGAAATGACTACGTGGTTAAGTCCAGCGTCGGTCATATCCGTGATTTACCAACCAGTGGATCCGCTGCTAAAAAGACCGCCGACTCAACCGAAGAAAAAACAAAGAAAAAAGTAAAAAAGGATGAGAAAACCGCGCTGGTTAATCGCATGGGCGTCGATCCGTATCATGGTTGGGAAGCGCAGTACGAAATACTTCCCGGTAAAGAAAAAGTCGTTGCTGAGTTAAAAGCGTTAGCGGAAAAAGCTGACCACATCTATCTCGCAACCGACCTTGACCGCGAAGGAGAGGCGATTGCCTGGCATTTGCGGGAAGTGATTGGTGGTGATGACAAACGTTTCAGCCGCGTGGTATTTAACGAAATTACCAAAAACGCGATTCAGAATGCCTTTAAAGAACCGGGCGAACTGAATATTGATCGGGTGAATGCTCAGCAGGCGCGTCGCTTTATGGACCGCGTGGTGGGTTACATGGTTTCCCCGCTGCTGTGGAAGAAAATTGCCCGTGGTTTATCCGCAGGCCGTGTTCAGTCCGTAGCGGTTCGTCTGGTGGTTGAGCGCGAAAAAGAAATCAAAGCGTTCGTGCCGGAAGAATACTGGGAGCTGCACGCTGATTTGCTGGCGAAGAAAGAAACCGCCCTGCAAATGGAAGTGACGCATCACCTCGATAAACCGTTCAAACCGGTCAATAAAGAACAAACCCACGCGGCTGTTTCGCTGCTTGAAAAAGCGCGTTATCAGGTGGTGGATCGTGAAGATAAACCGACCAGCAGCAAACCGGGTGCTCCTTTTATTACCTCCACATTGCAGCAGGCGGCAAGTACGCGTCTGAGCTTTGGCGTGAAGAAAACCATGATGATGGCGCAGCGTCTCTACGAAGCCGGTCACATCACCTACATGCGTACTGACTCCACCAACCTGAGCCAGGACGCTGTAGAAATGGTTCGCGGTTACATTGGCACAAACTTTGGCGATAAATACCTGCCGAAAGCGCCGTTGCAGTACAGCAACAAAGAGAATTCTCAGGAAGCGCACGAAGCGATCCGTCCTTCTGATGTTGCCGTGGTTTCTGAGCAGCTCAAAGATATGGAAGCAGATGCGCAGCGTCTCTACCAGCTGATCTGGCGCCAGTTTGTGGCCTGCCAGATGACACCGGCGCAGTATGATTCCACTACGCTGACGGTGAAAGCGGGCGATTATTCCCTGCGTGCCAAAGGCCGTACGCTGCGTTTCGATGGCTGGACGAAAGTTATGCCAGCGTTGCGTAAAGGCGACGAAGACAGAACGCTGCCAGCGATTGAAGTCGGCACCGAACTCGAACTGCAACAGCTGCTGCCAACTCAGCATTTCACCAAACCGCCTGCACGTTTTAGCGAAGCGTCACTGGTGAAAGAGCTGGAAAAACGCGGTATTGGCCGTCCGTCTACCTACGCGTCGATCATTTCGACCATTCAGGATCGTGGCTACGTACACGTTGAAAACCGCCGTTTCTATGCGGAAAAAATGGGTGAAATCGTCACTGATCGTCTGGAAGATAATTTCCGCGAACTGATGAACTATGATTTCACCGCACGCATGGAAGACGGGCTGGACCAGGTCGCGAACAATAAAGCAGAATGGAAAGCCGTTCTGGATGAGTTCTTCACCGAATTCAGCAAGCAGCTCGAAACGGCCGAGAAAGACCCTGAAGAAGGCGGTATGCGCCCGAATCAGATGGTTCTGACCAGCATCGAATGCCCGACGTGCAGCCGCCCGATGGGGATCCGTACCGCCAGCACCGGGGTGTTCCTCGGATGTTCCGGTTATGCGTTGCCGCCGAAAGAGCGCTGCAAAACCACCATCAACCTGATTGCGGATGCTGAAGTTCTGAACATCCTTGAAGGTGATGAAGCGGAAGCCAATGCGCTGCGCGCCAAACGTCGTTGCGGCAAATGCGGCACGGCGATGGACAGTTACCTGATCGACAACCAGCGCAAATTGCATGTCTGCGGTAACAACCCGGAATGTGACGGCTACGAAATCGAAGAAGGCGAGTTCCGTATCAAGGGGTATGACGGCCCGATCGTTGAGTGTGAGAAATGTGGTTCTGAAATGCACCTGAAAATGGGACGTTTCGGTAAGTACATGGGCTGTACCAACGATGAGTGTAAAAATACCCGTAAGATCCTGCGTAACGGTGATGTTGCGCCGCCGAAAGAAGATCCGGTTCCCTTGCCGGAGCTGCAATGTGAAAAGTCTGACGCCTATTTCGTTTTACGTGATGGCGCGGCAGGTGTTTTCCTGGCGGCCAATACTTTCCCTAAATCGCGCGAAACCCGTGCGCCGCTGGTGGAAGAGCTGAAGCGCTTTAAAGATCGTCTGCCGGAAAAACTGAGCTATCTGGCCGATGCGCCAGTGGCTGACCCGGAAGGCAATAAATCGATGGTGCGTTTCAGCCGTAAAACGAAGCAGCAGTACGTGTCTTCAGAAAAAGACGGTAAAGCCACCGGCTGGACGGCATTTTATGTTGACGGTAAATGGGTAGAAGGGAAGAAATAGTATTATTTAGCCGGAACCCATTGTTATTCGATTGTAAAAAACCAGTCCTTCGGGCTGGTTTTTTTATTGTATTAAGATCTATCATCGACAAGTTCTTCGCGAATATCTTCTCAGGGCAGGGCTGCCTGCTGTAATCCTTATGTTATCTGGCTATACAATGTGTCAGCTTTTGATATAATTGTTATATAAAATTTGTTTTTATTCACATTTGTAATAAGCTAATGCGTCAGTGACATAAGACGACGCAATACAGACTTCGGGCATTCAATAAAAATCATTTCCAGTCTGTTCAGCCAGCGGGTGAACAGGGATGGTGACAGGGTTTGAAACCAGGGTGGTATGAGATATGAAATTGCAGCAACTGCGCTACATCGTAGAGGTTGTTAATCACAATCTGAACGTCAGTTCGACGGCAGAAGGCCTGTACACGTCGCAGCCAGGGATCAGTAAGCAGGTGCGCATGCTCGAAGATGAGCTGGGTATCCAGATTTTCTCCCGCAGCGGTAAACATCTGACGCAGGTCACGCCCGCCGGGCAGGAAATTATCCGTATCGCGCGTGAAGTGCTGTCTAAAGTTGACGCCATTAAAGCCGTCGCGGGCGAGCACACGTATCCCGATAAAGGGTCACTGTACGTCGCCACGACACACACTCAGGCACGTTACGCACTGCCAAATGTCATTAAAGGTTTCATCGAGCGCTACCCGCGCGTTTCACTGCACATGCATCAGGGTTCGCCAACGCAAATCGCCGAGGCCGTATCCAAAGGTAATGCTGATTTCGCGATTGCGACCGAAGCGCTGCATCTTTACGACGACCTGATTATGCTGCCTTGCTACCACTGGAACCGTGCGGTTGTGGTTCAGCCGGATCATCCGCTGGCGGGCAAAGATAAAGTCACCATCGAAGAGTTAGCGGCGTATCCGATTGTCACCTACACGTTCGGGTTCACCGGCCGTTCTGAGCTGGATACCGCGTTTAACCGCGCCGGGCTGACGCCGCGGATCGTCTTTACCGCCACTGATGCTGACGTGATCAAAACCTATGTCCGTCTTGGTTTAGGCGTCGGCGTTATCGCCAGCATGGCAGTAGATCCGATTCAGGATCCGGACCTGGTGACGGTCGATGCGCGTGATATCTTCACGTACAGCACCACCAAAATCGGTTTCCGCCGCAGTACTTTCCTGCGCAGCTACATGTACGATTTTATCCAACGCTTTGCGCCACATCTGACGCGCGACGTGGTGGACACCGCCATTTCTCTGCGCTCGAATGAAGATATCGAAGAGATGTTCAAAGACATTAAGTTGCCGGTGAAATAAACCGCCACGCTTTGCTGAAAATCTCTGTCCCGCGCCGTCTTACGATGCCGCGGGATTTTTTTTGCCTGATGAACACTTCGTGTTGTTATTAAAATGTTAATTGAATTTTGTGTTATGTTTAACTATGCACTTATAAGCTTGCGGGTTATTCCCTGATAGCCACGCAGGCGCGAGAAATGAGCAGTAAAAGGAGAAGCTATGTCGTCCGATATTCGTGAGAAAAGTCTGGATAAACTGGCAGTCCAGAACAAGGAGTTTCATTACTACAGCCTGCCGCTCGCAGCCCAAACGCTGGGTGAACTCCAGCGCCTGCCAAAATCCCTCAAAGTTTTACTCGAAAATTTACTGCGCCACGTGGATGGCGACACCGTAACGGAAAGTGATTTGCGCGAACTGGTTGGCTGGCAGAAAACAGGCCACGCCGATCGTGAAATCGCTTACCGGCCTGCGCGCGTTCTGATGCAGGATTTTACCGGTGTACCGGCAGTGGTGGACTTAGCCGCCATGCGGCAGGCGGTAAAACGTCTCGGCGGTAATGTCGACCAGGTGAACCCGTTATCGCCTGTCGATCTGGTTATCGACCACTCGGTGACGGTAGATGAATTTGGTGATGACGAAGCGTTTGATGAAAACGTCCGGCTGGAAATGGAACGCAACAACGAACGCTATCAGTTCCTCCGCTGGGGCCAGAAAGCGTTCAATCGTTTCCGCGTTGTGCCGCCGGGCACCGGAATTTGCCACCAGGTTAACCTGGAATATCTCGGGCAGACCGTCTGGTACGAAGAACAGAACGGTAAAACGGTCGCCTACCCGGACACGCTGGTCGGCACCGATTCGCACACCACCATGATTAACGGTCTGGGGATCCTGGGCTGGGGCTGCGGCGGGATTGAGGCGGAAGCGGCGATGCTAGGCCAGCCGGTTTCTATGCTGATCCCCGACGTCGTTGGCTTCAAGCTGACCGGCAAATTACGCGAAGGCATCACCGCAACCGATCTGGTCTTAACCGTCACGCAGATGCTGCGTAAGCACGGCGTGGTTGGCAAATTTGTTGAATTCTACGGCGACGGGCTGGCGGATTTACCGCTGGCCGACCGCGCCACGATCGCCAATATGTCGCCGGAGTTCGGGGCCACCTGCGGGTTCTTCCCGGTGGATGACGTCACGCTCGGTTATATGAAACTCAGCGGCCGCAGCGACGAGCAGATCGAACTGGTTAAAGCTTATTCGCAGGCTCAGGGGTTATGGCGCAATGCGGGCGACGAGCCGGTATTCACCAGTACGCTGTCGCTGGATATGGGCAGCGTTGAACCGAGTCTGGCTGGCCCGAAACGTCCGCAGGATCGCGTGGCGCTGCCGGATGTGCCGAAAGCGTTTAAAGCGGCCACTGAACTGGAGTTGGGAAACAGTAAACCGGGGCGTAGCGACAAGGAAACCTTCACGCTCGAAGGCCAGCATTACGCGCTCACGACCGGTGCAGTGGTGATTGCCGCCATTACGTCCTGTACCAACACGTCAAACCCCAGCGTGCTGATGGCAGCCGGCTTGCTGGCGAAAAATGCCGCAGAGAAGGGGCTGACCCGCAAACCGTGGGTGAAAACCTCGCTGGCACCGGGTTCCAAAGTGGTGACCGATTATCTGAATGCTGCCGGTCTGATGCCATACCTTGAACAGCTCGGTTTCAATCTGGTGGGATACGGCTGTACCACCTGTATCGGTAACTCCGGGCCGCTGCCGGAACCGATTGAATCCGCCATTAAATCCGGGGATTTAACCGTCGGCGCGGTGCTTTCCGGCAACCGAAACTTCGAAGGGCGTATTCATCCGCTGATCAAAACTAACTGGCTGGCGTCTCCACCTCTGGTGGTGGCGTACGCGCTGGCCGGGAACATGAACGTCAATCTTACCCACGATCCGCTGGGGGAAGATGCAGACGGTAAACCGGTTTATCTGAAAGATATCTGGCCGTCGGCGACAGAAATTGCACATGCGGTCGGGCAGGTCACCACCGCGATGTTCCATAAAGAATATGCGGAAGTTTTTAACGGTGACGCCAGCTGGCAGGCGATTCAGGTTGAAGGCACGCCGACCTACACCTGGCAGGAAGATTCGACCTACATCCGCCATCCGCCGTTCTTTAGCGACATGAAAGCGGAGCCGGACGCGCTGCAAGACATCAACGATGCGCGAATTCTGGCCATTCTGGCGGATTCCGTTACCACTGACCACATCTCGCCAGCCGGGAATATCAAAGCCGAAAGCCCGGCGGGGTTGTATCTGAAACAGCACGGTGTAGAGCCTAAGGCATTTAACTCTTACGGTTCGCGGCGCGGTAACCATGAAGTGATGATGCGCGGGACGTTCGCCAATATCCGTATCAAAAACGAAATGGTGCCAGGCGTGGAGGGTGGATTTACCCGCCATATTCCGTCGCAGGATCAACTGGCGATTTACGATGCGGCGATGCGCTATCAGCATGAAAGCGTGCCGACGGCGGTGATTGCCGGTAAAGAGTACGGTTCCGGGTCAAGCCGTGACTGGGCGGCGAAAGGGCCGCGTTTGCTGGGTGTTCGCGTGGTGATTGCGGAATCCTTCGAACGTATTCACCGCTCCAACCTGATCGGCATGGGGATTTTACCGCTGGAATTCCCGCAGGGCGTGACGCGCAAAACGCTTAAACTGACCGGCGATGAGCAGATCAGCGTCCGGGGTTTGCAAACCCTGACGCCGGGACAAGATGTCGCGGTACACATCACCTTTGCCGACGGGCATACGGAAACGGTGAACGCGCGCTGCCGTATTGATACGGGCAATGAGCTGACGTATTTCCAGAACGGCGGCATTCTGCATTACGTGATCCGCAAAATGCTCTGAATCTTTTTCCCGTCAAAACTCCATGAAAAAGGGCACCGTTAAGGTGCCCTTAATATTTCTGTCATATCCTGAAAAAATTACTTATCGAGCAGGTGGCCCATTTTGGCGGCTTTGGTCGACAGGTAACGTTCATTTTCCGGATTACGGCCCACGATCAGCGGCACGCGCTCGGTAATATTAATGCCGGCTTCAGTCAGGATTTCGACTTTTTTCGGGTTGTTGGTCAGCAGGCGGACCGAATCAACGCCCAGTAACTTGAACATATCCGCGCACAGGGTGAAGTCGCGTTCATCAGCTGCAAAACCGAGCTGATGGTTGGCTTCGACGGTGTCATAGCCTTTGTCCTGCAAAGCGTAAGCGCGGATTTTGTTGAGCAAACCGATGTTACGGCCTTCCTGGCGGTGATACATCAGGATGCCACGGCCTTCTTCGGCGATGTGATTGAGTGCGGCTTCGAGCTGAAAACCACAGTCACAGCGCAGGCTGAATAAGGCATCGCCGGTCAGACATTCCGAGTGAACACGCGCGAGAACCGGTGTTTCACCGCTGATGTCACCAAAAACTAACGCCAGGTGGTCGTGCCCGGTGGCCAATTCTTCAAAACCCACCATCAGGAAATCGCCCCAAGGTGTTGGCAGATTGGCTTCTGCCACCCGTTTCAGCTGCATTTTACGCTCCAAAAAAACCACAAAGTGTCTTTATTTACAGTGAGTATTTTACTTGTTGATGCGCATCCTACGTTCAGATGCGGCCTCTGGATAGGGAATCGGTGCCTTTCCATCACGACAGGGCGGTATTTTGCCACAGATTGGCGCAGTTTTTAGCGCGAATATTTGAACGATTAGTTCATAACTTATGAATTATAACCGCTTCTTCAACAATCCCCGCTTAGGGAATGTGAAGCGATGACAACGTTGCTACACTCCAACTCTTTTATAAATGACGGAAGGGACGACTATGTTTGATATCGCCAAACGCACCGCACTCGGGGCTGTACTTTTAATGCTGATGCCCGCAGCGGTATGGATAAGCGGCTGGCTTTGGGCACCGGGAGGAAATCCGTCCATTTTGCGCCCGCTGTTCTGGGTGACGGAAACGGTGAGCGAGCCCTGGGGTATCCTCACAACGGTGATTCTTGGCGGCTGGTTCCTGTGGTGCCTGCGCTTTCGTCTTAAACCGGCCATCGGGCTGGGTGTGATTATTGTGGCCGCGCTGCTGGTCGGGCAATACGCGAAAGACTTCATCAAAGGTGAAGTACGTGAGCCGCGGCCCTACGTGGCGTGGCTGGGAACCGATCATCAGATGAACGTGGGTGAGTTTTATGCGCAGAAAAGCAAATTGCGTGGCAAACAGGTCAAAGAAATACTCGGCGAGGACACGCAGATACCTCACTGGCTGAATAAAAGCTGGCAGAACGACACCGGTTACGCATTCCCTTCCGGTCATACTATGTTTGCCGCTACCTGGGCATTGTTAGGCATCGGGCTGTTATGGCGTCGTAAACACTACAAAACGGTTACGTTCCTGATGGTGTGGGCAGTCGCCGTGATGGGCAGCCGTCTGGTTCTGGGAATGCACTGGCCGCGTGACCTGCTGGCGTCCGTGGGTATCAGCTGGATACTGGTGACACTGGCCTGCTGGCTGACTGAGCGTTATGTCGGACCGCTGACGCCGCCGCCGGCGGAAAATCAGGAAATCGCTGAACGTGACGGAGAATAAACACTGGCAATTTCAAAGGGGTTTAACAAAACCCCTTTAATTCATCGCTTTCCGCCCCCATATCTCTTCCATATCGTAAATTGCAGCGATATTTGCGACACACTGCTAAAGTTGCACGAAGTTCCAACAACCTGCATTTAAAGCCTCCGCAATGTTTCCCAGCTTTGTTTGGAAATGCTAACTTATTAGGTCGGGACGAGAGTTTTTGGCATAATTCATCCGGTACATCCGGCATTACAGGAATGAATGTGAAATATCTGCTGATTTTTTTATTTTTGCTGGTCATCGTGGTGATTTCTATCACTCTGGGTGCCCATAATGATCAGACTGTGACCTTCAATTATTTGCTGGCGCAGGGCGACTATCGTGTTTCCACACTGCTTGCCGTGCTCTTTGCTACCGGTTTTATTCTGGGCTGGGTCATCTGCGGTTTGTTTTACCTGCGTGTCCGCTTATCTCTCGGGCGTGCCCAGCGGAAAATCAAACGCCTTGAACAACAAATTGAACCCGCGGCTGCCGTTACGCCGCCAGCAGCATCTTATGATGTCAGCAAGGAATAACCCTCTATGTTAGAACTGCTGTTTCTGTTGTTGCCCGTTGCGGCCGCCTATGGCTGGTACATGGGGCGCAGAAGTTCTCAGCAGGATAAACAGGAAAATGCTAACCGCCTGTCGCGTGAATACGTAGCAGGGGTTAACTTCCTGCTTTCCAACCAGCAGGATAAAGCGGTCGACCTATTCCTTGAAATGTTGAAAGAGGACAGCAGTACGGTCGAAGCACACCTGACTCTGGGGAACCTGTTCCGCTCCCGTGGCGAAGTCGATCGCGCCATCCGTATCCACCAGTCGCTGATGGAAAGTGCCTCGCTGACCTTCGAACAGCGTTTGCTTGCCGTGCAGCAGTTAGGACGCGATTACATGGCTGCCGGTTTTTATGACCGCGCGGAAGACATGTTTAATCAGCTGGTGAAGGAGCAGGACTACCAGCTGTTTGCGCTGGAACAGTTGCTGATCATCCATCAGGCGACCAGCGACTGGCAGAATGCTATCGATGTGGCCGAGCGTCTGGTCAAGCTGGGCAAAGAAAACCGCCGCAAGGAAATCGCGCATTTCTGGTGTGAACTGGCGCTGCTGGCGATGGTTTCTGATGATTTCGATAAGGCCACAGGCCTGCTGAAAAAGGCCGCGGCGGCAGATAAACTTTGTGCCCGCGTGTCTATCATGCAGGGGCGCATTTTTCTGGCGCAGGGCGAATACCGTAAAGCGGTTGATGCGCTGCAACGCGTGCTTGAGCAGGACAAAGAACTGGTCAGCGAAGCGCTGCCGATGATGCAGGAATGCTACCAGAACCTGAAAGATACGCTGGGTTGGGCAGAGTTCCTCAAGCGTTGTGTCGATGAAAACACCGGCGCGACGGCAGAACTGATGCTGGCGGAAATCATCCAGCAGGAAGAAGGGCGTGAAACGGCGCAGAACTACATTAACCGCCAGCTGCAACGTCATCCGACCATGCGTGTGTTCCATCACCTCATGGATTACCATCTGGCCGATGCAGAAGAAGGCAGGGCGAAAGAGAGTCTGGTTTTACTGCGGGACATGGTGGGTGAGCAGATCCGCACAAAACCACGTTACCGCTGCCACAAATGCGGATTTACTGCACATTCGCTGTACTGGCATTGTCCGTCATGCCGTGGCTGGGCAACGATCAAACCTATACGGGGTCTCGACGGTCAGTAATATTCCCGACATACTTCGCGTTGCAGATGTATTTATCATCTTGTTGCAACGCGAATTATTCAGGGAAAGGAGAGAGGAATTACTTCTTCTTACCGGTGGTTTTGCGGGCGTTAAGTAACGTACGCAGTTTCTTGATTTCTTTTGCTGTCAGCGCCGGTTCAGAATCTTCAGCAAGATGCTGGTTATCAATTTCATGCTCGGTGGCTTTCGCCGCCTTTTTCCCCTTGGGTGCTGCCGGATTAAAGCTCTCTTCCAGACGTGCTGCCACTTCCGCACTTAAAGAATGCTCAGCCTCAGCGGCGGCGTTCTTGATCAGTTCCTTCAATTCAACCGGAATTTTGACGGTCAGGGTTGTTATCTCACTCATTTTTCAGCCTTTCCTTAGAGTAAAGTTACAAACTATGCCTGCGTTGTGTCGGCGTCTAGTGCTTCACAAAAATTTAATAAAACTGTCACATTATGTGTAGCTGTGAATTCAGCCTTTTGCCATGTAAAATGCGGGCGGCAGAAAACAGGCTTTCCCTTCCTGAAATGAAAAAACACAAGAGGCTGAAGACATGACGTCAGAAAATAACATTAACAACAACGACTTAAATTCCTCACCTATTGTTGTCGCTCTCGACTATGCCGATAAATCTGCCGCGCTGGCTTTTGCAGATAAAATCGATCCCCGTGATTGCCGTCTGAAAATTGGTAAAGAGATGTTCACGCATTTCGGCCCGCAGATGGTAAAAGATTTGCAGACTCGCGGTTTTGACGTCTTTCTGGATCTGAAATTCCATGACATCCCGAACACCACGGCGCATGCAGTTGCCGCAGCGGCGGAGCTGGGCGTGTGGATGGTCAACGTACATGCCAGCGGCGGTGCGCGCATGATGACCGCAGCAAAAGAGGCGTTGCTGCCGTTTGGTAAAGACGCGCCGTTACTGATTGCCGTCACCGTGCTGACCAGCATGGAAGGCAGCGATCTGGCCGATCTGGGCATCACGTTATCTCCGGCAGATTACGCCGAACGTCTGGCGCGCCTGACCCGTGACTGCGGGCTGGACGGGGTTGTATGTTCCGCGCAGGAAGCGACGCGCTTTAAATCGGCGCTGGGGCAAGCGTTCAAACTGGTCACGCCGGGGATCCGCCCGGCAGGCAGCAAAGCCGACGATCAGCGCCGCGTGATGACCCCGCAGGAAGCGCTGGCGGCGGGTGTGGATTACATGGTGATTGGCCGACCGATTACGCAGTCCGCCGATCCGGCGCAGACGCTGCGTGATATCCGTGCATCACTGCGATAAGCAGGGGGAATTTATGCCTAATGACAACAACAGCCGGTTAGTGTATTCCACTGATACCGGCAGAATCGATGAGCAGAAAGCCGTCGTCTTACGCCCGAAAGGTGATGGGATTGTTCGTATTGCGCGTCAGACCAGCGGGCGCAAAGGGAAGGGTGTTTGTCTTATTACTGGCGTCGATATGGACGATGCTGCACTGGAAAAACTGGCGGCCGAACTGAAGAAAAAATGCGGTTGCGGCGGCGCGGTGAAAGACGGCGTGATTGAAATTCAGGGCGATAAACGTGATTTACTGAAACAGCTGCTTGAAGCTAAAGGGATGAAAGTCAAACTGGCGGGTGGCTGATAAAACAAGATGCTGCGCCTATGAAAAGCGCAGCGTCTTACTGTTTTTTTTATCTGTTCTTATTTACTGACCTGATGACCCACAATACCACCTACTGCTGCGCCGCCTAACGTACCTAAAGTACTTCCGTCAGTCAGAACCGCACCACCAAGTGCACCGGCACCGGCACCAATCGCCGTGTTACGGTCACGTTTAGACCAGTTACCACACGCGGTAACAGACATCGCAAGAGTCAAAACCAGTGCAATACTGGCAACGCGTTTATTTACGAGCATCATAGTTATCTTCCTCAAAGGATTAACGTTCAGCATCATCGATAAGTATAGGCAACATGCAGCGTTATCACTGTATTTCACCGGGTGATCCTTCACGCAACTTATGAATTTTTGAGCTGTTCCGAACCTTTATTCATAATTCGACTCATCCGGACGCACTTTTGCATCCGTTAACTAAAAATAGTGAAATTAGTATCCATTCACTAGGTGAATAATCTTAATTCACCATCAAGCCGCAGTCTCACCACACAATTAACTAAAGCGTTGCACCTGCGTGCCCTGAATGTGGCATAAACAGGCACTTTTGCGTTTGCAGCAGATCCGTACGCACTCTTTAGCGATTTGCCCCATACCGGCACCCGCCCGCCGACCAGACAATAAAGCATCGATACATGAGGAAACCGAGATGCTTAAACAACTGAAAGAGCAGGTACTGGAGGCCAACCTGGCACTGCCGCGCCATAATCTGGTGACCTTTACATGGGGAAATGTCAGCGCCGTGGATCGCCAGCAAGGGCTGGTCGTCATCAAACCGTCGGGCGTGGAATACGATCATATGGGCGTCGATGACATGGTGGTGGTGGAGCTGGAAACCGGGAAAATCGTGGAAGGCAGCAAGAAACCGTCTTCCGATACCGACACGCACCGCGTGCTCTACCTCAGCTTCCCTCAGGCGGGCGGCATTGTGCATACCCATTCCCGCCATGCGACCATCTGGGCACAGGCAGGCATTGATATTCCGGCCTGGGGCACCACACATGCGGATTATTTTTATGGCAACATCCCCTGCACGCGCTTAATGACCGAAGCCGAAATCGCCGGGCGCTACGAGTGGGAAACCGGGGAAGTGATCGTTAAAACGTTCGCGGAACGTAACCTCGATCCCGCGGATATTCCGGCGGTGCTGGTGCATTCGCACGGGCCTTTTGCCTGGGGAAAAGATGCCGATAATGCCGTACACAACGCGGTGGTGCTGGAAGAAATCGCCTACATGGGCATTTTCTCCCGCCAGTTAACGCCGCAGTTGCCGGATATGCAGCCGCAACTTCTGGATAAACATTATCTGCGCAAGCACGGCAAGAATGCCTACTACGGGCAGTAATCCACGTCGAACTTCAAATATCACATGAGAAAAGTCAGCCTACGAGGCTGACTTTTATGCCTGAGTTCGTCAGTTGCTGGCGGAACGTATCCGGCAGTGCTTCGTCAGTAATGACATGACTGAAAGCGCTGACAGGGCCGAGCGGATTGAGATTGATCTGGCCGAATTTCGAGGAATCCGTCAGGACGATATTCTCCGCGCCCTTCGCCACGACCGTATTCACCACGTCGGCACGCAACATGTCACGGCCGGTAAAACCGGTGGTGTCAGTAAATCCGTCAATCCCGATAAAGGCTTTGCTAAAATTCATCTGCTGCAAACACAATTTTGTCAGCGGACCGACCACTGTCTGGCTGGTCTTCTGGTACATCCCGCCGAGCAGCACCACGTCACACGGCATACTTTTCAGCAACGACGCCACATAACTGCTGACGGTAATCACCGTGAGATTCTTTTTGTCCGCCAGATATTGTGCCAGCAGGGCAATGCTGCTGCCGCTTTCGAAAAATACGGTTTCGCCATCCTGGATTAATGACGCCGCGAATTTTGCCAGTTTTTGCTTCTGTGCGAAGTTCGACATCATTCGGGTATCGACGTCATCGGTCTGGATCGCGACGGCAAAACCGTGCGCGCGGCGCAGATAATGGCGTTGCTCCAGCTGATTGAGATCGTGACGGATCGTCACTTCTGAAACCTGACAAATCTGCGACAGCTCACTTACGCTGATCCGCTGTTTATCGTTTACCCATTGCAAAATGACTTGCTGTCTGTCGTTCATAAGTGCCCAAAAATACGGGCAGCGCAGGCTGCCCGTCAGCTGAAGTGAATTCTGTCCCGAAGATTACAACGTATGTTCCGTTCGCGCGATAATATCATCTTGCGCTTCCGGCGATAAAGCGGTGAAGAAGGCCGAATAACCGGCCACACGCACCACCAGATCCCGATAGTTTTGCGGTTCCTCGCGCGCTTTCAGCAACGTCTCGCGGGACACAATATTGTACTGTACGTGCCAGCCTTTGTGCTCCTCAAAGAACGTCCGCAACATCAGCATCAGCGTCTGGCGGTCGGTTTCATTTTCAAGCGATGCCGGATTGAGCTTCTGATTTAGCAGTACGCCGCCGAGGATCGCTTCCGTCGGTAATTTCCCCAGCGAATTAAACACCGCCGTTGGCCCCAGATGGTCTGTACCGGAAGCCGGGCTTGCGCCTTCGGCCAGCGGCGTGAACGCTTTACGTCCGTCAGGTGTCGCTGTGGTCGCTGCGCCAAACGGCACGTTAGCGGAAATCGACGAGGTTCCGGCGTAGTACGTTCCGCCAATCGGGCCGCGCCCGAAACGCGTGTTGTGATAATTCGACAGCTCGTCGATGTAGCACTGATAGGCGCGTACCAGAAGATTATCCACGCCGTCATGGTCGTTGCCGTACTTTTCCGCACCGTTGATCAGCCGCTGACGTAAACGCTCGCCGTCCAGCCCCGCGTAGTCGGAAGCCAGCGCATCCGCCAGTTCCTGCTGCCCGACGGAACCCTGTTCGAAGACCAGTTTTTTGACCGCTGCCAGACTGTTGCCAAGATTGGCAATCCCGACCTGCAAGCCGGAAACCCAGTCGTATTTCGCGCCGCCTTGTTTGATGGTTTTGCCGCGCTCGATACAGTCATCGACCAGCGCAGAACACAGAATATCCTGCGCATTTTCTTCCAGAACGGTATCGACAACACATTCGATTTCAATCGATTTACGCGTGTAATAGCGGATTTGCTCATCCCACTGCGCGAAAACCTGTCCGAAGTTTTCAAAGTTGCCTTTAGACAGCCCGCGTTCCTGCGGCAGAAATTGCGTATGGCTTTTGGCGTCCTGCCCCTGTTCGAGCGCAGCCAGCATAACGCGGGCAAAGTTGATGAAACTCATGCCGGTGCAGCGGTAGCCCCATTTTCCGCCGACGGCGGTTTCGATGCAGCCGATGGCGGCGTAATCGTAGGCATCTTCTTTCTCGACGCCGAGTTTGATGAATTCAGGGATCACAATTTCATCGTTATTAAACGCGGGCATCCCGAAACCACAGCGGATCACCTGCACGCAGGCATCCAGAAAATCGCTGCTCATGCCTGCGTGATAACGCACGCTGAGGTTTGGCTGGGTGGAACGCAGCTGACCGCATGATTCAAGAATGGCGTAGGAAAGCGGATTAACCGCGTCGGACGCCACGCCGAGATGCAGCTTCTGGCCGCCGATGGTGACGTTCTGATACAACGGGCTGCCCGCCGACGCTTTGGAGTGTGTACCGGAGCGGATTTTGTTCACTTCCAGCAGTTTCAACCAGCAGCTTTGCAGCAACTCAATGGCGTGACCGCGATCCAGCGTTTGCTCAAGTTCGACGTCACGGCGGTAGAACGGGTAAAGATACTGATCCATGCGGCCAAATGAAACGGAATGCCCGTTGGATTCGATCTGCAAAATCAGCTGGATGAAATAGCACAACTGTAACGCCTGCCAGAAGCTGGAAGGTGGCTGATGGGCGATCGCGTGACAGTTTGCGGCAATCGCCAGCAGCTCATCGCGACGGTTCTCGCGCGGCTCGGCGGCGGCCATTTCCTGCGCCAGATCGCCAAAGCGCACGATATGATCGCTGACGGCAGCCAGCGTGATATCAATGGCTTTCAGCAACTGTTCTTTATGCAAATCTTCCCAGTCGGTCAGATTAACGCGGCTGCGGCGTTCATCGACTTTATGGCGCAGTCCGTCCAGCCCCAGCCCGAGCAGGAGCGGGAAATTGACCGCCAGATGGGCATCGCCGGACGTCATATTGCCTTCGGCTTTTACGATGCCGCTGTCGAGCAGTGCTTTCTGCTCATCAGTGAACATGCCGTAGCAGCGATCCTGCACCGTCTGCCCGCGCCACCACGGGCAAATTTCGTGCAGAACATTCTTATTCTTTTCACTCACCGCGAAACCGGCTCCCGGCCGGTCGGCCAGCGCATCAATTTCGTTTTCAATCCAGCTGACGGTGTATTCCGGGAAAATCGGCGCGGCACGCACTTCGCTGGCCTGATTCCCGACGATCAGCTCGTCATGTTTGATCCAGACAGTCCGCTGCCTGAGATGTTCTGCCAGTGCCAGCGCGCGGCGGACGGCCAGGGGTTTATCCGCATGTTGCTGATAAACCTGCGTGTAGTGCTGTGCGCGTTCGGTACACACCGGCGGTTTTACGATGTGGATCAGCGCGTCTTTATGGGCGCGAATGCGGGCGGAGAGGGTATTCAGGTTCAATGTCGTCATTATTTTTATCCTCTTAACTGTGCACAAAGACCTTTCTCGGCGGCGTATTCTTCAGCAAACGTCAGCAGGTCCGGGTCATTTAATGGCTGGCGCGGGGCCAGATAGGGTTCGCCGAGCAGGACATATTTATTGATACCCAGCGTGTGATAAGGCAAAAAGTGGATGGCATCACAACCGGTTTCCGCCGCAGCGAAATCCACAATCTGGCGGATGGACGCCCGGTCGGCGTTGAAATCAGGGATCAGCGGCACGCGGACAATCAGCTTCTGACCGGCAGCCGCCAGACGGCGAAAATTGTCCATCACCCGTTTTGCTGAGCCACCGGTCAGGCGTCTGAACGGCGCGTCGGCGACGTGCTTCAAGTCGGCCAGCAGCAAATCCAGCGCGCAGAGAGAAGGCTCGATATATTTCCAGGGGACGTGCAGACAGCTTTCCACCGCCGTATGTAAACCCGCGTGGTGACAGCGTTGCAGCAGATTCAGCGTCGTCTGTGGTTGCATAAAAGGCTCGCCGCCGGAAAGCGTAACGCCGCCGCCGGTGCGCTGATAAAACGGCTTATCGCGCAGGATTTGCTGCATCAGGCTTTCCATATCTGCGTCTTCGCCGCAAACGCTCAGCGCACCGGAAGGGCAAACCTGTTCCATCTGACATAAATCTTGCGCAGAGAATGCCTCGCGACGCAGGCAGATCCCGTCATTTTCTGCGGTCACTGCACGGGGAAATGCCTGCGCACAATGCTGACACCCGGCGGTACACAGCCGCGAATCAAACAATACGTCGGGTTTTTCTGAACGGCTTTCCGGGTTCTGGCACCAGGTACAACTCAGTGAGCAGCCCTTGAGAAAAACAACCGTGCGGATCCCCGGCCCGTCATGGGTGGAATAACGTTGCACATTAAAAATCATCGCGGCGCTCCCTTAAGTTTCTTCTTTCGTAATTTAAATACTTTCATTCGAAAGTCATTTTGATAACGATCAATAAACCCGCCGCTTGCAGAGGTACACTCTCCGATACTTTGCATTCGCTCACAGGTTTAAGGAGAAGGTTATGGAGCTGTATCTCGATACTGCCGATGTTATTGCGGTGAAACGTCTTTCGCGCATTCTGCCGTTGCAGGGGGTCACGACGAACCCGAGCATTGTGGCGAAAGAAGGAAAATCCCTCTGGGAAGTGTTGCCTGCCCTGCGTGACGCCCTCGGCGGAACCGGGAAATTGTTTGCCCAGGTGATGGCGGCGGATGCAGAACAGATGATCGCCGAAGCCCTGCTACTGTCGCAGCGGGTGCCCGGTTTAGTGGTGAAAATCCCCGTCACGGCGGAGGGGCTGGCGGCGATTAAAGCCTTAAAAAGCATGAATATACCAACGCTCGGCACGGCTGTTTACGGCGCAGGTCAGGGGCTCTTATCCGCGCTGGCGGGTGCTGAATACGTTGCGCCTTACGTGAACCGTCTGGACGCGCAGGGCGGCGACGGCATTGCGATGGTCAGAGAATTACAGACGCTGCTGAGTCTGCACGCGCCGCACTCAAAAGTGCTGGCGGCCAGTTTCAGAACGCCGCGTCAGGCGGTGGATTGCCTGCTGGCGGGCTGCCAGTCGATTACATTACCGGTGGATGTTGCTGAACAACTTCTCGGTACGCCAGCGGTTCAGGCGGCGGTGCAAAAGTTTGACGCTGATTGGCAGCAGGCTTTCGGCACAACGTCCATAAGTTAAAAATTCCCGGCATTTCAGAAACCCGCACAGGCAACTGCTGCGGGTTTTTTTTGTTTTTGTGCGGCAGAAAAATCCGGAATTGTGATTTCTCTCCGAAATTAAATATTGACGGAATATTTATTAAAACTACAGATCTATAAAATAGAAACAACGTTTCAATTTATGAGTTGCATCACTTTTATAGCCCTGAGAAATGGATAACGTAGCGGCATTCGGAAGTCCGTTCCTTTTAAATCAGGTGAAAAATAATGCACATTAAACGAGCGATAGAAAAAATCCCTGGCGGGATGATGTTAGTGCCTCTCTTCATCGGTGCCTTGTGTCATACCTTTGCGCCTGATTCCGGTAAGTATTTTGGCTCCTTCACCAACGGTTTGATCACCGGCACGGTGCCGATTCTGGCCGTCTGGTTTTTCTGCATGGGGGCATCCATCAAACTGAGCGCCACCGGGACGGTTCTGCGTAAATCCGGCACGCTGGTTGTCACAAAAATTGCCGTCGCCTGGATTGTCGCGGCAGTGGCTTCGCGCTTTATGCCGGAAAACGGCGTCGAGTTTGGCTTCTTCGCCGGACTATCCGTTCTGGCGCTGGTCGCGTCCATGGACATGACCAACGGCGGGCTATATGCCTCGGTCATGCAGCAATACGGTACAAAAGAAGAGGCCGGCGCCTTCGTGCTGATGTCTCTGGAATCCGGACCGCTGATGACCATGATCATCCTCGGTACGGCGGGAATTGCCTCGTTTGAACCGCATGTTTTCGTCGGCGCCGTCCTGCCGTTCCTGATTGGATTTGGTCTGGGGAACCTCGACCCGGAATTACGCGAATTCTTCAGTAAAGCCGTTCAGACGCTGATCCCGTTCTTCGCATTCGCACTGGGTAACACCATCAACCTGAGCGTTATCGCACAAACCGGTTTGCTGGGTGTGATGCTGGGCGTGTCAGTGATTATCCTGACCGGCATTCCGCTGATACTGGCCGATAAATTCATCGGCGGTGGCGACGGTACCGCAGGCATTGCTGCCTCCAGTTCAGCCGGTGCCGCGGTGGCCACGCCGGTACTGATTGCCGAAATGGTGCCAGCGTTCAAACCCGTCGCCCCGGCCGCCACGGCGCTGGTCGCCACGTCAGTGATTGTCACCTCAATACTGGTGCCGATTCTGACCGCGATGTGGTCGCGGAGAGTGAAGAATAAAGCCGTGAAAGGCAAAGTGGCGATGGATCCGCCGATGGCGAGTGTGAAGTAGGCAGAACGGGTGGGTGTTCAATCACCCAAGTGGCCGAGAAAGTTTCGGTTTCTCAATCACTGTGAACACTTAACTCCCTGTGCCTAAACCGACAAAAGAGGGCTATGGCGAGCCCTCTTTTGAATCTCCGCGTCTTTTTTACTGCGCGCTTTTGCTCGCAGTAAAAAAGCCCGGGATTTTCAAGGGGCGCGGCGAAAGGCGCTCCTTGTAGCCAGTCTGGGCTGTAACCCCAAGGTCCTGACCCTCACCGCAAGTGAATAAATTTGCCAATCTTAAAGCACCTTCTCCAGGAAGGCTTTTGTCCGCTTATGCACCGGCCTGTCCAGCACCTGCGCTGCACTTCCGCTCTCGACAACGGCGCCATCCACCATAAACACCACCTGATCGGCGACCTGCCGCGCAAAACCGATTTCGTGCGTCACCACCACCAGCGTCACACCTGACTGCGCCAGTTTTTTAATGACGTCCAGCACTTCGCCGACCAGCTCCGGATCAAGCGCGGAGGTGGGTTCGTCGAACAACATCACTTTCGGATTGAGCGCTAAGGCGCGTGCGATGGCGATACGCTGTTGCTGGCCGCCGGAAAGATGGCGCGGCCAGGCGTGGGCTTTTTCGCGTAAACCGACGGTATCCAGCAACTCATAAGCACGGGCGATAGCTTGTTTGCGGTTCAGCAAGCCGTGAACGACGGGCGCTTCGATGATGTTATCCAGCACCGTCATGTGCGGGAATAAATTGAAATTCTGGAAAACATACCCGACGTGGGTGCGTTGTTTGAGGATTGCGCGTTCTTTCAATTCGTACAGCGTATCGCCTTTGCGGCGGTAACCGATGTAATCGCCGTCAATCTGGATAAACCCCTCATCGACGCGTTCCAGATGATTGATGGTGCGCAGCAGGGTAGATTTCCCTGAGCCGGACGGGCCAAGGATCACCGTTACCGTGCCGGGTTCGATGCTCAGGCTGACGTTATCCAGCGCTTTATGCGCGCCATAGTATTTGCTCAGGTTATTGATCTCGATGCGCCCGACGGTGGCGGCCTGTGGCTGGCGCGGAAACAACCGTTCAACGGACGCGTCATGAGGCGGTTTTACGAATAAATCAAAGGCTTCAGACATAGATTTCTCCAGAATTATGAACGGGCGATACGCCACTGGCGCAGACGCTGCAACGGCGTAGGCGCAACCTGGCGCACGGTGCCGCGCGAGAAGTAACGCTCGACGTAATATTGCAGCACCGACAGCACGGTGGTAATCAGCAGATACCACACGGTCGCCACCATCAGCAGCGGGATCACCTGCTGCGTGCGGTTGTAAATCACCTGTACGGTGTAGAACAGCTCCGGCATGGAAAGCACGTAAACAATCGATGTGCCTTTCGCCAGACTGATCACTTCGTTAAAACCGGTCGGCAGAATCGAGCGCAGGGCCTGAGGCAAAATGATGCGGAACGTCCGGCGGTAGGCCGGTAAACCGAGCGCGGCGGCGGCTTCGTGCTGGCCGTGTTCGACGCCTAAAATCCCGCCACGGATGATTTCTGCGGTATATGCCGACTGCACCAGCGAAAGCCCCAGAACCGCGACCGAGAACTGATCCAGCAAATTCACGGTTGGCGTGCTGAAAAAGGAAATGGACGTAAACGGAATGCTGAGCGACAGGCTGTCGTAGAGATACGAAAAGTTGTAGAGGATGATCAACACCAGCAACAGTGGCAAGGATCGGAACAACCAGATATATCCCCAGGCCAGCGCATTCATCAGATAGGATTTTGACAGGCGGGCGAGGGCCAGCGCCGTCCCTAAAATAATGCCAAAAAGCGTGCCCAGTAAGGTCAGCAGCAGCGTTTTCCCCAGCCCGGAAAGGATGACCGGGTCAAAGAACCACTGGCGAAAAACGCCCCATTCCCAGCGGGAGTTGGTCGCAATTGACTCAACGATGCCCAGCAGGATAAAAACTGAAAATATCGCGCCAGCCACCCGCCACGGATAGCGTGCAGGAACCACATTTAGCGGCGGATGATTCACGGAAGTCGGGGCGTTTTCACTCATGGTGTTCTCTTTCTTCTGGCAATTTCAGGTAACAGGGACGTCAGCGGTCAGCGCCTTGGTAAACGGCAAACGACCGTCGTACGGCGGGCGGGAATAGACATCCGGGTCGAGACGCGTGTCAAACAAGGGCTGATAACCGTGGGACAAATACAATCCGACCGCTTCCGGCTGGCGGAAACCGGTAGTGAGGAAAACCTGCTGATAACCGTAAGCGGCGGCGCGGCGTTCCAGTTCGAGTAAAACCTTCTGTGCCAGCCCCTGGCGCCGCAGTGAGCGGTGCGTCCAGATGCGTTTCAGCTCTGCCGTTTTCTCGTCGTAGCGTTTGTACGCGCCCATCGCAATGGGCGCTCCGTCTCTCAGCAGCACAATAAATGTGCCGTCCGGTTTGGAAAATACGCTGTCATCTTCCGGCGGCTGGCTGGAGAAATACTCACCGTAGCGCTCGCGGTATTCACCGAACAGCCCCTGAATGAACGGCGCAATCAGCGGGTCTTCCGGCACGGTCTGGATAAAAACGTCTTCGCTCATGATGCAATCCTCTTTACTCAGTCGCCCAGTCCTGGCGGATTAATTTCGGAGTGGTCGATTTTCTCAACGCTTTCACCCCAGCGGTTAAGCACCTGCAAATAGGTGCCGTTGGCAATGGCGCTGTTAAGAGATGCCTGAACCGCGTCCACCAGACCGTTGCCTTTTTTCAGTGTCACGGCAATGTTCGCGGTTTTCGGCCAGCCGCCCGGCACAGTGCCGACCAGTTTGGTTTTGCCGGTTAACAGCGCTTTGTAGGCACCGGTGACGTTTGGCCCGAAGGTCGCATCGGCGCGGCCAGATTGGATCGCCAGCGTCGCGGCGGCGTCATCAGTGACGTACTGTGGTTTCAGCGCCGGTAGGCCTTTGGCCTGATTCTCTTTATCCCACGCCAGCAACACGGCTTCCTGATTGGTGCCGGAGCCGACAATAATGCGTTTCCCGGCGATGTCCGGCGCGGATTGAATCGAGGTGATTTTGCTGTCGGATTTCACGTAAAAGCCCAGCGTATCTTCGCGATACGTGGCGAAATCAAACTTGGTTTTGCGGTCTTTCGTGACGGTAATGTTGTAGATGGCGGCGTCGTATTTCCCGGAGGTCACGCCCAGCGGCCAGTCTTCCCAGGAAGCCGGAACCACTTTCAGTTTCAGGCCCAAACCGTCGGCGACCAGACGGGCGATATCCGCTTCACTGCCGATCACGGTCTTATTATCGCGGGCATACAGGCCAAACGGCGGGGCGCTGCCCAGCACGGCGAGCGCCACGGTCAGCGTGCCGGGTTCAACAAACTTAAAGTTAGCCGGGATTTTTGCCACAGCTTCCGGGCTTTTCGGCGCGTTAATGGGTTTTTCATTCGCAATCAGGTCGATACCCGGTGCAGCCTGTGCCAGTGCAGAAAGACTTAATAAAGCGGCGATGGTGGTTAATTTAAGGCTGTGTTTCATCATTATTTTTATACCCTGCATTCTTATTGTATGTGGTGATGACAGTGAGACGACAATTTCACTATTCCCGAGTGTTACAGGGATGTAAAACAACAAAATTAAATAATGAAAGAGATAAATTGGAAATAAAGGCCTGCCTGAAATAGCCACGCAAAACGCCCGGATTACCGGGCATTTCAACAGGAATGAAATTAAAGAAGGCTATTTTTCGGTTAATTCCCGCAGTGCTTTCTCAGCCAGTTGCTGGAAATAGGCGGCTGCCGGATAAATAGCGGATTCGTCAGGATTAAATTGCGGATGATGCAAGCCAAATTCACTGGCGGAACCGATGCTGACGAACGCGCCGGGGACGTGATGCAGATAAAAAGCAAAATCTTCGCCGCCCATTTGCGCCGTCGCGACTTCCGTTTTATAGCCAAATTCAGCCGCTGCTTCCAGGCTGAAATCCGCCCAGCGTGGCGTATTCACCACTGCCGGCGGCCCGCCAAACCAGTGCAGTTCGGCTTTCGCACCCAGTGCCGTGGCCACGCCAGAAATTACCTGACGGATACGTTCCGGAATCTGTTCGCGGACAGCGTCGTTATGTGTGCGTACGGTGCCTTCGAGTTCAACGGTTTGCGGCAGCACGTTCCAGGTATTGCCGCCTTCAATGCGCGTGACGCTGACCACCGCCGCTTCCTGCGCGCTGACGTTGCGGCTGACCACGGTTTGCAGCGCCGAAATGATGTGGCTGGCGGTCACAATACTGTCGACGCCTTCCTCGGGATGCGCGGCGTGTGCGCCTTTGCCGGTGATCGTGATACTGAACCGGTCAACGTTGGCATAGAACGCGCCGCCTTTGGTGGAAAAGGTGCCGACCGGCAGCTCAGGCGCATTGTGCAGGCCGAAAATGACGTCAACGTTTTCCAGTGCACCGGCTTTAATCAGCTGCGATGCGCCGCCAAACCGTTCTTCCGCAGGCTGGAAAAACAGACGCACGCGCCCCGGAAGCTGGTCTTCGCGGGCTTTGAGTAAATACGCCGCGCCAAGAATAACGGACGTGTGAAAATCGTGGCCGCAGGCGTGCATCACGCCGGGATGTTGCGAGCTGAAAGGCACGCCGGACGCTTCTTCAATCGGCAGCGCGTCAATATCACCGCGCAGCGCCACCAGCGGGCCATCCGGCGAGCCGATTTCAGCCACGACGCCGGTTTTCAGCCCGAGATCCAAAATCCGTACTCCGGCCGCATTCAGCCAGCCGGTAATTCTTTGCGTGGTCGCAAATTCCTGATTCGATAATTCAGGGTTCTGATGTAATTCACGACGATGGGCGATGAGTTTGCTTTCTAATAAGGATGAACCGGACAGCGTCCCGGTGCGCTCTTCATTGGCAAGTGAAATGCTCATTATAAGTAGCCTTTTATAAGGTGTGGTTGCAGTCATTTCATCGTAGACAGGAAACCCCTTTTCGCTAAAGACTCTGTGGCTATATTTTATAAGCACTTTTCTTCTCAGGGCGCATAGCAAAATAATGGCTATCGATGCGCAATTTAATTATTTAGCTTTGTCCTCACTTCGTGGAACTCTTTTTAACATGAACTGATTCTTTTCATGAATTGAAATCTGTGGATAAAAGGAATACCCCGAGTGAATTACCGACTGAGCTTATTAGACCAAAGCCCGATAAATGAAGGACAACGTGCGGAGCAGGCACTGGAGGCCACGCTGACGTTTGCGAAAACGGCAGAAAAACTCGGTTATCACCGCCTGTGGGTTTCTGAACATCACGACACTGAAAAGCTGGCAGGCAGCTCGCCGGAAGTGCTGATTGCCTGGCTTCTGGCTCAGACCTCGACGCTGCGGATTGGCTCCGGCGGCGTCATGCTGCAACATTACAGCCCCTACAAAGTCGCGGAGAATTTCCATCTGCTTTCAGCGCTGGCGCCCGATCGCGTGGATATCGGCATCGGCAAAGCGCCCGGCGGTTTACCGCTTTCAACCAAAGCGCTGCGGGGCCATGCTCCGGCAGATTCCGCACCCGGTTTCCCCGCGCAGTTACAGCAACTGACGCATTATCTGACTCATCTCGACGACAATCTGGCCGGTGTCGAAGCCCGCGCATTGCCGCAGCCGCCGGTTGCGCCGCAGCGTTTCCTGCTGGGCGCGAGCAAAGAAAGCGCCCGCCTGGCGGCCTCGCTGGGTTGGAATTTTGTTTTTGCCGGTTTCATCAACACGTCAGCAGAAGTGATGACCGAATCGGTGCTGGCGTACCACGAATATTCTGCCGGACAGGGGCAGGCGCTGGTCAGCCTTGCGGTGCTGGCCGCCGAAACGCGGGAACAAGCCGCCGCGCTGGTGGCAGAGCAACATAATTTCCGCGTCACCGTTGGCGATAAACATGTGACTGTCGGCACCCGCGAACAGGCCGAAGCGTTTGTCCGGCAAGCTGGGGCGACGCAATACCGCATTGAACAGCAGCAGATCAGTGTGCTGCACGGCACGCCCGCCGATATTCATGAACAGTTGCGCGACATTCAGCGCCGTCTGTGCGTTAACGAATTTGTCATTCATACCCCACTGACAGATGCCGCCGTGCGTCTGAAGTCCATCGAATTGCTGGCTGGCCAGCTTTAAGGAGATCTCATGAGCCATTCAAAAAGTATCAAGCTCGGTCTGATGTTGCACGGGGCAGGCGGGCATATGAATTCGTGGCGTCACGAAAAAGCGCCTGCCGATGCCAGCGTGAATTTTCCGTATTTTCGCGATTTAGCGTTGCGCGCTGAAGCCGCCGGTTTTGATTTCCTGTTTGTGGCCGACGGTCTGCACATCAACGAAAAATCGCTGCCACATTTCCTCAACCGCTTTGAGCCGGTTGCGCTGCTGTCGGCACTGGCGTCCGCCACCCACAGCATCGGGCTGGCGGGGACGATTTCAACGTCGTACAGCGATCCGTTTACAGTGGCGCGCCAGCTGGCATCGATTGACAACATCAGCCAGGGCCGTGCGGGCTGGAATGTGGTGACGTCGCCGCTGGCCGGTTCGGCGAAAAACTTTGGCAAAGATCACCCCGAGCATGCGCTGCATTACCAGATTGCGGAAGAGTACATCAACGTGGTGCAGGGTTTGTGGGATTCGTGGGAAGACGGCGCGTTTGTGCGTGACCGCGAAAGCGGCGTGTTTTTCGATGCAGCCAAACTGCACAAACTCAATCATCAGGGGCAATTTTTCTCGGTCGAAGGCCCGCTGAATATCCAGCGTTCGCCACAGGGGCAGCCGGTGATTTTCCAGGCGGGCGCTTCTGATGCGGGTATCGCACTGGCGGGTAAATCTGCTGATGCAGTCTTCACCAATGCGCGCACGCTGGAAGAGGCGCAGGATTACTCCGCCAAACTCCGGGCGCAGGTAGCAAAAAATGGCCGTCATCCGGTGGGAATTTTCCCCGGCATCAGCCCGGTTGTCGGCAAAACTGAAGCAGAAGCGGAAGCCAAATATCAGTACCTGCTTTCGCTGCTTTCCCTCGACGACGCGCTGGCGTATCTCGGCCGCTTCTTTGACCATCACGATTTCAGCCAGTACCCGCCGGATGGCCCGTTCCCTGAGCTGGGCGATTTAGGCCAGAATACGTTCCGTTCCACCACCGACAGCATCAAGAAACAGGCGAAAGAGGAAAACCTCACATTGCGTGAAGTGGCGTATCAGACCACGCTGCCGCGCGGTGAGTTTTTCGGTACGCCGGAACAGGTCGCCGACCGCCTGATCCGCTGGGTGGAGGAGGGCGGTGCGAGCGGGTTTATCATCAGCGGACCGGTGCTGACCGAAGCGCTCGACGACATCACCCGTCTGGTGCTGCCGGTGCTGGCGGCGCGCGGTTACTGGCATCCTTCCGAGGCGCATACGCTGCGCGAGCGGCTGGATATTCCGTTCAAAACCAATCGCTACAGCACGCCGGAAACTGTTCGTGAGGCTGTGAGCGCTAAATAGTTACAACATACTGATCTTTAAAAACAGCCCGCCCGGTTCAGCCGCGGCGGGCTTTTTGCTGTTCAGGGAATGACGGGGTTGCCTGCGCAGAGAATTGGGGGTAGGCTTTTGGCAATTAAAAAACGATCGGTCTAAATTATGAGTGATGCACTGACAATCCCGCCCGAAGCCCCGCCCGTAGCGGCTAAAAAGCCCCGCCGTGGCCGTCCGCCGAAAACTGAACGCGAGTTTGCGGATACGCGTGACGCGCTGATCCGCTCAGGGCTGGAAGTGATCACGGAGATGGGCTATCTGTCGGCGGGTATCGATGCGGTGATTAAAAACATCTCTGTACCCAAAGGATCGTTTTATCACTATTTCGCCAGCAAACAGGATTTCGGCATGGCAGTGCTAACGTCCTACGGTGCGTTCTTCGCCCATAAGCTTGACAAGTTTTTACTCAATGACGCATTGGCGCCGCTGCAACGCATCGGCGCATTTGTCGATCACGCTGGTCAGAGTATGGCGAGATTTGAATTTAAACGGGGCTGCCTGGTCGGCAATTTATTACAGGAATCCCCCCTGCTTCCCGATGATTTCCCGGAAAAGCTGAAAGCGATTTTGCAGGAATGGGAAAGCCGCGTGGCGCGTTGTCTGGAAGAAGCACAGCGGGCGGGCGGCATAAACTCCGGCACGCCTCCTGCGCAACTGGCGGAGATCTTCTGGTCGGGCTGGGAAGGGGCAGTGATGCGCGCCAAACTGTTCCGTTCAGCCGAACCCCTGAATCAGTTTTGGGCATATTTTCAGAAAAACATTCAATAAGAAATTCAAAAATAGCACCTGCAATCATTACGTTAGTCATCGCATTTCTAACGACAACTCTTCGAACTCCTGAATAATTAAGGGAAAAAAATGAAAGCACTGGTTCTGGAACAGCAAGACAAAGCCACACTGGCCGAAGTTAAAGAGATCACACTGCCGGAAATGGCGGAAGGCGATGTGCTGGTGGATATCAGCTGGTCCGGTCTGAATTACAAAGACGCGCTGGCGATCACCGGCAAAGGCAAAATCGTCCGTCAGTTTCCGATGGTGCCGGGGATCGATTTTTCCGGCCGCGTCAGCCGCAGCAATGACGCCCGCTTTACTGCTGGCCAGCCGGTCATTCTCACCGGCTGGGGCGTGGGCGAAACACACTGGGGCGGTCTGGCAGAACAGGCTTGCGTGAAAGGCGACTGGCTGGTGGCTTTGCCGGAGGGGCTGGCGGCGCGTAATGCGATGATCATCGGCACGGCAGGTTTCACCGCCATGTTGTGCGTGATGGCGCTGGAGGAGGCGGGCGTTAAACCGGAAAGCGGAACCGTCGTCGTGACCGGTGCCAGCGGTGGCGTGGGCAGTACGGCTGTCGCTTTGTTGCATACGCTCGGCTATACCGTTGCCGCTGTAACCGGCCGCGAGTCCACGCACGATTACCTGCGTAAACTGGGTGCCAGCGAAATTCTCTCCCGCGATGATTTCGCCGAAACCCGTCCGCTGGAAAAACAAATCTGGGCGGGCGCGGTGGATACCGTCGGCGACAAAGTGCTGGCCAAAGTGCTGGCGCAAACTAACTACGGGGGTTGCGTGGCGGCCTGCGGGCTGGCGGGCGGTTTTGGTCTGCCGACGACCGTAATGCCGTTTATTCTGCGCAACGTGCGTTTGCAGGGCGTCGATTCTGTTTCCGTGCCCGCTGACCGCCGTACTGCCGTCTGGGAACGTCTGCTGAAAATCCTGCCGCAGAGTTTCTACGAGCAGGCGGCGACTGAAATTACGCTTGAACAGGCTCCGGCCGTGGCGGCGGATTTCCTCGATAATAAAATTCAGGGCAGAACGCTGGTGAAAATCGCCGGTTAACCGCTTTTTCCGGCATCTCCCGGGTGCCGGATATCTTTCTCCTGCTCAATTTCTTCTCTGCACTAAAGAATTTCCCCGTCCGGGCCGATAAATAAGCCGTCCCTCTGAGAAAAAAAGAAAATTAATTTCCTGTTTTTCCGAATGACGCGCACGGCAAACGCACACGAAAACTAATAACGAAGGCATGGGGAAAGTATGGATAATTTTCAGAAAGAAATTGATGAAAGAACAAATCTCACTTCATCAAACCGGTTTGAATTACTGTTGTTCCGTCTGGGCTCATCGCCTGATGAAGAGCAGTCAGAATTATTTGGCATCAACGTTTTCAAGCTGCGTGAAATTGTCCCTATGCCGACGCTGACCAAGGCGGCGGGAATGTCATCGCCGATGATGGGGATGACCAATATTCGCGGTGAAATTATTCCGGTGATAGACCTGCCTGCGGTCGTCGGCTGCGTGCCGAAAACCGGGCTGAATATTTTGCTGGTCACCGAATATGCCCGCAGCACGCAGGCGTTTGCGGTGGAATCAGTGGACGACATTGTTCGTCTGGAATGGAGCCAGGTGCTGGCGGCAGAATCCGGTGTGAAGAGCCGTAACATCACCAGCATTGCGCGTCTGGATAACGATAAATCCAGCAACCGTCTGGCGCTGGTGCTGGACGTCGAGCAAATCCTGCACGACATTATCCCGAACAACAATATCGACATGGACAAGAAGAAAACCAGCTCGTTCAAGATGAAACCGGGCACGGTGGCGATTGTTGCGGAAGACTCCAAAGTCGCGCGCCAGATGCTGGAAAAAGGTCTGAACATGATGGAAATCCCGGCGCAGATGCACGTAACCGGTCTGGAAGCCTGGAATAAAATCCGCAAAATGGCCGAAGAATGCAAAGCCGCTGGCGTACCAATTTCAGACAAGATCTCCTTCGTGCTGACGGATCTGGAAATGCCGGAAATGGATGGTTTCACGCTGACGCTCAATATCAAACGTGACGAATTCCTGAAGAATATCCCGGTGATTATTCACTCCTCACTCTCGGGCAGCGCCAATGAAGATCACGTCCGCAAAGTCGGTGCCGACGGGTATGTGGCGAAATTCGAAATCAACGAACTCGAAGCCGCAATTCATAAAGCGCTGGACGCGAAAAAAGTCGTTCACGGGTAGGTTAGGAATACAGTTTAAATGCCCGCGCAAGCGGGTTTTTTTATGCCTGTGATCACCGGTATTGCTCGAACTCAATGGTTTCCCGAACCTTGTGTAACGTGGTGCGCAGGACTTCGATGGAAACTGAACCGAGCGCGAGCCGCAGCGCTTGCGGCACATTGACCGACGTGCAAAAAGGTGCGGCGGACGAAACAGAAATATTGCTGTCCATTAACGCACTGACCACCCGTTCGGCTCTGACATCTTCCGCCAGCGGTAGCCAGAGAAAGTACGAAACCGGATGTGTGATGCACGTCAGCGTGCCCAGACACTCCTTCGCCACACCCTGTCGCTGCCGCGCATCTCGCCTTTTCAGCGCTTCAAACCGCGACACGGTCCCGTTTTCAATCCAGCCGCACACCAGTGCGGTCATCAGCGACGGCGTATTCCAGGTTGTCGATCGGATTGCCCGTTCAATCGCGGGCCGGTGCTGTGCAGGGCAGATCACCGTACCGACGCGTAATCCGGTCGCGACATTTTTTGAAAAACCGGTGACATAAACGGTGCGTTCCGGTGCATAAAACGCGACCGGCGGCGGCGGGCGCTGCACGAGATAGGCATACGCGGTGTCTTCGATAATCAGCAAATCATGCACTCGGGCAATCTCCGCCAGCGTTTTGCGCTGATTGCGATCCAGAACCCAGCCGAGGGGATTGTGCAGCGTGGGCATGGTGTACACCGCACGCACATGCCGTCTGGCACAAAGCTGGCGCAGTGCGTCAAGATCCGGCCCATCGGGATGAGACGGAATAGCCACAAGTTCCAGGTGATACAGTGCCGCCAGCGCCTTGAATCCGGGGTACGTCAGCGCATCAACCGCCACCACATCGCCGGGGCGGAGCAGCCCCATCACCGTAACCGTCAGGCCGTGCTGCGCACCATTGACGATCAGCACGTTTTCAGCTTCCGGCGTGAAGCCGTTTCCGGCCAGATGACGGGCAATAATCTCGCGGTCGGTCAGCCTGCCGGCGTGCGGCTGGTAGCGCAGATGGGATTCGATATCGCCCGTGGTGGCCATCTGGCGCAGCGCTTCGCGCAGCAATTCACCCTGACCGGGCAGTGCAGGATAGTTGAAGTTCAGATCCGTTACGTCGGTCGCGATAACATGCTGATCGACGCCGTGCCCCGCAGGCAGGGAAATATCACGCACAAACGTGCCGCGTCCGGTTTCGCCGCTGACCAGTCCCATCGCTTCCAGTTCGGTATACACGCGGGTCGCGGTCGCCAGCGAAATGTGCTCTTCCGCCGCCAGAAAACGGTGCGTCGGCAGCCTTGTACCTGCTGCGAGCGTGCCGGAACGGATGGCTTTCGCGAGGTTATCGACGAGGGATTTGTATCGGGCTTTCATGAATTGTATCCATGACAATAATTTGATTGTACCGGATTGAGGAGACTACCATCGCCGCGTTCATTGCTCAAATTCCTACAGTGAGGTCTGCGTGGTTAATTCAGGGGTACCTAAAACAAAAGTGAATAAGACAGGGGGGATTAAATCAGAACCGGGCGCGTTATCCGGTTGGGTGAACGGTTTACTGGGCGTGATAATTTTCAGCGGCTCGCTGCCCGCCACGCGTGTCGCCGTGATGCAGTTGGACCCGTTCTTCCTCACCTTTGCCCGCGCGTCGGTTGCGGGTTTTTTCGCGGTGATACTGGTGTACGTAACCCGCGAGAAATGCCCTAAAGCATCGCAGATTTTACCGCTGATCATCGTTTCACTGGGCGTTGTGACAGGTTTTCCGCTGCTGACGGCGATGGCGCTTGAACACGTTACGTCGGCCCATTCCATCGTTTTTCTCGGGCTGCTGCCGCTCACGACGGCGATTTTTGGCGTGATCCGCGGCGGAGAAAGGCCGGGTGCCGCATTCTGGATTTTTTCAGTGATCGGCAGCCTGCTGGTTGTCGGATTCGCCCTCTCGCAATGTGCTTCAGTTTCGCTGACCGGCGATTTACTGATGCTCGCGGCGGTGGCCGTTTGTGGTCTGGGCTATGCCGAAGGCGCAAAACTCACCCGCGTTTTAGGCGGCTGGCAGGTGATCAGCTGGGCGCTGATCATTTCGCTGCCGTTTATGCTCGTTGCCTCCGTCATTCTGCGGCCCGCATCCTTCAGCGCTGTCAGCGTTTCTGCCTGGATTGCGCTGGGTTACGTGTCGCTTTTCAGCATGCTCATCGGGTTTATGTTCTGGTACAAGGGCCTGGCGATTGGCGGGATCGCCGCTGTCGGGCAATTGCAGTTACTCCAGCCATTCTTCGGGCTTGCGTTATCTGCCACGATTTTGCATGAAACCGTCAACCCGCTGATGCTCGCCGTCACACTCGGCGTCATTGCCTGCGTGGCCGGGTCACGGAAATTCGCGCGTTAACCTGAAAGCGCTATATTATTTTTGCGAATAATAAATAACGTTATTTAAACGCCCGCCTAATCTTGCCACGAATAAATACTTAGCAATAATCCATCTAAATAAACCGGCCCGGTCTGAATATACTGGGTCGGCGCTAATTGCTTAATTTATTTACAGGATAATTAGAATGAAAAAAAGTCTCTGCTTATTACTCGCAGCGGGTAGCTTATGGACGCACGCGACGTTTGCTGCAGCACCGGAAGAAGTACGGGTCGCCTACAGCGGCGGTTCTCAGGTTTTATTACTGGCGAAAGCTGACGGCTCTTTAGACAAAGCATTAAACAGCAAAGTGAAATGGGTCCAGTTTGCTACCGGTGCGGATGCGCTGACGTATTTCGCCAGCAACGCCATCGATATCGCCAACTTCGGTTCAAGCCCGGCGACTGCCGGTATTGTGCGTAAATTACCGGTGGAAATTATTGGTGTTTCCGGCGTAATTGCGACTTATGAACGGCTGATTGGTAAAGACGGCATTCATAATATTAAAGACATTGAAGGTAAGCGCGTGGCTTATCCGCCGAATTCTACGGCGCAATATGCGCTGGAAGCGGCAATCAGCGTCAACAAACTGGATCGCAGCAAAATTACGTTATTACCACTGCGTCCCGCAGAAATGGTCGCTGCGTGGAAACGCGGCGATATTGATGCGGGTTATGTCTGGGCACCGTTCGCTCAGGAGCTGGAGTCTTCCGGCGGTCATCAGGTCTTTGCGACCAAAGATCTGCAAAAAGACGGTTATCTGATTTACAACAACTACGTGGTGCGTAAAGCCTTTGCGCAGCAATATCCGGAAGTTGTCACCGCATTCCTGCGCGTTCATCAGCAAAAAGTGGACGAGTTTAAACGCGATCCGGAGCATGCGGCGGCCATCGTGGCCAAAGAAGTGGGCGCGCCGGTGACCACGGCGGCCAACACGCTGGGCGGGCTGGAATATCCGACGCTGGCGGAGCAGGGCACGGCGGCGTGGTTGGGGAACGGCACGCAAACCAGCGACAGCGGTATCGGCAAAGCGCTGACGAAAACCTCGGATTTCCTCGCAGGCATTGGCGAACTGCGTAAGCGTGATATTCCGGCCAGCTGGGACAATGCCATCAACTCCCAATACATCCGTGATGCGGCAGCCACCGCAAAATGAAGATGGGGCAACACATCACGATCAGCGTGATATCGGTCGGGATTTTCTTTGCCCTCTGGCAAATCGCCGCCACAAGGCAGTGGGTGGATCCGTTGCTGCTGCCTTCGCTGACCGACATCGGCCTGACTACCGAAGAGTTGCTGGCCGACGGTTACCGTCAGGTGCCGTTATGGCAGCACGTCGCGGTCAGTCTGGCACGGGCGCTGAGTGCTTTTTCGGTGGCGGTTATTTTAGGCATTCCGCTGGGGCTGCTGATGGGATTATCGGAAGGGCTGTCGGCGGTACTTAATCCGTTCGTTCAGTTTCTGCGTCCTCTGCCTAAGATTGCACTGATCCCGCTGGCCGTCGTCTGGCTGGGTATCGGCGAAGCCTCCAAGTTCTTCCTCATTTTTATCGCCACATTTCTGAGCGTTGTGGTTGGCGCGAATGCCGCCGTCGAGCGCATCGGGCGTTCGCGCATTCGGGTGGCGCAGACGCTCGGGGCATCACGCAGGCAGATTTTCCTGCGCGTGGTGCTGCCCGATGCGCTGCCGGAGCTTTTCACGACGATCAGGTTGTCGGTCGGGATCGGCTGGACGTCGCTGATTGCCGCTGAAATGGTCGCCGCCAGTTCGGGACTGGGCTGGATGGTCATCAACGCCAGTTCATATTTACGTACGGATATTGTCATGCTGGGCATTTTGCTGCTCGGCGGCATTGGGTATTTGCTGGACTTATTACTTCTGGGGCTGCAACGCCTGTTTGTGCCCTGGGCGGGAAAAGAATAATGGCTGAACAAATTGCGCTTGAAGACGTGTCGTTGCAGTTTACCGCAAAACCGCACGCCTTCACCGTGCTGGAAGACATCTCCTTAACGTTGCAAAAGGGCGAATTTGTCGTTTTGCTCGGGCCGTCGGGTTGCGGCAAATCCACCATCCTTAATCTGGTCGCAGGCTTTCTTCAGCCCGATACCGGTCGTGTGCTTTGCGGCGGCAAGATTGTACAAAAACCCGGCCCGGCGCGGGGCATGATCTTCCAGCAACCGAATTTATTTCCGTGGCTGTCGGTGCTTGATAACGTCACGTTTGGCCCGCGTCTGAGCAGGCATCGCAAGGAGGACGTTAACGCCGAAGCCATGGACTGGCTGGCGCGCGTCGGGTTGCAAGGCTTTGAGCATCATGCGCCGTGGCAGTTATCCGGCGGGATGAAACAACGTGTGGCGCTGGCCCGTGCGTGGTTACCCGGTCCGGAAGTCTTGTTACTCGACGAGCCCTTTGGCGCGCTCGACGCCCAGACCCGCCTGATGATGCAGGAACTGCTGCGCTCAGCGTGGCTGGAAACCGACACCACGCTGTTGTTTGTCACGCATGACGTAGAGGAAGCGCTGTTTCTTGCCGACCGCATTCTGGTGATGTCGGCTAAACCGGGCAAGATCGTCGAAGAAATTGTCTCTCCCTTTGGCCGTGAACGCGATATCGAAACCCTTGCAGAGCATCCGCAGTACAGCGAAATCAAACATCACGTTTTACATCGCGTCCGCCAGGAGGCGAAACGTCATCTGAACACCCTCTGAAATGAATTAACTGTCATCAATAAAAGGTGAAAACAATGAGCAATAGCGAATTAAAAGCCCGGCTGGAACAGAGTATTCATCAGCACCGTGACGACTATATTGCGATATCCAGGGACATTCATGCGCATCCGGAAACCGGGAATAACGAATATTATGCCAACGACGTGCTGACGACGTTGCTGCAAAAACACGGCTTCAGCGTGACGTCCAACGTTGCCGGGCATGAAACCGCGTTTTACGCCGTAAAAGACAGCGGTGAACCCGGCCCGACCATTGCCTATCTTGCGGAGTACGACGCGCTGATCGATATCGGCCATGCCTGCGGTCACAACATTATTGGCGTGAGCAGCATTGCGGCCGCCGTGGCGCTGAGTGATACGCTCAGTGAAACCGGCGGCAAAGTGTTGGTGCTGGGTACGCCGGCTGAAGAAGGCGGATTGCAGGGCAAAGGCGGCCTGAACGGTAACGTAAAAGCGCGCTTTGTCGAGCACGGTTTTCTGGATGATGTGGACGTCGCGCTGATGGTGCATCCGTCCGGAAGAACGCGGCTTTCCGGCCCGTCACTGGCAAATAATCATCTGTATTTTCATTTTTATGGCAAGCCGTCTCATGCCGGCAGCTCACCGCATAAAGGCGTTAATGCGCTGGATGCGCTGGTGTTGCTCTATAACGGTATCAGCGTCTTGCGCCAGCAACTGCCGGACGGGGTGCGCGTTCACGGCATAATTACCAACGGCGGGCAGGCACCGAACGTTATTCCTGAATACGCCTCAGCGCACTATTACATCCGCGCGGATACGCGGGAAGAAGTGCTGGCGCTTGAGCCACGGATCCGCGCAATTGCCGATGGCGTGGCGCTGGCGACAGGCACAACGGTCAAAATTGAGCATCAGGTCGGGCCGCGGGATTTCAATATCAATCATGTGCTCAATGGCGTGCTGCTGGAAGAATTCACGGCCGCCGGTGAAACCGTTGATCTGAGCGAAAAAGAGGGCAAAGGCTCGACGGATGCGGGTGATATCAGCCACGCCGTACCGACTGCGCACCCGTACATCAAAATCGGACCTGACGATCTTATCGGCCACACCGTCGCTTTTCGCGAAGCCGCCAACTCTGTTCAGGGTTATGACGCACTGATCACCGGCGCGCTGGTGCTGGCCCGCACCGGGCTGCGTCTGCTCACCGAACCTGCGCTTTTGCAGGACGCTAAAGATGAATTTGCCGGGCAAAAAAATCGCTCAAACGCCGCCTGATCTTACCGGAGCTACAACAAAATGAAGATGATGTTTTCTGCCGCCGCACTGTTGCTGGCGGCGGCTTTACCCTGGGATAACGCGCAGGCTGAAACGGTCAACCGGAACGCTACGCTAAACATTGCTTACGGCAACCGCCCTGGCACACTTGACCCTTATCTGACGACCAATAACGCAACGTCAGATGTGGACAGGAACATCTTTGAAGAGCTGTTTACCCTTAACGATAAGTTTGAGCCGGTACCGGAACTGGTGGCGTCTTACACCCTCAGCGACGACCGGAAAACCTACACGTTTGTCTTACGTGATGGCATTCATTTCCATGACGGGCAACGGCTGACGGCCGACGATGTGGTGGCCTCGATGAACCGCTGGCTGGCGGTTTCCACGCAAGGTAAAGCCAATCTGCCCGGCGCGCAATTTACCAAAATAGACGATAAAACGGTGCAGCTGACGCTGCCAGCGCCGTCGCTGATCACGCTTAACGTGCTGGCGGATGTGAAAAATATCGCTGCTATCATGCCGGAACGGTTGATTGACGAGGCGAACAGCACGAAAAAACCGGTCACCGAACTGGTTGGCACCGGGCCGTACAAACTGGCGGAATTCAAGCAGGGCGAGTATTTGCATCTGACGCGTAATGACAATTACGTCTCACGCAAAGAACCGGCCAGCGGGTTGTCGGGTGAGAAAAAAGCAGACGTCAAAGATATCTGGTTCCGTTATATCACCGATGAGTCAACGCGCCTCGCGGGTGCCATGACCGGGGAATACGACATCGTTTTCAATTTGCCAAAAGACAATATTGAAGCACTCAGCAATCTTCCGGATTTGTCGCTGACGCGGCCGGAAAGCGGCGGTTCATTGATCACATATTTGTTTAACAAGCAGCAGGGGCCGTTTGCAAACGTTAAGCTGCGGCAGGCCTTTAATCTGGCGCTCGACGTGCATCAGACCCTGCTGGCTGGCTACAGCGATCCGCGCTTTTTTGTCGAAGATCCGTCGTTAGGTTTCCCGGAGCAGGTGGACTGGTACAGCGAAGCGGGTAAACCGTACTGGAATCAGCATAACCTCGAAGAAGCCCGCAAACTGGTGAAAGAGTCTGGCTACAACGGTCAGGAGGTGGTGATTATCGCCACTAAAGAATATGCCGAACTTTACAACCTGGCGATTGTTGCACAGCAGGTTCTCAAGCAAATCGGCGTGAAATCTCGTCTGGATGTCTACGACTGGCCGACCGTATTGCAGCGCCGTCAGGATCCGAAAAACTTCGACCTCTGCGCACTGGAATTCTCAATGCGACAGGTTCTGCATCAGTATCCTTTCCTGGATTCCCGCGCCAGATTTCCCGGCCTGAGCAACAGCCCGGAAATCGATACGGTTCTGGATGGCATCAAGCAGGCACACTCGCTAAAAGACGCCAGAGGGCTGGTCGATAAGCTTAACGTGCTGACGTGGCAATACCTGCCGGTCATTGTGCTTGGACGAACCACGCCGGAGCCGGTCGCTATTAAGAAAAACGTGCACGGTTACCATGACCTGATCGGGCCAGTGCTGTGGAATGTGACGGTCACCCAGCCCTGACGGGAGAGATTTATGAAGTGGTTTCTGTTTCACCGGCTGATGGCGCTGTTGCCCGTATTGTTTGTGGTATCGCTGGTGGTGTTTTGCCTGGTACATCTGGCGCCGGGTGATCCGGTGCTGGTGATCCTCGGTAACGATGCCAGCCCGCAGGATATCGCAACGCTGCGCCAGCAGATGGGGTTGGATCAGCCGCTGCTGGCGCAGTTTGTGCGCTGGTTTGGTGCGGTGATTTCCGGTGATCTCGGCCACTCTTTGTTTCTCAATGCCAGCGTTACCGACCTGTTTATGCAGCACCTCGCGCCGACGATGTCGCTGGCATTATACGCGCTGGCGATTGCGCTTACTTTCGGGCTGGCGGGGGGCGTGGTCAGCGCCTGGCAACATGGACGGCTGGCAGACAGGGTGATCCGGTCGCTGGCGACGTTCGGAATGTCGGTGCCGGGTTTCCTGCTGGGGCTGTTCCTGATCTTTGTCTTCGCCGTCAGGCTGCGGTGGTTTCCGGTGGTCGGTTATCGTTCCACCAACGATGACGGGTTGCTCAACCTCTGGTATCTGACGCTTCCGGCGATTGCGCTGGGGTTTCGCATTGCGGCGCTGATCTCGCGCATGACACGCGCGGTGATGCTCGACGTTTTGCAGGAGAATTACATCAATACTGCCCGCGCCAAAGGCGTACCGGAATCTCTGGTTTTGCTGCGTCACACGTTGAAAAACGCGCTGATCCCGGTGCTTACTATTTGCGGTGAATCTTTTGCCTCGCTGGTCACAGGAACGATTGTCATTGAAAGTGTATTCGGTATTCCGGGTATCGGTTCACTGATTGTGGACTCCATTGAACGACGCGACTTTACTGTGATTCAGGGGGTGGTTCTGCTGATTACCGTCTGCTACGTGCTGATCAATTTGCTGGTTGATGTGCTCAGTTATCTGGCCGATCCGCGACTGTCCGTTGAAGGAAGTGAAAACTGATGCTGCATAACAATACCAGGCTGTTTTTCTGGTGCGGCGTGCTGGTGGCGATTGTGTTGCTCTCATTTTGCAGCAGCCTGTTTAGCCCTTACGACGCCTACAGTATTGACCCGCTAAGCCGCCTTAAACCGCCGGATGCTGCGCACTGGTTTGGCACAGATAATTTTGGCCGGGACCTGTTTGTGCGCGTTGCCGTGGCGGTACGCGTTTCACTGTCCGTCGGTGCGGCAGTGGCGCTGATTGCCGGATTTACGGGGCTGACCGTCGGGCTGCTGTGCGCCTGGTTCCGCCCGCTGGACCTGATTCTGATGCGTGTGTGCGACGGCCTGTTTGCCTTCCCTTCATTACTGCTGGCGATCGCAATTGTCGGCGTGCTGGGGCCGAATATCGCCAATGTGGTGCTGGCGTTATCGCTGGTGTATGTGCCGTCGATAGCCCGTGTTATCCGCGGCGCGGCGATGGTGGTCAAAGAGAAAAATTTCATTGAAGCGCTGCGGGCGCAGGGCGCGTCGTCCGGGCGCATCATCTGGTTGCACCTGCTACCGAATGTCATTTCGCCACTAATTGTGCAGGTGACGTGGGTCTTTTCGGTGGCGATCCTGACGGAAGCGGCGCTGAGTTTTCTCGGCTCCGGCGTGCCTGCGCCCACGCCAAGCCTCGGTAATTTATTACTGGAAGGCAAAGCGGTGATTTTCACTGCGTGGTGGATGACATTTTTTCCCGGGATCGCCATCGTGCTGCTGATTCTGGCGCTCAATATCATCGGGGATGATTTGCGTGACGGCGCGGAACCGGGCCTGAAAGCCCTGCCTGTGCGCGTCATGCGTCAGTTGAAAAAAGGAGCACAGCGTGGCTGATCCTCTCGACGAACCACACCTGCTGCGGGTGAATAATTTGCAGGTCAGCTTTGCGACGCCAAAAGGCGTGGTGACGCCGGTGCGCGATGTCTCTTTTGACGTTGGGCGCCATGAAACACTCGGCATTATCGGCGAATCCGGCTGCGGTAAAAGCGTCACTGCGCAGGCGCTGATGGGGTTACTGACGCCGCGAACCAGCCGGGTTGATGGCGAAATTATACTTTCCGGCGAACGGCTGGATGTGCTTTCGTCAGGAACCCGCAGGCGGCGCAGCGGTCGTGATATCGCAATGATTTTTCAGGATCCGCTGTCCAGTTTAAATCCGGTTTTCACCATTGGCTTTCAGATTGAAGAAAGCCTGCGTTTGCATACGTCACTGAAGCGGCAGCAGCGTCGGGAAAAAGTTATCAGCCTGCTGGAACAGGTCGGGATCCCCGAACCGGCACGCTGCGCCAGCGCTTATCCGCATGAGCTTTCGGGAGGGATGCGTCAGCGCGTGATGATTGCGATAGCCGTCTCCAATGCGCCTTCGTTGCTCATTGCCGATGAGCCTACGACCGCACTGGACGCGACCATTCAGGCGCAGATTCTGGATCTGCTCGATGACATCAAACGGCAGTCTGCGATGGGTATCGTGATTATCACGCACGATCTCAGCGTGGTGGCGAGGCTTTGCCAGCGCGTCGTCGTGCTCTATGCCGGGCAAGTGGTGGAGGAAACGGACGTTGTGACGCTGTTTCAACATCCGCGTCATCCGTATACGCGGGCACTGCTGGCGGCACGGCCATCTGCCGGTCGGGAACCCAAATCCCGGCTGGATGAAATTCGCGGCAGCGTTCCGGCACTTGACGCTTTACCGCAGGGCTGTGCCTTTGCCGGACGCTGCTCCCGGGCAACTACGCGGTGCCTTGAAGACTCGCCGCCGCTACGTACGCTGGGTGGCGCGCCCCATCAGGTGCGCTGCTGGTACGCTGAAAACACAGGATCCCCGTCATGAGCCAGCCACTGCTGCGGGTCGATAATTTGTCGAAAACCTTTCACCGGCGCGGCCACAGCGTCCACGCCGTACAGGGTGTCAGTTTCACGATCCATGCCGGGGAAACCTACGCGCTGGTCGGGGAGTCTGGTAGCGGGAAAAGCACCACCGGACGCACAATTTTAGGGCTGACGCCCGCCTCAGGTGGAACAGTCGAGTTTGACGGCGTGCCGCTGCTGACGCGCAACGCCGCACAATGGCGGAGCCTGCGCAAAGACATTCAGATCATTTTTCAGGATCCGCTTTCAACGCTTGACCCGAAACGTACCGTGGGCTACAGCATCGAAGAACCGCTGATTATTCATGGCGTAAAAGATGCCAATCAACGGAAGAAGGCTGTGGTGGAAATGCTGGTACAGGTCGGGCTCAATGCCACCGATGCCGGGCGTTATCCGCAGCAGTTTTCCGGCGGACAGCGGCAGCGTATCGGCATTGCTCGGGCGCTTATCCTGCGTCCAAAGCTGATCGTTTGTGATGAACCGGTTTCCGCGCTGGACGTGTCGATTCAGTCGCAAATTCTCAATTTGCTGATGTCGCTCCAGCGCGAATACGGGCTGGCCTATCTGTTTATCTCGCATGATTTAAATGTTGTGCGGCACGTCGCGGATCGGGTCGGCGTGATGTATCAGGGAAGAATCGTCGAAGAAGGGGAAAGCGGGGCACTTTTCACACAGCCACAGCATGAATACACACGGTATTTGCTGAAAGCCATTTTGCCTGCGGAGCCGGTGGCCTCTGCGCGCTAAGGGCGCTGCGTGAAGATAAAAAACCCAAAGCCCGCTCAATCTCATGCGCGGGCTTTTTTCATTTTGCGACACCGGCAAAGTAGCCTTTTACTTTAACTGGCTATTCTATAATCAGTGTCGGGATTCAGAAATTGTGGAAACTCACAGAACGAACGCTGAGATCAGAAGGGAAGGTCTATCAAATGCATAGGATGTTCCAGATGTGACTGGTTTAAATCCGCGTATAGAGTAGCAATGAGACTACATAACAGGAGTGTGAGCATGAGCAGTTCTATTGATGAAGAAGCAAACGACGCAAAACCCATTGTTGAAGCAGAGCGTGAAGCCTCCGGCGGTAAATGTCCTTTTCATGCAGGAAAAACGAATGAAACGTCTGGCGGCGGGACAAGCAATCGCGACTGGTGGCCAAACCAGCTCAGAACCGATTTACTGAACCAGCATTCCGCCCGCTCAAACCCGTTGGGCGAGGCGTTTGATTACCGCAAAGAATTCGCCAAATTAGATTACTCCGCGCTCAAAGCCGATATCAAAGGCGTCCTGACCGAGTCGCAACCCTGGTGGCCTGCGGACTGGGGCAGCTACATTGGTCTTTTTATTCGCCTGGCATGGCACAGCGCCGGGACATACCGTTCCGTTGATGGCCGTGGTGGTTCAGGCCGTGGTCAGCAACGTTTTGCACCGCTGAACTCCTGGCCGGATAACGTCAGCCTCGACAAAGCGCGCCGCCTGCTGTGGCCGGTGAAACAAAAATACGGCCAAAAAATTTCCTGGGCCGATCTCTATATTCTGGCGGGTAATGTCGCGCTGGAGAATTCCGGTTTCCGCACCTTTGGATTTGGTGCCGGGCGTGAAGACGTCTGGGAACCGGATCTGGATGTGAACTGGGGCGACGAAACCACCTGGCTGGAACATCGTCATCCTGAAGAACTTGCCAAATCTCCATTGGGCGCCACCGAAATGGGGCTGATTTACGTCAACCCTGAAGGCCCGAACCACAGCGGTGATCCGGCCTCTGCGGCTCCGGCCATCCGCGCCACGTTCGGCAATATGGGCATGAACGATGAAGAAATTGTCGCGTTAATCGCCGGTGGCCATACGCTGGGTAAAACTCACGGTGCCGCACAAGCCAGCCATGTGGACGTTGACCCGGAAACCGCTCCGATAGAAGCGCAGGGTCTGGGTTGGGCAAACAGCTACGGCAGCGGTGCCGGGCCGGATGCCATCACGTCCGGTCTGGAAGTCATCTGGTCGCAAACGCCAACCCAGTGGAGCAACTATTTCTTCGAAAACCTGTTCAAATATGAGTGGGTGCAGACCCGCAGCCCGGCGGGCGCTATTCAGTTTGAAGCGGCCGATGCGCCGGATATCATTCCTGATCCGTTCGATACTTCGAAAAAACGCAAACCGACCATGCTGGTCACTGACCTGACGCTGCGATTTGACCCGGAATTTGAGAGGATTTCGCGCCGGTTCCACAGCGATCCTCAGGCCTTTAACGAAGCATTTGCCAGAGCCTGGTACAAACTGACCCACCGCGATATGGGGCCGAAAGCGCGTTATATCGGGCCGGAAGTGCCGAAAGAAGACTTAATCTGGCAGGATCCGTTGCCGGTGCCGGTTTATCATCCGACCGTTGCTGATATCGCCGTGCTGAAAGAGAAGATTGCGGCGTCCGGCCTGACGGCGGGCGAACTGGCGTCGGTGGCGTGGGCATCGGCCTCGACGTTCCGTGGCGGTGATAAACGCGGCGGGGCAAACGGTGCGCGTCTTGCGTTACTGCCGCAAAGACAATGGGATGTTAACGCCGCAGCGGTGCGCGTGTTGCCTGTGCTGGAGTCCATTCAGCAGTCGCATCCGAAAGCGTCGCTGGCGGATGTGATTGTGCTGGCGGGCGTCGTGGGTGTGGAAAAAGCAGCGAAAGCGGCTAACGTCGACACCGACGTCCCGTTCACGCCGGGGCGTGTGGATGCGCGTCAGGATCAGACCGATGTTGAGTCGTTTGATTTGCTCAAACCGAGAGCCGATGGTTTCCGCAACTATCGCGGTGATACCGGCAAAACCTCGACTGAAAATCTCCTGATCGACAAGGCCCAGCAACTGACGCTGACCGTACCGGAGTTAACGGTACTGATTGGCGGATTGCGTGCGCTGGGAACCAACTTCGACGGCAGCCAGCACGGCGTATTCACGGATAAAACCGGTGAGCTGAACGCGGACTTCTTCACCAATCTGCTCGATATGCGCACCGAATGGAAAGCCACTGATTCCACCGGTGAACGTTTCGAAGGTCGTGACCGCGTCACGGGGGAATCCAAATTCACCGCCACCCGCGCCGATCTGGTGTTTGGCTCGAATGCCGTTCTGCGTGCCAGCGCCGAGGTTTACGCCAGCAGCGATGCGAAAGAGAAATTCGTGAAAGACTTCGTCGCCGCCTGGACCAAAGTAATGAATCTGGACCGTTTTGATATTTGAGATGGGGTGAGTTGAAGTATTAAGTTGAAAGCCCGCCGGGAAGATTGGGTGGGCTTTTTTGTTTTTTGGCTGGATGATGATGGAATAGAAAAGCGCCGGGGGTAATTCCTGGCACGGAATTGATCAATCGCCAGCGCATAGCGTAACTCGCTGCTACTTGCGGATAGTCCGTTTTTCCCAGCCAGCCGGCGTTGTAGCCTGCAGCAACCGGCGCAGGGTTTCGGGGGCTTGAAGTGCCGCGACGATATATTTGATAAAAAAACTAAAGATTTCAAAGGGGATGCCGATAATAGCTTTTACATAAACTAATTTGAATGCTCTGACTTTATTTAAAGCCTGAAGCCGTCAAAGTTTTGTTAACAGTCAATTATCAACTAAGAGGTTAAGGAATGAGCGAAGACATTGAGCAGAAAATTGAAAATAGCATCTCCGATATAATTACCCTTTTCAATCTTGAGAATGAAGAAAATGAATATCAATTTAGACTTTTTAAGAACCATTTAGTCAGTGAGTTAACTAACACCCTGAGTCTGGAGTTTCTAAAGGAACGTCTGAATGTCATTTACACGTACGAGAGAAACTACCTCGAATTACTCAAAGAATTTAAAGAGGAAATAAAATTTGCCGGCACTTTACAGGAGGACTTAAGAAAAGAACGTGCAAAATTCTTCTCCGGGGTACTTGATGAAGTTTCTAACACGTTAAAGAACTCTCAGGTTGATGACAGGGTCGCAGCTTCATGGATCAAAGAACTGGTAAGCAGCTATACAAAAAGCTTAGATGTCAGTGAGGGACTGGTTGATGAAGGGACCTTAAATAGTCTTGGTAAAATACGAGATATGGCAAAAGAAGAAAAAGATACGTTAGATCAGTGAGGTAATTTATGGCTGATTGCGAATTGATATCAGTTCTTGAACTTTTGCGTCAATCGAGACAAAAACTTATATTGAGAACAACAACTCACTCTGTCGATTTTTTCTCAAATCTTTTTTTATTTGAGAAAAATGAAATGGGTCTGAAACTTCTCTTTGAAAAAGAGAAGACGCAATTTATAAATACTCACTTTCTTTTTCCTGAAGAAGATACCAGTTCAATACATTCTGATTTTTATAATTCAGCCATTAAAAGATTAATATGTTTGCTCTCTGAAGAGGAATCTTCTGTGCATGAAAGTATATCCTCTTCTATTTTCTATAAAAATTTGGCTTCTACGAAGATTGAATTTCTAGACTTGCTTATAAATATGGAAGAGAAATCATCACTCAACCTATCTCAGTTGAAGTACCTTATCATTAAAGATAACCGACTCTTTGAGAGAGAAATGGAAAGACTAACAACAGGAACAAAAGGAGACTTAAATGAGTATGTTTAGTAAATTTGGAAGCGTTATTATAGATTTAGTTAAAGCGCCGTTAGATGCGGTAAGTGATCTGATCAGAGAACCATCAAAACGTTGGGAACATCAACGCAACGAAACTGAAAGGAATTCAGATCACGAAAGAACAATACGGATGAAAGAGCTTGAGGTAGAGCTAAGGATTAAAGAAGAAACGGGCGTAAGAAAAGCGTTAATTGACCTTGAGGAAATTGTAAAAGATAATGATTTCCAGCGCATGATGATGACTACCGATGCTATCAAAAAGTATCAAAAGGAATTAACTATTCTTAATACGGAGACAATAAAGGCTATTGGTGAAATGCATCTTGACCTCAAGAAAAAGGCTCAGGATCTCGTCCATAGTAAAACATTGCAATATAGAGATCTCCAGGATGATGCCATGAATAGAGCCATGAGCGAACTCCTCGAAATTGAAAACAAGTTCGGTGATAATGTGGCTGCCCAGAATATTCTCATTAAGGCCGTAGATGTAAAACTTTCGAATATTATCAACACGGCGAATAATTTTTTAATGGAACTTAACAGGGATATTGTGATTTTAAATAATGACATAAGCATGCTGTCAAAACAAGGCCAAAAATTCATTGAAGATCATCTCAACAGGATAGCCATCAACGGTGGCTTAAATGAAAGAAAAGAAAAAATAATAAACCCTAAAGAACTATTGGAATAATTTGATTACGATAGTCACACAGCATGATAAAAGGAGGCTATTTACGCAGGCCTCCTTGTGTAATTAATCTTTAATAGTTCGGGACGGCTAACTTACTGTGGAGTTTTAGAAGATTTCGCTGTTATCCTGAAAGCGTTACCTCTGTAGCATCCGCTTCTCAACGACAAGATACCCGGAGTGTTATCTCTGGCGGTTTTGCCACAGAAGCGGACAGATCTAAAACTACTTCTTCTTATTCAGCATCGACTTTAAATCGGCAAACGGATTGTAGGTTGCCGCATCCACATCATCTTGTGCGTCTTCGCCTGCGACTACGCGGGTGCCGTACTGATCCGCTTCGGTGTATTTTGAATGTTCATGGTCATGACAATACAGACACAACAATTCCCAGTTACTGCCGTCTTCCGGGTTGTTGGTGTGATCGTGATCGATGTGGTGAACCGTTAATTCCCGCAGGTTTGAATAAACAAATTCCCGCGTGCAGCGTCCGCAGACCCAGGGATAGATTTTAAGGGCTTTTTCACGATATCCGCTTTCTAAGCGCGCGTAGTTTTTTGGGATCAGAGCCATTGGCGATGTTACCTGTCATAAAGAGATTACCGTAATATATCCCATAACGGCGCAGTCGCCCAATGCTCTGCGTGTGACGGAGAGTCAGAAACTGACACTGCTGAAAACGCGGTGCATTCATCAACAGTGAACAGGTGAAAAGCGGGTTCAGACGGTGATATTGATATTGCGCCCGATCGCCGGATTAGCAGGTAGCTGCGGGATCGATTCGATGAGACTGGCAGCGGTTGACTGCTGGTTATCCAGCGTCTTTTTCAACATCAGGGTGTCAACTTTGTTGCTCAGATCCAAATTATCAAGCCCGGTCGCCAGTGAAGCAATTTGCGATACATCCATTTCGTTCTCCTGTTTAATGCAGCAAAAAAGAACTCTCAGGGAAGTTATCGGCATTTTTGGAGAAAACTTTAATTTGTTGTTTGACTGGACTGTTTAAGGCGGACGTTAAAATACTACGGTGATATGGAAAATAAAAAGCAGCTGATTTAAGGTTAATGGCTTTCCCCTTATTGGCTTTTTCAGGAGCAGGACCGATGAAAACGGACTGGCACAGCGCATCACTCACACCCGCTACAATCGTCGATAAAGAGTATAAAAACACGCAAAACGTTCGTCGTTTCATGACTGAACATTGCGGAGAGGACTTCCGGTTCAACCGTGATTTCATGGCATGGATACGCAATGATATTCCAAAGACGTTGGGCGATGTTGTGGATGAATGGAAACGCAGGCAGTAAACGGTGTCCCGGTCTGCGTAAATCAGGGCATATAACGGGTAGGGCGTTTTACCGTTAAAAGAGCAAAAAAACGATATTTCTGTCCCGTAAACACCGGTATGTGATTTAGTTTTATACGGTTTGATGACAGACATGTGCGGGGAATAATGATGAGTGAACGTATCGACTATCAGATCGAAAAATACCAATTTGCAGCAATAGACGAATCCCCCCGGCTAACGCAGCAGTGGGCGGAGGTGACAGAAGAGTGCCGGCAGATAAAAGCCGGAAGTGAAGAGCGGCTGCACATTGCGTTGCTGAATGTTGATTACGTTACCAGCTTTGAAATACCGTTTCGTCTCCAGTTGATCCGTGCCCCGCAGCTGATAGATCAACTGCGTAAAACGCTGCCGTTAGGCCGCAAACCTGTCACCATCAGCGAAAGCCGGTATGGTTGTGTGTATAGCATCAGGGCCGATCTGAACAATGTCCCCGATGCTTTTCGCTACCGCTTCACCCACCGGATCCGTCGCGTGACGGCGGATGGCGTGACCACTGCCGCGTACCAGGAAATTGCAAAACAGGTTAAAGCGCCGCGTGAACGTCTGCGTCTGGCGCTGGAAGCCGGTTTATCTGTTACCGCGCTTGATGGTTTATTCTGGTTTGGTATGCAGCGCATCGCCGCTGACATCTCAACGCTGAGAAAGTCCGGTATGAGAATTTCCACCGCTGAGGCCGAAGCCTTCGATAATCTGACAGGCACCACGCGGCGGGTTCCTGTTTACCGCTTAGGGCTGCCCCTGGAAAATAATAAAACCGCTTAGTCTCCTGAGCGGGCTTTTCTAGATTCAGCGCCTCTGGCAACGCCGGAAGCACTCAACCAAAGTTGGTCGGTTGATTTTATGCTCGGAACACCGGCGGGCAGAATCTAACCACGAGCGGCCCCATGAATCCCTGAATATCCTGACGCCGGAAGAATACCGGCTGAGAGACTGGAAATCTCAAATAAACGCGTGGAACGGCAACTGGGGTACTTACGCGGTAAAACGGCAACAACCTATTATTTAATTTACGCCATCCTTTTACGATGGCTTTATTTTATCTGATGATTCCGTTATATTTTTTTCTCCTCAGCCCTTTCAAACAATTACCCCCTTGAAATATTCTTCATCCTACAGCCGTAGTCTGGCACCTTCATTAAAATAATCTCCCTCTGATATCCGGAAACCCTTCGCAAACGTATTATTACCGCATCAGCCAAGGCAGGCTGAAGTTAAGTATTTCCATTGTAATAACACATATATCTAATGAAGGATTTTGTAATGAAAAAAATTATCGCCCTTGCTCCCGTTGCTCTGATTATGGGTATGGCTGGTCAGGTTCAGGCTGCAACTCAGGCTGACGTCCAGTTGCAGGGTACTATTGTAGACACCACTTGTGAAGTGACTGCAAATAATGGTGCTGCAACGTTGAACGTGGGTTCTTTCTCAAAATCTGCGTTCACTACCGCTAAGCAACAAGTTGGTCAGGAGCCGCTGCTGGTTTCCCTGAAAAATTGTAGCGAAGACGAAACAGGCGCACTGCAGGTTTCCGGCATTGTTACCACTGGCACTGACAACCTGTTCCTGAGCGATGTTAACCAGACAGCGGGTTTCATGCTGACTCAGAAAGACAACCTCACTCAGGTTAAAAACAACACCAGCATTCCGTTGACCGCTGACGCTACCGGCGCAGTGGACTATACCTTCACCGCAGGTATGGCCGTCATGGATGCTACCAACGTAATGCCAGGCGCATATACCGCTCCGATCAAAATCTCTTACGTGAGTAACTAAGAGTTTAGATCCCTGGTACGACACTGAGTAAAAAAAGAGAGGGACTTTTTAGCCTCTCTTTTTCATTTAACGGACAGAGAATATTATGAAGTTTTACCGCAAGTTGGGCGTTGTATTAAGCCTGAGTCTGTTATTGAGCGAGCCGGTATTAGCCAGTATTGGCATCGGTGCATCCCGCGTTATTTTTGCAGGATCTGATAGCAGTCAGAGCATTGACATTAATAACCGTTCCCATAATCAACCTTATCTTATTAATGTCGGCATTTCAGACAGTCTGACCGCTAAATCAACGGACAGCGCTTTTATGCCTGCGCCGGCATTATTTCGTATTGAACCGGATACCACCAATAAACTCCGTATCCTGAGAAAAACAAATAATTTACCCCGCGACAGAGAGTCCGTTTTTTATCTGAATATTATGGCAATCCCGACCAGTAAAGCGGGACAGGATAATAATGACAATACGGTAGGCGGAACGCTGCAAATTGCCACCGGAAATACGCTGAAGCTGTTTAACCGTCCGGCTGATTTGCCGATGACGCATAAAACGGCCATGGGCAAATTACAGTTTTCCCGCGCGGGTGAGGGCATCAAAGTGACAAACCCGACGCCTTATTATATTTCCCTGAACAAACTGCTGGTGGATGGTAAGGCAGTCAGACTCGATGTCATTAAAGGCACCAGTATGATTGCGCCATTTTCTGCCAGTCACTATCCGGTGACCGCCGGGCAGGGCAAAGCAGAATGGGCAGCAATCAACGATTTTGGTGGAGTGGAGACGTTCCATGGCACGGTTAACTAAGCCTTTAGCATCCGGCATTTTGCTGATGCTATGCGGCATCTCTGGCGGACAGGCGGCGACCACGGACATGAAAGCCACGGTGGTAGATGGCAATTGCCAGATCGCAGTGGATACCGCGACCATCACGTTCCCGAACCGTGACGTTTCGCAATTCAGCAGCGGTACGGCAGCGATCCTTCCGCTGGGCGTGAACGTAAACTGCGAAGGGATGCAGGGCAAAGCCCCGTCACTGACCGTGACCGGTGAATCTTCGCAGCTTAGTGACACCCGGCTGTACCGCGCGGCCAGTTCGACGGCGCAGTTCGTCGGTTTCATGCTGAAAAAGGGCACGCTGAACAACCTGACAGATTTTTATAACGCCACAGGCACAGTAGCACCCGGCGACACGGTCGCCCTGACGCAGGATAACGGCAGTTTTGTGCAGCCCTTTTCCGTGGGACTTGTGCAGGGCGCCGGTGATCCGCAGCTGAATGCCGGAACGGTCAGCGCAAAAATCACGTTTGCCTTTATCTTTCCCTGACGCTTTCTACAGATAAACAAAATGAAAAATCACAACATTTTATCAGGGCACCTGACCGCTCTGAGGGCTGCCTTTTGTCTGTGTCTGCTGGCGATAACCGCCCGCGCAGGGGCGGCAGATGTGCAATTCACCGCCAGGTTTCAGGCGCCCACCTGTCAGGTTTCTGCCCCCCCTGCGCTGGATTTCGGTTCGGTGCAGTCATCCGGGATCCGCAGCGGAGACAGCCTGGCGAATCCGTTGCCGCTGACGATCACCCTCACGCAATGCGCCGGTTTTGTCGGTGCAGTGCAAAAACCGGGCGTGAAAGTCTCCGGTACCGGCAACACCGCTTCGGGAGATTTTTTGTTCCTGCAACCGGGGACTTCTCAGGTGGTGAATTACGGGGTGCGCATTGTCACCGCTCAGGGTGACGTGGTGGATAACACCACCGTGCTGCCGGTAGCGCTGGATGGGTCCGGCTTTGACGGTGGCAGCGCCAGCATTGCGCTGAAAGCAGCGTTGTCCTGTGGCAACCAATGCAACGACGCCGCCACCAAAGGGGGAACGTTAAATGCCAGCGTCACCTTCGATTTCGTCTATCAGTAAGGGGCTTCCTGTGCATTTTATTCCTCTGTTTTTACGCCGTGTGCTGCTGTGCGCCGGGTTAATGATGACGCTGACTCACAACGCTGCCGCCGCCGGTGACGGGATCAGCCTCAGCCGGACGCGGGTCATTTTCCAGTCCACCGACAGTGCGCAAACGCTGACGATCCAAAACCACGGTTCGCGGCCCTATCTGGTGCAGTCTGCGGTTGTCGGTTCGCCGCAGGGGCGTGAAGCGGCACCCTTTATGACCACGCCGCCGCTGTTCCGGCTGGAAGAAAACAGCAAAAACAGCCTGCGGATTTTGCGCAAGGGCGATGGCGCGCTGCCTGCCGATCGTGAATCGGTATTTTATTTCACCGCGATCGCCGTGCCGGCCATGACGCAACCGAAAGACGCGCAAGAGGCCTCGCTGGCGGCGCGTATTTCCGTCGGCATTCAGAACACCATCAAGCTGTTTTATCGCCCGGTGGGTCTGGCTATGACGGCAGAAGAAGCGCAGGGGCGCCTGACGTTCCATCTTCAGGATGGCAGCGTTGAGGTGAAAAACCCGACGCCTTATTACCTGACGTTTTCGCGTCTGGCGTTTGACGGTCGTGATGTCGCGGTGCGCGATGTTGTGCCGATGATTGCGCCTTTTTCACAGGCCAGTTATCCGGTAACAGGGGCTGTGCGGCAGGCGCAGTGGACGGTGATCAATGATTACGGCGGTAACAGCCCGCTGTTCACTGCGCCGGTGCAGGGCGGGAGCAAATGATGAAGCGTTTCCTGAAAGTGCCGCTGCTCATCGCCATGCTGGCCGCGGCGTTGCCGTGTCTGGCCGCGCAGGAACACCCTGACGGCTTGTCGATCAATCAGTTCCGCATTGTGTATCCGGCTTCTGAAACCAAAGGCATTACCTGGTCAATGACCAACAACACTCACCGCGCCTATCTGATGCAGTCGTGGGTACGCCCGCTGGATCAGGCGACCGGATTGCCGGTGGCCGAAGAAGACAACAAAGGCCCGCGCGATGCGCTTCCGCTGCTGGTGACACCGCCGCTCAAACGCGTCGCTCCCGGCGAACCGCTGACGTTGCGACTGCGCCAGACCGGCTCGTCGCTGCCGCAGGACAGGGAATCCGTTTTTTATCTTTCGGTGAAAGGCATTCCGTCGGCGCCGGATAAAGCCAGCCAGACCGGGGGACAGCTGGTCGTCGCCGTGGTGAACAACATGAAACTGTTTTATCGCCCGGCGGGTTTACCGGCAGGCGGTGTGACAAAGGCGTCAGAGCAGCTTCGTTTCAGTCTGCAAGGCGATGCGCTGGTGGTGGATAACCCGACGCCGTTTTACCTCAATTTCAGCCAGCTGAAAGTGGGAGGCCAGGCGCTTCCTGCCGCCACACTGCGCACGCTGGTTCCGCCAAAAGGGCAGCAGCGTTATCCGGTGCCGAAAGGGGCGCGTAATGAGGTGGAATGGCAGGTGATCGGAGAAGACAGCCGGCCAACGCCAGTGCAGCGCAAAACGTTATAAAACAAGTGATTGTGCAAAGACACATTGTAAGCCATCAGATCGCATGACCGGCATATCCGGAACAGCTAATAAATTATTGCAGAGCAGGGAACGACCTTGAGTAAGACATTGACATCCTGTTTAGGGACTAACGGAATGGCAGGCCACATCCGCGCCTTCCCGCGCAAAACGCTTGCGCTGTTTGTATTAATGAGTTGCCAGAACACCTGGGCGGCGGATTATTTTGACCCTGAATTACTTTCACTGGGCACCGGCGCATCGGATGTCGATCTGTCTGCGTTTTCCGAGGCAGGCGGCGTGGCTGAAGGGAATTATCCGGTGACTATTTTCGTGAACCAGCACGAAGCGGTTTCACGAACACTGGTGTTTAGCAAAAACGCGCAGGGCGCTATCGCACCGGAACTGACGCCGGCGCTGCTCAACACGCTGGGCGTCAACGTGGATCAGTTGCCTGCGTTCAAAGGCTTACCGAAAGAGAAGCCGGTGGAAGATCTTCCGGCGTTGATCCCGCAATCCACCGTCAAATTTGACTTATCGCGCCTGCGACTGGATGTCAGCATTCCGCAGGTGGCGATGCAGCCGGGCAGGGACAGCCAGACCGATCCGTCGCAATGGGATGACGGTATCCCGGCTATGTTGTTTAACTACAACCTCAGTGCCGGTCGTAACGAACAGACGCTCAACAGCGATACCCGCGTGAACAACAGCCTGTTTGCCAACGTGCAGACCGGTGCAAACCTCGGCGCATGGCGTCTGCGCAGTACCGTCACGCACAGCCATTCCGACTCGGATGGCGGCAATAACAGCGACAGCACGCGTTTTTCTAACACCTATCTGTCACGCGATATCCGCGACTGGCGTTCCCGTCTGACGATGGGGGAATCCAGCACCGGCAGCGACGTGATTGATGGGGTGCCGTTCCGCGGGATCCAGCTCAGTTCTACCGAGCAGATGATGCCTGCCCGTTTGCGTGGTTTTGCTCCGCAGATCACCGGCGTCGCCAACAGCAATGCCCGCGTCACCGTGCGTCAGAACGGCTATGTGGTGTATGAAACGTACGTCGCACCCGGTCCGTTTGAAATTAAAGATGTCTATCAGGCAGGTAACGCCGGAGACCTCGACGTATCAGTCACCGAAGCCGACGGCAGCGTACACAGTTTTGTGGTGCCTTATTCTTCACTGCCGGTGATGCTGCGCCCCGGTGGCGTCAGATATGAGGTCACTGTCGGTCGTTATAACGGCGGCATGACGCAGGGTTCGCGCGAGTCAGAGTTTGTGCTCGCCACGCTGATTTACGGTTTGCCTAAAAACCTGACGTTGTACGGCGGCATGCTGGGCTCGCAAAACTACAGTGCCCTGACGCTGGGCAGCGGCCTTTCGCTCGGGGATATGGGGGCGTTTTCCGCCGACGGGACATTCTCTGAGGCGAAGTTTGAAGACAGCGATCGCCAGACCGGCGGGTCATGGCGTATGCGTTACTCCAAAAGCATGCTGACTACCGGCACGTCCTTTGACCTGACAGCGCTGCGCTATTCCACCCGAAATTATTACAGTTTCGCGGAATACAACAGCATGGGATATGCGCAGAAGGATGACGTTTCGCCGTGGACGCTGAGCCGCCGTCGCAGCAGTTTCCAGACGCAGGTGACTCAGCAACTGGGCAATTATGGTTCGGTCAGTTTGCGCGCCAACCGTGATGATTACTGGGGATCGACCAAAACGCTGACCAGCCTTTCGGCAGGGTATAACGGCAGTTACCGGGGCGTCAGCTACGGCCTTTATTACACCGTTGACCGGATGAAAGGCAACGGCGACTGGCCTGAGAACCGTCAGGTGTCCTTCAACCTGAGCGTGCCGTTCAGCATCTTCAGCTCATCCTCCGCGCTGCAAAACACTTACGCCAGCGCTCAGATGACGCATGACAACAAAGGCCGCACGCAGAACCAGACCGGAATTTCCGGCAGTAACGCAGATGGCGCGCTCTCCTACAGCGTGATGCAGGGCTGGGGAAATCAGGATCAGGTCAGTAACAGCAACCTGAATCTGGGCTATCAGGGCAGTAAAGGCAATGTGTCAGCCGGTTACGGCTACTCAGGTGACATGCGTTCGATGAACGTCAACATGAACGGCGGTGCGGTGGTACACGGTGAAGGCGTGACATTGTCACGTCCTCTCGGCAGTTCTGTCGCGCTGGTCAGCGCACCGGGTGCCGGCGGCGTAGATCTGTCAAATGGCAGCGGAAAAACCGACTCACGCGGTTATGCGATAGTGCCTTATCTGTCCGATTACACCCGTAACAGCGTGGGTCTGGATCCGAGCACATTGCCGGACAACGTCGATTTGCCGCAAAACCAGCAAACCGTGTATCCGACGAACGGCGCGGTGGTGAAGGCCGACTTTGCTACCCGTATCGGTTATCAGGTGTTAATGACCCTGACCCGCACTGCCGGGGCTGGCATGGTGCCATTTGGCGCAACCGTCTCGTTACTGGACAAAACGGCCCAGGACGAAACGACCGGCATCGTCGGTGATAACGGTCAGGTTTATATGACCGGCTTACCGCAAAAAGGCGCGCTGTCCGTGACCTGGGGTAAGGGCAACGATAAGCAGTGCCGCGTCAGTTATAACCTTGAAGGGCTGAAGCCAACCGCGCAGATGCCGGTTATCCAGCTTAACGGCGAGTGCCGCTGAACCTGAGTGGGGACTCCACTTTTGAAGGGCAGGTTTTGTTACTCACCTATCCACATTATGTTTATACAGGAAAGAAGTATGTCTGATTTCTCTCACATCGTTAACCGGCCTGAAACCGGCAATCTGACCAGGCGAGCCCCAGGCTCGCTGCTCCATTTTTTCACTCAAGCTACGGGTAAACCCTGGATAAAATGGCTGTTTGCGATTTTACTGGTGCCTTGTACTCCGGTTTCAGCGCAGGTTATCGGCGACGGATACACAAAGCTGGGCACCTGGACGCCATCAATAGGCACATCCCAGTACGGACCTTATAGTGCGAACACGGCATTAAACTACAGCTGGGGCTGGAAACTGGCGGCCTGGCAGTCCACCCCCACGGATTCGAATGGCGCGACGTGTAATATTGCCGGTCAGCCCTATGTGACGGTAGACGGGTGGTCGGGATACCAGATCCAGCCGGGTGTGCTGATTATCCTGTCCGGTAACCTGGCCGCATCGACAACCACGGGCACCCCGAACGCGACCGCCAACGTTGCTACGGATAACTACTCTGCCTCATGGGACAGCAAGGGAGCGATCACCGCCGACTGGCTCAGCCCCGGCGCCACGTCCCATTGTGCAGGGCTTAAGCGTACAGTCAGCGGTAATTTCTACGCGCTGACCGGGGGAAGCGCCGCGATGAATGTCACCTACGGGATTTATGTTTCACCGACCGCCGCACCCGGTGCGCTTCCGACCACGTATCTCCAGTTGCATAAAACCAGCGGCACCAACCAGCAGTCAGTGCTCAACTTCAGCAACCTGTCCATCGCCCGTACACAATGTGCGCTGGATACCGCGGCGGTGATCGCTTTCGGTGATGTCACTCCGGGCCAGGCGACCGGCGGGAAGGGGATTGCGGTACAGTCGGCACTGAATGTGAACTGTACCAACGACGCCGGGATCAGCACGGATGTCAGCTATTCCTTCACGCCGAAATCACAGGCTGGCGATCAGTACACGCTGCCGATAACCTCAATGGCAGATGCAAGCGTGTCGGGGGATATCCGCGGATTCCTCGGGGTAAATGCTGCCACCGATGCCGGATGTACCAACAAAGCGTCATCGGTTCCCATGGACAGCAGCGCGTTTGGTTTGCACACTTTGACCTCCACCCAGTCGTGGTCAGATCCGCTGGTATGGGTATTGTGTCCGCGTCCGACCGCCGAACCGGGCCCGGCGACAGCCGCTGCGACTATTGATGTGAACTGGTAAACTGAGAAACACTGTTTCTGAAAGGAAAGGCGTTATCCTTAGGGTAGCGCCTTTTTTTATTCCGGGACGTGAATACAGGGGTCAGAATTTAAATGTCAATAAACAGATCCGGATAAACCCTTATTTTCAGAATAAAGCCACAGGCATAGGATGCGTCCTTATTTATTGCACGCTTATTCTTAGTTGTTATATGTTGGGAGTTTTCCAATGAAATAAATTATCTGTATTTCGTTAATTGTGACTTTACGCACGACTCGCCGGGAATATAAAACATATAAAAGAGATGACAGCAATAAAGAAACAGGATCCTCATTTTATCTGAAAAATAAAGGGAGTATTTATTATGGACAACATCACGCATATTCCACCACATGAACCCTGGTATCAAACTCCTGACGGATGGGCATCGCAGGCAGGGGGAACCACCGGCGGCGGAGAAAAACCGGAACTCGAATATTATGTCACGACGATTGCAGAGCTCCGGCAGGCTATCGATGCATCAGGCGACCGCAAAAAGCGCATCTGGGTGGGCGGTGTGATTGATGCCAGCGCAGGCGTACCCTACGTGAACCGGCAGGATCAGTCCCGGCGTGGCCGCATTTTTCTGGGCAGCAACACCACACTCATCGGCATAGACCATAACGCGAAATTTATCGAAAGCGCGCTGCTGGTTCAGGATGTCAGCAATGTGATTATCCACAATATTTTCATTGAAAACCCGGTAGATGTTGACCCGCAATTCGAGGAGGGCGATGGCTGGAATGCCGAATGGGACGGGCTGAGTATTATCCGCGCTGATCACGTCTGGGTCAGTCACGTGACCTTCACTGACGGGCGTTTCACCATGGACATGTATAAAGAAGTCGATGGCTGGAAATACGTTCAGCATGATGGCTCCCTCGATATCAAACGGGCGTCCGATTATATTACCGTCTCGAATTGCCTGTTTACATTACATGATAAGACGATTTTAATCGGCCACAGCGACAGTAATGACGCCGAAGATACCGGCAAATTACGCGTGACGTTTCATGATAATAATTTCAGCCGTATTGTGCAGCGCACGCCACGCGTCCGCTTTGGTAATATCCATCTCTATAATAATGTGTTTGATAACAATACCTCTGATCCGATATATAAATATCAGTACAGCTTCGGCGTCGGGAAAAATTCACGCACGCTCTCGGAGTATAATGTCTTCGATGTCAAAGGTCTGACTGACCACTGTAAATTATATAAAGGTTTTGGCGGGGAGTTTCTGGCGGATTCCGGTTCTGTCTTTAATCAGAAAACCGGAGATTTAAATGGTTGCGGATTTATGCCCGGCGTCGAAAAACCGCCATATGCGTATTCGCCTCATAAAGATCTGACCGAACAACTTGCCGATGCCATCAGACAGGCGGCGGGTAACGTACACACTTACCGTATCCGGGTCTGATGAGTTTACCGGTCTGAAACGCAGCAAGGTGCAGACCTGCGTCTGTCACCTTGCTTTTTTATTCTGACTGAACAGTCAGACCGCCAGCCACTTTTTAGCGTCCGCTTTCATTTTTGATTCCAGTTCACTGCCACGGGTAGCAAACACGCGGCTGAGCGGGAACCCGCTGAGTTCCAGCAGACAGGCCAGCGCCGCATATTCACGCGGATATTTAGCGGCAATGCTTGCGTCAATTTCTACCGGCCCCAGCGGGAAGGTGAACGTCCCCATATCGTAGACGCTCTGACGGTGAAACAGCTTCCACACGCCGTCTCTTTTTTCTGCCAGATCGTAGAAGCGGTTGTGGCATTCGCAGCCGATATTCAGTTTCACGTTTTCGGCGATGATCATCGCATTGGTTTCAAGAATCGCTTTGTCACCACGTTCGTTAAAGGTCACGACGGGTGAGCCGATCATGTGTTTGGTGCGTAAATCTGACGCGCCCATCCGCATCGAGCCATCGACAAAACCGCTCGCCAGCCCTTCATACCAGGTGATTTCTATGGTGCCGTCCGGATGGAACAGGTTACGTAACTGTTCCCATTCGCCCAGATCGCGGTGCATCCAGCCATTCATGAGGTCGTTCAGCGCCTGACGGTCTTGCAGTGGTTGAGTGTGCATTTTGGGGATCCTTTTACGTTGAGGGATTCAGTCTGGCGGGGTTCCGCGTTAAACTCAAATAGATAGATTTTACTGAATAATCATTTTTAATGATGAATAAGGCAATAATGGAACTCCGACACTTACGTTATTTTGTGGCCGTGGCTGAAGAAGGGCATTTTGGCCGCGCCGCCGGGCGGCTCAATATTGTTCAGCCAGCACTCAGCATGCAGATTAAAGCACTGGAAACGGAGCTGGGCGGCCCGCTGTTTATCCGCACCAGCCGTCGGGTGGAACTGACTGAAGCGGGAACACTTTTACTGGCACAGGCCAGGCTGACGCTGGAACAGGTGGAACATACGCGGCTGGAGGTGGAACGCGCGATGCGCGGCGAGACGGGGCGGGTGCGTGTCGGTTTTGCGGGTAACGCCATTTTCAGCGGCAAAATGATTGCCGATTTACGTCGTTTCCGCCAGGCCCATCCGGATGCCGAAGTGATTATTCAGGAAATCGCGCCACAGCAGCAGGTGACGGCGATCCTGACCGGTCGCATTGATATCGGTTATACGCCGGATAACAGCACGACGGCGGATCCGCAAATCAGGGTACAGCTGGCCGGAAACTGGGAAATCATGGCGGCGCTGTGCGACGATCATCCTTTAGCCGTGCATCCGCAGCTGACCGTGGACATGCTCGCCGGACAGCCGCTGGTGTTGTATGACGCCCACGATACGCATGAAAATCTGTATATTTTGCTGGCGCAGCGGCTGGGAGAAAATTTTAACGTGGCGCACAGTTCAAACAGCACGCTGAGCGTTCTGGCGATTGCGGCGGCAGGGCTCGGGCTGGCGCTGATCCCCGCGCCGCTGCAACAGGTGAATATTCCCGGCCTCGTCTACCGCAGCCTGAACGCCCCCGAACTGACCGCCAATCTGGTGATGGTGAGCCGGGTACAGGAGCCGGGCAATGCGGTGACAGCGTATCTGGCGATGGCAAGTTTGGTATAGCCTGTCAGCGCAGTAAATGCTGCAAAGCTTCCTGCATCGGCTGGCTGGAAATCATGATAGGGCCGGTAAAGGGTGAATCCAGATCGACAATCACGTAAATAGCGGAAGCGATGGATAACGCGCCAAGGGTGATGGTGACAATCGCCAGCGCATTGCGCGGGGCAATCAGACCAAAGCTCAGAAAGATGATCATCAGCCAGAACGTCAGCATGGTAAAGAACGGGTGTGACATCGAACTGTGCGAGACTTCAATCAGCCGCCAGCGCGCCTGAATCAGCCGGTCAAACTGGCTGAGCGCCACTTCCATCACACGTTTCTGCAACGGATCCTGCGCCGGTAACTGACGCACCTGTCGCTCCGCGATATTGAGCATTTCGCCAAGCCGATAATCCTCTAACCGATCCTGAATATTTTCGGGCGGTGTTGTTTTCTGTGTGACGGTGGCCGCGGGTTTTACATCTGCGGGCCAGGTACTGGCAATCGCGGCCGCGGTATAAAGGCGCAGATTTAACCGCGCAGCGTCAGCCTCCGGCCCGTAATCGCGTAATGTGACATCAAGCTGAATGAGGTCTGCGGCGTAGCTGCGAAAATCATTGGTCAGCGTATCGAAGTTACTTTTCGCCGACGCTGTCATCAGGCTGAGCACCAGCGCGGCGAAGGTCAGCAGCATCCCGATGACCAGTTGCACCAGCTGTACGGTTTCGTGCGCTTTATGTTCCTCAGGCAACAAGGGCCGGACAACCATGCCCACCAGCGTGGCGGCCAGCAACAGCGTGAACACCAGCAAAGCAACTCCGATTTCGGTCATGCTGATAACTCCGGAAAACCGCGGGGACTAAACGGGAATGACCACCAGGAATAACGCCTCTGAGCCGGGCAGGATAAGTATAGCCAGAACTGCTTACACACAGCGCCAGTCCGCGTTTTTTTAATCAAAAACGGACTGCCGGAAACTGTGTTTAGATTTTCTTTTTATGGTGGCTGAACTCTCAGTTCGAATAATCGTATTGTCTCAAAGATCTGAGATCCCCTCTCAGGCGCGGAAATTTTCTTTAAGATAATTAAAAAGCTGGTTGTTCATCTTTTTATTAAGATTGTTTTTATTATAACTCATGGCGATTTCCACAACGGGCAAGGGAATTTCACTGGTAAGAATTTTGATGTCAAAGGCATCTATGAAACGCTCAGCCAGCCAGCGGGGAACAATAGCCACCGAATCTGAAGAAGAAACATGGCTGAGGATAGACATGAAAGAAGGGCTTTTCAGAGAAAAGCTTCGTCCTGACATCAGGTTATTTTCAATATTTTTGCGGGATGTGATTGCCGGTAATTCGTCGGTATGGATGTAACCAAAGACTTCTTGCGGGATGTCTTCTTCACGAAGTTCGGTGTGAAGGCGTGGATGATTTTTTCTGCAAATAAACACCAGGTCTTCCTGACCAATCAGGAAGGACTGAGTAGAAAGCCCGAGGTTTTTACTGACGCCAAACACTAAATCGACCTGGCGAAGTGATAACGACTCACTAAAGCTGTCAACCATGTTGTCGCTGACCCGATGGACAATTTCACAGTTTATTTTTTCTTTAGCGAAAAACTCGCTGATAATCGGAATGATTTTCAGCGATAAGTATACCGGGCACTGAATGACGAGCTGATTGTGGTACTCATCATTTTCAAAATCTTCAATATTGCTGATTAGCGTTTCCAGGCTGTCCTTAATCGTAAGATGTAGTCTGGTGGCGATGGTGGTGGCTTTCAGCTTTTGCCCGTCACGCAAAAACAGGGGATCACCAAAGTAATCTTTCAGTTTTTGCAGGGACTGGCTGATGCTGGGTGAGGAGGCATTGAGCAAAGTGGCCGCATTTTTAACACTGCCGGTGGTGTAAACCGCATCTAAGACCATTAACAGGTTAAGATCGAATTTCCTGATCTTAAGGGAGACAGGGCGCTTGTGATTCGTGTCATTCATTTCCAACCTCATTGGCTGACATCTGGAGTGATTCTAATTGTAGCACCAATGACTTAGTTATCTTTTGTCTGCCCCCATCAGATGCATCCATTTTGAAAATTCTTCTTCATAAACGTAAACAATTTCTTCATCAAGGTAATTGGTTTCGTTTTTCTGGATGTAAGCCATGCAGGGAAAGGCTGCTGGCATGTTTTCAGCCAGTGCGGCTTCAATTTCCTGAGGGTTGAGCAGGGAAGGGAAGTCATCTACCCCGGCGTTAATGAGTAAAATGTACCATTCCTCATACTCTTTCTGACATCCCAGAAAGGTGATATTCATTGTCGTTCTCCGTGTTGCCCAGCTGCAAAATAATGGTCAATAATGCAGGGATTAAAGAATGAATGACAATCTCATATTTCTTAATGAATTATTTTAGAAAACACGTTCTCTTTTCAGAAATATCTGTGAAGTTAAGATTATGTTATTTGTCAGGGGTATTTCGTTTTTCTTAATGCCGAATTAAAACATTGCGTATTTCCTAAATTATTTATTCCACTACAATCCACCCATCGCCGTTATTCATGCCGTGAATCAATCGTCCTCTGTTTAACGGAATGTCATTCTCTCTTTTCCAGGAAATATTGCTATGAAAATTAAAGCACTCACTCTTATCATCCTCGGGCTGACCCCGCTGGCTTCTCTTGCATCAGATGGTGACATTACCTTTACCGGTAAAGTGACGGCATCAGCCTGCTCTCTGAAAGGTTTTAATAACGTTGCCAGCACATCTGGCCTGATGACGCTTCCTAACGTTACTCCGGATTCTTTCTCCGGGGCTGGCGGCTATGCCGGTATGACTGACTTCACCATTGATCTCGAAGACTGTGATACCTCAACGATGAAAAACGCCCGTGTTGCCTTCAGCGGCACGCCCGATACGGTTGATAATTCCATTTTGAAAAACACCAATGCTGCGACCCCGGCAACCGGCGTCGGCGTGGCTGTTTTAGAAAATAACGGAACAACGCTGGTGGATATCAACGGCGGTCAGTCTTCCGTGTCACAGGCATTAACTACCGGAGATACATCACTGAAATTTAAAGTGGCTTATAAGGCGAATACGTCCACACCCGCTGTCACCGCAGGGAATGTTACCGCGAAGACATTTGTGGATATCACATACAATTAATTAACATTTTTGTATCCCCGTAAATAAATAACGAATAACCACCCCGACATTAAGCAGGCCAACTGTGAAAATAAATTATTGGTTTTTGATAATAAGATTTTTCATTTTTGCGCCTGCTTTTTTTTCTGTTTATTCTCATGCAGCAGAAAATGACAGTGCCTTTGATGCTGATTTCCTGCGTAAAGATACCCAGGAAATCCCTAAACAATTTTATCATCCCGAACAGACCGAAGCCGGTATTAAAACGGTCGATATTGTGCTGAACGGCCATACTCTTTTTAAAACCAAAATCGACTTTATTACGGTTAAGGGCAATGAAAGTGCCACGCCGTGTCTGACTCAGGCTTTACTGCACCAGATGGGGCTCGACCATCATCTGGATGAACTGACCAAAGCCGGTAATGAAACCTGCTACGATTTTGCGACCAAATGGCCTGATGCAAAAATCAGCTATGACGAGGCCATGCAACAACTGGTGATAACCGCCCCTCAGGCGGCGATGAACGTCGCCGGACAAAGCGAGATGATTGACCCTTCGCTGTGGGATAACGGCGTCAACGCCTTGCGTATGAGCTATTCGGGTTACGTGTATCACAGCGAAAACCGCGGCAATAACGCGGATGCCTCCACCAGCGATAACGCCTATCTCAGCCTCAATTCCGGCGTCAATCTCGGCAGCTGGCGGTTCTACAGTTTCGATACGTTCAATAAATCTGACACCGGCTGGGAGCAGAACCATGACCGCGCCTACGCAGAACGGGACATTGCGTCTCTGGTTTCGCGTTTTACAGCAGGCGATGTGTACGCCAGCACCTCCAGCGATGTACTGGGGATTTTACCGGTACGCGGCGTCACGCTGGAAACTAACGCCCAGATGCTGCCTTCCGACACGTTCAGTTATTCTCCGGTGATCCGCGGCGTCGCGCGCAGCAATGCCCGCGTGGTTATCCGTCAGCGCGGCAACATTATCTACAGCCAGACGGTCGCGCCGGGCAGTTTTGCCATTACCGATCTTAACAACGGACAAATCGGGGCCGACTTAGAGGTGACCGTTGAAGAGAGCGACGGCTCACAGCAGCATTTTACGGTGCCCTATACTTCACTGCCCAACATGCTGCGCCCCGGCACCTGGCGTTACAGTGTGAGCGCCGGGCGGTATCGCGACGACGGTTTGTCTTATCAGCCGCTGGTCGCTCAGGGCAGCCTGCAATATGGCTGGGATAAATTCACACTCAGCGATCTGGTGGTCACCGGCGAAGGCTATCAGTCGATGGCGCTCAGCAGCGCGTTTAATCTCGGCACGCTGGGCAGCATTTCTCTGGACTGGGCGCTGGAAAGACATCAGCAGGTTAACGACAACGCAGCCACTGAGGCAGAAAGTATCGGCGACAGTGGTCGTGCATTGCGGTTGCTGTATGCCCGCCGGTTTGACGGTTCTGACACCTCATTGCAACTGATGGCTTACCGCTACCAGACCGCAGATTTCATGGATTTTCCCGAATACGCGGGCTGGCGCTGGGGCGATGATGACACGCAGCACCACCGCAAAAATGAAATGCAGGCGACCATCAATCAGGGCTTAGGTGACTTCGGCAGCGGTTATCTGACGTTACAGCGCGACAGCTATTACGACAGCAGCGCAACCGACACCTCACTGACGCTCGGTTACAGCTTCAACATTAAAGCCGTCAACATCAGCATGAATTACAGTTATCAGGCGAATTCGGGCAATGATGGCCAGAACGCGCCTGACCGTCAGCTCTCACTGAATTTCTCCGTGCCGCTGGATATGGGCGACAGGCGCAGCCGTAATCTGTCATTTAGCACCAACAGCAGTAACCGTTCCGGTGATTCACAAATGGCGACGGTGTCGGGAACCGAACTCGACAGCGCGATGAACTATTCGCTTTCCGCGCAGCATGACAGCACCGGTTACTCGCCGTCGGCGGCGCTAGCTTACCGCAATTCGATGGCGAATATGAATGTGAGCGCCAGCACCAGTCAGGACAGCCGTCAGTATTCGGCGGGGATTTCCGGCGGCGTGGTGGCTTATCGCCACGGCGTGGTGCTTTCCCAGCAACTCGGCGACACCATTGCCATTATTGAAACACCGGGGGCGGCGGGTATCAGCGTCGACGGTCAGCCGGGTGTCAGCACCAACCGTTTCGGGCGTGCCGTGGTGCCGTCCGTTTCAGCTTACCGCGACAATCCGTTGTCGCTCGATACAAGACATGCCGCGGATAACGTTGAGCTGGTTGATGGTGGCCAGAACGTGATCCCGACTCACGGAGCGGTCGTTGTCCGCCGTTTCCAGACGAAAGTAGGCCGCCGCGCTATAGTGATGTTATCGCTTTCAGACGGCAAACCTGCGCCATTCGGAGCGGCGGCATGGCAGGGCAAGGAGCAGGTCGGCATGGTGGCCGATAACGGACTGTTGTATCTCAACGGCATTCTGGCCGATGGCGGTACAACACTGCATGTGGACCTGGGCAATAACGCGCAGTGCCAGTTCGATTTACCAGGTGCCAAAGAGTCTTCTGAACCCTGGTATCAGCAAATAAATGCGGTTTGTCGCTAAGCAGAGATAAAGATGAAATTCACTAAAATTGCCGTTCCCGTATTCATGAGTTTATTACTTCTGGCAAACGCGGCCTCCGCCGCTGTCCGTCCCGCGCTGACCCGTGTGGTCGCGCTGGAAAGTGATAAAGAAACCTCTATTAAACTCATCAACGATGATAAGTCACAGGATTATCTGGTTCAGTCCTGGATTGAAGATTTAAAAGGTAACGATAAAAACCTGCCGCTGATCCTCACGCCTCCTTTATTCAAAATCGGTGCCGGAAGGGAAGGGAAGTTACGCATGGTTATCGTGCCGGGCAAAATCCCTCAGGATCGGGAATCGGTTTACTGGCTGTGGATCCAGGAAGTGCCGCCGGTCAGTAAAGCGCAGGGCAACCAGTTACAGGTGGCCGTACGCACCCGTCTGAAAGTGTTTATCCGCCCGACGACGCTGGCAGAGAAACCGGCTGACACGCTGAACAAATTGCAATGGCAGGTCAGCCGTGAAGGCGGTAAAACCTGGCTGATTGCGAAAAACCCGACGCAGTATTACGCCAGTTTCTCTGAGCTTTCGGTCACCGCAGGCGGCAAAGCGCAGCCGGTCGCCGGTAAGAACAGCATGGTGCCTGCTAAAGGGGAAATGCGTTATGCGCTGCCTGCCGGTGTGAGTGGTAAATCCGGCTCGCTGAACTATTCAGTCATCAACGATTTCGGTGGCGAATCCCCAGTGTTACATCAGTCCCTGAATTTCTGACGGACAGCCGCACATGAAAATATGGCCTGCGTTGTTACTGACTCTTCTGGCTCCCGTTTGCAGCCAGGCGGGGGTTTTACACTGCGATATCGATTCCGGCGGTGCAGCGCCATTCTCGCCTTACACGCGTGAAAATCCGGTGGCTGTCGATCAGAACACGCCGGATTACACAGTGGTACTTGCGCTCGATTACGCCCAGTTTTTGCCAAATATGCGCCTGACCTGTACGTCGGATGGCAATGAGTTTGAAGCCCCGGCCAACTTTGACGGCACCATCAGCCTGAGTCTCAGCGCGGTCAATGACAGCGCGCTGGACTGGGCGGGTGAAGCGCAAACCACCAATAACGGCATAAAGATGAAGATGTACATCAAAGCCGTGCAGATCAGTGAAGAAACGCCGCCTGCCAGCTATCCCGCGGCGCAAATGGCCAGCGGAAAACGTCTCGGCGTGGAATATCCGATTATTAATGGTAAAGACGACACCACGCTGGTGCAGTTCGGCGCGCAGTACAATGCGGGAAAAACGCTCTACAAGTACGATAAACAATACAATTTCGCCATCGAATCGATGCGTGCAGAACTGATTAAATTCGGCTGGATGGAATATCAGTCTCAGGCCGTCATTCCTCCCGGCGCGCATTTAACCTTTACCATCGACGGGCTGGGCGGTATCGCCACCGTTGATGTGCCGTTAGGTACAGGTGTGTACATGGCCGCGCCGTCATGTTCGCTGGATAATAAACATCAGACCGTGGATCTGGGCAATATCAGCAAAACAGGCAGCGGCACCTTTCCTCAGAAAGGGCCGCTGGTCCGCTTCGGCATGGATTTTACCTGTAGCAGCTACACCAATAATGTGGAGTTTACGTTTGACGAACCCTACACCGTGATTAAAGGACGCGACACATTGTCCACCACCAGCGTTCAGAACGGTGAAAAATTGCAGGGTCTGGAAGTCGGACTTTTTGACAGCGAAGGGAATACGGTGAGAATGGGCGTGAAACAAAATCTTGGTGTCGGACAAAAAGGCAAGAACACCGCTAATTTCCAGGCGGCGATAATCCAGACGGCGGCAAAAGTCACCGATGCCAGTAATAACGATTTTACGGGGAATTTCACCGCGAAAGCCGATGTGACGATCACCTATTACTGAGCATTATTGACGAGCACAATTTCATACAGTGAAATTTTATTGCAGGTTCAGGGGTTCATGATTTGTTCAGCCGTCGGTGGTTAAGAACAGATCATGAGCCCCGCAATTTTTTAAGCCCCCCGTCATTCCCCCTGTTGACCGTTCCGGTCTCAACTTCATCGCTTACTCTTTCTGCTGTCAAAACAGAACCCCTGTCCATCGGGACGGAGCAGGGGGTAATTCTGTAACTCATGCGTAACTCGTAATATCCAAACTACTCAGGGCAATGAAAACTTTATTGCCAGTCATCACGTCGCCATAAATACCTGAAGAGTGGTGCACTCCGGCCATGATGACACCACCGTAGTTGAAACAAGGTAAAGTCAGGGAATTATCATGGATTGCTCACAGGCCGGGAAATTAGCTACTACCGGTATAACGCGGGCAAACTACGCAGGTGCCCCTGCATCTCTGGAAAGAGACATCTCAGCAACTGTTCCCCTCGTTACACTGTACGGCAGGCTCTCCGCCATTTCAGTGCTATACCCACCACACCCTTTGAGACACCCCGGTTAAGCTTAACGTGAGGCGTACCGGCTTTCGCATCCACGTCTGATGCGCATGATCTGCGGGTGCTGTCAGCCGATAACAAAGAATCAGCACGCATCAGGGAAGAGTATATTTCACTCAGCTGCGGATTTAATCCGGGAACAGCGGTAGCGGTGATGCGACAGCAATTCACTGACTCAGATGTGTTGTCTGACTGAGTTGCAGAATGATTACCGGGGAGGGCGTTTTACTGAGGACTAAAAAGAAGTGACAGTGACATTTACGCATAAAAAAACCCTGCTGGTGCAATCAGCAGGGTTTGTTCATTTAACGAACTGACGCTTAGAACTTAACTTTCAGATTCAGGTTCAGGCCTTTATCAGACGCACCGTCTTCTTTCCAGTTATACGCATCCATCCCCAGAGAGGTGTTACCCTGGCTGTAGCTGACGCCTACCTGAGACAGGCTGTTTACGCCGCCGCCTTTCTGACCGTCATCCACGTTAAAGTGCTGACCCGCAGCCCCCTGCAGGGACGCAGAACGCGCACTTTTGCTGTAGGAGAGGTTAGGGCCGCCTTCCACGCTGGCGGTTGCCGCCCAGCCGTTCTTACCGGCGTAGGTCAGTTCCATTCCGGCGATGGCGTCAACGGCGGTTTCGCTGCCTGCATCCATTTTCAGGTTGTAGTCGCTTGCCCCGGTTTCACTCACGCCGCCATCGCGGGTATGACGCACTTTCGCACCGATGGACGGTTTGAATTTCAGCGTCTCGCTCAGGTCATAACCCTTGCTGAACTGGCTCTTCATTTCCATGTATTGCTGTGAATTGTTGGCGTTCGCCACTTCATTCACGCTGCCGTACTGGATTGAGCGGCTGCTGTTGAGCTGATGGTTGTCATAACGCAGGGCGTTGTCCCAGCTCAGGTTGTTACCCAGATCCATTTCGTGCTCAAGACCGAAGAACTGGCTGTAGCCGCCGGTCAGGCCGTTGTCACCTGCGGATTTCACGTCGCCGTTACCGTCCAGACGCGCAATACCGTACTGCAATTTCAGGGTCTGGTTGTCTGTCAGGCTCAGTTTCTGGCTAAGTGCCATCATGTCGTACTGGGTGTTGTTACCCAGTTCAGAACGTTTGTCGCCTTTTGCCACCACGTTAAAGCCCAGGCCGTTCGAATTCACCACGGCATTGTCTGCCAGCATGGTGAAACGGTTACTCAGCACTTTCGCTTCGTTAAACGCGGTCGTCGCTTTGCTGCCGGAAATCTGCTTCATGGCGTTGGTCACGTCTTTCGCCGTTTTCAGGTTCAGGCTCTGGAACAGGGCATTATTGGTGTAACCCGCTTCCAGTGCGCCCGCGACGCTGTTCACGCTGGAATCGGTGACCACATCGGTATAGGCTTTTTTGGTCATGGTCACGTCAACGTTACCGCTGGCGTCCGTTTTCCCTTCGGCCTTCCACACCACAGAATCAGCCTGAATACTTTCCGCACCGGCGATGTCAGAACCCACAACAACATCGTTGAGGGTAGCGGTTTTGGCATCTGTTCCTTCGGTGAACCCGGTATCGACGGTCACTTCAGAAACATCCAGGTTATTGCCGTAGAATTTACCCGATGAACCGTCGGCGTTGGTGCCCACCCTGTAGCCCTGAACACGCACTGGCGAACCGGCCACCTGTGACTGTGGTGTGCTGCCCATATGCACATCACCATTACCAATGGCGCTGCCCATATAATTCACCGTGCCTTTGTTAACAATCACGTTGCCTGAGCCGCCGTTATAGAATGCGCGGCCAATATCGGTGTTGATATTAATGATACCGGTGGTGTCGTTTATGGCTGTACCGCCTTTATAAGCGCCCATGGCGACAAGTTGTGTTGCCCCTGAATCTCTTCCGTCGCTGACGGTGGTAGCATCTGCTGTCAGGGTGATAGTGCCCTGATTGGTGACGGTACCGCCTTTAAGTGCCAGCATACCAAACCCCGAGTTATTGACGGTAATATTGCCGGTGTTAATTGCCTGTGCACTATTGTTTGGTTGGGTTGAAGTCGAACCTGCAACCATTGCGGCACCGCGCAGGTAAAACAGGTCAGGTGTATAGGCTGTTTTATTTGTCACATTTCCGCTGCCATCAGTAACGGGGATAAAACCATCCAGGTTAATTGTGCCTGCATTTGCCACACTGCCCCCCAGATTGGAAGCCATGCCGAATACTCCCGCACCTTGTAGATCAATAGTCCCCGTGGCACTATTTGTTATCTCCGAAGGATCTAAAGCCAACATTGCATAGGTGGTACTACTATATGATCCTATAGGCATCAGTTTGGACAAACCGCTGGACACCGGCTGGACAGTTTGTATAACTTTTATCAAACCATTATTTATTGCTGTTGTACCTGCATTATCGGTTGAAACAAGTGCGGATTGATTGTGATTAGTAAATTCAGCCTGAAGAGTACCATTGTTTTCGAATGAAGCTCCGTCAGTGAGATTTACGGCAAATCCGCTAAAATTCCCGTCAAATGAAAGTGTTCCGTTATTAATTATTTTACTCCCATTTCCTGCTGCATTTAAGACTCCCTCTCCTGCAACACCATCAGTTGGCGTACCTGAATTCAGAGCTGCTGTATATTTTAGTTCCGCGCCTTCCTCAACGTTTAATAGGGCGCCACCCTCTACTTTAGCTAACATAACGTTATCAACTCGGGCACTGGTGTTTTTAATAACAGACGTTCCAGCCAGATCAACCGTGTTATTACCCGAAACATCTAAGCCAATCAGATGCACGCCTTCAGCATATAAAGGAGCACTGCCGGTATCCAGTGTCAGATTGATACCGCCATCCAGTTTTACATGGTCATTCTGGCCGGTGACTTCCACACCCACCCACACAGCGGATTTATCATCCAGACCATATTTAGCACCATCGCTTTTAATGGCTCCGGTTGCATTAGCATTGATGGCACCTTTAATGGTGATGTCATTATTTTCCCCTGTGACCTTGACACCTTCCATATAGCCGCTGGCGATTTTGGTAATATCGGATGCACTGACAGCATCGCTGGTTAAATTCACATTGCCATCAATCTGAACGCTGGCGTTATTACCGTTAACGTTAACGCCGGTTCCCAGTTGCAGAACACCGGCATCATCTTTAACAGAGTTAACATTAATGTTTCCGCCTAAAGTCACATTGGCTTTATCACCCGCAATCATCGCCCCGGTAGCGTTTTTAGTGACATTAATATCACCGGTGTTGTTAAAGGTGGTGTGCTCATCTGCGCCGTCGTTGACCGCGGTAATATTAATCCCGATGGAATTCAAATCCTGAACGAAGAATCTCGCCGTGGTATTAACCGTGGAATTATCACCCGCGATTTCAATGCCGTGTGCAGCGTTTTTAACATAAATGTCACCGCCAATGTTAGCGGTAGCGTTATCACCCGTGATAATTGCCAGGGCCGAGCCAGCGCCGTCCACAGTAGCGGTGGCGTCTTCAATCGTGATGCTGGCATCGTCGCCATTAATCACCACGCCCTTGCCGCCGCCGGAGACATCAATGATTGCTGGGTTGGTGCTGTCGCCTTTGATCGTGACGTCCGCGCCGTTACCGTCGATTTTGATGCCGGTGGCGTTATCGGTCACCGTTGTCGACCCCTGATCACTGACCTTAGCGTTATCACCGGTGATCACAGTACCCGCAGAACCCGTACCGCCGGCAGTGGTCTCGCCGGTGTTAACGACGTTCGCGCCGTTGCCGTCGATTTTGGTGCCGGTGCCGCCTGCGGTCACATCGGTTTTACCGCTGTTGTTGACGGTGGCGTCATCACCTTTGATTTGAGTGCCAGTGGAACCTTCGCCGGAGACAGTGGCTTCGCCTTTGTTGTCTACCCGGGCATTTTTACCGTCAATATTGGTACCGGTGCCGCCTTCGGTGACGTCGGTTTTGCCGGAGTTATCTACGACGGCGCCGTCGCCGGTGATCACAGTACCCGCTGAGCCGGAACCGCTGGCAGTGGTCTCGCCGGTGTTAACGACGTCTGCGCCGTTGCCGTTGATTTTTGTGCCGGTGGCGCTTTCGGTCACATCGGTTTTACCGCTGTTGTTGATAACGGCATCGTCGCCTTTGATTTTAGTGCCGGTGGAGCCTTCGCCGGAGACAGTGGTTTCGCCTTTGTTATCAACCTGGCCATAATTACCGTCAATGTTGATGCCGGTGCCGCCGCTGGTAATGGTGCTTTCACCGCCGTTAATGACTTTGTCGTTATTCCCGGTGATATCGATACCGGTGGATTTCTCGCCGCTGGCCGTGGTGCCGCCGGTGTTATCGACAACAGAGCCGTTCCCGTTTATGTAGGTGCCTTTGCCGCCGTCTGTCGCGCCGGAGCCGCCGTTGATAACGGTAGAAGTATTGTTACCATCAACAATCGTCCCTGCGGTAAATGCGCCGGATGCACTGGAACCGTTGTCAATTTTGTTGCTGGTGCCGTCACCTTCGATGAGATTGGTATGGTCGTCGGCATGAACAAATTTAGCTTCCGAATCGTAGATCCAGTAGAAACCCTCGGCATCGTCACCTCTGAGGATCAGATCGTTTCTGTCGTCCACCAGCCACTTGTCACTTTCGATATACAGCACGGAGTTGTCCGGCGCGGTCAGAACATAACGGCCACCCTCCGGAACATAGCTGTACGTGACGTCGTTGAACGTAATGGTTTTCGCCGTTTTATCCAGGACTGCGTTATTTCGATAGGTAACGGTTCCCGTTGTAGGTTCTGGATCGGGAATCGGGTCCGGATCCGGAATCGGGTCCGGAATTGGATCAGGAATTGGGTCAGGAATTGGGTCGGGAATCGGATCCGAATGATGGTCGTCGCCACCGCCACCACCGCCGCCGCTGGCAAGGGCCAGAATGCCAGCGACCGCGACAGCAGAACCTCCGGCTATCCAGCCCCATGCCAATTTATCATCATCATCCGAAAGACATTTTTTTGGCAGTTTTGCCTTTTGTTCTTTCGTTAAAACAGTGCCTTTAGCCGGGCATGTTTTTTCATCGACTTTTAATTTACTTTCTACTTCAGGTGCGGCAAAGGCGTTATTGCCTAGCGCCAGGGCAATACATAATGAAAGAATTTTCTTTTGCATATTCATGATAATTTCCATTTCTGCGGAGAAGTCATCGTCTTAAACAGCCTGTTATGAAAGACGGCATTGCCCTGCCCAAAAAGAGGGGAGTCAGGTTTTGTCATTGGCATACCGATGTTAATAAGCGTCATGAATAACATGTCCGGTAAGCTTGGCTTTCATTTAGAACGATATATGAAACAGGGTTTATATCCCGAAAAACAGAGTATCACGATAAACAAATTAGGAATCGGCTTAATTAACAAGCAAACCGAATTGATTATTTAAGCAGATCTTAATTCACAATTGCTTAATAAGTCATTTAGTAAAACTAAAAGGTATCACCGCAATTAATGCGTTATTATTACTTTACTATTGACTCAGAAAATAATATTTATATCCCGCTTATTCGGTCAGACGGGCTTTTCTTATACTCCTTTGGTCGTAAATAGTCATCTCAGGAAAAAATGAAAACTAAAGTATTCAAACCAGGGGCGTACGCGACAATACTGTGTGCCTTATGTACCGGCGGTGCCTTCGCGTCAACCTCTACGGTCAGCAGTTTCCATTATCAGGATGATCCTGCTTCTCATTTTGCAGGGCAACCTGTTTTGGAAACACTTCCGGAAATGGGAACGTCCGCTGGCAGCACGCTCAGTGTGGCTCAGGAAATTAAGATGGGAGACTATTATGTCCGGCAGATGCGGGCAGCGACACCGATTATTGACGATCCCCTGCTGGTGGAATATCTCAATCATCTGGGGCAAAATTTAGTGAGTCAGGCTAAATCTGTCAGGACGCCGTTTCATTTCTATCTGGTAAATAATAATGAGCTTAACGCTTACGCCTTTTTTGGCGGAAATGTGGTTTTGCATACCGGATTATTTGCCACGACAGAGGATGAATCACAGCTGGCCTCCGTCATGGCACACGAAATATCACACGTCACGCAACGTCATCTGGCACGGGCAATGGAGGATCAGCAAAAGAATTCTCCTCTGACATGGGGCGGTGCGTTTGGTGCAATTTTACTGGCGACTGCCAGTCCGCAGGCCGGAATGGCAGCCCTGACTTCCACCCTTGCAGGTTCACAACAGGGGATGATCAGTTTTACTCAGGCCAACGAACAGGAAGCGGACCGGATAGGCATTCAGGTACTTCAGCGCGCCGGTTTTAATCCCCAGGCAATGCCATTGTTTCTACAAAAACTGGCCGATAAATCCTCTTTCGCAAGTAAACCTCCTGAAATGTTGCTGACGCATCCGCTCCCTGAAAGTCGTTTGTCCGATATGCGTAACCGGGCGAATCAGATGCCCGCAGTGGTACGTGCATCTTCATTAGATTTTATGCTGGCAAAAGTCAGAGTGCTGACGATGTATAGCGAAGATCAGACAGTCGCTGACGAGTATATAAACACCCTAAATGCAGGGCAGGCAGACGAGGTGTTAGCCGCACTTTACGGTTCTGCTATCCAGAGTTATCAGGCAAAAAAATACGACCAGGCCGATGTGGCCATTCGAAAACTGTTGAGTGCTTCACCCGGCAACGCCTGGTTTCTGGATATTGCCACTGATAATGATATTGCCCGTAAAAAAGCCGGGCAGGCTGCACAACGTCTGGAAAAGGCGAATGCGGCAACTAAAAATAATCCGGTGCTGATCTTAAATCTGGCAAATGCCGAAATCGAATCCGGCATGTATGCGAAAGCAGATCCCCTTTTAGCGGCTTATACCTTTGCGCATCCTTCAGAACCTAACGGATGGGAGATGTTAAGAAAGGTCTCTGCTCTTGAAGGATACAGAAGTAAAGAGCTTGCCGCCTGGGCGGAGAGCAGGGCGCTTAAAGGAGATTTAGAACAGGCCATTGAGCTTCTGACTCAGGCCAGCGGAATCTTACCGAAGGGAAGCCTTGAACAGCAAAAATATCTGGCGAGGATTGACCAGTTCAGGGATCTGCAACGAGCATTTAAAAACTACAAATAGACATTATTTGATTACGGAAGGTCAATGTGATGCATCTCAAATTAAGCAAAGCAGATATTGCCAGGATCCTTATTTTTAACACGGTGATGGAAACGAAAAGCATGACCCAGACGGCTCATGCCTTAAACATTTCACATTCCAGCGTTTATATGGCAATCAAAAAGCTGCGGGTATTATATAACGACGAACTGTTTGTTCATGATAAAAAGGGGTTTTTACCGACAGAGTTTGCTAAGCGCCTGCATACCGAAATGCTCGGACTTCACAATTCCCAGCCGAAGGTGCAGGCTAGTGCGGATAGCTCCCACCGTACTCATTTTATTTTTTCATGTGCCCCCCATCTTGCGGCGACCGTTATCCCTTTGACCTACCAGGTGATGCAGGAAACCCTGTCATTCTCGCTGGAGCATAAGCCTCTCCCTGATACGCCTGAGGCCAGAATCGAATTATTATTGAATAATAAGGCGGATGTCATTTTTGATTATGCGTCTGTTCAGCACGACGATATTTACTTTAAAAGATTGTTCACAGAAGATTATGCCATTGTCTGCCGGAAAGAACATCCGCGATTTTCAGACGCCATTTCCCTGAAAGAGTTTTATCAGGAAAAACAAGCAGCCGTCGGATGCTTATCCAGATTTGATAATTTAATCCAGGAAAGCAATACAGATAACGTATTTTTCTCAAGCCATTATTATCTCGTACTGCTGTCAATGGTAGAAGTGAGTGATATCATTTGCGTCATTCCTGTTAACATCTATTTGAAATTACATGCTTCTTTTAATATTAAGTCACTGAGTTACAGATTCAAAGTCAATACCAAAAAAACCTACCTGTATATAAACTATTTGAAAGACCCCACACGCATTAAAGATAAAGACGTATTGCTCAAGAAAATTGAAAAAATGCATTAACCCTCAAGATATGAATTTTGATGACTGAGCAGTGGACGAGAATAGCCCTGTGACATACTCAGGCTATTCTTTCCACTTTGGTGGATTTTAGATTTCTTTATGCTTATTGAGTATGGCTAAAAGTTCCAGAAAGTGTGGGCTTTTTAAGGAAGCCTTATTGTAAGTGATATACATCGTGACGGGTTCCGGGCAAAAATCACAGTCCAGAATTTTAATATTAAAGCTTGATGCAAATTTTTCAGCAAACCAGACCGGCACGAAACTGACGACGTCAGAGTTTTCAACGATCGCCGCATTCACAATGATAGAACTGCTGCTAAAGAAGAAGTTACGCTGCCCCAAAAAGTCCATGATACCCGTCTGGGTGCGTTTTACATTTTCGGAACCTGCATTTAATAAGGTTGATGATTCAATCGCCATCTCATCAAACGTCAACGTTGACCCTAATCTTGGATGATCCTTCCTGCAAATAGGAACGGTATGCTCAATAAGATAAGGTTCCACAACGGTCGAAAAGTTATAATAAGGCCTGGTATCAAAAACGATATCTGCTTTTCTGTAGGTCAGGGCATCTTCTATCGTATCTAACAACCCATCCGTACTTATATGGCTGATTTCACAGTTAAGTTTTTCATTGAGGATCTCAGATGTCAGCTTGGGCAAAATGCGCATAGCTGCATAGGGAGTGGAATGAATGACAAATTTATTTTTCGCTGCTGTGTCTTTGAAATAGTCCAGACTACTGAGCAACTGTCCGAATCCGGAACTTAACTGGTTGTGTAAATTTTCTGCGACCGTCGTTGCCACAAGGCCTGAACCTTCGCGCAGAAAAAGAGGATCAGAGAAGAAACTGCGAAGTTTTGTCAGCGACTGGCTGACAGCGGAAGGACTGATGCAAAGCAATTTCGCCGCCTTTGAAACACTTTTATAGGCATAGATGGCTTCAAAGTATAAGAGAAGATTTAAATCAAAACCCCTGGCTCTGGTGATGTTTTCAATAAAAGATTTCTCTGTCATCTGTCATTTCTCTAATGAGTGAGGCAAAAGTTTGACATTTCTCCGGGGACATTCTTAATAATAGCATAAAGATGTAAAAAAGATATGCACGCACTGTATTTACCCTCCGTAATAAGAAAAAACAAAATGAAGATAAATGAGTGATCACTCTGCTTTTCGTGGAAATACTACTACCTCCCTCTGATTTAATGCATCAGTCCTACTTTTCGGGGTTGAAAACTACACGGGAAGAGGTAACTGCATATGCATTTCATTATTAATTAGATTCTGTTATTTATTAACGTTACGTGAATACAATAAGTTTTATGCCTGTGGCTTATCCGGATGTTTTTATATTCAAACTGGTATTGAATTTTCTAATAAAAATCTTAACCCGCTTCTATACTGGTCAGGACGATGGTATGTAGTTAATTTTTTTTCATAGGTGTTTTTTATCTTGCGTTGTCGAATGTCTTTTTGCGGATATAGAATGCGCTCACTGAAATCAGGGGCATTATTCATATGAAATATGTTCATTGCTTATGGTTTCTGAATGTAAGGAGGGAGAAATGATTAACAAGGAGAGGCTTTTTGGTTTTAGCATAGGAAATAACATCATTGTTGATATCCAGAGGAACATTGTTTTTGGAATAATTCACGGAAAAAATCCAGGCAATTACTTTAAGAACAACAATGATGCGCTTGCTGATTTATATGCTGGAGACGTCGGGTCACCGAATCGTATCGAATAACGAAATCATGATTCAGGTTTGGGAAAATCACCAGTTAAGCGCATCCAGTCAGCGCTTCTGGCAGGTCATGCGTGAATTAAAAAAAGCTCTCGCTTCCGGGATTACCCGAGGAGTTTATTATGCGCATTGAATCGAAGGGGTATTTTCTTAAGTGTATAGACCATGACAGTCAGAGACTTAGAAGTTTTTTCGGATGGTTTTTAATTGCGGATTTTTGAGTCTTTTAGGGACATTTGGGGGGCACTAAGTCATCGAACCCGCATGACCCCAAATCTGACCACTACATTCTCCCGATGCGGAGGGGGAAATGAAAATGCATCGGGAAGACTTTTCACGCTAACTCATTGAATCGGAAGCACATAAGGATTCGTAAAGCGGCATGAAAACAAGAATTTGGCTCCTCTGACTGGACTCGAACCAGTGACATACGGATTAACAGTCCGCCGTTCTACCGACTGAACTACAGAGGAATCGTGTGAACGGGGCGCATAATAACGGGTGATGATGTCGTTGGCAAAGGATTTTTTACATCTGCGTTTTTATGGCGACTATTTGTTCAGGTTATTAAAAAACAAGCAAAAAAGTCTGCTCTCCTTCAAATTTATTGAATCCTTATGTTAAACAAATGATATTTATTCTCATCCTGGATCGCGTAGAGTGAATCTATTATTGCGGCCTGGCGGAAAGGGCCTCTTTGCGGATTATCTCCCTGAATATGAGGATGAATACTCGATGAAAAATATTGGATTTTTATCATTTGGTCACTGGACGCCATCGCCACAATCCGGCACCCGTTCGGCGGCTGACGCTTTGCTGCAATCTCTCGATCTGGCGGTCGCCGCTGAAGAACTGGGTGCGGATGGCGCGTATTTTCGCGTGCATCACTTTGCGCGTCAGCTGAGTTCGCCGTTCCCGCTGCTGGCCGCGATTGGCGCGAAGACCAGCAAGATTGAAATCGGCACCGGTGTGATCGATATGCGTTATGAAAATCCGCTGTATATGGCCGAAGACGCCAGCGCGGCAGATCTGATTTCCGGCGGGCGTTTGCAGCTTGGGATCAGCCGGGGTTCACCGGAGCAGGTGATTGATGGCTGGCGTTACTTTGGTTATCAGCCTGAAGAAGGTGAAACCGAGGCGGATATGGCGCGTCGCACGACGGAAAAGTTCCTGGACGTGCTGCGTGGTGAAGGTTTCGCGAAACCAAATCCGCAGCCGATGTTCCCGAATCCGCCGGGTTTACTGCGGCCTGAACCTTATTCTGAAGGTCTGCGCGACCGCATCTGGTGGGGCGCGGGTTCGAATGCAACCGCAGTCTGGGCGGCGAAGCTGGGCATGAACCTGCAAAGCTCGACGCTGAAAGATGATGAAACCGGCGAGCCGTTCCACATTCAGCAGGCGGCGCAAATCCGGGCGTACCGCGCAGCGTGGGCCGAAGCGGGGCATACACGCGCGCCACGCGTTTCTGTCAGCCGCAGTATTTTTGCGCTGATGGATGACCGCGACCGCATGTATTTTGGCGGAGGCGGCAACGACGGTGACAAAGTCGGTTATCTTGATGAGAAAACCCGCGCCATTTTCGGGCGCAGCTACGCGGCGACGCCGGACAGGCTGATTGATCAGCTCAAACAGGATGAAGCGATTGCCGAAGCGGACACGTTATTGCTGACCGTGCCGAATCAGCTGGGCGTGGATTACAATGTGCATGTTATTGAATCAATCCTGAAACACGTAGCACCGGCCATGGGCTGGCGCGACTGAACTGCCTGAAATCAACCGTTAAGCCGTAGAAATACTCTGCCCGCCGGGTTTTCCTGAGCGGGCATTTTTGCGTCTGGCGGGGCGGTAACAGCCCGCATTCATGAATACAGCTCATAATCTCTATCCGATCCCCTGCCATTATCTCGCGCCATGAACCCGCTAGTATAAAGTCCTCTCCTTATTTCCCGATGGAACACCATGACTGATTCTCAGGCACGATCGCAGATCGCTACCGGAAAAACGACCGGCCTCACGTTTGTACTTATTCTCAGCGCATTAATGGCTTTCACGTCTTTATCGACCGACATTTATTTACCCGCCATGCCGCTGATGGCGAAGGATTTACAGGGCGACGCGGAACTGACCATCACCGGATTTTTAATCGGTTTTTGTATTGCACAGCTGATCTGGGGGCCGGTAAGCGATCATTTTGGGCGTCGTCTGCCGCTGTTTATCGGCATGGTGTTGTTCGTCATCGGTTCTGCCGGTTGTGCGTTATCCACGGATATCGGACAGATTGTTTTCTGGCGTGTCTTTCAGGCGCTGGGCGCATGCACCGGCCCGATGCTGGCGCGGGCGATGATCCGTGACCTGTTCAGCCGCACCCGCGCGGCGCAAATGCTTTCGACGCTGATGATTATCATGGCGATCGCCCCGATTGCCGGGCCGCTGCTGGGCGGGCAGATGATCAAAGTGACTTCCTGGCATTCTATTTTCTGGCTGCTGGCGGTGTTCGGCACACTCATGCTGATTTCCCTCTTCTGGTTGCCGGAAACCTTACCGGAAGAAAAGCGCGTGAAAGCGTCGCTGAGGAGCGCTTTCCGCAATTACTACATATTGCTGAGCAACACGCAGTACATGCGTTTTACGTTATGCCTGACGTTCTATTACATCGCGGCGTATGCGTTTATCACCGGCTCACCTTTCGTTTACATCACCTACTTCGGCGTCGAGCCGCAGCATTACGGCTGGCTTTTTGCCATCAATATCGTCGGGCTGATGGCAGTGAGCATGGTCAACCGGCGTCTGGTGCATCGTTATCCGCTGGAGACGTTGCTCAGGTTCGCCGTGTGTATTGCGATGCTGGCCGCACTGATGCTGGCGCTGGCCACCGGCGCGGGGATCGGCGGGATCGGCCTGATTGCGGAGGCGGTATTTGTTTTCTTTGCGATGAACGGCGTTATTGCCGCGACCTCAACAGCCGCCGCGCTGGACGCCGTGCCGAACGTTGCCGGTTCTGCCTCTGCGCTGATGGGGTCGTTGCAGTACGGCAGCGGGATTATCTCTTCATTGTTGCTGGCGCTGCTCAGTGACGGGACGCCGTGGACGATGGGCTGGATTATCGCGGTATTTACCGTAGCCAGCGCCGTGATGGCACTGACTACGCGAGGGACTAAAACGGCGGGTTAGATATTTTTATCAAAGAAGGTATCGAGTTTGGTCATTGCCTGATCGACATAACGCGGCACCCAGTACGTCCCGATGTGCGTCGCGCCTTCAGGGTGAGATCCTCTCCAAAATGATGATTGCCTAACAGGGGTGGGATAGGAATTTCAACAGCGACGCGAACGTGGTTGAAGTCGCGATTAAACGCCTGCGCGCAAAGAATCACTTTTTCTGTCACCGCTCAGGTTCCGGCCAGATGTCATTTGCCGCGCCGCCCGTCACAACAGGAGCCTCAACAATGAACCCGCAATCCAGCGTTTCCGAAACATTGTCTGCACGTCAGCAGGCCATTCCTTTAATCGCCGCGTTTATGGCAGGCAGCCAGATGGAAAAACTCAGCGTCGCGCTGAATCAGGGGCTGGATGCCGGACTGACCGTTAACGAAACCAAAGAAATCCTTGTACAGCTTTACGCGTACACCGGTTTTCCGCGCAGCCTTAACGCATTAACCGAACTCATGAAAGTGGTCGAAGCCCGCAAACAGCGCGGCATTCACGACGCTGAAGGCCAGGAACCGGTAAGCCCGATCCCGGTCGGGGAAGAACTCCGCCGTACGGGAACCGCCAATCAGACCAAAATCTCCGGTGCGCCAGTGCAGGGCCCGTTGTTTGATTTTGCGCCGGTGATTAATCAGTTCCTGCAAACGCATTTATTCGGCGACATTTTTGCACGCGACAATCTGGACTGGCAGAGCCGCGAACTGGCAACGGTCGGGGCGTTAGCCGCCGCAGCCTGAAAACCGATCTGTTTGAAATCGAACCCGCGAAATCTTATCCGGAAGATTATTTCCAGACCGTCGCGCAGGCCAAAAGCGAACACGACCGGGGAACGCTGCCCGCCTTAAAAAATACCGTTCCCGACATGGCGGGTTATCAGACGGTGTATCTGGGCTTTCCCGTCTGGGGCACCAGCGTGCCGCCGGTGGTGCAGACTTTCCTGAGCACCCACGATCTCGCCGGTAAGTTACTCATCCCGTTTATTACCCACGGCGGCTACGGAAAGGGCGACAGTGAAGACGTCCTCGCGCGACTGGCGGCGGACGCAAAACGCGAAAAACCGCTGGTCATTGAAGGCAGTCAGGAAAGAAGAACCACAGAAACCGTCACCAGCTGGCTGGAAACTGTGCGCAGCTGATAACGCAGATAAGGAGGCGTTAACCGTGAAGACATTTTTAAAAACACGGGTATTGGGTATGGCGGCGGCCCCGGCTGGTATACCGCCATGAAAAACAACAAGGTGAAAGCCATTGTGGCCTTCGAGTCGGGCGCGGGCGGGAATTAATGAATTTGGCTAATGAACCCTATCGTATTAGGGCCTCTAATCCGATTAATCGCTCTGCGTTATGCTTATCTCAGGCACAACACTCAAGGATAACGTCATGCAAACAGTGAATCTGAACAACGGTATTGAAATGCCCCTGCTGGGCTTTGGTGTCTTCCAGATGACGGACGCCGCAGAATGTGAGCGTGCCGTTATCGATGCGATTGAAACCGGATACCGCCTGATTGATACCGCCGCGTCTTACCAGAATGAAACGCAGGTGGGCAACGCGCTCAAACAAAGCGGCATTGCGCGCGACGAGCTTTTCGTCACCACCAAACTGTGGTTACAGGGCGCAAGCTATGAAGGCGCAAAAGCGCAGTTCGAGCGGTCGCTGAACCGGCTGCAACTGGATTACATCGATTTATATCTGATTCATCAGCCGTATGGTGACGTTCACGGCGCGTGGCGCGCGATGGAAGAATTACATCAGGCGGGGAAAATCCGCGCGATTGGCGTGAGTAACTTCCAGCCGGATCGTCTGGCAGACCTGATGGCCTTTAATAACGTCGTTCCTGCGGTCAACCAGATTGAAGTGAACCCGTTCAACCAGCAGCTGCACGCGGTGCCGTGGATGCAGAGCCGCGGGATCCAGCCTGAAGCCTGGGCACCGTTTGCGGAAGGCAAAAATGGCCTGTTCCAGAATCCGGTATTAGCGGCGATTGGCGCAAAATATGGCAAAAGCGTGGGGCAGGTGGTTCTGCGTTGGGTATTCCAGCGCGGCATTGTTTCGCTGGCAAAATCAGTGCGCAAAGAGCGTATTGTAGAAAACATCAATGTGCTCGATTTTGAACTGAGTCAGGACGAAATGATTAAAATCAGCGCGATGGACACGGCGACCAGCGCTTTCTTCTCACACCGTGACCCGGCAATGGTTGAATGGCTGACGGCGCGAAAACTGGATGTCTGATATCACCGGTTTATAAAAAATCCGCGACACTCAAAAGGCGTCGCGGATTTATCTATTCTGAATAACGCAGCGCATCGATCAGCAGCGCGAAAGCAGGTGGATGCTGTTTCCGGCTCGGGTAATAAAGATAATAACCGGGGAAAAACGGGCACCATTCTTCCAGAATCTGCACCAGCTCGCCCGATTTTACGAGATCGGTAATCATATCTTCCGGCACGCAGGCAATACCAAAACCGGACTGCAAGGCATCGATTCTTTCGGACAGCAAGTTGAACGTCAGCTGCCCTTCAACCCGAACGCGCAGCGGTTTTCTGTCCTTCTCAAACTCCCAGTGATACACGCCACCGGCGGTCGGTAAACGCATATTAATGCACTGATGATTCTGCAAATCATGCGGCGTCTGCGGAATGGGATGCTCCGCGAAATAGGCCGGGGAGCCGACCACCGCCATACGGATGTCCGGGCCGATTTTTACCGCAATCATATCCTTATCGACGCTTTCGCCCAGACGAATGCCCGCGTCATAACGCCCCTCGACGATATTCACAAACCCGTTATCGACGACCAGCTCGATACTGATTTCAGGATACTGTTTCAGAAACGGCTTCAACTTCGGCCACACCAATTTGCGCGCCGAGTGTTCTCCCGCCGAAAGACGGATATTCCCCGAGGTCTTGCCGTTCAGATGCAGCAGCGTTTCCAGCTCCTGCTCAAGATCTGCCAGACGTGGCTCGAGGCAGGCGATAATGCGATCACCTGCTTCCGTTGGCGTCACGCTGCGGGTGGTGCGCGTCAGAAGACGGATATTCAGACGCTCTTCCAGCGCTTTTATCGCGTGGCTGATGGCCGATTGCGAAACATCAAGCTTACTCGCCGCCTTGGTAAAACTTCTTTCTCGCGCCACGACAAGAAACATCTGCAATTCATTAAAGTTTTCTTTCAGCACGGCCATTACCTTTTTCAATACGATCAGCTGCATACCATTAGGCCTGACTAACAATTAAATCATAAAATGGTATAGTCAGCTTCGTTTAACACGAGAGATTCATCAATGCGACGGAAGAATATCAGTGATATTCAGGCTTTTATTGCGGTTGCGCGCGAGAAAAGTTTCACTAAGGCAGCCGCCCAAATGGGCATCTCCCAATCTGCGCTGAGTTATACAATTAGAACTCTCGAAGCTCAACTGGGTCTGCGTCTGCTCACGCGAACGACCCGAAGTGTCTCTGTCACGGAAGCAGGGGAACGTCTGCTCAACCGCATCGGACCTCACTTTGACGAAATAGAAAATGAAATTACGGCACTTGGCGAATTGCGTGAAAAACCCGCTGGCACTATACGGATAACCGCTGTAGAGCATGCTGCAGAAACGCTTCTCTGGCCCAGACTGGCTCCGCTGCTTCTTGAATATCCTGATTTGAATATAGAGATCGTGAGCGAATACGGACTCAAGGATATTGTTGCTGAGCGTTACGACGCTGGCGTCAGGCTGGGTGAGCAGATTGATCAGGACATGATTTCCTTACCACTTGCGTCACATTCACAGTTTGCCGTGGTAGGCGCACCCTCTTACTTTTCCGGTAAAAAACTTCCGGTTACTCCTCGGGATCTCAGTACTCACAGTTGTATCCGGCTAAAGCTCCCCACAGATAGTGGCTTTTACTCCTGGGAGTTTTACAAGGACGGCAGTGAAATCAACGTTCGTATCGAGGGTAGAGGCACCTTCAGCACCATAAGTATGATGCGTCAGGCGGCTGTTGATGGACTGGGCCTTGCTTACCTGCCTGAAGACACAGTAGATACCCTGATTAAGGAAGGCCAGTTGATTCAGGTTCTTGCTGACTGGTGCCCGCGCAGACCGGCTTATCATCTTTATTATCCCAGTCGCCGGCAGCATTCTCTGGCATTTACGTTAGTACTTGAAGCACTGCGCTACCACAAAGGCTGATATCCATCCTCCATGGCACCATTAAGAAAGCTGCCTTCTAAGCTCATGCTAAATTAAGCATATTATCTCTTAATGAAGCCGGAAGTATGATGATGACTCAATTTGAATAAAGTCTCTGACTACCTGTTCCTGATCCCTGATTTTAATGAGATATCCTTATGACAGATAAAAAAGTATGGCTGATCACCGGCGCAGGTCGTGGTTTGGGCCTTAATCTTGCCAGGGCAGCACTGGCTGCCGGACATATTGTTATTGCCACCGGCCGCGACCCGGCCAAGGTGACCCGTGCGCTAGGCCAACACGACTCGCTGCTGATTTTAAAACTCGATATCACCTGTTTCGAGGATGCTGAAATAGCGGTTGCCGTTGCGATACAGACATTCGGGAAAATTGACGTTCTGGTTAATAATGCCGGGAACTTTTTTGCCGGATTTTTTGAGGAACTTAGTCAAACGCAGGTACGCAACCAGATTGATACGCTCCTCTTTGGCCCAATGAACGTCACCCGCGCGGTATTACCGGAAATGAGAAGCCAGAAACAAGGTCTGATTATTACGTTGTCTTCAACGGCCGGGATCGGCGGTATCGCTTTTTGCAGTGCCTATTGTGCCGCTAAATTTGGTGTGGAGGGATGGATGGAATCATTGGCACTGGAGGTGAAAAAATTTGGCATTAACAGCATGCTTGTTGAACCCGGATTTTTCCGTACAGAGTTGTTATCCAATGATTCAACTCAGTATGCCGAACTCTCAATCAATGATTATGCCGACGATACCAGGGCGACAAAAACAGCATGGCAGGGCATGGACGGAAAGCAGGGAGGCGATCCCCAAAAACTGGCCGAAGCACTGATTCAGCTTGCTGAACTTGAACACCCACCGGCGCGTTTTGCGGCCGGAGCTGACGCAGTAGAAACTTTTGAAGCAAAAGCTAAAACTCTTAATGATCAAGCTAATGCCTTACGTGAATTATCTTCTTCACTCTCTTTAGATACTGATTGATTATGGGTTATTGATTGGGAGCCGCTAAAGTGGCTCCTTAAATGGAGATGCATTTTTATTTATTGATAACGTCCGCTCTTCGCTCATAGCCTACTGTGCCTGTCACAATAGAAAATTAACGTGTGAATATTTGTCACTGCACTCAAAGTTTCATTTCCATTTATGACGAGAATATCATACTTTTATCAATCACCTGGCACCGTCCAGTCGCTTAGCTACGGCACCGCCCATCGCTATGCTATTGATTAACAACCACGAGGTTGATCATGCAGCATCCCGTTAAATTTGGTCGTATAGCAGCCGTAATCCCCGTAAAAAACATCAAAATTTCCAGTGAGTTCTACATCAATGGACTGAGTTTCAATGATGTTTTTGCAAATGGAGACCCTGTGGGCTTCATGATATTAAAGCGTGAAGACGCGGAGCTACATTTGACTCTGCAGCCACAGCACAAAGCGCCTTCCTTTCCCGTCGCGCACCTTCTTGTAGATGACGCAAATGCACTTTATACCCAATGTCAGAATATCGGTGCCAAAATTATCAAAGGCATACAAGATAAAGATTACGGCATTCGGGCATTTGTTTTCGCTGATCCCGATGGAAATCGAATAGACGTTGGACAGATTCTGAGGAAGTAATTAAGAGTAGTCTTTGTGCAAATCGGTCGCCAATAAATGGCGACCGAACTGACAGGGAAAGATATGGCATGCTCCCCGCTGATTAACACACGGTAATGCTGTTAATACCTGTGGTGATTCATTACATCCACTTTTCGCTCATAGCTGGCATGGCGTGCAGACTATAAAACGCATTCCGGGACACCCTTCGACAGCAAGACTTAAGTATTCAAAAGCAAGATGTCCCTCATCGGGATGCGTAATACGTTTGATCGTCGAAGGTTGTTGTAAAACGTCATTACGCGGCCACCAGGCCCGAAACTCCGGGCTTTCTTCTTTCAGCAATGAGATAAGTCTCTCAAAGTCAGGATCCCCAACATAATGAGCACAGTCAGATCTGAACATGGCGAGTGAAAGGGGAGCCAGCGTGTCCCAGTCAGCGAGGATTTGGCGGTGCGACTGACTGGTAAACATCATATGCATTAAATTCCGATGGTCCCCCTCCAGCCTGCCAAAATCACCAAACACCCGGACAGCATCATCATTCCAGGCCAGGATATCCCACCGACAACCCAGCACATAGGCAGGTTGACCGACCAATGCCTTAAGCATTCTTGTCAAAGAATCAGGGACATGTTCCTCTGTTTTTGGTTTTTCCTCGGAAGAGGATATTGCTGCAAGAGTAAAAAGATGATGTTTTTCTGCCGGGTCAAGCTGAAGAGCACTTGAGATGGCATCAAGCACTTCAACCGAGGGACGTACATCGCGTCCTTGCTCAAGCCATGTATACCAAGTACTCCCTATATCGGCAAGTTGCGCAACTTCCTCACGGCGGAGCCCCGGGGTGCGCCGCCGAAACCCCGATGGCAGCCCGACTTGCTCGGGCGACAACCTGGCCCGACGGGACTGCAGAAAACTCCCGAACTCCCTGAGCCGTGAGCGGTGTTTGTCAATTTTAGCATCCGACATTTACTTTCCCCGGGTAGTGCTGATACCAGGATAATACCAGTACTGGTTAGCGTCTTTGAGATGATTAAACTCTTCATCAGTTTCTCTCTATCGGAGCAAATACCATGACTGATGAATCTAAAATTATCTTGATTACAGGTTCAACGGACGGCGTTGGCCGGAAGGTGGCTGAACGACTGGCTGTCTCCGGGAATAAAATACTCATACATGGACGTAACCATCAACGCGGTGAGGATGTCGTTCAGTTTATTCGTAATCAGGGCGGTGACGCCACCTTCTTTCACGCAGATTTTTCCTCGCTTGATGGGGTCAGACAGCTTGCGGCTGAAGTCCGTCAGGAGCATTCCAAACTTGATGTACTCATAAACAATGCAGGAATAGGTGTTTCGGGAAACTGGCCGGGACGAACAGAAAGTGTTGACGGATTCGAGCTACGTTTTGCAGTGAATTATCTTGCAAGTTTTCTGCTAACCCGCCTTCTGCTGCCTGCACTTTTCTCTGCTGAAAAAGCACGTATTGTCAATGTGTCCTCCGCTGGTCAGCAAGAAATAGACTTTGAAAACATCATGCTGACTCATCATTACAGCGGGGAACGTGCGTACTGCCAAAGCAAACTCGCCCTGATACTTTTTACTTGTGACCTTGCCCTGGAACTCGGTAACAGCAACATCGTGGTTAATGCTCTGCATCCTGCTACCTATATGAACACCTCTATGGTTAAAAATGACGGCATGCCGGCTCTAAGCAGCGTTGAAGAAGGTGCTGATGCCATTCTTCAGCTTGCCATTTCATCCAGTACCGAAGGACAAACAGGTCTTTATTTTGACCGGTTTTTACCCGGTCATCCGCATCGACAAGCGTTTGACATGGCCGCACGCACGGCATTAAGGGCTACAAGTTTCGTCCTTACCAACCTGCAGGACCCGATGCAACAACAGGGTTAACAAACTGTAATATCCTAAAAAAGGAGTATCAGTATGTCACAGCAACACATCGTAATTATGGGCGGTTCATCCGGGATTGGCCTTGCCACAGCCCGTCAGCTTCTCAGCAAGGGTCACAAGGTCACCATCGCAGGACGCAGTTCTGCTCGGCTGGAAGAAGCAGAAAAATCGCTGACAGGAGAAATTCATACACTGAGACTCGATGCGGCTAACGAGGAAGAACTGCAGGAAGCTTTCAGCTGTATTGGCAGTTTTGACCACCTCGTCCTGGCAATGGGAAGCAGCAAAGGAGCCGGGCCTTTTCCATCCGTTTTACTGGCTGACGTAAGGGCCGGGTTTGAGGAGAAATTTTACGCGCATTTTGCCACAGCCCAGGCCGCAATCCCTTATCTTCGTAAGAATGGAAGTCTGACTTTTGTCAGTGCGGTAACTGCACATGCCGCCATGCCCGGTACAGCGGGGATTGGTGCAGCAAATGCAGCTGTCGCAGCACTTGTGCCTACCCTGGCTTCCGAATTACGGCCACTGAGGGTTAACGGTGTGTCGCCGGGGGTGATTGACACCCCCTGGTGGGATTTTCTTTCAGAAGAAGATAAATCAACTGCGTTTAATGAATATGCAGGATCAACACCAGTAGGCAGGGTGGGCAACTCTGATGATATCGCTGAAGTGATTCGTTTCTTAATTACGAATACGTTTGTTACAGGACAGACAATTATCTGTGATGGAGGCCTGAAACTAGGTCAAGGTTAAGAAGGTGAAATACGTAAGGATATTTCGGATATCACACAGGATGTTTATCATAAATTAATACTGACATCACCTGATATCTGTTGGGCAGGTGATGTCAGTATTCAATTCCCACTATTTTACAACTCTCTGATTGTACTAACATGGTTTTCTCCCTTGTAATGATATCAACTTTAATTCCACACACATATTGAGAGGCGGCATTTAACAGCCATCTGTCTGACTCATTGGCGGCCTGGATATGAATGGGCTGAATGTCCGCTCTTCGCTCTTTGCGGACCTGTGCAAGTTACTTTCTGGGGTATGTTTTACGTTTTATTGCGCTCGAACAGAGGCATTAATAGGAAAAATGGAAAATTAAATTTATGGCTAAGATCCAATACTACCTAACCCGTGGAAGCGATGTCATCTGAATCGCCACGGGTTTAACAGACACCTCGGAGTCATTTAAGATGACTTAAAGAGAGGTGCCCATGAGCGGTAAACGTTATCCCGAAGAGTTTA